>CAZXLW010000101.1:0-15835 GCA_964641465.1 uncultured Pirellulaceae bacterium | reverse complement strand
CGCCACCCCAGCGAATCATGCCGGCGCGCGACATAACGCGATTGGAGCTTCGTGCTGGCGGTGCAATCGTGTGAACCAAGCCAGCCAAGACACTCGTCATCGCAGCCCAGAAATAACTGAATTGAGCCAGATTGAGTGGTGTAAATGGCTTGAAGATTCGTTTCCATTTCGCAATTCGTTCATCTCGACTGCGAAAGAATTTCATCCAGCGATGGTCGCTACGATTTGCTCTCAATTCGGCCTGTTTGGCTCGACGATCGTTACGACTATTGAGATGAAAGTTCCGAAATCTGCGACCAAACATAGTTGAAGCTCCGTTGTGAATCGTTAATTTGCAGGAAAAACCCGCCAAAATGTTTAAATCAAAACGCGCACATTTAGCGCATTCCTACAGGAAAACAGCCAAATGCTCGCTTTTTTAAGCTGGTAAATGTGATGAAGTCGCTGAATGGCGAAACACGCTCAACCAACAACCCTACGTAAATCCGAACCCCCGCCCAAAGCTACGCAGCTACTACTATTAGCAGAATTTCACATGCTACAAGGAACGTTCCCGGAACGTTCCGGATGGGTGCCGATTCCATTCAGGACACTCGCACCCACTTTCGTTGGATTTTTACGTATCGTTTCAAAAAAACGTCACAACCTCATGCCACAAATAGTCCACTGTTTTGTTGGAAACCGTTGTTATGTGAGGATTGTGGTTTCGATGCACGATGTTTAACATCTAACACAGAAAATCTTGTTTCTTTGCACAACGGTGTGGTGGGTGTGATGGGTTTGCCACATCAATTACGATAATTAATTATGTGAGGGCCATGACTCGGCGGGAGCGGCCCCAAAAAACAATCGTCTGAAGGCCGTGACTTGGCGGGAATGGCCCACAAAATTCGATTCTGTGTGTGTGTGTGCCTTGAAGGCAGGAACAACACGAAATCTTTGGGAATTTGGAACATGGGCCGATACTCGGTGTCCAACAAGTGTTCGTACAACTGTAACGGAAGACTAGTGCGTCTGATCAGACAAAAACGGGGTCTGACCCAGGCAGAGTTGGCGCAATTGTCAGGTTATTCGGTACGGCTGATTGGCAAAGCTGAAGCAGGCAAAGTGCTGTCGGCAGGTGCGATTGAAGTACTTGCTCAAGCACTCAGCACAAAGCAAAGGGAATTGAAACCGACCGACCTGATACTGGATTCTCTGGCATTGGCGGAAAACTATTTTCTCACCCTGTCAAATTTTCAATCTGACGCGATTTCGCAATGCGAACATTTCCTTTCAGATGCTTTCGTGCTAACAGTAATCATTAATCAGCGAATCGTTGATATTGATCGAGAATATGCAGGCGTCGACGGATTACGCTGCTACTTCCAGAAATTCTTCCATCACTTTCGAACCTCAACGCCGACCAACGGTAAAACGCAATGCACGCAATACAGATTTTTTGAAAGCGAGGCGGATATCGTGGTTTGGCAAGACACCAAGTGGAGTCTTTTTGACTGCGAGGGCGGCGAAAACAGAACTGCCACAGTGACAACACGGCTGAGTTTTCAGGAAGGATTGCTGTGTGGGCAGGAAGATCGAGTCGTCATTTCCTGACCAATCAATTGAGAAGCTGCGTTGGTGCCGACACTCTCAATGGCAGAACCACGATTGGCGAGGTTGAACCAGACTCGCAACTCAACGGCGAGAACGAGCATGTATTCAGTTCACGGACATTTCCAACGACGCGCCAACAATTTGTTCCAATGACTATCGACCGATCAATCCGGCCAACAACTCTTTAACGACCTTGGCTGATTGCGACAGCCCTTCGGCCGAAGGAATCAACAGGTTGGGGCCCGTTGTGAAATGATGTGAGCGAAAATCGGATGGAATCAATGTCGGTTGAAAGCCGTTGTCGGCCGCCAGTCGACTGGCCCGATTCAGATGCGTCGCTGAAGTGACGACTCCGACTTTCGCGTTTATCATTCCTTGTTGTTCCAGAAATTTCGCCGCCAATTCCATTTCCTGTGAAGTATTGTGGCCCTTCATCTTCACTACCGAATTTTCGGGAACTTGCAAATCGACCAGCAACCGGCGGGCCTCTTCATTGGGATGCAGGTCCGCTTCGTCCGTGCGAAACGTCTGCTGCCCGGTGCAAACGATCAGGTCTACCTTACCATTATGATAAAGCCGGGCGGCGGTCACGACTCGGTCACCATTGCTGCCGGATTGCGCGCGGCCTTGCAGATTGGTTGACGTGCCGCCTCCTAATAAGAATACGACATCCATTTTCTCGAGGGCCGCGATGTCTGTCGCCAGGTGCGGACGCTCCAACGTCAATGTCAGCTGGTTCGTCACAATAGCGTTCCCGAACACGGTTAACACCAGCCACCCTGCGATTGCCAGCATCGCAAACCAACCATTGCGAAACAACAGCGAGAAATAAATCATCACCGTCAACAACAGCCAGGTGATTCCGACCGGTGAAGCCAGCTCGGTCGCCGTTTTCTCAAACATCGTCTGCCCTCCGACGAAGCCAGTCACAGCAACCAGTAATGCCCCACCCAACGCCAGTGCCGCCAGGTGAATCCAGAGAGTCGAGCCCTGCAGCCGCTCGCGACGGTCCGACCGGGCGACGTAGTCCTCGTCGTACTGGTCTTCCCAGTTTTGTTTCTTGCCAAAAATCATTTACACCTCAAGACTCGGGCGTCGCATTTTGATGCCGGATTCGTATACTCGTGCTATTGGACGCAATCGCACCGTCAAAGTAAGCACAATTATGTTGAATTTACAATCTAAGTCAGCCCAACGTTGGCTCAAACTGGTCGATACTGACCTCGACGAGATTTTGATTGATCACGCGCACTGTGAAAAGAAGGCAGCGGGCTGCGCGATGAATTTGATTTTCGCGTATGTCGACAATCAGGAGCTTTGCCGGGAGCTTTCAGAGATCGTAAACGAAGAGCTGGAGCATTTTGTGATGGTCCTCGACTTGCTGAAGGAGCGAGGGATCGAGTTCCGCCGGCTGAAGCCCGGGACTTATGGCCGGCAGTTGAACGATCTGGTCCGCAAGAATGAACCGGAAAAAGCGATCGACCGCCTGTTGGTTGCCAGCTTGATTGAGGCGAGATCCTGCGAACGGTTCCATATGCTCGCCGAATACGTTCAAGACAAAGAGCTGGCGGAATTTTACGCCAGCCTGTTCGAATCGGAAGCTCGCCACCACACGACTTACGTTCGAATGGCCAAACATTTTGGCGATGAGGAAACGGTGCGATTGCGTTTGGAAGAACTTTCCGCGATCGAAACTGAGATCATTGATCGTGGCGATCCGCTACCGAGGATGCATAGCTAATGAGTTTATTGGTACCCGAAACCGAAATTGACTTTGGCTCTGATCATCCGCTCGCGGGCTTCGAATCTGAAATCGACCAGTTGCGAGCTTGCGGTAAGCTGTTTCATTCGCGTGGATGGTCGGTTGGCACCAGCAGCAATTACAGTGTCGTCATCAACCAGGATCCGGTCGAGCTAATCGTAACCGCCAGCGGTAAAGACAAAGGCGCGTTGAACCGGGATGATTTTGTTCGCATTGATGGTACTGGGCAGGCAACGACGGCTGGGCAGCCAAAATCATCAGCCGAAACCATGCTGCATGTCATTTTGGCTGAACTACCTGACGTCGGTTCGATCCTGCACACGCACAGCGTGTGGGGGACTTTGTGGTCGGATCACGTCAATGACAATTTCTCAAAAGATTCCGTTTCGATCACTGGTTTCGAAATGCTCAAGGGGCTCGAAGGAATTACCACACACGAATCAACCGTCCAAGTGCCTGTCTTTGACAACACGCAAGACATCCCTGCGTTGGCAGAGCAAGTTCGCTCGATGTTGCGGGATCGGCCGGAAGCGATTTCGCATGGGTTCCTGATCCGCAATCATGGTTTGTACACTTGGGGCAAAGACGTATTTTCGGCTCGCCGGCATATCGAAGTATTTGAGTTTTTATTCGAAGTCATGGGCAGAAAATCGAACTTCTCTGGCTGAAAGCGTCTGCTCATTTCAACGCCAAGCTGATAAAATCTGGCCAGCAGAATAAGCGGGAGACATTGGCTCTCTCAATCAGCGCGCGGAATCTCGCAGATCGCGAAACGTTTTAAGGAGAATGATCATGGCAACCGTCCACGTACCCGAAACCGATCAATCGATCAGTGACCCTAAAGCAGTTGCAGAATTCCTGCAGCCGTTTGGAATTCAGTATGAAAAATGGGACGTGGCTGGTCGGCTGGCTGACAACGCGACAGATGAAGAGATCTTGTCCGAGTACAAACCTGAGATCGAACGACTGAAAGCTGCCGGCGGTTTTGTGACCGCCGACGTGATCAACGTTAAACCGGAAACTCCTGGGCTGGACGAGATGTTGGCCAAGTTCGACAAAGAACATTATCACACCGAAGACGAAGTTCGGTTTACTGTCGAAGGCAGCGGATTGTTTCACATCAATCCTGAAAACGGCCCGGTCTTCAGTATCACTGTTTCGACTGGCGACTTAATCAGCGTTCCCAATGGGACTCGTCACTGGTTCAACTTGTGCGGCGAAAAGAAAATCCGCTGCATCCGACTGTTCGAAGACATGACCGGCTGGGCCCCGCACTACAACGAGGATGGCGTTCACGAAGAGTTCCAGCCACTTTGCATGGGACCAAATTACGTCGAAGGCAACCAGGGCGGCGATTTCGATCCGGTTGTGAAACTCTAACGACGCAACACGAGTGCGTAGCGGCGTTAACCGTGTTGCATCGGTGCAACATTTCCCGCCGCGTTCATCTCGTCAGATGCCTGGCTTTTGCCCCACTCTCCAAGAACGCGATCATGTCCAATCTCACGCCCAGTCCCAAGTGCATTCTGCTCGACGTCGAAGGCACAACGTCTTCGATCAGCTTTGTCTATGACGTGATGTTTCCTTACGTCCGCGAAAATCTGGCACCATTCCTGGCCAACAACTGGAACTCCGATTCGGTTCAGGGATGCCTCCCGCTGCTCGCGAACGACATTGGCAAAGACTCAGTAGATGAATGGCTGGACGCCGACGGGCCGACCGCTCAACAACAAGTTGCTACCGCCGTCACGAAACTGATGGACGATGACGTCAAAGCGACAGGTCTGAAGCAACTGCAAGGGATGATCTGGAAAGACGGCTTCGAATCGGGACAGATGACAGCCCATCTTTTCGACGACGTCGCCGACTGCATGCGGAAGTGGCATGCGGATGGAATCGAGATTCGAATTTACTCGTCCGGTAGCATCGCCGCGCAAAAACTGTTCTTTGGCCACTGCGTTGCCGGCAATTTGCTGCCGCTCATTTCCGGTCATTACGACACCACCATCGGCTCCAAGAAAGAGTCCGCAAGCTACGTTGCCATCGCGGACGATATAGGCCTGCCCCCATCCGAAATTATCTTTATCAGTGACGTCCCAGCGGAACTCGACGCTGCAAGGTCCGCAGGGATGCAAGTCATCTTGAGCATCCGCCCGGGTAACAAACCGGTCGAAAACATCGACGCCGATTCGGCTATCAGAGATTTTTCTGAGGTAGAGGCAATGTGTTCATTGGGCCCTTCCAAATTGATTTGAACGCCGATTTGTTCTATTATCACCAACTAAGTTCTTCGCACGTAGCTTGCATCTAGATTTCTCGCAAAGATGGCAGTTTTCGGTTTTGCGTAAAAACTCTCCAGGATGACTCAAATCGACGACTTCAACCCAGCCGGCCTGCCGCCCTTCGAGAAGTTCTACCTGAACGCGTTCCTTAAGTTCGGTAGCGCGTTTCGATCGGACAAAGCTATCCTGGCTGATTTCCAACAGTCGGCAGCTGACATCTGTCAGATCATGGATGAACAGGATCTGGGAGTTCTCTCACAAGAAATCCTTGTCCCACGTCTGCAAGGGATCGAGCATTCCAGTCGCAACTGGTCGGCGTTGATGGTGCTGGATCATCTTGCACAAGTCAACAGAATCATCACCGAAACGATCAGGTCACTTCGCAACAACAGCCAACCGTTCCAGGTCATTCGCTTGGAAGACTTCAAGCCGCACCCAGACGTCGGTGCGGAGGCGATAGATGATTTTCGCGACTCGGCGCAGCGTTATTGGTCCTTTGTCACATCGCACCAACCACTGCGGACTTCGCTGACGTTTGCTCATCCCTGGTTCGGGCGACTCGATGGGCATGGCTGGCACTGCCTCGCAGCTGCCCACCAACGCATTCACCGCCGCCAGATTTTCAAGATCCTGGCGATGATCGGTGTGGCTTGATAAATCGCGATTCAGTGAATGACGGCTAGAAGGCTTTTCAAAACCATAGTAGCACGGCTCTCCGAGTCGTTTCATCACGATGTTTACGACTCGGAGAGTCGCGCTACTTTCGTAAAATCGGTTTTGAAACCGCTTCTAGTCAAATGCGATTCCGGTAAACAATCCATTTCGCCGTCAGGCCCAATCGATGTGAAGAACGACATGGAGGTGGAAGTTATTACAGGCTTCAGGCTACCGAACGGTACGCTGGCTCAAATCCAAAATCAGCTAAGACCTTTCCCAAAGCCAAGTTAACTGCTTTGATTGTTTCTGGCTCAAGCTGGCTTCTAAAGTCACTCGGCTGCCCCGAACGGCGATGAGCATGTTGCGGTTTTTGCTTGGGGCGAGACACGTTGTGGAGATGACGGATGACGGATGGTTTGAGTTGTATATACGGCTCCAATTTTTTGATGAAGCCTTCGAAGTCATCAATCAACTCTTCATACTTCAGGATCACGCTTTGTTCGCAGGATTGATTGAGCGCAGCAATCCGGTCGAAACTCGAACGAAAGAACTCGGCATTGGCGAGTGCATATTGGTCAACGGTCAGGTCGCGCAGTTGACTGCGGGCCGCCAGCATCTCACGCTTTCGCTCTGTTCCCTGACCAAGCTTGTGATTAAACCCAAATGAATAGTACGCCGATACCAGAATGTCTCTCGGGTCACGGACGAGGAACACTGCTTTCTTGTCAGCGATGAATTCAGGTTCGACAACGTGCTTCACAAAACGATCGTAGACTGGCGACTGGCGATCGGCGGAAACTCGAATCGGACCGTAGACATGACCAGTCGGTTCGAACCGCAATTCCGACGCCTGCCGACCGCGATAAATCTTTCTGGCATAGTGTACGTGCTTTAGCCCCAGAGCGTTCGGTAATACATACCCGGCGAACAACGCACTGGCACATTTATGTATTGTGTAGAAGTAAACCGATTGCGAATCGCTTCCGAAAAGCTGCCAGCGCAGGCTGTCGCTGATGTATTTTGCGTTCCTCGATAGCTTTCCGAATGGCGATTGAATCATTGTTACGGAATCAGGTTTTGCGCCTGTTCATGGAGTGTCGCCGGAGCAGGCGTGTGAAGGCTCCCGGGCTCCGAAACACTTTATACCTCCGCCCCAGACCAATCAATCTCGGTCAAAGCTTACCCAATCGGAACAGGCGAGTGATAGCACTCCGGAATTTTTCCTTATCAATGAACCGACTCAGCTTTCCGCCGTAATCCAACTGGCAAGATTCTATGCCGTGCTCCACGACGGAGTTTCGACTGCGGAATGATTGATCGAAATGGAGGAGATCAGTCGCCCGGACCCGTCATTCGTTGGGAGTGCCCGAATGCTTCGACCTACCAGTTTTACTATTCCGTTTATTGTTACCTTCGTCGCCAAATTTCTGGTTACCACATTCCTTGGTGGCGGGCTGTCTGCCCAGCCCGTCCATTTCGATTGTCCAGCTATTACCGCCGCGCGGCTGGTTGAACTACAGTCTGATCAGAAAGTCATCGAGTTTCGAGTCCCGATCTCGATGACGGTTCTCGACAATCATCTAGCCGTCGATTCGCTGCGGACGGAAATCGGTTGGAACCGGGTTGCCTATCCATTGGTGAGCTACGGACCGTCGACACTATTGAAGTCACGTTACGACGGTCCGGTTTCTGTCGAAAGGAAAACGGAAACCAATGCATCCCTGGATAGCCGCGTCTCCAGCAGTTACCTGGAGTTCGTCAGCCCTTCATTGAACGGCAACCTGAACAAGAAAAAATCGGAGACCCGCAAATTTAACGAGATCCCTGAACACGAGCTGGTGATCGGTAGCGGTCCGGTGCAGCGTGGAACGGGTGCCTATTTTCTGTTCAAGCCTACCAGGACAGAGACACTGGAAGGAGGCCGTGAAGTCGTGTTAGCGTACCGCGTTCCGATAAGTTGGTCTGGCGGATTGTTGCAAGTCACCATGACTGTCAGCGGGCAGGAGAGCAAAAAGCTCGGCCTGTTCCGGGAGGACGTCGAATTCGCCCGGATCTTCGTGTTACCTGCGTTCCTCGAAGGCGACTTGCGTGCCCGGCAAGCCGCTCAGCTGTTTGCTAATTCGGAACAACGGTTGCGGAAGGGCTGGAGTCTGCACCTGGCAGAATCCAGCAAACCGAATTCGACAAACATCTTCCGCTGGTTCGACAAGCCAGACCAACAGGCGGATTCCTTATGGATGCACCATTTGATCCAAAGCGGATCGGATCTAGCGATCAAACGGTACGAATCCAAACTGCCACGGAAAATCTCGTCCGTCGCCTACGAGTTCGTACAAGCTCGACGGGATCTTATCGAATTGAGCCGCTAAGCTTTTGAAACTTTTGCCCCGAAGGAAGCCTCATCACAAAGCTTCACACACCAGATCGCCCACTTCCTGCGTTGAGTGTCCCATCTTGCGGGCGTTCTGGCTTTTCATTTTCGTACCCGTCACCGTTTGGATCGCGTTCATCACTTTCGCACCTGCCGTCGGTTGACCGGTGTGCTCCAGTAACATCGCCATCGCACCGATCGCAGCGATCGGATTAATCACGCCTTGCCCCGTATACTTCGGCGCGCTTCCGCCCATCGGCTCGTACATGCTGGTACCGCCTTCGTCAGGATTGATGTTGCCGCCAGCAGCGACTCCCATGCCTCCCTGAATCATCGCACCTAAGTCCGTAATGATGTCGCCAAACATATTGGTCGTCGCAATGACATCGTAGTACTCTGGATTCTTGACCATCCACATGCAACAGGCGTCGACATGGTTGTAATCCGCTTCGACGTCCGGATAATCTTCGGCGACTTCCCGGAACGTCCGGTTTACCAGATCATGGCCGAACGTCAGCACGTTGGTCTTGGCAACCAGTGTCAGCCGTTTCCCTTTCGGGTTGTTGCGTGTCCGCGTGTATTCAAACGCCCACCGCAGCCAGCGCTCGCAGCCTTTGCGAGAATAGATAGCCGTTTGAGTGGCGACTTCGTCAGGCGTTCCTTTCTTCAAGAAACCGCCGATGCCGGCGTACAGGTCTTCCGTGTTCTCGCGCACGACAACGAAGTCGATGTCTTCCGGAGTCTTGCCAGCCAGCGGAGATTCGACACCTGGATACAGTTTGACCGGTCGTAAGTTAATATACTGGTCCAATTGAAATCGAAGCGTCAGGAGCAATCCCTTTTCGACAACACCTGGAGTTACGTCCGGGTGTCCGACAGCTCCCAGAAATATCGCATCAAATCCTTTCAGCTGCTCGATGCCGCCTTCGGGGATAATTTCGCCGGTTTTCATATAACGCTCGGAGCCCCAATCGAGGTGCTCAAGCGAGTATTCGAATCCTTCTGCCTTGGAAACGGCGTCCAGAACTTTCAAGGCTTCATCGGTTACTTCAGGGCCAGTTCCGTCGCCGCCCAGTACTGCAAGTTTCATATCAGACTCATTACATGTTCAAAATCGAAGGTGCGATTTTATCACTTGCTTGAAAACGGGCAACCAACGTGTCGAACAACACATTCAACCATCAAACTTGAATGGAATCGTTCGCATTGCCTTCCCCAACCACGAACTGGTCAACTCCCCATGGCTGACGCCATGGGCTACAGCCTGTCACCCCATTCGGGGTTAAAGTCAGTGCCATTGGGCTGAGAGCCTGGTTTAAAGAGCTGACTTCCCAGGTAGATTTTCCGGCTCGCGAATTTCTGTTTGCGAACTTCACTCTGCTTGCGAGCCAAATTGACTGCTTGCGACGTTAGTTGTCACTGAAACCGATAGGAATTTGCGGTTCCATTGCGAGTGGGTTCCGCTTGTACTCGTGATAGCAACAACTACACAAGTCATGCTTGCGGCGATGATAGACCTCTTCGCTAATCGAATCACTCTCAGCGTCTTCGAGCCTTTCCAGAATCTCTTCGAGTTCCAGCAAGTGATCTCCATCTTCTTCACAGCCAGGCATCTCGCATGATGCCTGAACTTCGATTCGCACTATGTAGCGCATCTCAAGTTCGGGATCTATTTTTTTGCCGCAACGATCGCATGAATAGTGGATCATCTTTAATTCCAAATGAAGGTGAGTTGGGGACTCAGAGGTCAACTAATAGTAACGACAAACTGTTTTCACAGGCAAGCAAAATCAAAAATTAGTTTGCAATTTCGTGTGAGATGCATTGCCGGATAAATTCATCAATTAAGTGTCCAAGTTCTCTTTTTTGCTTGACTCTGCCAGAAAGAGTCAGCGGGTCGGTTGCAGCGATAACCAACATACAAATTCCACTCGAATTGACTAACGTTCACCCAAACTTCACGATAAACACATGGTCGCAGCTGTGCGCGAATTTGGAAATTCCTGCTTTTGTGATACTATGGATTCAGTGAGTAATGCCGATTGCGAAAAGTGTCATGGACCAGCTTCGGTATTTGTCTCAATCGCGACCAAGGCGAGGAGTCGCCTGCAATGGAAAGTTGAATGGAGACCAATCAACACAGCTCGGCCCTGAATGGCAGTGTTCTCGTTCTGAACCGATTCTACATGCCAGTCCACGTCGTCTCCGTGAGACGGTCGCTTGTGTTGCTCTACCGAGATCTCGCTGAAGTCATCAATATTGAAGATGGACAGTATTTGAATTACGACTTCCCCACGTGGATGGAGATCAGCGAGTACCGTTTAGCCGACCCAGACACTCAGTCTGAAGACATGGAGTGGATTCGCAGCGTCAATTTTTCCTTGCTCGTGCCGCGCGTTGTTCGGCTGTATTTCTACGACAAAGTTCCCAAACTGACTTTGCGATTCAACCGTCGCAATCTGTTCGCCCGCGACAGTAATACTTGTCAGTACTGTGGAAAAGTGTTCTCGCTCAGCCAGTTGAGTTTCGATCACGTAGTCCCCAAGAGTCGCGGTGGTACAACCACCTGGGAGAACGTCGTTTGTTGTTGTCTAAAATGCAACAGCCGCAAAGGGGATTCGCTGCCACGCAAGGCTGGGATGAAATTAATCCGCAAGCCAGTGCGACCGCGTCAGAACCCTATGCTATCCGTTAAGCTCGACAACCCGAAGTATCACATTTGGCGAGCCTTCTTGTCCGGCAGTGGAATGACGATGGACGTCTAAGCTGACAGAGCAGTTTGTTTTGCCCTTGGTTTTGGCGTGCTCACGCACAGCATGAGCGTGATCAAGATTCGCGTAACATGGCATCTGTCTGTCTATTCAGACCTGCCAGACCACTAGCGACGATTCCTGAATCCTGTCTTACTCGCAGCACCAACGTTGTTTGAATTCGCTGATCATTTCGGGCGAATAGAAATGCTGACAAAATTTCGTACCGTAAATTTTGTCCAACAATGCGATCGGGAATTTGATTCGCTTCTTGATCGCCTGGTAAGTCGCCTTGTAATCCTTGCCCGTCGCCACGTTAAGATTGACCAACTCAAGCGGACTTTCCAATCCAAGAAACTGAGTTATTCTGCTCGCCCATTCATCACTGTTCTCCAGTTGCAGCATCAGAATCCGACAATCATCTTTTTCAATCGTCGCGAATCCGTTTGCTTGATCAAACGAAGACTCATACACGTCGATCCCCAGCGCCGGGCAGAAATCGACGTCAAACCAGTTGCAGTTCCATTCTCGCTGCGGGGAATACCCTTCAATTCGCTCTCGAACAAATTGTTCAATTTCCATTTCAAGCCATTGGCCATCGTCATCGATCAAATGCGGCTGCTGTTCGTGAATGTTCTGAAACAACGACGACATCAATTGCGACACCGGCTCGCGGACTGCAGTAATCACGTCGATTGGTGAGTCTTGAGTTCGGTCGAGGTAGCCGCGAATTTCTTTGCTGTGCTGCAGCTGTTCTGGAAACCGGCGGCCGGAACCAGAAATCGCCTCGATAGATTGGTTGATCTTATCGTCCGACAGCACGTGAATGTGGTGCACGGAACGGTCGAGTTTTCGTTTTCTCAGCCCGCCCAGAATCGTACTCGAGCCAACCTTGCCCATCTGGTAGACGATAATCGGAACGCCGCGAACGGAAAAATTCTGCGGCTTATTTGTTTTTCTCTTGGCTTCGTTGAGCGCTGTAGCTGCCATAATATTCAGTAAGTTCGCGATTCGAAAACAAGGCAACACCACGACCCCGCGGTCGGGCGATAGCACATTTCGAGACGATAGCAAACAGCCAATCTACAGGTCAATCTCAATAGGCTTGATTTCACCTGGCAGGCCATCGCAGCAGTTTGCCGGTATGCCAGCACCGACATACATTCTCGATAACGCAGCAAAAAAAAACAACAACTGCCGCGAATGGCGGCGTTGGCGGCGATTCTGACAGCCATTGCGGGGCTCTGCACACCGGAGTGGCAGCTTAAAAGTAACAGCACTACAGCATTTCGAACGGCACAAAAAAAGCTGCCGCGTATTTACCATGCGCGGCAGCAATGTCTTCGTTCGTCTGAATTTTCAAGCGATCAGACTTCCACTCCCAATCGGTCGATCGGTCGGATCGACTAATCGTCCTTTTTCAATGGCTCTTGGCGTTCGGTGATATTTTCGCCTTCTTCGCTCTTGTCAGCATTGATTTGGATAAACTCTTTCATATCATCCGGAACATCGTCTTCATGGTAGATCGCTTCTACCGGGCATTCGGGAACACAGGCTTCGCAGTCGATACATTCATCGGGGTGAATGTAAAGCATCGTCTCGCCTTCATAGAAACACTCAACCGGGCAGACCACAACGCAGTCAGTGTAGCGACAACCATCACAAGGTTTGGTGACAACGTGAGTCATTAATTTCTCCTGTAAATTCCCTGCATCACGTCCTCGATCAATTTGGACGTCCTTTAGACCTCAAATATTAGTAATCGAAAAATGGGGTGTCAACCTAACCAAAAAACGGGCAGGGCATGAGCATTTTAAAGTGATTCACCATCTGAATAACCGCAAAAAGCGATTTACCTGCGTGACACCACACCCAACAAGACACTTCGCTGACCGAAGAGTTCAGCTCACAATCAAAACCGCCAGACTTTGATTATCCGGTTATTTCCGGTCACAACCAGATCGGCTCAGGGCCGACGCGCAGGGTCAGCACGGCCGCTCAACCAGTGAGGTGCATTTGCCACTGCATTTACAGCAACTGCACGTTGCGCGGCGGCCGAGTCTTCGGGATTGGAAAACGGTTTAAATCAAGCACATTATTCGTAAAATCAAATTCCCAACATCATTCGACGCATGCTCCACAATGAGTCGCAAGACAAAAATCAAGCATGGAACAATCCGAAAATCCATACCGACCGCCGACATCGCTGGAGCCAGGAAAACGTTCGTTCTTATCCCGCCTGAAAGAATTCATTTTCAGGCCGGCCTCACTGCCATTGCACACAAGATTTTTGCGGGGCGAGCCCATCATGCAATACGGAGTTTTGTTCTACATCGTTCCTGACAACGATACGACAACCTACGCAGCGTTGCCGCTATCAGAAGTCAACGACGGAACATTGCTTCGCAACATCGACGAAGCTGCCAGCGAGCTATGGAATCTGCTCGAAGCAAATCCAGAGCTTGAATCAGAGTTGAAACATCGCACACTTACCGTCTGCATGATTCCTTCGTACAAGGAATTTGAGCACCCGATCTGCAGCCAAGAAGTCGTCGACTGGCAATCGCTGTAGCGTAGCGGTTCACGGTTCATTTTCCCGGCATTGGCAACTAGATCAGCGGCAAGGTGATAGTCGGGTCAAAATGAGTTTCCAAGCCGCGAAGCCAATAGAGAACCAGCTGCAACAACAAGGTTCTGGTTCGCACTGGCGTGATGCTTCGTTATCGCGCGGGTAGAGCTTTGGTAGATGCTTGAAGCAGCCACCGCGTCACACGATCGCTGGGATGCGAATCGGCAAAAAAGAAACACCAAGCCAACCACTACCACAAGCCATCGTCAACATTTACTCCCCAAGAAAAAGTCTATTCGCAACGGTAACGAACGCCTGTTTCGATCGCCCGCTGCCCCTGCCCGGTGGCACCGGTTTCGACAACCAAAATGCGCACAAAAATGTTTTGATTCAATTCGAGATTGTGGTAACCTGTGAAAATATATACACAACCGCTTGACCTCTTGGACCAACGGGGATTTAAAAAATGAAGAATAGCTTGAACGTTGCTGGGCTCATTTACATCGTACTGATGACGACTGGGACATTATCTGCACAAATTCCTGGCACCTATTTTGCCGCTGTTGATGATGCAGACGGCAATACGGTAACCGTGGACGGTAATTTTTTTGCGGACGGTGGTAACGTCGATTGGCTCGACATATCAGGAGGACCAGGTTCATTTAACGATGACGGCATGTTAACGGGCGGAATTTTCGAAGGGAACGATGACCCCAACGGAGGATTTCAAATTGGCAATCCAGGAGATTCCAATATTGTCAGTACTTTTTCTGGGCCAGGTTTGGAACCTAACGGACAATACACCGTGTACCTCATTTGGCAGTATGTGATCTTCGTCTCATCGCAACCACCTTTGTTCGCAGGGTTCACGGAAAACCCCACGTTTCAGCTTCCCGCTAGAGACGATGTTGCTGACGAAGGCGGAATCGAATTGATTGAAACTCCACTAGGCAGCATTTACACCGCACGCGCCGTTCTACTTCCGGAGCCTGCGACTGCCAACGCCGATGGTGAGATTCAACTATATATATCGCATGAAATACCTGGCAATCTTAATATGGGTGCGTACAGCGGAGCTGCTTTTGTCAAGACTACCGGCGGTTTACTCGGTGACGTAAATTGCGATGGCAACGTTGACTTGTTGGATGTTGCCCCATTCGTAGCATTGATTACTTCTGGAGATTTTGAAGCAAAGGGAGACATCAACGATGACGGAGTAGTAGATTTACTCGATGTCGGCCCTTTTGTTGACCTGTTGAGCAATTAGTTTTCACTACGCGCAAGCCCGGCTTCGCCACTACACGCAAGTCGGCTTTGCGGCGAGTAGGCTAATGTCTCTCGAATTTAGGCTACGGTTTGTGTTCACTGCTATTTTCTACTGTGGTGTCACAATATTTTAACCATGTTCAGTTGAGCATTGGCCCCTCTCAGATCACAGACAACAGATTTCTCCATGTCCTCAGTGCCTCTGTGTTTATTAAAACAAACAACCCAAACCAAACCTTGGACTTATATGGATTCTTTCCCGTACGTCATTCAACACCTGCTGTCGGCTACCACGACGAGCAGTGTTTTAAGTCGGCACTTTATTACCAAGCTGACCAGGCCGCAGGCGTGACTGAGCATGCTGCATTGAGAAAATAGAGTCCTTGCCGCAACTGCATTGGCCTCTCCCTGGCATCCGACTAAGATGGTTAAGGGACATTAGGCTTGGCGGCTTTTGGCAACATTCTTGCCACTCTTTTGGGAAATCTTGGAGCGAGAATCTTCGCTTGCATCCTCAGGTATGGCTGACTTACACAAAATCGAAAAGTTGGGCGAAGAGTTTTTTCGTCGTCGGCAAAGCGA
>CAZXLW010000100.1:9091-15899 GCA_964641465.1 uncultured Pirellulaceae bacterium | reverse complement strand
CGATAAACTTGCGACCTTCAAAAGGGTCTCGCCGTATACAACGGCTTCTCGAATTGCCAATACGAAGTTGTCGCACACATCCTCTCTTACGCTATTGAGCCAACGATTACAGACATGCAAAAGCGGCACTGGCCAAAACAAACTCAAGGCCAACGATTGAAGCAACAACACAAGGGAATCTCGTCTGGCTACGTGGGCAAGTTCATGCGTCAACACATCGGTTATCTCTTCTTCTTTTAGTTGCTGGAAAAGCGAACTCGGCACAACAACCGCTGGACACAATATCCCAGCTGCGATTGGCGTCTGCACTTCTGATGAGACCAGAAACCTTGGCAAATTTGGTTGCTGAAGTTGCTTTGCGGTTTTTCGAAAAAGCTGAACCAAATCTTCGTTTGACACCGGCGCGGCCAAAGCCAACATACGCCTTGTGACCAGAATCCGGCGACATAATCGCACGAACATTACGCCTGAGATCGCAAACCAAAATGCAATCAATGCGCCGACCACGCTTGTATTTGCAACTGCGATTTTGGTTCGAGCCCAAACACCAGGTATCGCACTCTGCGAGTCATCGTCTGCTGTTGGCAACAAATTCTCGCCTGCCTGAGCTGCGACAACTTTCTCAGCTGGAGCCTTAGCAACCGCGGCTTTCAAAGCGGTTGAACTGATCGGGGGCGAGTCTTTAAGTTTGACCGACCTGTTATTCAAATTGGAATCTGGCTGATTTAGCGAGGGCTCAACATTTGACAACACGGACAGTCTAACCAAACTGACCCCAGCAACAGAAAGGCCAGTAGCGATAATTGGCGAAAGCAAAACAGCCACCAACACCGCCACCAACACACGATGCTGAGCTGCGGCACGTCCACGCATTGCCGCCGTCGCAATAATTCCCACCGCACAAACGAGCGTGACTGCGACCAATGTTAACCCGGAAACCAAAACGAATTTTTCAAAAAACGCCATCAGACTACACCTACTTCAGAATTGATTTAGTTGAAATTTGAGTTCTCCGCTTTATTACTTATTTCTCTTCCGCGCGGCTTTGTTTAAAAGTTTTCTAATCCTGCTCAGCTCGTCCTCGGATAGTTCGCGATTGTCGAGCAAAGTGCTTACGAGCATCTCTGGAGATCCACCACAGGCCTTGTCGACCAGATTTAGAACCTTCGCAGCAATGGAAGCTTCCTGAGGCTGAGCCGCTGAATACAAGAACGTGCGCCCTTGTTCACGATGCACAACCCATCCCTTTTCTTCCATTCGCTCAAGCAGAGTACGAACCGTGTTCTTGGCAACCTGTTTTCTGGCTGACAATTCCTCACGGACCTGGCTGGCGGAAACTTCCCCTTTCTTCCACACGATTTCCATGATCTCCTGCTGTGCGGGGGACAGCTCAGGCAATTCATGGTCTTTCTTTTTTCGCCGCTTCATCTTCCAAACTCCAAGCAATGGCTACAATCAGTAGCCACCAAGATGGCGACACTTTGTAGCCATGTCAAGTTAGAAAACTAAAGAATTCTATTTTTTTTGCGATTGAATTGCGGAAACGGAAAAAGATTGAGTTCTTCGAGCGGGGTGCCGAGGTTCGTCAGCTGTAGTGCACCACCATTCAACTTAGTCATTGCCACAACGAATGAAGCAGGGAACTTACTCCGAGGCGCCGTTCCTGATTTCGACTTGGAAAGGCATTGTGATGCTGGTTGTTATAGGTTTGTCCAATTGTTCGGATCACGCGCGGTCGAATCACGCGCATAAAAAAACCGGCACGAAAGCAAGATCGAGCCGGTTGTTTGTTTAATTTAGATTGCCGGGGCAGGCGATTGTCTTAGCCACCTTGCAGGATCGTTACGAAAGGTTGAACGTCAAGCAAAGTGACGACTCCGTCTTGATTGATATCTGCTTCGGCCTGAAAAATACCTCTTGAAATGAGATCAACGAACGGTGCAACATCCAGAAGGTTGACTGTTCCATCCATGTTCACATCACCAAGAATGACTCCACCCAAAGTGACGGTTAGTCTTGCGGGAGTGCCGCCTTCAATAGAAGTCACTCGTGACGCTGAACCCAAAATAGCTTCTGTAGCTGTTTTGAGCAGCAAACCGTTGTCGACAGCCGTACCGTCTACGACATCCTGAACGTACGACACCAATGCGGCGGAATTGATTTGATACAAAATAGGTGCTTCGCCAGCATTTCCATTTGGACCGGATACTAAGACTGATCCAAGAGGGGGCGAATCGAAATCGCCACCGAGAGTGTTCCATTCGACTGTCGCAGTTGCGTTGGCCCAAGTCACACCATCGCCGGTTGCCTGACCAATGTTTCCAGTTCCAGTTCCCTCGTCCCAGGCAGTCGTTACTCGATGCAGGTCAAAGTTAGCCGCACTCGTTCCTTGATACCCGCCTTGTTGTGTTACCTCGAACTCAAACGTGGCATCCATCACAGTGGAGCCTGAGGGAATATTGCCCAGAATATCAAACTGAAATATAGAACGGTTGACGCGATCCGAGTTCGCTCTGCCCGTAGGCAGGTGGGTATGTCCGCCAAAATTGTTGACCGTAACCGAAGGCACTCCCATGTCGAAACCGGCTGCAAAGTAACCCGAGTCCATAGAGGCATCGATTATCGTCTGTCCGTTGACGTTTCCGCTAAGCAGTATTCCAAAGATGGCCAGTGCAGCAGCAAAGTGAGTTTTTAACATCCTATCCCTCAAAATATATCATGCATGTCATTCCGCAGGTACGAAATGAACTTAACGACCCACCCCCTATTCTAGCAGCGACTCGCGATCGTAAAATTCGTTTTTCAGATTTAAAGGCGTTGCTTCACATTTTGAAACAGATTTGTATAGGTTTTACGCCTATATCGGCTGGAATTCGGTCGTCCTGCCCACTTCCTTGACAGTGAGTTTGGAAACCTGCTGAAGAAGAGCTACCGCCAAAGCAAACGGAGTTTAACCAGATTATCAATGAATAACCAAGTGAATTCCAATAGCACCGGGTTTCGCATGCCCAAGTTGACTCTGGCATGGACGATATTGGCCGCTGCCGGTGTGCTCGGACTGACGTTTGCCGCCGATTGGTTGAACGAGTCCCGAGCTATTCAGCCAGGCATGATCAATCTGCTCAAAGTACTGTTGGTATTTGTGACAATGGTAGTCTGGTTCGTCTGGCTGACTTTTTTCAGTGGACACCGGCTGAGGTTGTTGTTCACGGCCGCGGCACTCATCCTGGCTGGATTGTTCTTCTATCAGTTTCGCTTGATTTTCGATGGGGACCTTGGTTTCGTTCGGATCGAACCTCGGTTTATGAAACGCGAGTTCAAAACGGTTGATTCCGCCGAGGCCCCGCCGCGCGTTGATCTGAAAACAACCAGCTCAAAAGACTTCAATCAGTTCCTGGGGAATAACCGGGACAGTGTTGTCCGGGGACGCGTGCTCAATGCGAACTGGGACGAGAATCCGCCGAAGATTTTGTGGAAACAATCGGTTGGTGAAGGTTGGTCAGGCTTCGTGGCGGTGAATGGATTTGCGGTCACGCAGGAGCAACGAGGACAGGACGAATGCGTGACCTGTTACAACGCTCGAACTGGCGAGTTGCTTTGGATCTACAGTGCTCCACGGCGGCATGAGGATACTTTGGCAATGGGTAAGGCCGGCCCGAGAGCGACTCCCGCGATTCATGAAGGTCGGGTTTATGCGCAAGGCGCGACGGGGATTCTGGATTGTTTGGACGGAGCGACTGGAGAGTTAGTGTGGAGTGCGGACATTCCTGACTTGTTGGGAACGGACATGACCTCGGTGACGAGCTCGCAAGGTTTTGAGTACGAATTCGAGGACGCAGAGCAATCCCGTTTGGCTTGGGGGCGTAGTGGCTCGCCGCTGGTTTACAAAGATCTGGTGATTGCGACTGGCGGTGTTCAGAGCGACAAGAAGTTCGCGACGCTGATAGCGTTCGACAAAAACACCGGCGAGGAAGTCTGGCGGGGTGGATCGCGGATGATCGCGTACGGGTCGCCGACGATTCACAATCTGTTAGGACGCGATCAAATTACTATCGGTGCGGAGGCGCATTCGATTGGGATTTCGCCGGAAGATGGCTCGGTGTTGTGGGAAGTGTCGCGGCCTGGATCCAGTAACCAGGATGCCAACGTCGCTCAGATTACGCGCGTTTCGGACAATCGAATTCTGCTTACCAAAGGCTACGGGCTTGGCGGGCAACTGATCGAGCTGTCGGAGAACGAAGGGTTGATCGAGACGAACACGGTTTGGCAGAACCAACGAGTGTTACGAACGAAAATGATGACGCCTGTGTTGTTGGATGGATATGCGTATTCGTTGACTGATGGTTTCGTAGAATGTTCGTCAATGGAAGATGGGGAGGAAGGTCGCCGCGTGTGGCGGAAGCGAGCGCGAGTTGGCAATGGGCAACTGTTGTTGGTCGGTGATAAATTGCTGGTCCATACCGAGACCGGCGAGTTGAAGTTGGTCAAAGCTTCGCCTGACGGATATCAAGAATTAGGCGAGATCGAAACTATCGACGGGATTTGCTGGAACACGATTTGTCTTTACGATAATTTGCTGTTGGTCCGGAGTGAACTGGAGGCAGCCTGTATCGAACTGAAGCTTGAAACTCAGACAACTGGTGTTGAAACGGGCTCTGAGGCAACGGAGTCGTCGGGGGCTGCTGATGGGAACGAAGGGTCCGAAGCTGACGCTGACGGTTCAACTTCCGCGGAGGTCAACGATGGTTCGACGAATGGCCAATGAGTGACAATGGCGTGGGAAGCTTGAATTCGAAAAGAGTGTTGGTGACCGGCAGTTCGACCGGGATCGGCCGAGCGATCGCGGTTGCTTTGGGCGAAGCTGGTGCGAGAGTTGTTTTGCACGGCCGAAGCATTTCCGATGAATTGAAGTCGACGGCAAAACGAATCGAAGAGTCCGGAGGCCAGACGACATGCGTTGCCTGTGATTTTTCTTCTGGCGAGCATGACCTGGAATCACGGTTGACCGAGTTTGCTGACGAATGCTGGGCTGCGTGGGGCGGTATCGACATTCTTGTGAACAACGCCGGTGGCGATGTGTTGACTGGTGCTGCTGCCGAATGGAGCTTCGAAGAACAATTGCGTTATGTTCTGGAAGTCGATGTCATGGGGACTCTGCTCCTGTCGCGGATTTTTGGTGCGCAGATGTTGCAGCAATGCAGCAAGGATAATTCCACCGAGCAAGCACAAGGCAGTTGTTCGATAGTGAACGTGGGCTGGGATCAGGCGGCTCAGGGGATGGCTGGCGACAGCGGCGAAATGTTCGCGACTTCGAAAGGCGCGATCATGGCAATGACCAGGAGCCTGGCCCAATCGCTGGCACCACAAGTGCGAGTTAATTGCGTTGCACCGGGTTGGATTCAGACGCAGTGGGGCGAAGGAGCGTCTGATGCGTGGCAACAACGAGCGATGAGTGAATCGCTGATGCAGCGGTGGGGGAAGCCGGAAGACGTCGCGAGTCTGGTGACGTTTCTTGTCAGCGACCAGGCGAGTTTTGTCTCCGGGCAAATCATCCCGGTCAATGGCGGGTTCAAGTACTCAAGCGATTGAGTGTTGTTCGTAAGACCTGAGCTGAGCTGACGGCAAGCGAACGGCAGTAGCGCCACATGTCTTCAACGCTCAGTGCAAGCAGCTAAGCGGCGCGTTTTGAATTGGATTCGTCGTTGATTCGGCCGTTGTCTTTGTTCGCGCCGTTGGTGAGGCGAATGGCGTCGGTTTCGTGCAGCTTCATGACGATGAGCATGATTTGCAATTGGGCATTTTCGACGACACCCGGGTCTGGCAAGTGAATGGAAGCGATTTCCCGCTTCAAGATTGATCGCGGACGCTCGTTGAAGTTGGAGAGGACTTTTCGTTTCAACGTTTGACTTGCCTTAACCAATGCTGGTGCCCAGAGGGCGGTGTCGACTTCGTCCAGCACGAGTTTGATTTCTTTGTCGGAAAGATCTGCGATGTTTTCGAACCGTAGCAGGTGTTCCTGGACAGCTGCACCCAGCTCCTGGTTTTCTTGACCGAGTGCGTCCAACACAACGGTTCGCGTTTCGGAATCAACGACACTCATTAACTTGGACGCGACATCGACGCCTGTCCGGTTGAAATTTTCTGCTTGAATCAGCTTGTATAGCTTCTCGTGTAGCCGCTTGCTCAATTCAGCTACAGCCGGAATCTCAAACTTTTCGATTTGGCAAAGCCGACGAAGGATCGCGACTCGTTCGTTGGCTTCGAATTGTCTCAGTAGCCGGGACGCCGAATCCGTCGGCAGGAACGAAAGCACTACTGCAACATTGCGAGGATGTTCGTTTCGAACCAATTGGAAACGAATTGAATTGCTGGCTTCCAGCAAGAACCCAAACGGGCCACGCAGTCTGGTGTCGAACCTTGAACGGTGCGATGCACTGCTGATCGTCTTGTGTTCGCCGGTGCCGTTTTCGCTGATAGTTCCAGCCATGAACTGCTTCATCGCGACAACGCAATCGGCGACCGGTACTTCCAGGACGGAACGCATGCGCGTGTACAACGCCTGCAGCTCCGCTGATTCCAGTTGCAGCACCAGCCTCGATGCTTGCCTTTGAGGCAAGCACTTAATCAAAACCGCCGCTCGATGCAGTGCAGAGTCAAATGGCATGACTTATATTGACCAAACCTATCGGATGTTTCCAGGTTGACCAAAAACTCTCCCCTGTGGAATTGCCTGCTGGGCTGGAACTGGAGTTTCAGCACGAGCTTCTACTGGAGCTTGTACTTGTGCTTGAGCTTGCCCTTGAGCTTG
>CAZXLW010000100.1:0-8991 GCA_964641465.1 uncultured Pirellulaceae bacterium | reverse complement strand
CCTTGAGCTTGTCCTTGAGCTTGTCCTTGAGCATAGGGCCCGCCGCCGAAGCGGTTGACGTTTGCAGGTGTAGTCGCGACGGGCGCGAGGGGTGCGTGTGTCGCAGCCGGTGATACTGGGAAGCCTTGCTGTGGGCCCGCATTGAAATTTGCCGGCGTTACGTGACTTGTCGTTGAAGCCGTCGGCGGGATTTGTGCCGCATCGGGTACATGGAGCCCGTAAGGGTTTGACGGGGTTGGTTCCGCTCCCTTGGGGGCGTGTCGCACCGACTGTTCGTAGTGGACTCGGTTGTAAAGCTGGCCGTTTGGGTTGACTTGCTGCGAATCAAGTGCAGCTAGTTGCAAATCGGGCTGAGGCTGCCGGTTCTCCGGCACGCCATACATCCGGCTGGCAATCGCTTGAGGAACCGGAATGGTGTCGACATTGAATCTGTTATTGTTGGAGGCAATGTTTTCCTGGACGGCTTGATTTCCCGGCCTGGGGACCAATGATTTTTCAACCGTGACTTGTTGTGGCGCGCGGCCGGTCAGTGATAACCGGTTGGGTTGCCCTTCGATTATTTTTCCGTCGACTGATTTGAAGACAGGGATCAAAGTAATCGACTTCCGCATCCCGCCGACGGGTCCCCAAGGTAGCCACACCACATAGGAATGTCCCAGTTCAGACTTGGAATAATGGCTGGCGAATTTTTCAGCTGGGAAAACATACTTGCGACTGGGAACATTACTGGCGTTTGGCTGAGAGTCATCGTAGCTGTAGATTGTCAGCTCTCCGTTAGCCTGCATGGCCCGGTCTTGATTGTCATGGAAGTAGATTCGGCCTGTGAATCCTTGAACTGTTGGCTTGCCAGGCGCAGGCATGGTGCGTTCTTTCCAGATGAACGCCATACGTGTCGGCGTTGCTGCCTGAGCCTGCGTCGCAGCCGCCGTTCGTGGGGCCTGAGCGGCAGACTCAACTGCGTTGTCGACTTGGGCTGCTTTCTTGCCAATGTTCTTGCCAATGGAAAGGGTGCTGCATCCCGTCAGCAGAGATCCGCATAGCAAAACTGACAAAACCAATAATGGACGGCTGTTATTCACTGGTCACTCCTTGACCTTGGTGTTCTGATTTTCAGTTAATCCGAAACGTAGTAAACCGAAACTAGCGATTTTCAATCAATCGAAAACTGCGGCCGGTTGACTGATCGCGAAGTCGATTTGGATCGCCAGACCCGGCATTGAATGTCCCTTGCTGACCGTTTGGATATTGCTGTGGGTTCCCGATAGGCTGGCCCGTGTAAGTCTGCTGAGGAGCTGCAACATTGCCAGGTGACCGGTCGGTTAAATTGTGTTGCTGCTGATTAGGGTAATTGGAATTTGAGCTTCGAACAGGAGCCAGTGGCCCGGAAGGCCTGGCCTGACGTTGCGGCGGCAGCGGTTGTCGGTTCATGTGTGGAGGTGCTGGCGGCGGTCGGTTGGTTGAGTAGTTTGGCTGTTGCTGTTGATAAGAAGCCGCGGGTAGTTGCTGGACGTAGTTGCTTGGTACAGATGCCGGTGGGTAAGGTTGCGAGACCTGCCGTGGCTGCGTCGGCGTTCCGTAGTTCGGCTGTTGACGGTAGTTCGATTGCGGAATGGGTAGCTCACGTGAGTTCTGATCTAGAAATTGGTCAACCCCGTTTCGGTTACCTGAACCATCTCTTGGAGTCCAATTATTTTGTTGCTGTGGCAGCTCGTCAGTCGGACCGTTAAGGTTTTGCTGTTGCCCTTGGCCTTCCTGACCAAAGTCGGGTTCGGCAGCTTCAGCGAACTGAGGGTTTTCTCCGCGTGGATCATCATCCGGGCGATAGATCTTTGGCGTGTGTTCGTGGTAGTGGCCACCATCGAAGTCGGTGTTGCCATACAGTTCCGCGACGTCACACTTGCACCAGTGCATCCGGCTGAAATCGTCTTCATTCAATTGGTCGATGTCTTCAGGTCCATCAACAATGTAAGGAGTCATGATAATCAACAGCTCGCTTCGATCTGCCGTGTTTTCGACGGACTGGAACAGCGGGCCAATGACTGGTAAGTCACCGAGGAACGGCACGGAGTTAATGGTTTGCGATTTGCTTTCTTCAAAGAGGCCAGAGATAGCAACTGTCTGGCCAGATCGGGCCATAATGGTCGTCTGTGCGACGGTTTCGTTGATGGGTTGCGAGATGATTTGATTGCCCATCATATCAACGCCGATGGCAGTACCCTCAGCAATTGAGCCTAAACTTGTATTGGAAACATCGACGAACATCACAACCAGTCCATCGGGTGTTACTCGAGGAGTTATCGCCAGGTTGATTCCAACGGGCGTTTCGACAAAGTCCTGAGTGACGACGCCGAGCGTAGCGTTGGTTCCTTGCGAACGCTGGATGCTGGCACCACTTCGGAATGCACCGGTCAAGTTTTCCAAGGTCATGACTTGTGGGCTGAACAAAATTTCAGCACACCCTTTTTGCTTGAGTGAACGAATGACAAAATTCAATGACTCGTCACCTGCCGAAAGCAACAGACCCGAGATACCACCCGCCGCTGCACTGGCTCGACCGACGCCTAAGTCGCTGAGTAACTGTCCTGCCGGATTATTGAGGCCGACAAAGCCAGTGCCGATTGTGTCGACAAGTCCAGCGTCAAAAATGTTGGAATCCTGGATGCCAAAGTCGACCCCGTAGTTCTCCAGCTGGTTCAGGTCAACTTCAACAATCATCGCCTTGACCTTGACCATGGGAGGTCGACGATCGAGCGAATAAATGATGTGTTCGATTTCGGCAAAGTATTCGGGGCGAGCGTTCAGGATCAGGCTGTTGCTGGTTTCCTCTTCCACGATGATCACGTTTCGCCGAGCACTGATGACTCCGGTGGCGGTTCCGGCTCCGCCGGAGAGAGGGTTCGCGTCTATTATTGCCTGCCTTGCCACCAACATCGTGTCGATTGCCGCAACCACATCGACGACATTCGCATTGCTTAATCGGTAGACGCCCGTTTGACGCTCTTGAACGTCTTTCTCGTCCAATCGGTAGATCAACGCTTCGACGAATTCAAGATCGCTTTGCGGGCCGGCGGCGATGATTGTATTGAGCCGTTCGTTAACGGCGAAGCGAATATTGATCAGGCTACTGCCGTCTGATGCCGGTGATTGCAGTGGTAAATCGGCTAGTGAACCGGTCGTTTGACCAGCAGCTCCGCCGCCGCCATCGTCGCCTTCAAACAAACTGCGAAGCGTTTCCAATACTTCCGAGGCATCACCGTTGATGACCGGGAAGACTTTGACTTCGGACGATAGACCGGGTGCCTTATCAAGCTGTTGGATCAACTGCTCGATAAGCTCCATTGATTCCTCTCTAGCATTGATGATGATCGAGTTGCTTGGGTTGTCGGCGGTGATCCGAACATCGAAAAAGTCTCCGGCTCGGCCTGTGTTTCCGTTTTCGTCAGCAATCCTCAGCGCTGCGATCGAGGAGACCGGTCTGTTGGTTCCGTCTTGAGTTTGCAGCTGCTGGTTATTGTTGGTGGCCTGGATTTGGCTTTCCGTGACACCAGTGTTTTGTTGCTGACCACCGTTTAAAGCGTCTTGCAAGATGACAGCAAAGTCACCGGCCCGGTGATTGCGAATCGGAAACACTCGTAACACTCGGACGTTCTTTTTGTTACTCGGATCGCCAGGATCAACATCAATTGATTTGATGAAAGCTTCGGCACGGCGGATCAGCGCGGGACTGGCGATTACAGTCAACGCGTTTGTCCGCTGGTTCACCTGTGTCGAAACTGGTTGAGGTTGCCTTGGATCTGCTGTCTGTGCACTTGGGTTCGCATTGAATAATGTGTTGACGGCATTTTGAGCTTCAATGGCAGATATATGCTGCAGCACAAAAGTCTGAAAACCTTTCTCTCGAAGCGAAAGTTCCGCTGGTTCGGTACCTGGTTCAACTGGTTTTGTTTCTTCGCCATCAAAGTTTCGTACTAGTTGCCCAACAATGTCGATCGCACCTTTGGATCCAACCACCAGAATGCTGTTGGCGGCTGGGTTGGAGGAAATTCGTGCCGGCCCGTGTAACGAACGGAATTGTTCTTCGTAAATTTCCGTGATTTTCATTTGCAGGTCGTCCGGCTCGCCATTGAACAGCCGGAAGAATTTTATTTCACGATCACCAGCGACATTCTCCATCAAAACTTCGTTGATGAATTTTCTCAGAATCGCGATTTCTTCTTTGGGACCTTTGAGGATAATGGTGTTTGTCTCTCGCGACACACTAAGATCAATTGGCCCGTTTAACTTTGGGATCTCCTGGTCGAAAATTCGTTTGAGCTGTTCTGGAGAAAATTCGCTCAGCGGAACTGCTGCCGAATCCTGGTCTTGATCCTGCCCCTGGATTGAATACGAAACTTGTCGTACAAAGCCAGGATCTGCCATGCCGACGTCGATTACATTGAAACCAATAGCTCGTCCGGGGTTTTCAGGCTGATCCAACAAACGCATCAGCAACCCCCAACCTTTTCTGCGGTTGGCGGAACCTTCGTATGTCAGCAGGCCTTGCAAGCGATCGAAAATCATTGACGCTTCTGGAGCCATGTTACCCGCTGGCAGGAACAACCGGAGAACACGGCTTTCATTATCCAACGGTGAGAACGTTAAGCGATCGCCCCAAATCTCTTCGAGCTTTTGCTCAAATTGAGTATGGGACAGGTTCTGAAGCTTGTAGGTCCAAGCGAATTGATCGGATTTCTCGTTGAGTGTCGTCATGTCACGAATCGGTTGACGACGCTCTTCTGATTCACCTGCGGTGGAATTCGGGCCTGAGTTGTAACTCGTTTTTACAACTTGAGTATCGTGATAAAGAACGTCCGGCACCTCTACCGTTGGCAGCGGCACGAAATCATTGCCGTGTTCGTTAGGAGAAATCTCTACAGAGTCCACGACGGGAGGTGTATGCAGACTGGAAATTGAATGCCGTTGGGCCGCATTTTGCCCTGATAACTGCGTCGTTCCAACGAACAACAGAGCTACAATCACCAACGTTTTCGTTTTCCAGAAATTCGCAAACGAATTCATTATTGCCCCTCTTACTTAGTGATACTTGGGTCGCATGAATCGTAAAGATTCGGAATACCAAGCGCACAACGGCCCGAGCCGCTGACTAGTTACCTTTTACTCTTCGGCAAGAGCGCACTGACCGTAACAGTGTTTCTAGCCGTGCAATTCGGAATAATCGCAAAAGGTTAACAGCAATAGGGAAGCTGGGTTGCTTGGGCGGTGCAGGTATTCTTCTGCCACGCACGTGTGGTAATACGACGACCAATAATCAACACCAGCGGAAGGAAACCGATTCGAAATCAATTCGAATTCCGCTCGAAAAATCTGCGAACGAAGCAATTACATTCTCGAACAGATTCAACCGGATCAGCTGCGTCCCAACAGAACCTTTAAGTCCTTCCATGATCTTGAATTAGCTACGTCTGCAGCCGTCAACGTGCCTCGGCGAGCTTGCTTGATGCCGAATTGCATGTTGTCCAATGAGTTTGGATTGTGGGCATCGGTGTTGATAACGATAGGGATCCCCTTTTCTTTTGCTGCCAACAAGTAAACGTCGTTCAGATCGAGTCGTTTAGGGGCGGCGTTCAGTTCCAGTAGCTTTCCATGTTCGGTGGCTGCCTGGAAAACGGATTCCATATCAACGTCATACGGCGGTCGTTTGTTAAGCAATCTGCCGGTTGGGTGAGCAACCATCGACACGTGTTTGTTAGCAATTGCACCGACGATACGATCTGTAATTTGGTTACGTGGCTGCTGTTGCCCGTAGTGCAAGCTGGCAATCACCCAATCGGCTTGTGCTAATACTTCATCTGGCAAATCCATTTCGCCGGACTCAAGGATGTCGCACTCGATGCCTTTGAGAACCAGGAAGTCATCCGATGCTTGTTCATTGATTGCGTCGATTTGTTTCCATTGTGCCAACAGCCGTTCTTCGTCGAGTCCATTGGCCATCGCAACGCGTTTGGAGTGGTCGGTAATCGCAATGTACTTCAACCCACGTTCGCGAGCGGCTGCAGCCATTTCTTCGATCGTGCCCGAGCCATCCGTCTCGTTAGTGTGCATATGCAAGTCGCCTTGGATGTCAGCGACGGTGACCAACTCCGGCAAACGGTTGATGTCGGCAAAATCGAATTCACGTCGGCTTTCTCGGATTTCCGGGTCGAAAACAGGCAGCCCCACGGACTCGTAGACCTCCGCTTCTGTACGGCCTGCAATCCAAATCGGCTCGTCCTCACCGTCCGTGCGGTAAACTCCCCACTCGTTGATCCGCAACCCATTCTGTTTGGCGAGGCCACGAAGAATGACGTTGTGTTCTTTGGAACCGGTGAAGTATTGCAATGCCGCACCAAACGACTCAGCCGGGACAACTCGCAAATCAATCTGGAATTCTTCAGAAGTCCGAATCGACATTTTTGTACCGCCTCGCACAATCACTGAGCCAACGTCATCGAAGGCGGCGAAATGATCCATCACCGATTCGGCATCCGTAGACGTGACCAGCATATCGAGGTCGCCGACGGTTTCTTTGCCGCGACGGTAGCTGCCGGCAAATTCGAGCTGTTCGATCGCCTTGCACGATTGCATGTGCTGTTTGAGACGTTGGACTAAATGGTCTGCATGGGCCCAAAGGATTCTTTGGCCGGCCGCGACTGCGATCGCAATGCCTTCCAGGATCGCTTCTTCTGTCTTGGCGGCGAACCCATCCAGTTCCCGGACCTTGCCTGCCTCGCAGGCCGCTTTCAATTGGTCGAGAGTGATTATGTTTAGCTGATTGAATAATGCAGCCGCTTTCTTGGGTCCAAGCTTGGGGATCTTGAGTAAATCGAGAACGCTTCGTGGGACTTGTTCGAGTAAATCTTCCAGCTGTTGTAATTTTCCAGTTTCACAAAGCTCGGTGCATTTCTGTGCGACGCTTTTGCCGATGCCGTCGATCTTCGTAAGATCTTGCTCGGACTCCAGCATGGTTCCGATGGAGCTTGTCAGCTCGCGAACGGCTTTGGCTCCATTGCGGTAGGCTTTCAATCGGAAAGCGTTCGTGCCTTGAAACTCCATTAAGTCCGCAAGCTGTTCCAGAGTGTTGGCAATCTTAAGGTTGTCCATGTGTATTTTTTGTAATCAATCTGTTATTTGAACGCCGTTGTGTGTCCCAAACGACCAAATCTAACCATGATCGGCATTGCATAAACCGCTCATAGACCGATAATGACCGCTGAATTTACATAGGCTATGCCTTAGCAGGACAAATGCAACGGTAGCAGCCGATCAGATTATATTGGGCGTTTTATTGCCGCTCTAATCCTTTCAATTCGCTGTCAAAACATTAAGGCGAACGATATGAAACCTCATCTATCTCCCACCCGCCAAAACGGTTTCACTCTTGTTGAACTACTCGTAGTCATTGCGATCATTGGAATTCTGATCGGAATGCTGTTGCCGGCGGTCCAATCGGTTCGAGAAGCTGCTCGTCGAACTGAATGTGCAAACAATGTCCGCCAGATTGGTCTTGGGCTGTTGAATTATGAAAGCACGATTGGTCGGTTCCCGGAAGGTGATCGCAAAGGTGAGACAATTGTCGATGCACTTAGCAACGCGTTCGTTTTGACGTTGCCGTATTTGGAGCAGGGCAATTTGGAATCTTTGATTGATCCGCAGACTCCCTGGTACAACCTGCCACCAGAAGTCGGCCAGGCGAACGTTAAGGTTTATCGTTGTCCTTCGGATCCTGCTCTGTCGCCGATCAGCATCCCATTTCTTGAGATGGCTGGTTTTCCGATTGGAAGCATCCTGTCATCGACTTCGTACGGGTTAAGTATTGGTCAGAACGACGCAATGGCTTTTGGGCCTAATTTCGGTCCACGCCCAGTCAACGAGCTTTCGGGCGTTTTCGCACTCGAGTCGCGAACTCAGATTCGTGATATCCGTGATGGCACCAGCAATACAATCGCGATTGGCGAAGCGGCGGCGGGTTTACCAATGGGAACTGGAATCGGATCGACTGAACCGATCGTTGGGCAAGTCTTCGATACATCGCAACATTCCTGGTTGTTCTCTGGAGCGTTGCCCGACCTGTTCCACGCCTTAGGCTTTCGTTTTGCTGGCGGTTACTGCAGCTCAGTAGAGGCGTTAAACAAATCCCCAGTGACAGATTCGTTTTATGATACGGGTGCGATCTTTGATCCGACGCCGAGTTTCGAGGGCGGAACACACTGGGTCTCTAACTTTCGCAGTGCTCATCCGGGCGGAGCGAACATGGTTTTCTGCGACGGAAGTGCCAGGTTTGTAAGTGATGCTGTTGATCTGCAGACGTTTCGTGGCCTGACGACAATTCAAGGCAGTGAGCTGCCTTCCGCGTTTTAACAACGGCCACAGCATTTCAAGCCAACGAAGCAAGTTGCAATTCTTGCAGACGTCGAGCGCGAAGGGCGTCGATAGTTTCCGTCGTAACTCAGTTCCGGGACGGATTCCAACTGAATGATTCCAGCTGGATCTCTGAATCAGCGGATTTTTCTGCATTCGGCCATCGCTTCGAGTTGTCTGGAGCGATTTGCATTGGGATTGCTTCGAATCAGCAGTTCCTCTACAGCATACTGTCTCACACAGATTCTTAATGCTTGTAAAGGAGTTGGCGATGAAAAAGATTGACTGGACGAGCTTCGTCATTGCGTTGCTGCTGCTGAATTTCACTATGAACGTGGCAAGCTGCCAAACAGCTGCCAACGAAAATCCGCAGGCCCCCGAAGCGATTTACATCCCATCCCCGTTTGCCGATGCTCACGAATTGCCCACGTTTCCGGAGATGGGAAAGCAACTCGAAAACAAAAACGCGGTTCCAGAAGATATCGACCCCAATACCAAGCAGATCAAATTCCAAACTCATTTTCTGGCCGTTGATGACGCCACTCGTCAGGCAATATTGAAGCTAGTCGGCAATGACAACTTGACGGTTACTAG
>CAZXLW010000099.1:4153-16465 GCA_964641465.1 uncultured Pirellulaceae bacterium | reverse complement strand
CATGGCACCCGTCAATTCAGGTTTGACGAACGACTAGTTGTCGGCGAGTTTTACTACGACACGTCCGGCAACTTTACCGTTCAGGATCATCTCTATTTTTTCTTCCAGTCCACCCAAGCTTACTTCGGTGGCGAGTTCATCCAGGTTGTCGAGCTTCCAGTCGCTACCAAGTCGCTGCCATAGACCTGCTCGATATTCGCGAGAAATCAAAGCGGTATCAATCCCCTGCAGCGTGACACCGCGAAGTATAAACGGGTAAACGGAAATCGAAAAATCGGTGCCGCCGACTAGTCCGCATGCAGTCACGCATCCGTGTGCATTGGTGGACCTCAGGATTGTCGCCAACGTATTGCCACCAACAGTATCGACAGCACCTGCCCAGCGTCCCTTCAGCAGCGTTCGTTCGGAAGTATCGTTGAGTTCCTCGCGTCCGATGACTTCCGTGGCCCCAAGCGACTTCAGCCAGGATGAACGTTCAGGTTTCCCGGTCGAGGCCACGACCCGGTAGCCCAGTTTCGCAAGTAACATCACGGCAAATATTCCCACGCCGCCTGTCGCACCACTGACAACGACTTCTCCGTCATCCGGTTCAATCGAGTGTTTTTGCAATTCATCAACGCACTGCGCAGCCGTGAATCCCGCAGTCCCGATGATCATCGCTTGTCTTGGCGAAATGGAATCTGGGATCGGGTAAACCCAATCGGACGGGACCTCAATAAACTGGCGATATCCACCATGCGAGGCGGTGCCGAATTCAGCGTGAAAGACCGTCACAGACTGTCCAGTGGCCAACTTGTCGCAGTTCGATTCGACGACTCGCCCAGCTGCGTCGATGCCCGGAACGATCGGCAGCGTCCTGGCAACACCCGGATGCCCCGATGCACACAAGGCATCTTTGTAATTGAGCGACGACCAGGCGACTTCAATGCGAACATTATCTCGCTTAAGAGGCTCTAGCGGCAGAGAAACGAGTGATCGTTTCGTTTCGCCCCGCTCGGTATCCGAACCGCTGGGAACAGTCGCAGATTCAACCAGCAAACACTGGTTATTAATGGGGTTTTCATTGTTGGTCATAGCGTTTTTCGCTCGGGTTCTTCGCAGTTTTCTGGTGCAGCCCGAATTAAAGGTATTGTTTACAATGGGTATCAATGATTCATCAATATTTGATACCGATTCCCGCAAAATTGAAACGGGCTTTCAAGCCAAATGAACGTCGACGAAACACAACCGATTGAACAAGATACGATCCTGTTTCGCTGCGCATGCGGTAGCGATGTACAGGTCGATTCTGAACTCGGGGGTGAATGCGAAAGCTGCGGGAAAAAGGTATTGCCCAAAGTACTCAACAGTCATCTGGCAGGCACGATGACGATCGTCGGCTCGATCCGAAATCTGTCGGAAGCCCAGGCCAACGCAGACAATGACCAGGACCCGTGGGAATTGATCGGTCGGCATTACGGACACTACGAGCTCGTCAAACCACTGGGTAGTGGAGGTTCCGGGTACGTTTACCAGGCCCTTGATACATCGTTGCAACGCTATGTTGCGGTAAAAGTACTCAAGAGTGCGAAGACAGCGCCAGCAAAAACTGCAGACGAGCGCACGGAAGACCAACTGCTGATGCAAGAGGCCATCGCACAGGCCCGCGTCGCACATCCGAATATTGTGCCCGTCTACTATGTCGGCTCCGAAAAAGACGAGCCCTTTTACGCTATGGAATTGGTTGACGGGAAGTCACTCAACGAACGAATTCTGGAAGGCGAAATCGAGTTTTCCGAAATCTGTGGCGTGGCCGAAGACATTACCAAAGCTCTGGCTTTCTCGTTTGAATTAGACACGATCCACGGCGATATCAAGCCGTCCAATATTCTCTTATGTGCGACCGGTGGTACGAAACTGTCCGACTTCGGTTTGGCGACCCGCGCATCCGAAAGAGGCAAGTTGGCGACTGGCGGAACTCCCAATTACCTGGCCCCGGAACTGTTGTTCGGTTCGAGTCCGTCCATCCAGTCAGACATGTACGCGTTAGGCGTGACGTTGTTTGAAATGACGTTCGGTAAACTTCCAATTCAACTTACCGGCAGCACCGTCACTAATTGGCAACAGGACCATAAAGACCAGCAAGTTGAGTTTCCTGCTGCGTGGCCTGAAAACCTTCCGCCTCAATGGCGGCAAGTCCTGATGAAGCTATTGGCTGCGGATCCCAAAAATCGGTACGACAGTTACGAATCGCTGAACCAGGAACTCAAACGAATTTCGCCCCGCAGCAAATTGTACGCCAGCCCGATGCTGAGGATCATCGCCGCATTCATCGACTGGATTACTGTGCTGCTGTTTATGCTTCCACTGGACGCGGCAGTCAATTCGGAAATCGCCGAATCGAACCCGATCTGGCAATTCGTAATCCTCATTCTCGATTTCCTGCCGTTGATTGCTTACACAATCCTCGTTGGTTTGTGGAAACAGTCGGTAGGCAGGAAACTGATGCAACTGCGAGTGCTGAATCGTTTTGGCATGATCCCCAAAGGCCGCAAGATGGCATTTCGTAGCGTGCTGCGAATGATCTTGCCGTGGTCAATGGCGTCTTCGTTAATGTTCATTTTCGTTGACGATACGTGGTGGAACATTTTCCCTTCCATGCTTTCCGTTCTCACGGTAATTTTCGTGATCGTGAATACCGGCTGCATGATCTTTTCGAATCGCAGCAAAGCAATTCACGACTACATCTTCGAGACACAAGTCGTAATCGACGCGTAAGATCTAAACCACACGATCAGCACAACCGCTACGTTCTGTCCTCGACGGGCCTTCCGTTGATGCCATTAGGCCCAGCCTTCGGCGTAATCCAACGTGCCTTCAATGCTCTTTTGCGTTTACATCACCAGCGTTTGACACGGGAAAACCACAACCTAGGTTTCAATGTGCAATTGAGCTCAAAATGTCTCATTCCTGCAATCATTCTCGGATTTAGCACCAGACTCACAAAGATGAACGACTCAACAACTCCAACGGAACTTTCGAGTTCCCCCGTTACCGAACCAGTCGACGAAAAAAAATTGGATGCGCTGCTTGACCGAATTAACGGTCTGGGCGGCGGGAGCGATAACAAAGGCGACCAACCAGCCAACACGGCTCAGCCAACGAGCGAACCTGGTGAAACAACTGGACCATTCTTCCCGCGAGCACCAGAGAATGTCCAGGAGTTGGGGATTTCTGAAACTTCGGTTGAAGAGCTGATCACCAAATTTTTGATGGCCAAGGGTGAGTCTTCGATTCGAGAAATCGCCGAACAAATCGCAATTCCGCTCGAGCTTGCCGAAAAACTCATTACCGGCATGAAGAACGACCAGTTGCTTGGCTATATCGGGCAAGCAGCTTTGAACGACTATATCGTCAAATTGACCGAACTGGGGCGTGACCGGGGTAAACGTTACAACGAATTCTGCACGTACTTCGGTGCGGCCCCCGTACCGTTCCAGAGCTACGTGGAAAGTATAACAGCTCAGACGATCGACAATCAGAATCCAACCGAAGACGACCTGAAGCGAGCGTTTTCCGATCTGCTAATTGACCCAGAGATGATGATCAAGCTGGGCCCAGCAGTGAACAGTGGTAAAGGTATGTTCCTGTTTGGATATCCAGGCAACGGAAAAACCAGTATCGCAGAACGGGTGACCTCGTCGTTTGGTAAATATATCTGGATCCCCAGAGCGATCACAGTCGACAGGGACATCATTCGAGTCTTCGATCCGATGAATCACGTTGAAGCTCCCGAAGAGAAAAGCGAAGGGCTGCTCAACGAACAGGACTACGACAAACGTTGGGTAAAAATCGAACGTCCAACGATCGTCGTCGGTGGTGAATTGACGATGGATCACCTGGAGATCGCTTACAACGCCACGACAGGTATCAGTGAAGCACCGGTGCAAATGAAGAGCAACTGTGGCACATTGGTCATTGATGACTTTGGCCGCCAGAGAATGAGTGTCGATGAACTGCTCAACCGTTGGATCGTTCCTTTGGAAAAACGATATGACTTCCTGAACACCAGTAACGGTAAAAAGATTCAGGTACCGTTCGACCAGTTGGTTATTTTCTCGACCAACCTCGAACCAAAGGACCTGGTCGACGACGCGTTCCTGCGACGTATCCCTTACAAGATTGAAGTTCCCAATCCATCGCTGGAAAACTTTGTCAAGCTGTTCGAGATCATGTGCAAGGTCTACAAGTTCGAATGGCATCCGGAAATGATCAAGCGACTGATCGAGAAGCATTATCTGCCAGTCAATCGCCCATTCCGAAACTGCCATCCGCGTGACTTGTTGTTGCAGATCAAGAACTACTGCCTCTACCAGCAAAAGCCGATCGTGCTATCAGACGAAGGTTTCGACTTTGCAGCCGAGAACTACTTCTCAGTTGTTTAGTTAAGAACCTGGCCGGTTAGGGTTCGGTAATCTCTCATTGATTATCGAACCACTTCAGCCCTTCCTGACGCATCCAGCGGCGGAGCATTGTAGCTGCAATCGGAGTCGGCGAACTATTTCGCTTCCCCTTTGCCTGCACCACGATCCTGGAATCTGGCCAGACTTCAATGGTCAGGATCCGTTTTCGGACTCCTTCCCGCGCAGCCATCATGGTCCAAACCGAAGTCTGCCCCGCCTTGCATCTTCTCGCGTACATGCCGGCGCAGTGTCGCATCATACTTCCCTCCACTCGCAACATATGGGAACTCAAGATCTGCTCAACCGTCCACTCGGTTACGCCGTCGGAAAACGAAAAGCAGTTGATCGCACAGCCATCCCAGAACATCGCTGAATCCTGGTCGATAAAAACAGCCGAACGCGCCGGTAATTCAACTTCATTCTTCCAGTTTGCCATTCGACGTCGCAGCCAACGTATCGAACGACCGTCCAATGAAAAATTGGGTTGCAACGGAACGTCGTTGTGAACTCGGTAGCCAACCAATTGTGAAACCGGCGCGAATTTGTGGGAATGGCAGAACTCAGCCATTTCAAAAACTTCGTCTCGCGACAAACTGCATTTCACCCCCGACGGTACTTGCCCATTTTGGTTCTTAACCAAAAACTCCAGAAACGTCAGCCAGAATTCTTCATCAGGCTGCGGCCGCGCCAATCGCGTAGCCAACACATCGCGTGCCAATGTTTCGGAGCCTCCCAAGCCCCGGACCTGAGCCCAACGGGTCGCCTGAAAAACAGTCAGATCGTTTGGCGCGAGCATGAAATGACGAATCATTGGTTTGTTGATTCGCACTGGCAGCCGGCACGAACGGATACTTTTTCCTCGTCCAAGCGCGATCATCAAGTTGATCGAAGACGAACTTTCGAACCAACACTGCGTCAGGAATCCTGGAACGTCGTATTTGGCAAACAGATGCAGCACCAGCGAATCGAATTGAGTCCGCGGGCTGCCGTCGACCGGTGTCCAAGTGTAAATCGGGCGCAGCCAGGATTGCCAGCGAAATGACATTTTGGCAAATGCAAACATCATACGGTCAATCGAACGTTCACCACGTCCACACTTAATCGCCTGCGGCGTGAGTAGGTCCGAGTTTGAGCGAATGACGGAAATCAGTTCCTGGTATTGAATACGAGGGTAACCTCGGTGCGGCATATGCGCACGAATTGCCCTATCCAGCAGGTTGCGACGCCCTGCCTTGGCGTTGTTTGGGGGTAACATCGAAGAAGCTCCAAAGGTCCAGATCGTCCTTCGGCCGTTCGGTAAAAACGAAAACGGCCGAAACGAAAACGGCTTTGGGCTTAGTAGAGATTTTGGCTGAGTTTCATCGGATCATCGCGCAATTGAGGTGCCTACCTCTGAAGATCCATTAAGCCGCCAAAGGTTCGCGCAAAAGAGCGCAGCTTTGGTGAGCTGCAAAAAAACGCTGAAAAAATGAATGCGAGCCAACGAAGAAAACACACCGCCGCCTGGCATGGCGATTGCGAAACGGACGACCGAAACCAAACAGACGACAGCAACCAACTGAAACTAATTGGCTTACTGAGCTTTGCCCGGAAGGTAGATGCCTCGAGCAGTGATCTTGAACAGATCCAACCCTTCTTCGAATTTCCCGGTTCCGCGAATGACCACTTCGTCCCCGTGCTTTACCGGAAACAACTGATCCACCCGGTACGGCAAGACTTGGTTCTTTTCGTCAACAAACACGACCGCTGCTTTCGGAGCAGCCTTCATACGTCGGCGGCAGAACACGCAACTGCTTGGGTCGTGTCCCTCACCGCCGTGATCGTGTGAATCGAGTATTTCGCGAACCAGGACCCTTGCCCGATTCTCTTTATCGCTTTCGAAATGCTTCAAGTCAGCCCAGCCTAGAACGACAACTTCTGGTGCTTCGTCAATCTTCTCTTTGGCAGCACCGATCGTAGTCGAATCGCCAGGCATTTCCGCGAGCAAGAATTGAGCTCGCTCAGCCGGAATCAGCTCCGCCACCGGCTCCTGATTGCAACCAGCAACCAAAATCAAAACCGCCAACGAAACTGTCGCCTTCAAATTTCCAGTCATCCGCATTTCATCACCGTTTCGTCAGTTCGTCAGCCAAGATCTACAAATTGAAATCATCAAGATCAATCAATTCAGTATACGCAGCCACCGACGCGAGGTTCAACGGCAATGCAATTTGGCTAGTTTTTCAACTCAATCAGCTTTTCGACGTTTTGGTCGCCACGTCGAATCTTGAACATGACAGACTTGCCATTGTTCTTCCGGATCTCCATCACGACTTCACGTCGTTTATCAGTCGCTTCAGTACCGATCGCGGTGATTACATCGCCGACCTGAAGTTCGTATCGGGCGGCGAGCGAGTCCTCGATAATGCGAGTAATCTCAACTCCGCCCTCGACATCATCGTCAAGCGAAACACCCAACCGGACGCGATTACGACGGGCATCATTAGCCGATTGAAACGCTGGCTTGGCGTCAAGCGCCAGCAAGCCGTCGATCACCTTCTCAGAATAATCAATCACTCGAGTCGCGCCTTCGCAATCGATCGTCTCAAAATCGTCTTCAGGAGTGTGATACGTGTCAGTCAATCCAGTGTGAATGAACATTACTGGAATCCTCTTCATATGAAACGGAAGGTGATCACTTCCTCCGAAACCAGTGGATTTGATGACCTCCATCCCCATCCCCTCGTTGGCCGAATCCAATACCGAATCAAACGTCGGTGACGAATTGGCATTAAAAATAGTCACGCGATCGTCGCGAAGCCATCCGATCATATCGAAGTTGACCATCGTTGCCGTTTTATCCAATTCGTAGAGAGGGTCCTCATCTACGTAATGTTTTGCACCCAGCAGTCCCATTTCTTCTGCCGTGAAGCAGACGAACACCAATCGACGAGCAGGCTTCTTGTCGCGACTTCCGTACCGGCGAGCCAATTCAATAACCGCGGCCGTTCCAGTCGCGTTGTCGTCCGCTCCATTGTGGATGGCTCGTTTGCTACTTCGGGATGATGCTCCACCGCCCATACCCAAGTGATCGTAATGCCCTCCAATGACAATCGTCTCATCGGCGTTAGGTCCTTCGCCTTCGATGACACCGATAATGTTGGCTGTCTTGGCGTTGTTTTGCTTGGCGGCAACACTTCCGACGACTTTCCAACCTTTCATCGGTTGCGAGACCGGAGAAAGCGTCTCATCAATTTTCTTTTCGATCGCTTCCAAACCAGTAAACTTCTTGCCATCGGAGTCAACCAAAGGCGACTTTTCCAACAGGCTGTTGAATACACGTCGCTTCAGCTGGATGAAAGGGAAAGTACCGCGAAAACGATCTGGAGCTTCGAGAGTATCTTTCTCATCATTGGGAGCGTTCAACGAATCGTTCACCATGATGATTCCGATCGCTCCAGCTTCACGAGCAGCACGGACTTTTGTGTTGATATATGAATGATCCGAGACCTCAGTCCCATCGAAAACGCTGCCGGCATCTTCTTGTTGCGGCTCACGTCGCATCAAGACAACCACTTTCCCGTCCGCGTCGATACCGCGGTACTCATTGAAATTCAGTTCTTCAGCATTGATACCGTATCCAACAAACACCAACTCATGATCAAAAGCAACTTTGCCTCGGCGAGCTTGCGGCATAAAGTCTTTGCCCAGTTCCAGTTCCATCGTCAATTCTTCGGCGTTGGACCCGACCAGCTTCAAAGTAGTTGCTTCATCGTCAACCGTCATTCCCAAACGTACTTCCAGGTTTTGCCGGTAGGTACCATTTTCGAGCTTCTTCAGGCCGGCTGCTTTGTATTGTTCTTCGATATATTTTGCCGCCAGTTCAATCCCTTCTGTGCCAGGCTTCCGGCCGCCCAATTCATCTGAAGCCAGATATTTGATGTCATAAGTCACTCGGTCCAGAGCAGCTTTGTTGACCGCAGGAGCGGCTTCAGCTTGAGCTTCGGTACCTTCCTTGGTCATCTCAGCTTTCGCTGTACCTGGATCGGCCACTTCGGCTTGTTGTGCATCCGAGAATGATGCAAAACCAATTAAGAACGCCAAGGCAAAAATGTTAACTGATTGTAGCGGTTGGAATCGCACTTAATTCTCCTGGTTTGGAACCGGTATATTGGTAGGCAAGACGAGGAATTTGGATTCTTGCCAGATATTCGCTTAAAGCCATCGAGATATACTACCAATCTCAACACGTGGCGTCAGGACAGCCGATGGTTTGCAGACGTCAAAAAACGCCAAAAAACTACCCAGTGTGGTAACTAACAGTTTCAATTAGTGCCAAACATACCACCGATCCACTTTGCCAATCCCGGCAAAATCGCATCCAACCTTGCAACAAGGGCGTCGAAACGTAAAATCATCGGTTCATCTTTAGGCATCCAAAAGCATGGATTTGAACGCGTTTGCACAATTTGCAAGCGTTTTTTTGATTGTTGAATAATCGTTGGGTAGGCCAACGGCAGCATTGGCCATTTGCTCCAGTTAAAGACCACGTTTGATGGGAAACTGGACGCCTTTGCCCACACCCATAGTTTGGCTACCTGTTCGATCAACCATTGGAGATATGAATGAGCTCCCAGTCCGTTCCCACAAAACCGTCAACATACAACCGGCTTGACCTGTTGAAACTGATGTACCTCAGTCGCGAAGGCGACCGGCGCGAAGGCGTCTTACATCGCCAAAGCAAGGGCTGGTTTCAAGTTGCGGGCATGGGCCATGAACCATTGGCCGTTATCGCCCAGATGATGCAGGACGGCGATTACCTGTTCCCATATTATCGCGATCGGGCCATGGTCCTGGGCCGTGGAGTTACCAATGCGGAATTAGCGTCGGTCTATTTTGCCAAACGTGGCTCTTCCAGCGGTGGCCGCCAGATGCCGGGGCATTACTCCGACCGCGAGCGGAACGTTTGGAGCGTCCCAACACCAACGGGGGCCAACGCACTGCCCGGCTGTGGCGTCGCTTGGGCCATGCAACTACACGGCGATAAAAACATCGTGGTGGCTACCGTCGGCGATGCCGCTTCCCGGCAAGGTGAGTTCTACGAAGCCGTTGCGTTTGCCGTCGAACGACAGCTTCCGATCATCTTAATCGTGGAAGACAATAACTACGGGATCAGTACCAACACAGAAAAATTCAATCCGTTCAAGCTGGGCATCTTTGACGAAGGCATCAATCTTGTTCACGTCGACGCCCGCCACCCGGATCGCGTTTACGAGGCCGCAGCACCAGCGATCGAGCGGGCACGATCAGGTAACGGACCGACCGTCATGGTCTGCGAGCTCGACCGACTCTGTAGCCACACCAGCAGCGACGACCATCGTGTCTATCGTCCGCAGGATGAGATCGACGAAATGACAGATCGAGATCCGATCCTTGTGCTGTCCAAGGAGTTGATCGAAGCTGGCGAATTGACGGAAGACGAGTGGGAGAAAACCAAACAGGAAATCAACGAGCGAGTTGACGCCGAGTACATCGCTGCCGAAAACGAACCGGACCCACTGCCTGAGGAAGTACTGGATCACATGATGGCGGATCCGCCAACGCCGACGTCGCCTCCGATCGAAGGCGGCAAGCGATGGCGGATTGTCGATGCGGTCAACCAGGTTTTCCGTCATGGACTCGCTAACGATGACGAGTACATTTTCTTCGGTGAAGACATCGAAGACCCGAAGGGCGGCGTATTTGGATTGACTTCCGGGCTTTCCGAAAACCACCCGACACGAGCGTTTAACGCACCGCTGGCGGAAGCGACGATTGCCGGCGTCGGCATCGGGATGGCCTGTTACGGCATGAAACCGGTTTTCGAATTCCAATTCATTGACTTCACCGGCCCTGCCTGGAATCAACTCAGCCAGAACCTCGGTACGCTCCGCTGGAGAACGTTCGGCCACTGGAAGTGCCCGATTGTGTTCTACTCACCATACGGTGCGTACTTGCCCGGCGGCTCCCTGTGGCACTCACAAGCCAACGAGTCGATGTTCGCTCACATGCCAGGTATGCGAGTCGTCATTCCAAGTACACCCGAAGACGCCGCTGGCTTGATGTGGACAGCAATGCACGCCGACGATCCGACGATCTTCCTCGTGCCCAAGCATATGTTCCGACAGCAGATGGAAGTCTCGGCCGATGTTCCTGCCGTTGGGTTCGGCGAAGCTCGCATTCGACGCGACGGCGACGACGTTACATTGGTGACTTGGGGCAACTGCATCGAACAAGGTCTCGCGGCAGCAGAAGCGGTTGCCGGAGAAGCTTCTGTCGAAGTCATCGACTTGCGGAGCATCGTTCCCTGGGACCGAGACGCTGTGGTTGAATCGCTGGAGAAAACCGGCCGACTGGTGATCGTCCAGGAAGACGGTCGAACGTGCAGCGTTGGCCAAATGATCATCAGCGAAATTTCCAACGATCCAGACTCGTGGAGTCACTTCGTAAGTGCTCCCCAACTCGTATCTAAACCAGACGTACACATTGGCTACAACCCGATTTACGAGTACGCTGCGTTGCCAAGTACAGAAGACGTCGTCGAAGCAATTCGATTGACCATGGAGGATTAACCGTGCCGGTAATTTCAGTTCGAATCCCACAGCTGGGCGAAGGCCTTCAGGAAGCTTTGTTAGTTGACTTCTTGAAGAAGCCCGGTGATCAGATCAAGCGGGATGAACCTATATATGTAATGGAAACCGACAAGGCGACGACCGATGTCGAGTCGCCTTACGAAGGTAAATTGGTCGAATGGACAGTCGACAAAGGCAGCGTCCTGGAAATTGGTGCCGAGATCGGCAAGATGGAAGTGGCCGAGGGCGTCAAGGAAATGCCCGTCGGACATGGACCGCAGGATTCTGCCCCGGCAGCTGCTCCTGCGGCAGCGACATCTGCACCGGCCAAATCGACGGTACGCAGTGGCAAGATCCAAATCCCTCCCAAGACTCGCAAGTATCTCAAAGAACATGGCTTGCTGGATGTCGCCGACCAGATCCCGGCGACTGGCAAGAAGTTGATGCCGGAAGACGTCGATGCCTACTTGGCTTCTCAAGGCGGCGCGACGACGGCTTCTTCGGACCAATACAAAGTCGTCGACATTCCGATGTCACAAATCACTCTGAATTACCGCCTGGTACGTGGCACGCAGGTCTGTGTACCAGTGACGGTCATGAATGAGATTGATTGGAGCAGCCTGCAATCGGCCCGCAACCAGGTACGGGACTCCGGTGGCCCAACTGGTTTTGCGATGGCCTGCTGGTCGGTTGTTCAAGCTTTAAAGAAACACGATAAGTTCCGCAGTGTCATTTCGAGCGATGGAAAGCAATTAAAAGTCTTCCACCGCGTGAACCTCGGAATCGCCGTCGCCTTACCTGGCGATCAAATGGTAACTGCCGTTGTTCGTGACGCGGACGAGATGGATCGCGACGCATTCTTCGCCGCTGTCACCAAACAGATCGAAGCTGCCCGCGACGGCAAAGATCAGGCCGACGAGAGTACCACTTTGACGGTCTCCAATATCGGCAAAGCTGGCATGCGAATCGGCATCCCGGCCATTGTGGCACCAGCCGTAGCAACATTGGCAATCGGCGAAACCTACCAGCAACCGATCCCAGACGGTGATTCGTTCAAGTTCAAGCCATGCGTTACAGCAACGCTCAGCTTCGATCACCGAATAGCAAACGGCGTCGGCGCTGCCAATTTCCTCAACGAAGTAAGATCAGAAATCGAATCCTTCAAGGTCTAGATCTTCAGGTTTGAACTTTTCGTCACCCTCCCTCCGGGAGGGTCTGGCCGAAGGCTCGGGGATGGCAGCCGCGCCAGATAGATATTGCGCAGGCAAATCAGGCATCGG
>CAZXLW010000099.1:0-4053 GCA_964641465.1 uncultured Pirellulaceae bacterium | reverse complement strand
GCTCGGGGATGGCAGCCGCGCCAGATAGATATTGCGCAGGCAAATCAGGCATCGGGTAATCGAGTATCGGGTAACACCCGGTTCTTGAACCGGTGCTGCGCAGCAGCAAGAGGCTTCTCACCAAACTTGGCGACACCTCGCGGGCAACTATCGCCAATCGCCGGCACCCATTTCCGCCGTTCGACCTACAGCAATGCCAGATAAATCATCGCACTGGCAAACATCCACCCCATCAGCGCCACGCACTCTGCTTCGAGATAAAACTTCTCATACTGCTTGAAGACCGGAAACGCATGCCCTTGCTTCCGACCTTTCACCAGCACCGAAAACTCCTCCGAGTGACATAGCCCCAGCGTCAAAATCGTTACAAGCGTATATCCGAAAAAGTATCCGATCCCCCAGCCCAGCGTCACGATGGACTTCGAAAGTAGCGATTTTCCGTGTTTGTTGATTGTTTGATTCATTGATCTCCTCTTAAATTCATTCGCTGGCTGCCTGAAAATATTGGCGAAGAAACAGACGGAAGAAAACCTGTTATTATCAGCGAATGTCAAAAGAACAAAGGGACACCATTTACCTGAACCATGCAGGCACCAGTTGGCCCAAGCCGCCCACGGTCCTGCAAGCTTGCAATCGCTTTCAGCAATCAGGGCCCACCGATTGGCCGCAGATTTTCAACAAGGCGTTTCAAACGGTCGCCGACTTCTACCATATCGATCGTTCACGATTATTGTTAACGCCAAGCTGCACCGCCGCGATTAATTTGGCACTCACTGATCACGAGTGGCAAGCTGGCGATCGGATACTTACCAGCCACTTCGAGCACCACGCGCTGGGTCGAACCCTGACGAAACTGAATTCGCTCGGAGTTACCACGACCAAGATCCAACCTGGCAGCGACGAGCTGATTGACCTCGCCCACCTCGAAACCGAATTGAAGAAAAGCGACGTCAAACTGGTTGCAATGACTGCCGCCTGCAACGTTACTGGTTTACTGCTGCCGATGGTCGAAACAATCGAATTGGCACACCAAAACAACGCGATGGTCTTAATCGACGGCGCGCAAGTGGCGGGATGGTGGGATCTGGATCTACGAGAACTAGGCGTCGACATGTTTACGATCGCCGGTCACAAAGGCCCGCAAGCTCCGTGGGGGATCGGTGGACTTTACGTTGCTCCACGCACACAAATGCACTGTGCGTCCGCGGTTTGTGAACTGCCGACCGCGAGCGAATCGAACACAGAGACCCCAAGCCAGTTTGAGATGCCAGGCTACTGCGATGCAGGTTCAGTGAACATTGCCGCATTGGCTGGCATGGCTGCCGGCTGCGAGTTCCTGTCGTCATCGGAGAACGCCACTCGGCTTGAAAAGGCGCGAGATTTGACAGGCAGATTCACCGAGCAGGCCCGACAAATAGAAAACGTCACGATCTTTCACGACGTCCCGTTAGACAAGAAGATGCCTTCAGTCGCTCTTGGAATCGACAACATGTCGTCAACAGACGTCGCCAAGCAACTCCGTGATGCCGGAATCATAACTTCCGCTGGTCTGCAGTGCTCACCAGACAGTCACAATGCACTCGGTACGGGCAAGCATGGACTGACTCGCTTCAGCTTCTCATCACAAAACACAATTGACGAAGTGACAACCGTACTTTCCCGCGTTCAGAAAATCGCTACCAACGCGTAGAACCAGTTCAGTCGCCAGACCTCGGCGGCTAGTGCCGTTCTGCTAAATTAATTCAGCTGCCAATTTCAATTCAACCGCAGCCGAACCAGAAAATTATTAACAGCATCTCGAGCCGGCACTTCCGGCAGTTTGGAATTTTCGAACGCTGAATCAAGTCGTCTTTCCAACTCGCTCAGCCGCGAGTTGTGCAAATCGACATCAAATTCGAACGCTGACTTTTCGGCCACCTTCGCATTGATCAATGACGGGATATCGGCAATCTTCAATTCCTCGGCCAGGAAGTTCAAATCCGTGACCACCTCACCTGCATTCATCAGGTAAATCCCGGTCGCTAACACTCGATAAGCGTACAGCACCGCTTTGGCCGTAATAGGATCCTGCTTATCCATCAACTTCTTCTGGTTTTGAAAAAAGCCGCGATAGTGAAAGTAGTGATTCCTGGTAATACAGTTCTGCGCAAGCGGACGAAGCTGATCAAGAAAACCCTGCCCCAGAACGACGATCGGCGAGAAAACCTGCTCGAGGATGTAGCCGTTGTTTTTCACGAGCAGGCCAAGATACTTGCCAATATCATGAGTTACCAAGTCGACTTCAATTCCGTTGCGTATTTCCTCTCGCTGAAAAGTCTGATTCGGCGTCGTCAGGCCAACCACATCCGGCAATGGCAAACGGTGCGCACCACGAAGATCGACGTCACTATCCCTGGACGGGAACCCATAGATATGCGCTCCGCTGACGGTCACGAATTGAAGATCCAGTTCGAAACCGCGACAATACTCGCGCCAATCATCCAAGTCCACGACCAAGGCGTTTGCTTGCTGATCCGTTTTGTCATTCATGTTTACACCTGTGATCTTCTTGCTTCAATCAGCAACTGGTCGGCGGCTGCGAAATCTGGTTGCTCGGGCAAATCCGTCTCTTCGAACGCCGTTTGAAATTCTTTGTCCAGCTTGAGCGCCAGCTCTCGCACCTCCGCGAAACTAAAATCGCCGGCTTTGATCGACAGCAGTTGATCGCGATGATTAGAAACGTCGATCATGATTTCGCCATTTTGCAAAGCACTGATCCCGGAGTACAGCAGACGAATCAGATGCATTGCATGTTTGGTCTTGTAAGTACTCTTCTTTTCAAAAGACTGCTTCATTCGACGGAACTGGCTAAGCACATACCCTGAATACGTTTTATAAATATGCCTGGAAAGGAAAATCCTCCGCGACTCAAGCAACCGGTCGGCAATCGGAGTCGTCAACTCAACTCTAGGAGTCCAGAGCAATTCCAGGATGTTTGGGTTCGCTTTCAAAGCCAGCCGAATAAACTTTTCGAACTCCCAATAGACTTCGTCAATTTCACCATCATTGGATTCCAACTGGCCGGGCAACTCGATCAATGACCAATGACGATCCGCTGGCGGCAAATAAATGCCTCGCCAATCGGTGTCCGAATCTTCATTGGCCAATCCAAACGCATGCGAACCGACTTGGCATTTATAGATAACGAATTGCTTGAGCTCCTCGGGCGCAGGCTCGGCCAGAAGATTCTCGATCTCTCGACGCCGCATTGCGAGTACCTCGAATCGCACCGGCATCTCGGACTCATCGGCAAACCGCACAATGTACGGTTCTTCGTTGGTAGGCGGACTCCGCAGAACGACGCCAACGTTGCCAGCTTTTCTTTTCTGGTCCCCAAAACTCAAGTCCTGCTTAAGGACAACCTGGGTACCAGGTGGAATGGAAAAATCGGGCGAGAGACTGTGGATGTTTTTTTCGGTCATAACAACGATTCGAAATCAGCAAACGGCAATTCAGGACCAACTCAAAACAGGGCGTCGTCGATTGAATCGAGCTTCGATTTGTATTCAGATTCTACCCGCTGGATCTCCGCCTCAAGTTCATCACGCTCAATACTTTCACCAGCCTCATCGCGACGTTTGCGAAGTTCATCAAGCTGCGGTTCGTAGCGTTCGCGTAGTCCCTCGGCATACGCCTCAGGTCCGCCAGTCCAGAATTCATCAGTCATTTTGCTTAGAGGATTTTGCGATCCGTTAAAAGGTAACTACATGAATAAAGAAAAGGTTACCACTCGAACCTGAATTGAACAAACTGAAAACCTGAGGCAGCAGCATTGATAAAAACATGCTGTTCGACGATGACGCGGTAGCGAAGGCATGAAACAGGGATGCTTGAACGCCCCTTCCATCAGCCGGCACGCGCCAACGTCCGGTTCTACGCAGGCAAGCAACAACCAAACTCAACGCGCACACCACCAAGACAAAAGGGTTACGGACGGGTACCACGGATTCTCGAATCCGTACTGTACGCTTCGGTCATGATTTTTGGTTTGCCACGCCGCGGACACCGCGTCTT
>CAZXLW010000098.1:0-16908 GCA_964641465.1 uncultured Pirellulaceae bacterium | reverse complement strand
CGTGCCGGCTGATGGCGCAGGTCGGTACTGCGAACAACAAGCGGTTCAGTCGCTTTTCCGCAGCCGTTCCAGCATTGGGCGGACTTCATCCACGAAATCGTGGATATCTTTGAATTGCCGGTAAACGCTGGCAAATCGAATATAGGCCACTTCGTCCAGATCGATCAGCTTCTCCATCACTAGCTCACCAATGGCGTGGCTGTCGATCTCTGAATTTGGGCTGTGGTAGATTTCCTGCACAATTTCGTTGTAAATCGACTCCAACTCGACCGTCCGGATCGGTCGCTTCCAACAGGCCCGTTCCAACCCCAGCTTGATTTTCTCGGGTCGAAATGGCTCTCTGGCTCCATCCTTCTTGGCAACGCGAACATCGATCTCAACCACGCGTTCAAGCGTGCTAAATCGATTGTCACAGTTCAGGCAGTGCCGACGACGGCGGACCAGGAACCCATCTTCCGCGGAACGCGAGTCGATGACCTTATCATTGTCAATTTTGCAAAACGGACATTTCATACGAGTCGGCAAGAGTAAAACATCTTTGTGGCCATCAAGCCAATCCGGCTGAAATGCCGGTACTTGACGGGAAAACTCATGAACCTCCATTGAATATCACATGAATTTCGCCGACTTACAATGACAGTAGACTGGTGCAAAAAGCTGCGCTTGGGCATTGGCCTATGTCAAATTTTTTTTGCAGTGACATGCTGAAACGCCAAGCGACCAGATCGTGAACTTTCGCGGAGGCATACTCTGATAATTTAAGCCTATGGAAACCGCTCAAAACGTTGAAAGCCAACTAATTCATGGTATAACCGAAGTAGCTGGTTGACGAATCTCAAAGCTTCATTTGAGATAGAGATCTCTGAATCGTCGGCGCTTTTGATGTACCTTAGTTCCGAATTTTTCTTCCTAAATCAATTTCAGGAAGCCAGTCTCCTGCGATCAGCCAGCCTCCTACCTGAACTCTTGCCATGAACAAACAGATAACAATCGTTGAGGTCCTTAGCGCGATCACCAAGCATCGCGTTAAAGCACTGATATCGTTTGCGCTGTTGATGGCATTAGTCCTAACCGCGTATATTCTGCTCCCGCGGAAATACAGTTCCGAAGGTAAACTCTTCGTCCAACTGGGGCGCACGGGCACTGGTATGGATCCAACGGTCAGCCAAACGGCAATTTCCATCCAGGACACACGCGAAACCGAAATTCGTTCGGTTGCCGAATTGGTAAAGAGCCGAGCCGTTATCGAGAAGGTCATCGACAACATCGGGGCTGACAAGATTCTAAAAAGTCCTTTCGATGGGCTGTTACCTGAATTCAAAATCCCGACCGCACCGTGGAACGAACGGAAGGATGAAGATTCCAAGTCGGAATACGAGCGATTAAAGAATCGCGAGCTTGCGGCAAGAAAACTGGAAAACTCACTCGGCGTTCACTCGGAAAAGAAAACTTGTATCGTTTCCGTTTATGTCACAGCTGGCTCACCGGAACTCTCTCAAAAAATCGCCACGGAGTTGATGGCTTCGACTCAGGAAGTTCACGTCGAAGTGAATTCGGTCAAAGGATCCACTGCGTTTTTTGATGAAACTTTTCGGAAGAAACAAGCGACCGTCGTTGCCGCCGAAAAACGATTACGGAACTTCCGCAACGAGAACCAATTCCTGTCGATCGAAGGAGCGGTTGCGACCCAACAAAATGTAATCAACAAGTTACGGTTGGATCTCATTGACGCGGAAATCGAATGCTCTGAAGCTGAATCCACGTTGAAACAAATCGAAGACCAGATGGTCGCGATTAAGCCTATCGTCTCGGTTCCCAGATCCGGCATTGAAAAACTCTCTACGGAAGACTCCCGGACAGAGCTCTTCAAACTCGAATCGGAGCTGATGCAGCTGCAGACGCGGTTTAACGCCAATCATCCGCGTATCCGACCGCTTCGAGAAAGCGTCGCCCAAATGAAGAAAGAGCTCAAAACGATGCCGACCGATCGGACTGAATTGGTCAGCCAGATCAACCCGGTCTACGAGAAAGTCAAAGTGAACCTCGTCAGCGCCACGACGAAGGCTAAATCCAGCCGAGCGAAATGGGAAGGATTTCAAGAGAAATTTGACCAGGCCATGGTACGACTTGCCGAGCTAAACCGCAAAGAAACGGACGCTCGTCAAATTCAGCGTGAATTGGAAATCGCTAATCAGGAAATGGACATCTTCGTTCGCAAGCGAACTGAGTCCACGGTCATCGACGAACTCGATCAGCGTAGCATTTCAGATGTCGTCGTTGCACAAAAAGCAAATTTTGTTGTGAAGCCAGTAAGCCCCAAGGGCTCACTGTTCATTCCGTTTGGTGGCATAGTATCCGCCCTTTTTGCTATCGCAACGGCACTGTATTTCGAAAAGGACCTATTAAGTGGTCACCTGAGCGAAGACGAAGTTGAGCAAATACTGCAACTACCGATTTTGGTATCGCTTCCCACCGTTCCGTCGCAACGGAACATGGTAGGATAGGCAACTCTTTGAGACAGAAGGACATTGGAATTAAATTGACAGCCAACCCCAACAACACGACTAATACCAGCCGCGAGTTGTCGTATGGCCCTTCGGGTAACGGCAACCCGGATTGGCAACGCGCGCGGCGATTGGGGATTTCTCCGAGTGTTCATTTGCGACGGCACTTTGTCGCGTTGGCTCGAAGAGTGAAACATTTCGCAGCACCGTTTGCCCGCCCGGCGAAAATTGGCGTCACTTCGCTCGACCGGCGAGTCGGTAAAAGCACGATCGCGTTTAACCTTGCTTCCGCTCTGGCAAGCATCGAATCAGATCGGGTTTTGTTGGCGGAAGCAGATTTTGGAAAGCACTTTTTGTCTCGACGATTGGGATCTGGAGGGTCCCCTGGCCTGAGCGAGATTATTGCAGCGGCAGCTGATCCATCCGAATGTATCCTGTCGACGCCGATCGACAGATTATCAGTACTGGGCAGCGGACATATCAGCGAACAAGATTCTGTTGAAATGCCATTTGATTCGCTCGGCACGATTCTCGACGAGAGATTTAACAATTTTGGTTATCTCGTGTTTGACTTGCCCGTAGCCAATGAATTGACAAGTTGTTTCTCGATTTTGCCTCACCTCGATGGTGTGATGCTGGCGGTGGAAGCCAACAAGATAGATCGTAAACAGATCGCCCGGGCAAAAACAAGAATCACAAATTGCGGTGTTGAATTGATTGGACTCGTCATCAACCGCACCTAGACGCGCACCTTAAGCTAGACAGACACCTGGATTTAACATGATTATCTCGCAAAAGAAGCCGAAGGCTTCTCCGGTCGCCAGACTACTCGCCTGGGCCGGAGTGTCTGATTCAAACGCTGCTGATCAGCAGACGTTTGAAGAAGATCAATTCCGCTTCGAGATGGAAAAAGAAAAGGCTCGTGTCGACCGCCAGGGACCAACGCTTCGGTTTGCCGTCTTGATCGTTCAAGGGATCAGTCGAAAAACATGGAATTCATTGCCAGAACTCGGTGAGGTCCTGCGCGAACGTCTGCGAATCACTGACACGGTAGGTTATTGCAAAGGTAAGCTATCGTTGTTACTGCCGGAAACAGATCACGAGGGTGCCCAGCTCGTGGCCTCGCAGATCGAAAAGATCGCTTCCACGTACAAGATCGCGGTCGATATCGAAATCATTGTCTATCCTGACGACGACAAGATCGCCCGCAACTCAGCTGAATTCAAATCTGCGGTCTTCGACCAACCACATTCGCCAAACGGGCAGCATTTCGAATTGGACGACACGACCAGCGCCAACGGGATGGTAGAACGCCGGAAATCGTCCAGTGACGGGACACTGTTATTCTCGTCGACTCCGCCAACTCCGATTTGGAAGCGGGTGATAGATCTTTCTGGCTCAGCAGCCGGCTTGGTGTTGTTGTCGCCCGTGTTCGTGCTGGCCTCAATCGCGGTCAAAATGAGCAGCCGTGGCCCTGTCTTCTTTCGCCAAATGCGTGAAGGAAAAGACGGCGTACCATTTTACATTTATAAATTCCGCACGATGATCAACAACGCGGAAGCGATGAAGAGTGAATTGCGTTGCTTGAGCGAACAGGACGGACCGGCATTCAAAATCAAGCACGACCCGCGTCTGACCTTCGTTGGTAAGTACTTGCGTAAAAGCTGCATTGACGAGTTGCCTCAATTGGTCAACGTATTGCTGGGACAGATGTCACTGGTGGGCCCCCGACCGCTTCCGATCTGCGAATCGCAAGCTTGTTCAATCTGGCAACGGAAGCGACTCGAAGTCGCGCCAGGTTTGACTTGTATCTGGCAGGTACGTGGTGATCGAAACACCAAATTCAACGAATGGATGCGAATGGATATGGAGTACATTCGCCGCCGCAGCTTCCTGTTAGATTTGAAATTGATTTTCGAGACCGTATTCGTGGCCCTGCTTCATCGCGGTTCTGTTTGATCTTGGCAACACTGCAAAGCCCGTGACTTCTCTTATGGCTTCTGTCGAATCATCAATCGCTATTCAGGCGCCAGACCAGGGATCGGACCTGCCTGAGCAAGAGTCCAGTGGCAAGGCTGTCTTGAACCAGGAATTTGGCCAGTTACTTTCTACGTTTCTATCAACGATGGCTGTGTTCGCGATCTTTCTCGGGCAAGGCATCATGGTCGCCAGAATACTCGGCCCAGTAGGACGCGGCGAGTTTGGCACCGCTGTTTTCTTTCCCAGAGATATCCTTTTATACGTCGGGCTGTTGGGCGGAATCGAAATTGTGACCCGGTACGCCGCGAGTCCAACTGCCCACAGCAATCGGCTCAAATATGCCGCGGTTTCACTGGGGTTGTTTAGTGGCGTACTAACGGGGTTGCTCGGAGCGATTCTTGCTGCCGTTGTCTTGCTGACCGTGAACGGTGGACAGAAAGCGTATTTGCTGCCTTACGCATTGCTGGTTTGCCTGTTCGTGCCGTGGGAGCATATCCATTTGAACGTCGCGGCTGTTGATCGCGGGCGTCAGGACTACTTTCGATACAACCTTAATCGCGTATTGTTCGCGTTAGCATTCCCTTTGTTGCTGCTAGTGCTGCTGATTCCCGGTGCTACCGCATGGTTTGGCGGCAACCTGTTGCTGATCGCATGTTGTCTGTTTGTACTCGCTCGTATCATTGGATTGTTTCCGACGCTGCGCGGCCTGAAATTTTCCGAATGGATGAGCGGAATATCGAACAAGCCTTCCGACGACGAAACCGGAACTCCATCAACCCGTAATTTGCTACGTGAAGGGGTCCCCTATGGGCTTTCGATGTTTGCAACCGAGCTATTTGAACGATTGGATATCTTGCTCATCCTCGCATTGGCGTCGATCGAGCAATCTGGATTTTACTTCGTCGCGATTCCAGCGGCAGCATTGCTGACTGTCGCTCCCAATTCACTGGGCGTTTTTACGTTCAACGCAGGCGCGACGAATCGGAAGATTTCTGTCGGGACCGCTTCGACTGTCATGCTTGTGACAGCGCTGTTCCAAGTCGTCTCGCTGTGGATTTTTTGGCTCATCATCCCGTCATTAATAGTCCTCGTTTATGGCGAGCCATTCAGGCCGGCGATTGCTTTCGTCTGGTATCTGCTTCCAGCATTTGCGATCAAAGGGTTCCTACAGGCAGCCGATGGCTACTTGAAAGGCTGCGGAAAACCTCTAGTCGGTGTTTGGGCGAGATTCATCAGCATTTTTGTGATGCTGCTCTTTGTCTATCTGACATTTGCCAAGTTTGAATTGATCAGCATCCCAATGGCTGCATGCGTAGCTCAAGCCGTAAGCATGGCGATTGTCGTGGTGTTTGTGATTCGAGAAACAGCTAACCGTGTACGTGTGGAAGGAAGTTCTGCATGACGACTGCGTACACTAGTACCGACCTTGCCGAAAGAGGCGGGCTGGAACGGATCGGCGACATCGCCGTTTGGCATTTGATCGGCCTGTTAGCTTTGTTCTCGACATCGGTATTTAATCTGGTGGCTTGGAACGCTGACAAAGTTACCGTTGAACTCGACTCCCAGGTTATTATCAAACTGCTTGTGATCGCAATCGCCGGGATCTATGGCTCGATTGGTTTCGTTACGGATCCGAGAGTTCGAGAAGTCGCGTTTTCGTTTCCGGCATTCTGCCTGTTGGGAATCATTTCCGTGTACTTCCTGGCATCGTTGGCTGGCATCGACGCAAAGACCAGCTTGGTCTCGTCGATTTCAATACTTGCCGTTTTCCTGATGACGATCACCGCCATGATCCATTTGGGACGCGAGCTTACCGTGGAGGTACTCTTTTGGAGTGCCGGTACTTTTGTAGTCTTGTCCTGGCTGGTCTATCTGTTGGTTCCTTCGATTGGAATCATGTTGGAACCGATCAGCGACGGAGAATTCAAAGAACGCATGTCGGGGCTGGCCCATCCCAACACACTCGGCCAATACTCGGCGATTTGTGTCTGTCTTGGGACCGTTTTGTATCTAACGTGCGAACAGAAGAACAAATGGGTCCTGTTTGTGACTTTGCTCGCCGCAGCCGCTTTGCTCAATAGTCTTTGTCGAACTGCGATGGTCGCCACAGTCGTCGCGCTGGTGGTTGGCTACCGTCACGAGATATTTTCGCGTCGAGGAACCTTGCTATCGCTTGCAGGTCTTTTTGCTTTAGGACTCGTTGCCGTCATGTACCTGAGTACTCAGATGAGCTTCGAATCGTTGTTCAGCGACAAGATCCAGCTGCTGACCAAATCCGGCGACACGGACGAGCTGTTTACTGCAACAGGCCGAGGCGAGATTTGGGCCGAAACCATCCGGCTGATCAAGCAACGTCCGCTGCTGGGCTATGGACCGACCTCATCGAAACTGTTGCTCGGCGACTACTCGCTTTACACACACAACTTGATCCTCAATGTTGGGCTCAGTGCCGGTGTCGGCGCCTTGTGCCTCGCCGTCGCAATGTGTTTTGGCAGGTTTTGCATGTTGTTCAAACGACGACACCCTGTTGCCGACACACTGGTTGTTTTAGTCCTGACCGCAGGCTTTTTTGAAAACGTGATCTTTTCAAACATCTGCGGCTTCCCAACCATCTGCTGGATTGTTGGCCTTGTCTGGTTCCAGGCAGAATCCGCCATGTCGGAGGAACCAAATGAGTAGTCCGTCTTTGCCGCCGGAAAATGGCAAGGGAGAAATGGCTGACAAACATGCCGTGATCCTGATCAACTATATGCGACGGCACCACGTCCTGGCATTCACTGAGTTTGCCAAGCGCGTTGGCAAGCTGACGATACTTGTGTCAACGCCCATGGAAGGAAACCGGCAGTGGGAGCCGCAATGGGATGGGCTGGATGTCATCGTACAAAACAATTCGACGATTACGCTCAAACGGTCTTCAGGATTCAAGGAAGAAAACTATATCCATTTACCGTGGGACACCGTCACGCAATTGCGAGCACTGAAGCCCGACATCGTATTCAGCTATGAAATGGGAATGCGAACGCTCTTCAGTTCAGTATTCCGCATGTTCAACCGAAAAACACCGCTTGTGCTGGTCGGCAACATGTCGGAAGGATTGGAAGTGAACCGTGGGATCTTACGTCGGTGCTTCCGTCAACTCGTAAAATCAACGGTTGACTATTGCACATACAACGGGCCTAGCTGTCGACGCTACCTCGAAGGTATCGGAGTACCGCCGGACAAGTTGTTCCATTTCCCGTATTGTTACGACAACGAGAAGACGTACACCGGCGATCAGGAATTCAGCGAGGCGGGAATAAACCGTCTGCTTTATTGTGGTTCGCTTAACGAGCGGAAGGGAATCTTGCCGTTCACGAGGCAGCTGAGCCGTTATTGTGACGAAAACATGGACCGGCAAGTAGAACTTCTGCTCGCTGGTGACGGTCCCTATCGCGATGCTTTGGAACAGCTCAACAATCGGAACTTGAATATTCAACTCCTGGGCTCGTGCGACTCGGATAAGCTACGCGAACTTTACGCGACAGCAGACGCCTGTGTATTTCCTACCTTGGGAGACGAATGGGGGCTGGTACCTGTCGAAGCGTGGGCGTCTGGGCTGCCGGTGATCGGCAGCATTCATGCTCAGTCAGTCGAAGCGATCTGCCAGTCAGGGCAGAATGGCTGGTCATTCGACTCAACCAGCGACGAAGATACGCGCAAGGCATTGCGGGCGGCGTTGGCGACAACGAAGGAGCAGCTGCAGGAAATGAGCGTTGCAGCCCGAGAATCAGTTCGGGACTATAGCGCCGCCAATTCGGCCGAACATTTGTGCAAATTGATGTCCAGCGTGCTCGCTGTTGAATCGTGCAAACCGTCGGCTAATGAAACCGCGAGCGTTGCCGCCGCTTCCTCCACCGATTCAACCGGTTCCTCGGCAACCGCATTCGCTACTCCCGTTGCGTCACAAGAACGCTCACGCCCGGACAACCGACCTCTGGCGACGATGTCGCTGGACTTGGACAACAAGTGGTCGTATCTGAAATCGCATAACGATCCATCCTGGGAGTCCATGCCGAGCTTCCTGCCAGCCATTGTGCCTCGGATCTTGTCGGTGTTGGACGAACTCGATGTGAAGATTACGTTCTTCGTCGTGGGCCAGGACGCGGTCATCGAGCAGAATCACGAAGCGCTCAAGATGCTCGTCGAGCACGGACATGAAATTGGCAACCATTCATTCCACCATGAACCTTGCCTGCATCTGTACTCACCCGACGAGCTTCGTCGCGAATTTGAGTTGACCGAGAATGCGATTGAGAAAGTGACCGGAGTCCGGACACGAGGATTCCGCGGACCGGGTTTCAGCCTTTCCGACCGAACATTGGATCTGTTGGTTGAACGCGGGTACCGCTACGACTGCACGACATTCCCAACGTACATGGCACCGCTTGCCCGTGCTTATTACTTCATGTCCGGATCTTTCAACAAATCGGAAAGGGAAGAACGAAAAGCAATGTTTGGTCGCTTTTCCGATGGCTTTCTCTCTCACGATCCGTATCTCTGGACTTCGAGTCAGGGCAGCATCCTGGAATTGCCGGTCTCAACGTTTCCAGTCATCAAGACACCGATGCATGCGACGTACCTGCATTACCTCGCAAGTTTTTCGTCGCTGGCAGCAACTTCCTACTTCGCTTCGGCACTAGGTGCGTTTCGGCTTTCACAAACCGTTCCGTCATTCCTGCTGCATCCGTTGGACTTCATGGGTATCGAAGATGCACCCGAGTTGCGTTTCTTCCCTGGCATGAAAGTCGATCGCAAGACCAAGCTCGAACGGATTCGGAAGTATCTGGAAATGTATTGCGACAAATTCCAGATACGGACAATGGACGAGTATGCAACGATCGCTCTCGAGCGACAACTCGCAAATCGAGCGACTACTCTTGCCCGCTCCGGCATCAGCTAGTGCATGTTACAAACGTTGCACGAAAATGAAGAAAGCACGAACAATATCATTCGTGCTTGATTTGAACCCTTGATCACTCTAAGTCACACTAACAGTCCTGCGGCAGCTTCCGAGGGTAGGGCAGGTTGTCTGTCGGCGGTAGCTTCAGGCAAGTTTCCAATTGCCACATATCGCGGTCGTTGTCGGACGCATAGTACCTCAACCACGCTTCCTCTTCCATCACCGGGTCCAGGCATTGCCAGCGTACGCCATGCGTCGGCGTGTTCACACGTTTCTCCTGCGACGGCAGGATGTCACGTGCGATCAAGCAATACAACTGCCGGTCGGACAAATGCTCAGTCATGTGCAGCGTGATGTTCTTCTCGTACAGCCGGCCAATCACCTGATACAAATGTTGACGCAGCTCACGATCGTTGAGTGATTCATGATGCGGCATGGTAAGTGTTGGCTCAAACCACTGACCGATCGGCAGTACAGGAGCCTTCTCCCAAGCCAACATGCAGCTCAAGTATTCGTTTTCGTGGTCCGTTGACATCCGATCCAGGTCAACAACATCCATGGACTCATCCAGAAACGGTTCGATCTCATCTCGTAACCGAGCGTTCTTAAGTAGTAGATCAACTTCGGACATAAATTGCTCTCACAGTCGAGCCAGCCAGTGAAGGCTGACATTCGTTTGATGAATCCGAAACAAGTTGCCGGGGCAACGAACGGATTGTTAATGCGTTGAGAAAATGTATCCGCCAAGAGCGAATCAACAAGTAATAACATTAATTTTAATGACGATTTGCCCCGCGTTTTGAAAACTGACAGCTTATATACGTTGCACGTGTTAACTCTTAACAAGCGCATGTTTCCGCAGCCGGAAAACTCTACTGAATCGTTCAATCTTCACGCGGTCGCGCGGTAGAAGAATAGACTTAAGCTGGAACCGCAAATTCCGCTAGCGGCGAAACCCGAGAGACATCTGGCGATCGTCAACGATCCCTTCACGGTGCAGCTCTTGATACATCTTGCTGGGCTGAATACCGGAATTATCCTGATACTTGTCGCTGCAGTATTCCTGAATCTCACCGGTGACTTCGTGGTAAAAGATCTGACAAATTTGCACGCCAGGGTAAATGCGGATCGGTTGAACAGCAAACATCTCCAACGTCCAGAAGCCGCGGAACCCGACATCCCCGAAACCAGCCGTCACATGCACGAACAAGCCCAGCCTTCCGATTGAAGAACGCCCCTCAATCATCGGCACCAGATTCCGGGTTTCCGTATGCTCGACCGTCCGAGCAAGATAAAGTCGATTTGGCTCTAGAACCAATCCAGACTTGGGAATCTTCAGATGGCGGACGCGGTTTTCCTTTCCCATGTCCAACACAACTTCCTCATACGTCATGATGTCTTCATGGAGCGTCAAGTTGTAGCTGTTGGGGTTCACATTCGCTGGCCGAAATGGGTCGATCCGAATGTCTGTGCCAATACGTTCGCTAATTTGATTACCGGTCAGAATCATGGCTTCGTCCGCTAGAATCTCTTCATTAAATTGGCACAATTCAAGATTGTGTTTGCACGTTTGGATGCTGTCAATACTCTGCAAACCGAGATCCATCCGTTAAAATTGGATACTCGCGGGTTACTGCAACAATTGAGGCTAATTGATGTCTTTAAGTGGGTCCGAAATTTCGATTCCTCCAAATTTCGCTGGGATGGTACGTCTGTTTCCTTTGCCTAATCTGGTGCTTTTCCCCGGCGTGGTCCAGGCACTGCACATTTTTGAACCGCGATATCGCGAATTGACCAGCGATTCGCTACTCGATGACAAGCTGATTTCCATGTCTTTGTATCGAGCCAACGAACTGGCGCTCACCGAGACTGAGAATCTCGTCAAACCACGGATTCATTCCACAATCTGCGTCTGCAAGATCATGGCGAGCAAGGAACTACCTGACGGCCGGTACAATTTGCTGGTCGCCGGGGTCAAACGAGCCAGGATTATCCGGGAAATTGACAACGGCAAACCGTATCGTGAAGCACAAGTTGAGTTGCTCGAAGATCACACTCAACCCGACAGCGAGCAGTTGGGCACCTTACGTGAAGAACTGTTTTCGATCTGTGACGGCTCGAACTTGATGAGCAAACTTACCGAGCACCTCGATCTCAAAACGATCGTTGGTTCGAAATTGCCTCTCGGCTTGCTGGTCGACCTGATCTGTTTTCTCAGCAACCTTGATTGTGAGAAACGGCTATTAATTCTAGAATTAGCCAACGTTGAAGCTCGTTGCCGCACTCTGATTCAAATGTTGCGTGATGGTGCGAGTACAAATGGGAATTGTGAATCGCCGAATTCCATTGACGACGAATTCCCGCCCAATTTCAGTTTGAATTAAGGAACAACATGCAGATTACGATAACTTATTGCACCGAGTGAAACTACGAACCAAAGGCCTCCAGTTTGGCGGCTGCGATTCGTGACGGACTTGGATTTGAATCTAAACTGATCCCAGGTTCCGGTGGTGTATTCGATGTACGAATTGACGACGAGTTGATTTATTCGAAACATGACGAAGAAAACCAATTCCCCGAACACGCCATGCTGATGGAACGGCTTACAGAGCGGAATGCGTGATATCGAACCGCAAACTATTTAGCGGCACGGCGGTGAAAGCATCGGCCGTCGCTGCTACTCCTTATCGTGAAGAATCAGATCGATGACTTCTTCCGGTTCCTTGTCGAAAGGCACCCCGAGGCTCAATTGCCCGGTTCCAATGATCTGCGTTCGGTCGCGGTGTAGCCGCGTTTCTTCCAACCGTTGGCGTAAATAGGTCGCGTTTGTACTGACGTCGATCAGCATAAATTTTCCACGGATAAATTCGATCGTGGCGTGATGCCGAGACGCCCGTTTGCCTTTCACACGAATGCTCGACGCCGGATCTCGGCCAATGGTCACCTTAAAATTGGATTCGTTAACAACGCACGATTGATCACCCAGGCGGATCACCATCCGCATATCTTCTGGATCCTGTTCTGGAATATCCGAGGCGAACACGGTCATCGAAAAATCCTGCTTCCAAATGATCTCGCAGATCGAAACCCTTTCGGCTTTGCCTTTTAAGCGAACACTCTCCAATTTGCGAAACTTGTTGATATTGGGGACCATCTCGGGAATCAGATTCAATGTTTGTTCGGAGGTTACGATCTGCCCGGCTTTCGCATAGTTGGACAGTCGAGCGGCCACGTTAACCGAATCACCTCGAATGTCACCGTCTGACTCATGACGAACCGGCCCATGTTGGAACCCGGCTCGAATCGCCACGCGAAACGGGGAATTGGACGAGATCTCATCTGTGTGTAAGTGCATCGCACACGCCGCCTGCGACGCCAGACTTGGCTCCGGGAATGTGCACATGATGTCATCGCCGTTCGACTTGATGAAGGCACCACCAAGCTCGTCTACGATGCTGCGAAATCTGTCGATGCAACCAGCAATCAACTCCGCTCCAGCGTCATCTCCCAGGCGATCATAAATCATAACGCTATCAACGACGTCAGCGAACAAAGTCGTCAATTCGGATTTCAGATCGGTCATATTCAAAATGGTCAATCGACAGGCAACAAAGGGGAGCAATCCCTTCCTTAGTTTACCCCAAAATCAGTCAATCGGCACGCCGGAACCACCACGCCAGCGCCGTCGCCACAAGCAGCAGATACGCGCCAACTGCTATTTCTAACCGAATTCTTTTCACGAACCGCGCAACTACTTACGAACCGCTTCGAAACTGAGTGTAATCGAGACATCATTTCCCAATTCACCGATCATTTGAGACATGCCAAAATCACTACGTTTGACAGAAAATTTGGCCAGCATACCCATTCGCGTGTTTCCGAAAGGGCCTTTACCGATTCCAAGTAACTGGAACGGAATCGTGACGTCCTTCTCCCGGTCAAGCATCTTGAACCTGCCAGTCACCGTATAGACGCCCCGGTTCAAAACAACGGACTTGGACTCAAACTCAATCTTGGGATAGTTGGCCACGTTGAAAAATTCTTCACCACGCAAATGAGCATCACGTCCAATGTCGTTCGTATCGATGCTCCTCGATTCAATCGAGAATTTAAACTTGCTGGCTTCCGGCTTGTCGTCATTTATTTCAACATTGCCGGCACACGTATTGAAACGCCCATAGACATAACCAATGTTGTAGTGACTTATTGAGAAAATTACCGCCGTATGCGTGTTATCGACTTCGTATTTCTCCTGAGCAGTCCCATCCTGTGTGGCAAACAATACATGTACGCAAAATGTAACAATCAGAAGTGTCTTGATCTTTTTGTGCATTGATCTCTCTCGGGCAAAAGTCTGAATAAAACAAGATGATCCTGTTTCGGAGCCGTCACCAAATGGATTTAATCCCGACACGAGGCCGCTGATATTCCGATGGATTTCGTTTATATTTGAATCGAAATCAAGTTGATCAGCAAACGGCGAACTGGAGATTAATCGGAATGAAACAACTTCTTTTGGTGATAGCATTTTTTGCTTTGGGTTCAAGTTGTTTTGCTCAAACAAACGACACAGAACAGGATTCCGCACCTGCGACTCGCATGACTCCGGAGTTACTTTGGAAACTGGGGAGACTTGGCGAAGCCGCCGTTTCACCAGACGGATCAAAGATCTGTTACACCGTGCGGCGCTACGACTTAAGTGAAGACTCCGGTAAGTCCAGTTTGATAATTATTGACGCCAAGAGCGGCGCGCAGTCGCGAATTATTGGTGACTGGAAGTCCATCAGCTCTGTCCAATGGGCCAACGCGAAGGATGCTCAGCGAGTTTACTTTGTTGGACTTCGTGGCGAATCGACTGACGAAGCCGAAACGGCGGAAGAGAATCAAGACGACGCCGAAGAGACTGAAGAATCTCCGCAGGTGTGGTCGTTGGACGTTACCGACGGAAAAACTGTTCAACTTTCAAATTTCGAAGATGGAATTGCGAATCTGAAAGTTTCGCCGACTGGTACACACGTGGCATTCACGATGGATATCAAGCTCGACGAAGAAGTCACAGAACTTTATCCAGACCTGCCCAAGGCCGACGCACGAGTCATCGACGGCTTGATGTACCGACACTGGAACGCCTGGCACGATTACAAATACTCGCACTTGCATATTGCTCCGATACAAGACGATGGCACGATCGGCGAAGCAACGGATCTGCTCGAAGGAATCAAAGCAGACTGCCCGGTTCCTCCATTCGGTGGCTCAGAACAATTCAATTGGTCGCCCGATGGCAAGGAAATTGCCTACACGATCAAGAACGTTAAGGACTGGGCACAGTCAACTAACAGCGATGTTTACATCGCCAGCATTACGGATCCGACCAATGCGCAAAACGTTACGAAAGGCATGGAAGGATACGACAACAATCCGGTCTATTCGCCAGACGGAAAATTCCTCGCTTTTCATTCAATGGAACGGGCGAGTTTTGAGGCGGATCGCAATCGAATCATGTTGCTCGATCGAGCAAGCAAGAGCATTCGCGATTTGACTGACGGGCTCGACCAGACGGCTCACGATGCCGTTTGGACTCCGGATTCCAAGGCCGTTATGTTCGTTTCGGAATATCGCGGCACCAACCAACTGTTTCGAGCGGAGCTCGACTCGACTGGTGCGAAGCAGATTAGCGAAGGGCGATTCAACTGGTCTTTGATCGACATCCTGCCCGATGGCGACCACGCTCTGGTTTCGCAAATGAACATGCTGCGACCAAAAGAGCTGGTGATCCTCGACCTGACCGACGCCAGCTATAAAGCAGTTTCCGATATCAACGGCGAGATCTACGCGAACCTGGAACTACCTAAAGTCGAAGAGCGCTGGGTCGATGCAACGGACGGCAAGAAGATTCATTGTTGGGTCATCCATCCGCCTGAATTCGATGCGACCGCCGATCGCAAGTGGCCGATGTTGACGTATTGCCAAGGCGGACCACAGGGTCAAATCGGCCAATGGTTTTCTTATCGTTGGAACTTCCACCTGATGGCCGCCAATGGCTACGTAGTCGTCGCGCCGAACCGTCGTGGCTTGCCTGGCTTTGGTCGTGAGTGGAACGATCAGATCAGCGGCGACTGGGGCGGGCAAGCGATGAAAGATATCTTGTCGGCAACCGACAATGTGATGCGAGAGCCTTACGTTGACGACAAACGAGTCGGCGCGATTGGGGCGAGTTTCGGCGGCTACACCGTTTATTGGCTGATGGGGAACCACAACAAACGGTTCTGCTCCATGGTCGCGCACTGCGGAGTCTTCAATCTTGAATCGATGTACGGATCGACCGAAGAGCTGTTCTTTGTCAATTGGGATCTGGGCGGACCGTATTGGAAGGGCGACACTCAAAAACAGTACAACCAGTTCTCGCCTAATCGTTTCGTCGGTAAGTGGGAAACTCCGCTGATGGTCGTTCACGGCGAAAAAGATTTCCGCGTTCCGGTTACTCAGGGCATGGAAGCGTTTACCGCGGCGCAAGTTCAAGGCGTTCCATCCAGGTTCCTGTACTATCCGAACGAAGGGCACTGGGTGCAGAAGCCTCAGAATGGTGTTCTCTGGCACCGCGTGTTCTTCGATTGGCTTGATAGGTATTGCAAGCCGAAAGATGAATAGGGCAACGATTTTTTCGACTCGCAACAACTGACCGAATCGACGATTCGTGAAATTAATTGCTGCAGTCGCGATGAGAGTCGTGATGGTATTGGGAAAGTAGACAAATTAGCCGACTAGGCGTTAGCCTAATGGCACTGACTTTACATTTGTTGCGTTCAAAAAATCGAAAAACCTAGCTGGACGATGCTTGTCCTGTTTAACGATTAGCCGGCAGGCGTCGGCGATTGGTGTTAGGTGGGGAAACACGGTCGCCTTCCGGCTCGTCGTTAAACTGCTCACGAATCGAGATTCGTGCCTGAAGTAAGTGCCATTCGGCGTTAGCACCGGTTCCGTCTACACCGCCGACATCGCGAGCTATCTTGTGGAGTCTGCCTGCAGCCCGTTGATAATTCCAATGCTTTTCCTGCCAATCTGCTTTGCCAGAACGTCCGTCCCAGTTGTATTCCTCAACTTTCAACCAGCCTTCGCCTTGAGTGCCAATGACTTGTAGATTGAGTGTTGTCCCGCTTTCGCCGAAACTGGAACCGTGCTTGTTTGGGCCAAATATTGGTGCGACACTTTGCACCTTCCCAATATCATTCTCAATTTCCTTGTTTCGCTTAATCCAGCTTTCGGCCGAAGCAAGATAAACCCCCAAGTTTTGCTCTCCCCATTTTCGACGAATGCTGTAATCCCCTTTGGGCGCGGGACCTGCAACATTCGACGCTTCCATCTCCAAGTGTACCAACCAAAAAAAAGCTATATACGACATGAAAAAGAGAGCCGTGATTAGCATCAACACACCCGTCACGCGCAACAAAACAGACAGAACCTTGGTGGCGAAATGCATGGCTTGGG
>CAZXLW010000097.1:15873-17535 GCA_964641465.1 uncultured Pirellulaceae bacterium | reverse complement strand
GTAGTGCCAATCCGAGAATCGCGAAAAAGCCAGCCAGTATCTTCATCTATTCAAGCGGGATAACAAGTAGTATACATATGTTTCTATGCATATTCCCCGATTGCCGAATCGGTGTCAATCGCGCAAAATCGAATAAACCTCGAAAGAGACACAAAGGACCATTCGTTCTTTGCCTATATTGCCAGATGTAAAGTGGAAAAAGGAGTTTGACCTGTGGCAGTCCAAAAATCGGCGCTGCTTGAAAGCGTTCAGCGACAAGCGAGGGCGGAATTCAAGTCGATTCGAACGGAGCGAGCCTACATCAAATGGATTCGTGATTTTCTCAGGTTTCACAAGAATCTGGCTGGCGATTGACCAAACAAAGGTGCCAGGAGCCAAAAATAGAGAATAGGCAAGGCCCTGCTTAATAGTCAGGTGGCTCTGCCCCTTGATGAACGAATCTATTTCAGTGCGAGAAGTACGTGAGATCAAAGTCGAGGACTTCCCATGCCTCTGGCTGGGGTGGAAAAAAACCAGAGTGATATTCGGTCGGCAATGATCGAATATTACTCGTTCTGCATTCATGAACTGGCTATAATTAAGGAGAGACTAAAAGACTCCCTTAACTTCGGTTGCGCAAGGCCATGACAAACAAAGAGAAAGCGATCGGTTTGATTCAGACGTTAGACGATGACGTCAGCTTGGATGATGTTATTGACCGGCTATATTTGCTAAGGAAAGTAGAAATTGCAGAGCAACAGGCAGACCGTGATGAAGTCGTTGAACATGACGAGTTCATGAGTCAGCTTGAGGCAGAAGATGCCGATTAAGATCTATTGGACAAGGATGGCGCAAGAAGATCTGCGTTCCATCAAAAACCACATTGCCACCACGCTCCGGCAACGGCATCGGCCTACATTCGCAAGTTGAAAAAGTCTGTTGGGCGACTCAAAAACATGCCACGTTCGGGGCAAGTCGTCCCAGAACTTGGTCGGGAGGAAATTCGGGAGATGCTCCAAGGAAATTATCGTCTCATATATCGAATTCGAGGCCAGAGAATTGACATCTTGACCGTCTTTCACGGCGCCCGACTTCTAGATGATTCTTCGTTTTAAAGCTTTACTTCCAAGGAGGAAGCAAACGTGTCAGCGACGGTCTTAATGCGTGCCAATAACAGGCAAGACTCTGCTTAACAATCAGGTAGCTCTGATTCATGATGGCAAAACAAACGGTGCAGCCATTGATTCGCACTTAGGAACAAGTCGATGCCAACTGGATTGGACACACACCCTTCGCGGCCAAGTCTCCAGGAGACCTCCTCAGGTCTTGGCGAGTCCCCACGTATTGTGGCAAACCAGTACGACCCGCGAGGACGATTACAGAAGCCCACTTATCCGAGCAACGATGAGGTCGAATACACCTTCACGCCTCGCAGTGAAGTCGACACGATCAAGTGGAACGTCGATGAGATCGAGATTCGAGATTAACAACGCACTTGGACAGTTGGCGGCCAATACACGTCAGTGGGGTGGTCAGGGTGTTACGGAATTGCGAGCCGGCGAACAAAAAAAGCCGGCGATTGGTTCCGCCGGCTGTGTTTGCACAATGTGAGTTTGCGACTATCCGCTGCTACCTGCCGCCGCTACCTGTCGCATCGACCGGCTCATCGCTGGCACCCGGTAC
>CAZXLW010000097.1:0-15773 GCA_964641465.1 uncultured Pirellulaceae bacterium | reverse complement strand
GCTACCTGCCGCCGCTACCTGTCGCATCGACCGGCTCATCGCTGGCACCCGGTACGGATGTGTCGCCGGCGTTTGCACTGCCCGCTTCGGCACCATCCGACTTTGGTGCAGGAGGATTGTCGACACTGGCGATATCAGTAATCGTTTTCACTGCCGCGTCGATCTTATCGCTCATGTCCTCGTAAGGTGCACCTTCTCCGCCATGGAAAGTCTTGTCGACTTCACCAAACGCGTCGAGAAGCTCTTCAGTAGCCGCCTTAACGGATGCGACGTCGCCTTCAGAAAAACTCTCGCCTGTGACCTGCTTTGCCACATGTTCGAGCACATGGCCGACTTCGTGCAGCGGTCCATGGGCCCCATCCAAATCTCCAGCGGCAATGCAGTCTCGAATGTTATTTCGGATTGAAACTAATTGAGCAACAGAATCTTTGAACGACTTTTCGCCGGAATGCGAGTCAGATTTCGGCGTACAGCCGGCAATAATGATAGCCGCAGCCACCAGTGAAAAACGGAGGAACAATTGTCGGTTCATTTGTCTTTTTCGTAATAGGTAAGATTTGACATAGGTATAGTTACCATCTGGCTTTACTTTTTCAACTCACGTTCGGTTCGCAAGAAAAATCGGACCATTGTTTATTCCGACCGAAAAATCTGTAGCAGTTGACACTAGACACTCATTTTTATCGAATCTAGCATTCCTATTTTTGAATCCTCAGAATTGAAAAGCAAGAAATTTTGCCGACATGAGCAAACAATACATTTACACGATGGCCAAACTGACGAAAAAGTATGGCACCAAGACAATCCTCAACGACGTTTGGCTGTCATTTTACCCGGGTGCCAAGATCGGTGTCCTCGGCCGCAACGGAGCTGGAAAAAGTACCGTTTTGAAGATCATGGCCGGTGTCGAAAAAGAGTTCGACGGTGAATCCCGCTTGACGGACGGGTTCACCTGTGGCTACCTGCCTCAGGAGCCTCAGCTCGATCCCGAAAAGAATGTTTGGGACAACGTGATGACGGCAGTCGCTCCCCGGCGAGCATTGATTGATCGGTACACGGAATTGAGCGCGAAGTGCGCGGAGCCTCTGGACGATGATGCGATGCAGAAAGTCTATAACGAAATGGCTCGCGTGCAGGACCAAATCGAAGCCACCAACACCTGGGAACTGGACCGGGAAATCGAGATTGCGTTCGAAGTCATGAACCTGCCGGACAAGGATGCGGATGTGACGAAACTGTCTGGCGGTGAGAAACGCCGTGTCGCACTTTGCAAGCTGCTACTCGAAAAGCCCGACCTGTTGCTGTTGGACGAACCGACCAACCACCTCGATGCGGACTCAGTCCACTGGCTCGAACGAACGCTTCAGCAATATCACGGAACGATCGTAGCCGTCACGCACGATCGGTACTTCCTGGACAACGTCGCAGGTTGGATTCTGGAGATCGATCGCGGCGAAGGCTATCCGTTCGAGGGCAATTACTCAGCCTGGCTGGAGCAGAAGCAAGCTAGACTTGCGGTTGAACAAAAACAATCCGAATCGCGACAGAAAACATTGCAGCGCGAATTGGAATGGATCCGGATGGCTCCCAAAGCCCGCCAGTCCAAAAGCAAAGCCAGGATTAGTTCTTACGAGCAGATGGCCGCCGAACAGTCGCGCGAGCAGGATCAGGAACTTGAGATCCAAATCCCGGCTGGCCCGCATCTGGGAGACCTGGTCATTGAAGCAAACGGCGTCAACAAAGCGTTTGGCGATCGCGTGCTGATGGAAGACATGAGCTTTCGACTACCGCCCGGTGGTATCGTCGGGATCATCGGTCCCAACGGTGCTGGTAAGACGACGTTGTTCCGCATGATTACTGGCCAAGAAACACCTGATTCGGGTGAGCTTCGCGTTGGCGACACCGTTGAGCTTGGCTACGTGGATCAATCGCGGGATTCGCTGGAAGCCGGCAGCACGGTGTTCGAAGAAATCTCGGGTGGCCACGAGACGATCGAATTGGGCAAACGCAAAGTTGATGCACGGGCGTATGTTTCTCGCTTCAACTTCCGCGGCCCGGATCAGCAAAAGAAAGTTGGCGACCTGTCTGGTGGAGAGCGAAACCGAGTCCACTTGGCGAAACTGCTCAAACGCGGTTCCAACGTCCTGTTGCTGGACGAACCAACCAATGACTTGGACGTAGATACCCTGCGTGCTTTGGAAGAGGCGATCACCAACTATGTCGGTTGCGTCGTCGTCACCAGCCACGATCGCTGGTTCCTGGACCGGATTGCCACCCACATTCTGTCATTCGAAGGCGATGGCTATGTGCACTGGTGCGAAGGCAATTACCAGACATACGAACAACAGCGGCGCGAACGGTTGGGAATGAAGGAAGACGAACCGAAGCGATTCCGCTACAAGAAACTACTGTCATAACAACGAATACAACGAACACTAACAATACACGGCGAATAGATGACTATTTTACGATCCGGATCATCCAAAAAATATTCCGATAACTGGGCCAAGGCCTTCGGTGGCGGCGGTGCCAAGAAGAAGACTGCGACCAAAAAAGCAGCCAAGAAGAGCTCCAAGCCGGCCAAAAAGAAATCTCGCAAGAAGTCGGGGTAGCTGCCGGCCGGCCAGTTCCCTGCGAATCGATCATATCAATACGTACATTTGTGCGTGGCTTGGCTTTGACCAAGTCCGGAAAAAACGATGTTTTTGTTCCGGACACCGAACTCGATACAATTCAGATTGTCGAACTGGTTAAGTCAAACATTTGATCGTAACATTTCTTGGAACTTGGGATGAATAAAAAGCAGTTGATGGGTTTGGGCGTGCCTGAGGATTGCGTGCCACAGGCAATTGCGTGCGTACAGGTGGCAGCTCGCGACAAGTCGTGGGACAAGCCAACCAACCTGATCAAGAACCTCGTCTCTGCGCCGGACGTGTACCTGACCGACAAGTACTATGCCGACTTGGCGGAAGCGGTCATTGAGTCACGTAGCACGAACCATATCAACGATCCGATCCCTTACAAGAAATGGGGTAGCGATCTGGACAGCAATTCTATCCAGCAAATCGAAAATGCCTGCAGCCTATCGGTTTCGCGAGCCGCTGCGCTGATGCCTGATGCACACTCAGGATACGGATTGCCGATCGGTGGCGTGCTCGGATGCGAAAACGCCGTCATCCCGTATGGCGTTGGCGTTGATATTGCCTGCCGAATGAAGCTGACGCTGACTGATTTGCCAGTCGACAAAGTTGAAACGAACGACGCTGCGGCTTGCCGTGAACTCGACCGCGCGCTGAACAACGGAACTTTGTTCGGAACAGGAAAGGCCTGGAAGCGACCTCACCATCACGAAGTCCTCGATGAGGACTGGACGATTACTGCGATCACTCGCGAAGTCCGCGACCGGGCGGTCCAGCAACTTGGCACCAGCGGCAGCGGGAATCACTTCGTTGAGTGGGGCGTTGTTACGCTGGCCGACGACTCGCTGGGTGTTGAAAAAGGCAAGTACGTTGCCTTGATGAGCCACAGTGGCAGCCGAGGAGCCGGTGCGCGGGTGTGCCAGCGCTATACCGACATCGCCCGCAAGAAAGCGCCGGCACAGATCCGCAACCATTCACAGCTACGGCATCTGGCTTGGCTGGAAATGGATTCGCAGGAGGGCCAGGACTACTGGGCAGCCATGAATCTGATGGGCCGATACGCTTCCGCAAACCATTTCGTGATTCACAAAAATGTTGTGAAGCTGGCCGGAGCCCATGCACTGGCGACCGTTGAGAACCATCATAATTTTGCCTGGATCGAAGAACACAACGGGCAGAAGATGTACGTGCATCGCAAAGGTGCGACGCCGGCTGGTGAAGGTGTGCTGGGAGTCATCCCGGGCAACATGGCTGATTCGGCCTTTATCGTGCGTGGAAAAGGCAACCCGGACAGCTTGAATTCGGCTTCGCACGGGGCAGGGCGGTGCATGTCGCGGACTGCCGCAAAGAAAGCGTTCAATTGGCGGGAGTGGAAAGATCACCTGGCTACGAAAAACGTACGGTTGCTGGCTGGCGGTTTGGACGAAGTGCCCGGAGCGTACAAGAACATCCACGACGTCATGGCCGCGCAAAGTGATCTGGTCGAAGTCGTCGGCGAATTCATGCCGCGGATCGTGATGATGTGTGGTGATGGGAGCCGTGCGGAAGACTGACCACCAAGCACAGCAAGTTTGCGTTTGAGTTACAACTCCTCAAAAGCTTCTTGCAGTGCTTTAACCTCCGCCCGCCTGCCGAGAGACGATTGCGTTTCCGCTTGGCAATCAACGCCCAGAAACTCGGCAAGCTTGTAAGCCAAATGCAGATCAAGGATCCCGTGATATTGGTTGGTTAGCTTATCATCGACGTAAATCGTGTTTCTGTCCGTATCGAAGCCGGACTCAAACGTGTTGCGCAGTTCGGTAATCCACTGCTCCGGGATTCCTTCTTTCTGGCAAGTTTCGATCGACCAGATCTCGTCGCCAAGACATTTCATCAACAGGATTTGTGCTTTGACTTTATTCAAGCGAAGGCCTGATCAGATGATGAGCTGAAGAAGAACTCGATTGCCGAACGTCAGACAAGCTAATTTCCGAGGGCGTCTAAGTCGGACTCAGGCGAATTCAAAGAAGCTTCCGAACTCGGAAGGCAGTCGGGACCAATTCACGAAGGCGAACGGACGGGCGTCGGAAAAAACACCGCTTGCACCAACGAGCCGGCCAACACAACGATCAGGAATATGGCTAGAGTGAGATTGTTCTTCTTCACGCCTCTTTTCCCTTCACCATACGCAACAAAAAACCCGGATGTTGAACCCGAGCGGATGGAAGTTTCACGGCTACAAGAGCCAAATGAACATCAAATTATCTAGTTATCGGCGTCCGAACTCGGAGCTGCTGGGGGGGTACCCCCTCATCATCCGGGGCCCGACTGAACACAGCCGGCCAGGGGGAGTGCGAGCAAGAGAGCCAAAATCAGTAGTAGTTTTCTCATACCGTTATTATCGCCCGTTGCCAGCCTGGTTCAACCGTAATTGCCACAACAGCGGAAAAAGCCCCGCCGTTTGCCCTCATTCTCTGTGAATTGGCTCGCGACGGAACACGGCCACAATATCCTCGACTGGCACGACAAATAGCTGGTTGTCGGCCTCGAAGTCCACAGGTATCGCGTTTTTCGGATGGAACAGGACCTTATCGTACTGCTTCAGCGGTACGTCTTCGTCATGCTCGATAGCTGTCGAGATGGTCACGATCCGGCCGGTAATTGTCGGGATTTCCGCAGCATCCGGCAAAGCGATCCCGCCCTTGGTCTCCCGTTTTGGTTCGTCTTTCCTGACCAAAACGCGGTGGCCAATCGGCTCCACGTACTCAAACAGATTCTTGCTCTTCCCTGAACTTTTTGACTTTTTTGCCATCAGTTGAGTTTTCCGATTACGTGAAGTCCGTAAAGTTTGAGTTCGGGCGTCCTGCAGGTTCGTTGAACCACGCTCCGAATACCGACTAAAAGGTCAAAGTTAATCGGTAAAAACGCGGGTTGCAAGGCAACTTGCACTTGTCAACACGGGCTTGTATGTCACAATCTACCGATTCGAAATTGAACCTTCCGGCAGCATTCGTGTTGCCGTTTTTCTGTTAGACGACGAACCGCTAATTATGCAACGATTATTGGCGGTCGGATGAGGTCCCAAAGTGGCTGAAGTACTGAATTGTGAAAAACGAGAAATTACGGGTACGCTTCGCAACCGTAGACTACGGAAAGCCGGCAAGACCCCAGCGGTGTTGTATGGTCGCGGCGAAAATCTTGTGATTTCGATTGATACCAAAGACGTCGATTCGGCAATCCGACACGGCAGCCGAGTTGTCGAACTCAAAGGTGGTTTGAACGAGAGTGCGTTGATCAAAGACGTCCAATGGGATGCGTTCGGTGTCGACGTGCTGCATATCGACTTGACTCGCATCGACGCCAGCGAGGCCATCGAATTGACGCTGAAAGTTGTACTTGTCGGCGTCGCGCCAGGAACCAAAACTGGCGGTACCGTGAAACAGTTGATACATAACGTGGATGTCAGTATTCCCGCCGTTAGCGTTCCGGAAAAACTGGAATTGAGAATTAACGATTTGGAACTCAATGGCTCGATTACGGCTGGTGAAATTCCGCTGCCCGATGGTGCCAAATTGATTACCAGTGCAGACGATGTTGTTGTCCAATGTGCTGAAGTTGTTGCTCAGGAAGAAACTGCAGAAGCGGATGCGGACGCACCTTCCGAACCAGAAGTCATCGGGCGCAAGTCTGAGGACGAAGAGGAGGGAGACGACAGCTAGTCGTGCTGCTCAGCCGATTAGTTGCTCAACAAACACAGCCAATTTTTGGGTTCAACTGAAACATGAAAATGATCGTTGGACTCGGAAACCCCGGGCAAAAGTATGTTGGATCACGACACAATGTCGGATTCGATGTGATTGCCGAGTTGGCGAACCGATATGAGGTGGGGCGACCAAAAGCAAAATTTAATGGCGAATTCGCCGAAACGATTATAAAGCAGGAAAAAGTCGTACTTGTTTGTCCGCTGACGTTTATGAACCTCAGTGGACAGTGTGTACGAGCAGCCGTCGACTTTTTTAAGTTGGATTTGGATGACTTGCTGATCATTTGTGACGACTTCAATTTGGCCTTGGGCCGGATTCGGATTCGTCCCAGTGGGTCAGCCGGCGGTCAAAACGGGTTGGATGATATCGTCAACCGATTGGGATCACGACAGATCGCCAGGTTGCGGTTGGGCATTGGTAATCCACCTCCGGAGTGGGAAGTAGCCAACTATGTGTTGGGTAAATTCAACGAGGAAGACCGGCAAACAATTGGCACGGCAGTAAAACGGAGTGCTGATGCATGCGAGACCTGGGTTTCGCAGGGTGTATCGGCTGCCATGAACCAGTTCAATGCGGATCCTAACCAACCCGCAAAAAAGAAAAAACCGGAAGGCAACAGTGCCACGCCGGGAGACGAAGCAGAATCAAAACAGGAAAAGAATGTTCCCGATCGTTAGTCGGAAACCAAATCTGACAACGAAGTAACCAAACTAGAGGACGATCAGCGTGGCTGAAAAAGTTTACGAATGCATGTTCATTTTCAATGCGAATGCTTACGCCCGGAACCCAACCGGCGCTGGTAATTCCATTAAGGAAATCGTGGAATCTGTTGGTGGCGAATTACTGGCCAGCAGAATGTGGAACGAACAGAAGCTTGCTTATCCAATCAACGGACAACGCAAAGGTGTGTACTGGCTTTCCTATGTGAAGCTGGATGGTGACGCGCTGCCGAAATTCAACCGGGCATGCCAGCTGACGGACATCATTATCCGCCACATGGTCATCAGCATTGATCCACGTCTGGTCGATACGCTGGTTGCAGCAGCCAACCAGACATCTCCGCCAGCGGATTCAGCAGATAAAAAAGATGCCAAGGACGAAAAAAGCAAGGAAGATGGGGGCGAAGCAAAAGCTGAGACAGCTGCTGCTGAATAATCGCTGACCAGACGTGTCAATGGACTGAGGCAAATTGATCGGCTGTTGAGCTGATTGATGAATGAGCACTCCTTAGTCGAAAGAGAATATTATGGCTAGTTATAATCGCGTAGTTTTGGTCGGGAACCTTACCCGGGATATCGAGCTTCGATATACTCCCGCCGGTACGCCCGTTACCGATCTCGGGCTGGCAGTCAACGAACGAGTCAAGCGCAACGATCAATGGACGGACGAAGTCAATTTCTTTGACGTGACGCTCTGGAGTCGTACGGCGGAAGTCGCTGCCGAGTACCTCTCCAAAGGCTCCTCGGTCTTGATCGAAGGTCGCTTGAAGTACGACACATGGGAACAAGACGGCCAGAAGCGATCGAAGATCAAAATTATCGGTGAGAAGATGCAAATGTTGGGCTCGCGTGGTGGAGGAGGCGGCGGTGGAACACCGCATTCGCAGCCAAGCCAGCAGCACGCTCCACATACCCAAGACCAATCGGCACCACAAAGCGCACCAGCGCAGTCGACGCCACCTGATGGCGATGTGCCGTTCTAACGAGACAAAATTCGAACAACCAAAAATCGACCTGATGAGTTAAGCAATGCCAAGTACAAAAATGAAGAAAAGGAAACGGACCAGTTCGGGCCTCAAGCGTTTGCCCAAAGGGCCAAACGGCGGTATTGAATTGCTGCTCATCCAATCGGTTTCCAACCTTGGACAACAAGGTGATGTAGTCGAAGTCAAACCTGGCTTTGCTAATAACTACCTGTTGCCGCAAGGCCTCGCGACGGTTGCTACCGAGCATCACAAGCGCATGGTTGAGAAGCACAAGGCCAAGCTACAGGCTATCGAGGTTGCTCGCCTGAAAGATCTGAAGGATCTGGCGAACTTGATTTCGAAGCAAAGCGTAACCATCGAAGCCAACGCGAACGACGAAGGGCACTTGTATGGAAGCGTTGGAGCAGCGGAAATTGTTGCTGGTCTCAAGCAAAGTGACATCGTTGTATCGGCTGATCAGATTCGCCTTGAAGGTGTTCTCAAAGAACTCGGCTTGTACACCGTGAAGGTCAAGCTGCATCAGGAAATCGAGACTGACCTGAAAGTCTGGGTTGTTCCTTCGGTCGAAACAGAAAACGCGTAGAGCTAGTTCTTTCGACATCAAGTCAAACACGCAGCCTCGCCCATTTCATGGGTGAGGCTTTTTCATGCGCATCAGCACATGCTTCGCGCGGCGGTGATTCACGTTTTTTTCAGATTGCCAGGTTGGCGTTTTGAGCTGGCCAACTTCATCTTTTTCCGAACGCTTTTTTCCGAACTCTTTCCAGTCAGTGGTTTGATTCCTGGATTGGCCTGACTCTAATAGGCCATGTTGTCCGACTGGAAACTTGTACGAGTTTATCATGCGAATCCTCAAGCACTGTCTAACCTTAGCCTTGGTTTTATTCACGGCCTTCGACACAGGGATAGCGCAACAGAATCCGCCGCCGAACATTGTGTACATTCTGGCAGACGATCTCGGCTATGGAGAGCTTGGCTGCTACGGCCAGACAAAGATCCGCACACCGAACATTGATGCTTTGGCCAAAGAAGGAATGCGGTTCACCCGCCACTACAGCGGCAGCGCCGTTTGCGCACCTTCGCGGTGTGTCTTGTTGACGGGCAAGCATACAGGCCAATCATTCGTGCGAGCGAATACCGAAGGAGGCGGCTGGGGCCCGAACGAACCAGAAGGGCAAACCCCGATCGCCGATCAAGTCCTGACCATTGCTGAAGTCCTCAAGACCAAAGGTTATCAAACGGCAGCGATCGGGAAATGGGGACTCGGCGGCCCCGGTTCCGCCGGGCATCCCTGCTTTCAGGGCTTCGACTTGTTTTACGGCTACCTCTGCCAACGCGTCGCGCACAACTATTACCCAACACATCTTTGGAAGAACCATGACGTCGATGTGCTTGGAAACAAATATTTTGCCGCTCACCAGAAGATCAAAGAACCTCCCGCGGAGTCAACTGCCTGGGAGAAGTACTCCGGCGATGTGTACGCTACCGATCGAATGATCGAAGAGGCGGAGCAGTTCGTCCGTCAAAACAAAAGCAAGCCATTCTTTCTTTACTACCCAACGGTCGTCCCGCACGTGGCGATTCAGGTCCCGGAGGATTCGCTGGCGGAGTATGAAGGTGAGTTCGAAGAGACGCCATATTTGGGTAGCAAAGGTTACTTGCCGCACCCGCAACCGAGAGCTGCCTACGCCGCCATGATCACGCGGATGGATCGCAATGTTGGGCGAATTGTGTCGCTGTTGGGAGAACTGAAGTTGCTGGAGAACACGCTCATAATCTTCTCCAGCGACAATGGACCGACGTACGCTGGCGGAGCCGACTCCAAGTTCTTCAACTCGTCCGGACCTCTCCGGGGACTGAAGGGCAGCCTGTTCGAGGGCGGAATCCGCGTGCCTATGATTGCCCGTTGGCCCGGGAAAATTGAAGCCGGATCGACTTCGAATCACGTATCCGGGTTCCAGGACATATTCCCAACAATGTGCGAACTGGTCGGCGTGGACGTACCCGCAGACGTTAATGGCCTGTCCATGCTACCCACGCTGATTGGAAAAACGAACGATCAGAAACATCATGAATGTATGTATTGGGAACTGAGGAATAAGCAAGCCGTGCTTTGCGGAGATTGGAAAATGTATCGGGTGTCCAACAAGGCAGGCGAGATCAAGTCGCATCTGTTCAATTTGAAGTCAGACCCCAGTGAAATGAAAAATCTGGTAGAGTCGGAACCAGAGCAGATGAACAGGCTGATTCAAGCTGCCAAAAAATCTCGCCAAAAGTCCGAACTGTTTCCGTCGCCATTCGAAAGCACAACAGATTGAGACCTAACCCTTTTACGGAGCAAACGATGTCCACGCAGTTGAAAATCACAGATGTAGCGGCACAGGAAATCGTTCCTGGCTATACGGGCCGATTCATCCATTCAAAAACAATGACCGTTGCCTATTGGGATATCAAAGCCGGCCATAGTTTACCGACCCATTCGCACGTTCACGAGCAGATCGTCAATATGCTGGAAGGCGAATTTGAACTGACCGTCGACGGGAAACCGTTGCACCTCGTGCCTGGCGATGTGGTCGTGTTACACGCCAATGTTGAGCACTCAGGCCGCGCGATTACGGATTGCCGGATCCTGGATGCCTTTCAACCGGTTCGCGAAGACTACGTGTTTGAGTAGACCAGTCGCTATTGGATTAAACAGGGAGCAAAAAGAACTCGAAAAGCTCAGGCCAATTCCGCTGATCGCTCAGCTGCCGCGCGAACAGCAGCGATCACACTGCCGCGAAAGCCGAGATGTTCCAGTTGTTCCATGCCATGAATCGTTGTGCCAGCTGGGCTGGTGACTCGGTCCCGCAATACAGCCGGATGCTCACCTGATTCGACCAGCATCTGCAAGGAGCCGATAACAGTCTGCAGTGCAAGTGTCCGGGCAGATTCCCTGGGAAGTCCGACAACGACACCGGCGTCAATCAATGACTCGACAAACGTGTAGACGAAAGCTGGCCCCGATCCAGACAACCCGGTGACTGCGTCGAGCAGCCGCTCGGGCACTTCAATCGTCGCGCCCAAGGCACTGAACATTTCGACAACTTTTTCGAAGTGATCATGTGGGAAATTCTCGGACCTGCAAAGAGCAGCAACTCCCTGACCGATCAGGCAAGGAGTATTTGGCATCGCTCGCAAGATTTTATCGGATCCAATCAGCTTGCTCAGTTTCGCGATCCGGGTCCCGGCAATGACGGAAACGAAGCTTGTATCGCCCGCTTCCACATCGGCAACCGCAGTCTCGACAACTTGAGGTTTTACGGCCAGGATCACCAGTTCGCTGGCATCGACAACGGCTTGGTTATTTGCACAGCGATTAATTTTGGTGGAAACATTTTGCTCGAACGAATCCAAGGCGGAATCCGCTGGATCAAACACAAAAACATCCGTTCCTGGAAAGTTACTGGCGATGCCAGACGCGATGGCTGTAGCCATCTGGCCGGCCCCAACAAATCCGATTTTCATTTGCTTCTTTCATTCGGTTATTAATCAATGTGTCGCAGAAAACGTCGTCGACGGTAGGCAGCGTTTCCTAATTGTTTAGCGGTATGCCGCACCGCCAGTCGTCCCTGTCCTCGCTAGCCGAAAGTCGCCGGTAGACGTCTTCAACCAAATACTGGCAGGCTATCGCTCTGATGCAATCAAGATGCTATCAAAAATCGCTTCGTCAAAAATTGAATTGTCATATTTTTTTCTCAAGTTTGCTATGGACAGCGGCAACCCATCCTGCCAATCTCCCCGACGATTTTGTCAGACAGTAATTCTTCGTGGTGATCAAAATGAGAAGATTTGCGAGACTTTGCACTTTCGCTTTACTGGCGCTGTTCACGTTTGCAGCGGACCAGGTCTTGGCCCAGGACTCCGAACTATTCTCGGGGAATGGACTCAGCAACAAATCAGGATGGGGGCTTTCTCGCATTGGAGAAAACAATCCATCCGCGTTAGGGAACACCCGGCAAGAAGTAACGGCTCTACCAAAGTTCAAATTCCCGGAATTGAAACTCCCGCAATTCAAGGCTCCCGACTGGGAAATGCCCAAGCTTTTTCGGGGCGACCAATTCCCAGAGGCAATTCAGCTTTCTGACTCCGGACAAGGATTGTTTTCTGGCTTACCAAAATTTGATCAGATCTTTCCGCCGAGAGATCCGAATCGGCCAAACTTTTTCCAAAGAATGAACGAGCGGACAAAAGAGATTTTCGGCCGAACGCGTGAAAACTTTTCGAGCCTTGCTCAGGATGCAGAAGGTGCCACTCGCGATAGCTGGGACTCGATTACCAGGGGACTCAACGGCGATATCGGTGGCTCCGGAAACCGCAATCAACCGCCAATTCAGCCCAACTTGCGTACAGCACGGCAAGTCGACGGGTCGACCACGAAGTTCTAGGCTAAGCCCGGAACTCGACCGAAAAATTGCTTAAGCCAGTTGCCTGAATTGCAAACGTATACAAAATCAGGTGACTGGCCGTTTGTTTGCGCTTCTCGACAATCTCGAGTACTCGAAGATCGTTGACATCGGCAGTGATGATTTCCGCAACAGCCTCACACGCAGGTCTCTATGGTCAACGATTTGATTCTTGGAACAGCTGGGCACATCGATCACGGGAAAACCTCGTTGATCGCGGCCTTGACGGGCACCAATACCGATCGGCTGCCGGAAGAAAAAAAACGCGGTATTACGATTGAACTGGGATACGCTTATCTCGAGCTGCCACCCTATCGCGTTGGGATCGTTGACGTGCCGGGGCACGAGAAGTTCGTCAGACAGATGTTGGCGGGCGCGACCGGAATTGATTTATCGTTGCTGGTGATTGCGGCCAATGACTCGGTGAAGCAGCAAACATCCGAGCACATGGACATTTTGCGAATCTTGGATCTACCAGCTGGGGTTATCGCGATCACGAAATCAGACTTGGTCGAGCCCGATTGGCTGGAGCTGGTCCAAGAAGAAGTTCGCAGTTTCGTGGCAGGAAGTTTTCTGGAGGACGCGCCAATCGTTCCGACCAGTGCCAAGACGGGCGATGGACTGGATGAGTTGAAGTCCGCGCTGACCGGGGCAGCCGAAGTTGCCTCCCAGAGCAATCGCAGGATGCGGATTCATGCTCCGTTCAAAATGGCAATTGATCGCGCGTTCACTATCGAAGGGCACGGTACCGTTGTCACCGGCAGCGTTAGCAGTGGCAGCGCGAAGCTGGGAGATTCACTGGAAATTCAACCGGGCGGGCAATCCGTCCGTGTGCGTGGCGTACAGAATCACGATAGTTTGGCGGATGAAGTTCATCGTGGACAACGAGCGGCAATCAATATAACGGGCGTTGACCTGGACGACGTCCGACGCGGTCAGGAGTTGAGCGCGGGAGGGCACTTGAAGTCCTCACAGCTGTTGACTGTAGAGATGTTTCAACTTCAGTCAGCAACCAGGCCGTTGCGTGATCGAAAACGGGTACGATTCCATATTGGAACGGCCGAGTTGCTCGGGACGGTAAAGTTGCTCGACAAACCCGAACTCGCGCCAGGTGAAAAAGGGTTAGCTCAGATTTATCTTAATGAACCAACGGTCGCGATCTGGAACCAGCCGTTCGTCATCAGGCGCGAATCACCGGTGTTTACTATCGGCGGTGGCCGGGTACTGGATCCCAACGCAAACAAGATCAAACATTTCGATGAGCTCGATGGACGGATGCTGGCCGATCTGGGCGATGCCGACGATCTAAAACGCGCCAACGCCGCCGCCTATTTCCATTCGGAGTCTGGCTGGAAACCGGATGAACTTCCGCGAACGGCTGGTGTGTTTGAGATTGAAAAGACCGTTGAGCAGTTGGCAACGCAAGACAAGCTTATCCAACTCAAATTGTCGCCAACCCGTTCGTTCCTGATCCAGCGCAATCGTTTTGAACAGTTTTGCGATCGGGTTCTGGACGTGCTGAGGAAATTGCACGATGAGTACCCGATGCGATTCAAACACGCCAAGACAGATCTTTATTCCAAGTTTGCGTACCTGGAGTCGAAAGAGATTCTTAATCAGGGGATCAAGTTTCTAAAGTCTGAAAAGAAGATCAATCTGTCCGATGACGCGATTGGACTGGTTGGGGCTGGCCCCAAATTATCCAAGGGCGAACGGCAACTGCTGGAGCAGCTTACGACAGAAGTTCGCGATGCCGGTTTGAAACCGCCGACAACCAAGGAGCTAATCAAATCGGCCAAGAAGAATAAAGACTCCGTAGAAGAACTCTTACGACTTGCCGGTGAGAACGGTGAACTGGTTGGTGTCGCCAACGATCTGTTTTTCCATCGCGATGTGATTGACGACGTTCGCAGTCGATTGACGGATGAAATCAACAAAACGGGCGGGCTGACGATGAGCGAAATTCGCCAGGTACTCGACACGACTCGAAAGTTCGCGATCCCGCTTTGCGAGTACCTGGATTCAACTGGCTTCACCAGCCGTGACGGCGACAAACGGGTGCTTGGAACCAGTAGCGAAGTTGCCAGTTAGCGGTTGGACATCCCTACGTTGGGAATTCGTACGTTGGGATTCGTAGTTAGGCATGCCTGCCCGACTCAGTCTTCTTCCTCATCTTCCTCCGCAGTCCGCTCATCGTCGCTGTCCGGCTCCTCAGCAGCAGAAACGGTTTCCGTATCCGCACCACCTTCCAGTTGGCTGATACGACCGGAACCGACAACCTGCTTTTTGACTTTTGGATCGCCGACGTAGTCGATTCGTCCGCTGCCGACGATGCTGACGTCCAGCGATTCTTGCGCGTTCACTGTTGCACGACTGCTGCCGCTGATACTGATCGTGGCTCGTTGAGCCTGCAGTTCTCGCATCTCGATCCGCCCGCTCCCAGCCACACTGACGTCCAGGTTTTCTACCGAGCCATTTGCTCTGACTTTGCCGGAGCCTCCAATGGAAACATCAAAACGGTCACTGGCAAGATCGACGACTTCAACATCGCCGCTACCGCCAATTCCGATTCCTTCCAAAGTAGAAGTCGTGATCTGATAGGTCGGAGTTATCGTCGCGCTGATTGATTCGGTACTGCGAATATGGAGCGTGTCTCCCTTAACTTTTGTTTCCAATAGAGGTAGCAGGTTATCGTCTGTGGTGACACTCAAAGAAGCGTCTTGGCCACAAGTAACCACCAGCTTTCCAGCACCCGAAAGTGCGATCTTGGTAAACTCGCCGATTTCGCGGTCCTCGGTACCGGAAACTCCGGATCCCGGCGTCCCACCAATGCCAAGATTGATTTGACAGCCAGAGGCGAACAGAATGATGGCAAATGCCGGTAAGATACGACCCTTCATGCTCTTGATCTCCGATATGATTCAAGTGGCGATATGAGGGTGTTATTCGTTCCCAGTTTTTTTTCTTGCAGGAAAAATGGAAAAAGATTGGAACGCCATTCAACAAGCGAAATGAACACTAGGTGGTCCTTCCAAGCTGAATTGAATAGTTTGTGTCCCTGGTTTTTGGGTGCCATGTTCACGCCTTCCCCAAAATAAGCCAACTCCCAGCAACGGCATGCTTACGCTAGTGATGAGGCAATGGTCAACGCGGCGTGAGCATGCTTGGTCGGTAAGGCACACATAACCAGCAATGCTCGCGTAAACATGGCACCCGTCAACACATGGCACCCGTCAATTCA
>CAZXLW010000096.1:0-17678 GCA_964641465.1 uncultured Pirellulaceae bacterium | reverse complement strand
CGCAATGAAATGCCACTACAAAAAAAGAAAACACCATCTGCGACTGTAGTACTAGCTTGCTGGTGCAAATCGTTATCGACTAGACTCTGTTGTGCTTGGCTCGGATTTTGGTTCTGGCGCGGTTCAGATTTTTGAGCCGGCGCCTTTGGTGAGTGCCATGAAGGCTGATTCGAGGCTGACTTCTTCCTCGCTGAATTGGGAAATTCGGAATCCGTTTTCCACAAGCGAGTTTGCTAATGGCGAATAGTCCTCGATGCGAGCGGTTAGTGTGACGGCGAGATGCCCGTCACCTTCTTCCACGGATTCAACGAGTTCGTGTTCGTTTAGTAGCTTAATGGCTTCCTCTGAACGATCGATGACGCCAACTTGCAGGACTGTTTTTTCTCGGACCTGTTTCATGACCTCGGTGACTTCTGCCGAAACCTGAAGCCGACCCTTATCAATGATTCCAATCTTGTTGCAAATGTCCGCCAGCTCAGGGAGGATGTGGCTGGATACGACGACTGTCTTTCCCATCTTTCCGAGCCGTCGCATCAAATTGCGCATCTCAATTCGCGCGCGTGGATCGAGACCACTGAGCGGTTCGTCCAGCAGGAGAACCTGTGGATCATGAAGAAGCACGCGTGCCAGGCCAAGACGTTGTGTTTGGCCTCGGGATAAAGTGTTTGCAAACGCGTCCCGTTTGAATTCAAGATCGACGATTTCCAGCATTTCATCGCACTTTTCGCGTCGCTTGGGTCCTTTGATGCGATATGCCGCCGCAAAGAACTCAAGGTACTCGATGACTCGCATGTCATCATAGACGCCAAAGAAGTCCGGCATGTAGCCGACCAGTCTGCGGATCTCTTTCGGCGAATCGTAGATGGAGTGTCCGCAAACATAAGCCTCGCCATACGTCGGTTCGAGCAGTGTCGCGATGATCCTCATCGTGGTCGTCTTGCCGGCTCCGTTAGGACCGATGAATCCGAACAGATCACCTTCATGCAAATCCAGGTCGATTGAATCGATCGCAAAAAAGTCGCCGTACTTCTTGGTAAGTTTTTCGGTTTTGATCACAGTTGAATTCTGTCGCTCGAATGAGAATGGCTATTGGACAGGGTATATAATACGGACGTAGGTTTGCGTTTGATCATATTCGACATTTCCGGATGAGCAATCCACGTCGAGTTCCGTGCCGGCAGATTCCAACGTCCCGAACAGGATTGCTCGTTCCATATTAAGTTGATCTGATAAATCGACAAACGGTTGGAAGCTATGGGTAAGCCCCGTGTATTCGCGACCACTCGCCGCGTCAAAGAACATGATCATTTCGGCGATTCGGTCCAGGTTGTCTTCCTGCAGACTCCATGGCAAACCACCTCCTTTATCTGACTCGGTATCAATCCGTCGGGAAAAGTAACTGGAGGCGGTCCGCTCTCTGGTTTCGGACACAACATCCACCGACGCGCCCGGTTCCAGCGGCGGACCAACCACAAAGACCGAGTTTTGAAACAACACACGACAATCCCGAAGCGGGACATCAAACGGATTGGTGACGGTTCCCTGCAAGCGGCCACGTGAGTTCATCCGCAGCCGACTGCGAATCGATAGATCTTTTTCCGTGCTGTACTGCAGATGGACTGTCTTGGTGGAGGCGACTTTGATCGGTACGCCGGTGAGTTGGCTGGTTGTCTCCCAATTCGATTCAGACGGCAGCATCTCGCATCGATAACCTTGAAGCTGGATTCCGGCCTGTGTCTTCGCATCCATCCCCCCAAGCCCGCGTCCTGGGATGCCCATCCAGGTAACTCGGGCGTCGTCGACTTCCGACTCCACAAAGCTTTGCGCGGGCATTTTAACATCACAAACATTGTTGGTCGGCGAATAGATATTTGCCCAAACGTTTCCCCGTATTGAATTCGTTTCAATGTCGATGTCCAGGACTTCCAGTTGGTTGATTTGTGGATTCCGTGGCTTGGTCGATTGTGAAAACCAGATGGCGGCCATTCCGAATCCGATTGCGATCAACGAGAACGTGATCCACGTCCACTCCATCTTGCCGAACAGTTTCTTCAGCAAAAAGAAATCGCCCGGGCCAACGCAGAGGATGAACAGGCCAATCAGCACTGCGACGATCGTGAAATTGATAAATCGGACTTTGGAGAATTTCTCCAACGGGAAAATTAATTGCCCGACGATGTCATTGTGCGAGGATTGAATGATGCGTCGTGATTCGGATTCTCCAGTCAGCGTTCGATTCAGATTGATTTGACCGGATGTTAGTTTCATCAGGTAGTTCTTCAGTCCACCCCAACCAACCATCGGTTGGGCGTCGAAGTCGATCGCTGAAAAGACGACCTTCCCAAATTTAAAAGGTTTGCGGATGACAATTGGATTGCCGGAAATGGAAAGGTCTACGATGCCTTCCGGGTCGGAAATCTTCGCCGCCGCGATCGGGGCGTCTCCCCGTTTAAGCAGCTGTTGCTTTTTGATTCTGGCATAAGTTTCGAGCCGAAAGCTCTTGTCGACGTCAACGCTGCCACTGAATTTTCCGGGCAGGAATCGAGCCAGGCCAGTTGGGTTGGAGAGCACCTCGGTTGCATTCTTTCCGGCGCCGAAAATCAAATTGCCACCATCAGCAACCCATTGTTCGATCGCTGACCATTGTTTTTCCGACACGGATTTGATCAGTTCCAGATCGGACGTCGTCAAAAAGATGGCCTCGATACCTTGGTAGCCAAGTGCGCTGAATGGCAATTGCCTGGCCTCGGTTAACGTGATCACCTGGCACTCACTGCCGAACAACTGTGCCTCAATCGCCTTGATGTTTTTAGCGGTCGTGTCATCTGTTGAAACGGAAAGCAATATCGGAGTCGTCGAACCCAGGACTACGAGATCCGAGTCAGTTTCCAAATCGATTTGTTTTTCAAGGATCGTTTCGCCAGCTTCGTCCAAGAGCGAAATAGCAATCGCTGCGTTTTCTCGGCCGACCCGCAGCCAGCCTTGGGCGCGGCCGGGTTGGATTCCGGTCAGAGGTCCCGAACACTCGACTGGCATTCCGTTTCCATCAAGCGTCTTGATCGCAAAAGTGGTTGGTTTGAATTCACTGGCGAACTCGAATGCAATCGGAGCCCAGCAGCCTAGTTTGAATTTCCCGTCAAACCCAAGCGAAGCCCGCAGGTCTTCGGCGGTTTCCTGCTCTGATTGCATCGCGACGCAATGAAGTGACGACGATGCGCAGGTGAAAAGTGCGACCAGGAGTAGCAGCAACAAGGCTTGGATTTTCGGCATGTTATGCGAATCGACGAACATTAGGTTACGGTTTACCTTCGTCGGAACAAGTGCAGACAAACTGTTGGCAACCGGGGCAACCGGAGCCGTACTTTTTCGAAATCGCAGCCGTAAGATCAACTTCCGCGACGTTGGCGATTGTCACCAGCCAGGCCAGAACGTCCGCGAACTCCTCAGACAAATTCTCTTTGTCATTCGATCTGAGTGCTGTTGCCAGCTCGCCGATTTCTTCCGAAAGCCACATGAACGTACCCGCGATCCCTCGCGCCGCATCCTTTTCGTAGTACATCTCACGGATCAAATGTTGGAAATCGCCAAGAGTTACGTCGTTGTTGTCGCTATTGCTGGATCCCATTTGTCGCGAGCCCGTATCATTCGCTTGTTGCTTGTCGGTTTCTTTGTTGGCTGGCAGCGAACTTACCGGATGATCACTCACTTGGATACTATCTTTGACGATTCGAACTTCAAAAACATCCGTCTTGATACGCGGATTGTCGGCCCAGGCGCCATCGACGACATTGAACCTCCAACCATGCCAGGGGCAGGCGACCGTACAGGTTGGTTTGTCAAAATGGCCGGCTGATAGCGAAGCACCCATGTGAGGGCAGAGGTCGTCGATTGCGGTGAATCGACCATCAACATTAAACACCGCAATGGAGCGGTTGTTGATTTCAAAGCACCTGCCCTCCCCTTCCGGGATTTCGTCTATGGTGGCGACGGTGTGGAACTCAGCCATTATCACGACTCACTTTCATTTTGATTTCTGTCGTGACAGTAGACTCGATGATTCTTTCTCGGTATCTCCGCTCGGATGTCATTTGATTAGTGGTTTGGCTGCGCAGGATCATCGGAGCATCGGCTGAAAACCAGATCTTGCCGTTGCCGCCGAAGTTCTTAAGTGCTGCACCTTCTTTCATCTTTTCATCAACAGTGGTGGTAACCGTGAACTGCTGGTACTCGCCGGCGTCGATCGACTGTGGGCCGTCGAAAGTGAATTTGTTGGTCTTGTTGAAATCGCCCAGAGCATTTGTGACTTTGGTTTGAGAGTCCCAGCTTTCACCTTTGGCAACGGACGATTCCGGGAACACGATCGCAGATTGGCCAATCAGCTCGCGAAGTCCATCAGCGGTGATCACTTGCCGTATTTGCATCGAAGACGGTGCTTGTCGAATCGCTTCCAGCGAAGCTTTTGGGATGTCGACGTTCTTGATTTCGCCGCGGTTGGACATCGTCACTTGGAACTTCAGGCCAATCAACGGATTGATCTGTTCGATCAGTTGTTCCGCCAGCTTTCCCGTCTGGTCATCACTGGCAGTGTCCAGCCGTGTTTGTTGGATACCATTTTCGTCCGGGATGTTAACGGTTAGCTTGATTCTCGTAATGGTTTGTGCGATGACAAACGAGTCGTCGGCGGCGGACTCGACTTCCCAGTCAACGAACATGGTCATTTGGTTTCCGACTTCCTGGGAGCGGTTGCCGATGTTCGTTTTGAATCCGGTGTCTTGTTGAAGCTCGACTTTCAGTTTTTCGCCTTGCTTCAAATTCCAGCGAACTTCATCCGTCGATTGAGAAACGGCGACCGACGTGGAAAGGAAGATCAATAACAACGGCAACAAGCTGGAGCAATGTTTAAAATGCATAGTCTAAAATCCGGTAACTGCCCCAGAGAAATTCTTTGTCGTCCACAATGATTGAATACGCTAAGTAGCGAATCAAAGTTCGTGGGACTGGCCTGGTTGTAGAACGACTGGCGACGCAGACGTCCGCTCGCTGACTGATTTGGCCCACGAATCAGCGTCCTGTTCAATTGGTGGCCATGTATTGTAATGGCTGGGCAGGACCTGTTTGGGAATAATAAATTCGATCGCAGCGATACTGTCCTCGACTCCCATCGTGAACAGGTCTCCGATTGGAAGCACGGCCAGGTCGATGCCTGGTTTGCCAATCAACTGCATGTCCGAGAACAGTGCCGTGTCGCAGGCGAAGTAAATATTCTTGCCTCCGATGGAAACGACGAAACCGCCCGGGTTGCCTCCATACGATCCGTCGGGAAGCTGTGAACTGTGAATCGCGTGAGTCATTTTCACGGAGCCAAAGTCCAACTTGGCGGTGCCGCCGATGTTCATGCCGATCGTGTTTTTGACATTGTGATTGGAACTGAACCAGTTCGCGATCTCGTAACTGGCGACCAAAGTTGCATCATTCTTGTTTGCAACGGCGGCTGCATCGGCAACATGGTCTTCATGACCATGCGAAATCAGAACCGTGCCGACTTCGACGTCATCGACCTTGACCGGTGCCGAAGGGTTCGCCGAGATGAACGGGTCGAGAAGAATCTTGTTCCCTGAATCGTCGGCAATCAACCACGTCGCGTGACCGTACCATGTAAGTGAAATGGGCATGTAGTTTACTGTTTCAATGATTAAGAAGTTTTGACTGCTTGTCGGAGAATGCGGTTCATGTTGATTTTGTATTTTTCGACGCCAGGTTGGCCGAATGGGTTGATGCCCAATAGGCGACCTTCGACGACTGTCGCCAGCATCATCATCTGCATCAGTTGCCCGATTCCAGCTTCATCGGCCGCCGGCAAGTGAATGTTCGTGGTGGGCCGGTTGTCTGATTTGTAGGCAAGGTTGGTGCCTTCAATAGCAGCGTTCATGACATCGGGCAGGCCAAGGCCCGCCAATTCGTTGAGCCCGTCGTCGTTCCGTTCGCTCTCACCGATGGCCAGGTGATCGTACCGCCATGAATCGAGAATCACGTTGTTGACGATCTTGTCACGTCGACCTTCCTGATGTTGTTGTGCCCGAGAATGCAAGTCGCGTGTGTTGACGACCGTCAGCGGCAAAGCCCCCTTCTCTTCTTTGCCAATGCTCTCAGCTAACAGTTGGTCGTACCATAATCCGACGGACTCCAACGATTTGCTCCATACGCTAAGCAGTCGAGTATTGCAGCCTTGTTCTCGTTCGAGCAAGTGATTGACCGCTACGTAGTCGAGCACCACGTTTTCGCCGTAAGCCGCGGTGCGGAAATGATCGTTCATCGCGGCAGCAGCTTCCAGTAATTTGACGACATTGATCCCAAGGATCGCAGCCGGCAACAATCCAACCGGGGAAAACACAGAAAATCTGCCACCGACGCCATCCGGAACCTGGAATCGGTCGATGCATCCGATCGAGTCAGCCAGCGAAGCGAGCTTTCCTTGCGCGCCGGTTACCGGCACGATTAACTCAGGCAGCTTGTCCTTGCCAAACGAGTTTGCCAGTTCGGCCGTGAATTGGCGAAACGCGGAAGCCGTTTCCAACGTGCCACCGCTTTTACTGATGACAACGATCGCCCACGGTTCGTCGGGTTCCGTGCGAAGCAATTGCAGCAAACCTTGCGACCAGTCGTTGTCGACGTTGTTGCCTTCGAAATACATCCGCGGCCGACCACCGCGCTCAGCACGCGAGAAATCATTGAAGTACGGTTGGCAGCACGATTCCAGCAACGCCTTCGCGCCCATGTAAGATCCGCCAATCCCCAGAACGACGACACGATCGACCTGTTCCTGAATCCGCTTCGCCGTCGCGAGGATCTTGCCCAGCTCGCTGGATTCCTTATTCGTGCGGTAATCATCCAGAATGCGTTCGGGCATTTCCAGAAACCCGGCGTCCAACGGTTGCTTGTCGGACGGAACGACTCCCTCGGAGTATAGCTGTAAGTCAACTTTCAGAATTTCTTCACGGACATCGAGAAGTCGCGAAGAGATTGATTTGACACTGTCTTTTGTGATCCCGTGTTGTGGCAGGAAGCATCCTTGCGGGTCGAACCGAATCGGTTGAATTTCCGGCATGTTCGCTCAAGCTCCGTATTGGCATTTTGCATGTTGTGGCGGCTGATATTCAGATCCATTATTCTCGAAAAATAATGGTCCCTGACAACGTGGGTAATGGCTATTCGGTGAAGTTTGCGGCGGCTGGATTCTGATCGGGGGCCGCAAAATAAAACTCTCGGGCTTCATCGAAATTTCGTAAGAGAAATCTATTGAGATTATCTTTGACTTTTGACTCGACCTGCACGATTTCCTGCTTAGCTCGGTCGGCTTGATCCTGTTTGTAACTGGCCACCGCCAGGCCAGCATGGCCGACGATTGGAAACCTGGGCGGGGAAGTGACGCTCGTGAATTCCTCGTAGATCTTCTCGGCCTCCGCGTATTTCGCTTGTAGCAGGTATAGCTCAGCCATCCGCTCCTTGGCGCGATTGTGGTAGAGCCGAGTCTGGTTTTGCGACGTTCCATCACCCGGGAAATGGTCCAAGACTGCTTGGTAATAGTCAATTTCGTTGGGATGTGAGTCAATCGCAAACTCGTACTGGTCTTTCACCGAATCCATTTTTTCGATGTTGCTTTGATCCCGAATCGCAACTCCCAGCAGGTTGTCGGCTGGGTAAAGATTCGCGATCAACAATCCGGCCGCGATTCCGGCAACTGCCAACAGGATAAGCGTCAGGATTGTCGAGAGCTCCGTCCACCACGAGCGGACATTGCCTTTCATAAGCGACTGCAACTGGCGCGTAACGGCGAGTCTTGATTCCGAAACCGGAATGGTGTTGCGTTGCGTGTTTTCGATCGCCAGAGTTTCGACCAGCTGTTCCCAGTCTTCATCCATGTCGATTTTGATGTTCTTGACTTGCTTCAGCAGTTGCCCCGGATTCTGCGGCCGATCTTTCGGCGATTTGGCCATCATCTGATGAACCAGTTTGAGCAGCTCAGGGGACGCATCCGGACGAATGCCAGTTAACGGATCTGGCTCATCTTTGACGTGTTGTACGGCAATCGCCATCGCGTTCTCAGCATCGAACGGAGGTTGGCCTGCGAGCATGTGATACGCGGTGACTCCCAGAGAATAAATATCGCTTCGCACATCAGCCTTTTGACCTTCGACTTGTTCGGGGCTCATGTAAAGTGGCGTTCCCATCGTGATGCCGACTTGCGTCAAGTGTTTGTCTTTTCCGTCGTCAACTCGCGCCAACCCGAAGTCCGCGACCTTCACCTCGCCGCCGGGCGAGAGCATGATGTTCTCCGGCTTGATGTCTCTGTGAGTCACGTTGTGCTCATCGGCTTTCTGCAGCGCCAGTCCAACTTGCCGCAGTACGTTGATGACCATCACCGGTTTGGCAGCTCCATTCCGCGCCAGGTACTCACGCAGGTTCCGGCCGACGACGTACTCCTGAGCGATATAGTGCAGGCCGTCGATTTCGCCGACTTCGTAGACACCGACGATGTTGGCTTGGACAAGTTTGGCAGCCGATTGAGCTTCTCGATTGAATCGTTCGATGTAGGACGCGTCGCGAGCCAGTTCCGGTTTGAGGATTTTCAAGGCGACGTTTCGCTGCAGGGATTCCTGCCGAGCAAGATAGACATCCGCCATCCCTCCGCGTCCCAATCGACGAAGTACGTGGAACCCCGCAACGGTTTTCCCGGTGAGGTCAATGTTTACATTTTGTTCGTCGGTTTCTTCAATCATAAGATGGCAGGGTGCCGGACATCGCGAGGTTCTTCCGTTGGCCCAATAAAGTATACTCGATCGAAACCCGTTTTGAGAGTCAGATGTAACCGCAAGCGGTGACAAAAATTGACCGACTTGAGTTGAATTGCCAGAGATTTGCCGAATGCCACAGAACATAGAAATAAAAGCTCGTGTACCGGAATCGGATTTTGAGTCTGTACGGCAAATAGCGAGTGAACTTTCCGATACAGATCCAGAAATTCTGGTTCAAGTCGACACGTTCTTCTCGGTCCCGAATGAGCGGTTGAAGTTGCGAGAATTTGCCGATGGTTCGGCCGAATTGATTGCGTACTCACGATCTGACCAGTCTGCGGCCAAATTGTCGTCTTACATTCGCACGCCCGTCAGTGATCCGGATGCTTTGAAGCGTTCGCTGATTCAAACGGTGGGCCTGCGTGGCGTTGTCAAGAAGCGACGCGAGTTGTTTCTGGTTGGGCCGACTCGAATTCATCTTGATGAAGTTGACGGCTTGGGGAAGTTTATCGAGCTCGAAGTTGTCCTGGCTGACGATGGTTCCCGTGAGGATGGCGTAAAGATTGCGGATCATTTGTCTGAAAAACTTGGTATCGCTCGGGGATGGCTGGTGTCCTGTGCCTATATCGACCTTTTGCTGGGCAACGACGTTTTGAGTTCTTGAAAATTTGATGAGGCGGCGTTAAGTTGTTCAACGCGCCGCAGGCAAGAATTCATGGTTGATAAATTAAAGGAGTTGACGTGGCATTTCGTGGAGACGGTAGGGAAAATAAAGGCCTTTTCATCACAATCGATGCGAACATCGGCGCGGGGAAAACGAACGCCTGTCACGCGATTGCGTCAGCTGCAACAGCATCCGGGTCTCCGGCCAAAGTCCTGGAAGAGCCGACACATCATCCTAAATTCAATCACTTCCTCGAGCGATATTACGAGGACCTGACGACTGGTAATAACACCGGTGGTGCGTTTGCCATGCAGATGTTCATGCTGTGCCAACGCTACGAGCAACATCGGTTGGCTGTCGAAACGGCTTGGGGTGATCAAGGGCAAGTGATCGTTCAGGATCGTCCGATCTATGGCGACACTGTTTTTGCTACGACGGCGATGGAACGCGGATTTATGACTGCCGAAGAGTACCAGTTGTACGTCGATGTCTATCGCAACATGAGCCGCGATGTAATGCCTCCTGATATCTTCGTTTTCCTGGACGTATCTCCGGAAGAGTGTCACGATCGGATGAATACTCGTGCTCGCTCGCAGGAAGAAGGTGTGCCGCTGGATTACTTGCAGCAGCTGTATGAGAACTATCAGAAGCTTCTGAGTGAAATGCGTCGCAGAGGTGTCAAAGTCCTTACCGTTGATTGGAGTGGATTCGGACCTCCCGTTGAGATTTGGAAGAACATCCAGGAATTGGTTCGGTCTGAAGATAGCTGGTATCACCAGCTCACATTCGGACTCGCGAAGGAGCCGCGAGCTCCACTGGTTCCAGCTGGTTCGAACGACAAGCTTGTTTAGCTCGTTGTAGGTATAGTCCTGTCGATCCTGCAGGAGTTGATAACTTAGACGGCTGCGTATGTACGCTCGCACACGCAGTTCGCCAATTCTTTAACGGTTGGTGTGATAGCCCCGGTGTTGAGCGGATTAAACGGGCCACCCACCAGATCATCCCGGTTGATTTGACGCCTAACCGGTCGTTGAAGTCTGTTCCCTGTTTGCCCAACGGCCCAATTGCAGTAGGCTGTTCCTGATTGCAAGTAAGCGAAATATCAATTGAGTCAGTGAAAGTCAGACTTGAGAATCTTGTTCGTAGGTGATGTGGTTGGCCGTTCCGGAGTCAACATGGTACTGGATACTGTCGAGGGAATTCGTCGACAGGAATCTTTAGATCTTATCATTGTTAACGCGGAGAACGCGGATGGCGGATCAGGGCTAACCCCGGCAATCTATCGAAAGCTGGTCGCAGCAGGAGTCGACTGCATTACGCTCGGCGATCATATCTATAAGAAGAAAGATATTATCGAGATTCTCGAGTCGGAATCGAACATTGTGAAGCCAGCCAATTACCCTGCCGAAGCGCCGGGGCGGTGTTGGACAACGGTCAAGTCGTCCAACAATGTGGAAGTCGCAGTCTTCAGCTTGATCGGTCGCGTGTTCATGAAACCAGTCGATTGCCCGTTTCAGGCAGCTGATCGGGTGCTCGCGGAGATCCCTGATAGCATCAAAGTCAGATTTTGCGACATGCACGCCGAAGCAACCAGCGACAAGCAACTGTTCGGACGCTTCTTGGACGGACGCGTATCTGCCTGCCTGGGAACACACACGCATGTCGCGACTGCCGATGAGCAAGTCTTGCCCAGTGGAACGGCGTTCATGTGCGATGTGGGAATGACGGGCCCGCATGAAAGCATCCTCGGACGCCAGATTGAAAAAGTCATGAAGGCAACGATTACTTTCCGTCCGCTGCCGTTTTCCGTTGCTCACAACGATGTTCGGCTCAATGGTGCGATCTTTGACGTCGATGTGAAGACGGGCAAAGCCCAAAAGATCCGTCGTTTCAGTGTCAACGAAAAACAGGCCGCGGCCTACGAAGAAGACGAAGGCTAGGTTGACTGGGGGGAACCAGTGGACAGCCGATTCTTCGATGTTTCAGGAATCTGCAGCCAACGTTTCTGCTGCTTTTGGCGGGTACTTTCAGAATGTGCTCCCGTTATTTGCTATCAAGCGTCCCTGCCCTTGCTACCACAAATCTAAATCGCTAACCTTTCGCAACTTTCGTCAATACGAGCGGACCGGATACGCCCGTCAATTCAAGGACAGAATATGAATCGGAAGCAACTAGAACGTTGGTCAGGTATCGCAATCCTGATGTTCCTGTGCGTTAGTTCGACAGGCTGCGTCGGCACGTTGGCGCAATTGATGTATGTCGTGAAAGGGCACGATATTCCCGCAGAGTACTCCGAGTTTGAGGGTCAGCGGGTGGCGATTGTTGTCGGGACCGATTCGTCCGCATATGGACAAGATCCGCTGGCCAACAAGATTCAGCGATACGTTGGGCATCATTTGGCGGCCAACGTCGACGATATCGAGTTGGTCCCCTCCATGGAAATTGTCAATTGGATCGACGTCAACGGTTGGGGTGACTCGCCTTCTCAATTGGCTGAATTGGGCAAAGAAGTCTCGGCCGATTTGGTACTCGGTATCAATGTTGAGGGGTACTCAATTCGCGAAGGCCGAACGCTTTATAAAGGGCGGTCGGACGTGACACTGCAAGTCGTTGATGCTGAATCAGGCAATGTGACCTATTCGAAGGGACCGGAGCATTTCGAGTATCCTGAGAACGGTCGTCCGTCGATTCAGACAACTGATCGCAAGTTCGAAACGTTCTACCTTGCCTGGTTGACGAAGAATATCTCACACCAGTTTTACAATCACGATCGACTGGTCGATGTTGCCGACGACGCGGCGTTCGTCGAGTAGGCCTGGTTGGCTGTACGCCAGATGCTTGAGCTGCATCAATAATTGTCAGAATCTGGTTACGTCTGTGCTGCTTGTAGGGGTTGATTGGAGTTCGTGATTCGCGGCCTGATTATGCTGAAGTATTACACTTCAGTCCTCGGGCTTAGCGACTATGAACCTGATCATTGGCATTGCCATACTATTGGTATTAATGCTTAGCGATGCAGCGCACGTTTCTTCGGAATCGAGCCACTTGCTTGAACGGTTGGCAGGGGTGCTGCTGTTGACCTTGGTTCCGGTGGCTGTTGCTGCGATTCAGGTAATCGCGGTTCGAATGAAGGACGAGGCGGAACAAACCGTGAGCCAACAACTGGCGACGGCACGTGTCGTGGCTTTGATTCACGCGTTGGTCTGGTTTGTTGCCAGCATGGCGATCATCAATGTGGCGAAATGGCATGAAGTCGTCCGCGTACATTGGGAATTCGATCGGTTCGTGCTCGTTGACGATTTCTTGATTCTGCTACCGATGATCTTCTCGTTGATTCTCTCCTGGGCGATATTCTTCGACGAAAGTGAAGGGCAGCCGGGATCTGGGCTGCGGATCAAAGAACGGCTCGAATATGTCGGATTACGGTGCCAGGTTTACTTGCTGGTTGTGCTGGTTCCGATTGCACTGATCATGGGTGCACAGGACTTGTGGCCTTGGATTCGCGGATTTTCCCCGTTCGTTATCGGTGCGGCGTCCGTTGCGCTGGTACTGTCGATTCTCTGCAGTATGCCCCTAATCGTGCGGCTGTTGTGGCGAAACCGGCCCATATCAGACGACGAAGGACGAGTCGAGTTACTGGACGTTTGCCGCATTCATGGAATGACAGTAAAAGACATTCGTGTTTGGGAAACCGGGAATCGAGTCATGAATGCACTGGTGACCGGCTTGATTCCACGCCTACGAGTTCTGATGGTATCGGACTTGCTTCTGCACACGTTCCCGATGAATGAATTGAAGGCAATTTTGCGACACGAAGCAGGCCACATACGTTTGAATCATCTTCCGATTCGAGTCGGATTTGTTATTTTGCCCGCACTCGCGATGGTGGCTGTCGAGATGGATCGTGGCAATGCTCTGTCGGTATTTTTGGCACAAGCAGTCGGGGATTTGCCTGTCGATCCCAGCCTGATACTGGGGCTTGGATTCATCACATACGTGCTGTGTATCTCGGCATGGCTTTCGAAAAACATGGAGTTCGAAGCAGATCTGTATTCGGTCGGCCTGATCGGATCGGACCATGAAGTTGGTCGCGACGCGATAGAAGCTGGCTGCCCGGGTGGTCTGCAAGCGATGGCTGACGCGCTTTTCCGTTTCGGCGAGCAGAACCCCGACCAGTTTCACCGAGGTTCCGTGACCCATCCAAGTTTGCACGATCGAATCGAAATGATTCGTGGGGCAGCTAACAATCCGCAAATCGTTAAGCGGTTCCGGCGTCGTTTCACAGGGATACAGATCGGGATTGCTCTGATATTTCCTCTGCTTACCGGCTTGATAATCTGGTTGTAGCTCAGCCCGAACATCCGGACTTATCGGCGGGCCCAGTATTCAGGATTATTCGGGGCTTTTCGTGACCGTCAGGTTTGCCTGACTTAGCGCATTACTCGGGCAAGCGCAAAAACGCGACTGAAAATGAGAAATTTGCGCTGCTGTGAGCGAATCGCGTCCTAGATTTCTGTAGTTCAATCGGAAATCGTCCGATTTCATACTAAGGCGAAACCTACCTCAGATTTAAAACATGACCGCATCTGCTCCTGATCAAACACATCAACAGCTTGAAAAGCTTGTTAGTCATCGTCCTCAGCTACTGCGGGACAAACTGCACTTCAACCCGACAACGGGCCGAGTGGTGTTACAAGGTCGGGTGAATTCTTACTTTGAAAAACAGTTAGCTCAAGAAGCTGTTCGCAGCATCGATGGCATCAGCGAAATCGAGAACGAGCTGGTTGTCGAATGGGCCAACGCGTAAGACGCTTGACGCGTTTTACAAATCAACAAGCTGGGAATTTCTTTACCGGCTATCGCGTACCGCTAAACACTTAGCAAACCGGCTAGACCCACTCAGTCTCAACACTCTTCTTTTACGAAGTTGCCTTGGCTGTCAGGAACTCCTTGGCGGCAGCTAACGCTTCGTCAATCTTGTCTGGCAGTTTTCCACCAGCCTGAGCCAAATCGGGTTTGCCACCTCCACCGCCACCAACGATCGGCGCGATTTCCTTGACCCAGTCGCCGGCCCGGATGCCTCGTTCGACCAGGTCGTTACTGACACCTGCCACCAGAACTACTTTGTCTTCACCGGCTTTGGTAGCGAGGAACAAAGCGACCGGGTTAGTTTTCTTGCGAACCTGATCAATCAATTGTCGCATCATGTTCGGGTTGGATGCGGGCAAGTTGTGAACGATGACCTGTACGCCGTCGACCGTTTCGGCAAGTCCGATCAAGCCGTCTGCATCGATGCGATCGGCAGTGCTCATCGAATCCGCTTTCGCCGTCAACTTGTCCCGTTCCGCCAACATCGACTCGACGCGAGCGGCGACATCTGATGACGCTACGTTCATTTTGCCGGCCAACGTTCGAATGATCGCCCGTTGCTGTGAGTAATCCACCGCTTCGCCGCCCGTGACGCTGGTCACCGCGGACTGCCGTGAGTCTCCGGTTTCGATTCGTTTCTTTAGCTCTTTGACTTGAGCCGCGAGTTGATCAAAAGCGTCGATGATCTTGGAATCAGAAATGTTCAGGTGCTTGCACAGTTGAGAAACTGCTTGCCCGGTGGCCGCTTTCAGGGCTTCGGCTTTTCCACCGGTCAACGCGACGATCCGACGCGTACCGGAAGAGGCACTTTCCTCTGTCACGATTTCGAAACCACCAACTTGCGCAGAATTCGTCAGGTGAATTCCGCCGCACAGCTCTTTGCTGAATTCGCCGATCGAGACCATGCGAACCGGGTTCGGGTACTTTTCTCCAAACAGCATCATCGCTCCTCGCGACTTGGCCTCGTCTAATGGAATTGTCTCCGCCGTCACAGCGGATCCCTGCTCGACCAGGTCTCGAGTCATGTTTTCGATTGTGGTCAGGTTTTCTGCAGAGACTGCTTCCAAATTGGAGAAGTCGAAACGGAGCCAATCGTCCGTGACTTTGGAACCCCGTTGTTGTGCGTGCTTGCCGAGAGTCTGTTGCAAACTGTAATGCAAAATATGTGTCGCCGTGTGTGCTCGGCGAATCGCATCCCGTCGATCCGGGTCGACTATCGCCTGCACGGAATCGCCTTGGGCAATCGAGCCTTCCGAGATCGAACCGATGTGGACGAAGATGTCGCCGTTCTTTTGCACATCAGTAACGACAAACTTCCCGTTGGGCCCTTCGATGACTCCCGTGTCGCCGACCTGGCCGCCGGACTCTCCGTAGAAAGGTGTCTGATCGAGAACGATGACGTGTTCACTGCCGTCTTGTTGATCTTGCGATTCTTTATCAAGCGATTGCATGCGTTGCTTGCCGGTAGCAAGACCGACCACCGTCGATTCCGATTCGCAAGTTTCGTAGCCTAGGAACACCGTGGATTTGGATTCTTTCTTGATCTCGTCGATTGGCCCGGAGTCACCCATCACAGTCGTCGCAAGCTTGCCGCTGATGAGGCTGTGTTGGTCCATGGCTGCCTTGAAACCATCCCAATCGAATGAGCATTTGCGGTCCTTGGCAATGGACTCAACCAGCTCAGGAGGGATTCCGTATGTCTGATAGAGTTCAGCAGCTTCGTCTCCGTTGACTTCAGTTCGGTTGCCCGATTTCATTGAATCGAAGATTTTTTCGATGCGGACCAGTCCCGTATCGAGCTGATTCAAGAAATCGTTTTCTTCTTTCTTGATGACTTGCTGCACACGTTCAGACGTATCCGCCAGCTCTGGATACGGTCGAGCCATCGATTGGATCACCGCTGGAACCAATTGGTACAGGAACGGTTCTTCGTGCCCAAGTTGTTTGCCTTCAAGCGTACATCGTCGCAGCAATCGCCTGACGACGTACTCGGCTTTTGAGGAGCCAGGATAAACGTTCTCGTGAATCGCAAACGTGCACGCGCGGATGTGGTCTGAGATCCGACGCAGGAATCGCCCGTTGTCTGATTCGTACTCGTAGTTAATGCCAGTGATTTCCGCGGCGGCGTCGACGACCGTTTTGAGCGTGTCGATATGAAAGTTGGTTTCGACTCCTTGCAGCGTTGCGGCGATTCGTTCCAGTCCCATTCCAGTGTCGATGTTTTTACTTGGCAGCGGCGACAGGTTGTCGGGTGGGTCCCCGGAGCGATTGAACTGCGTGAAAACCAGGTTCCAGATCTCAACGTCCTTACCTTTTCCGATTCCTTGTGGATGATAGAAAATCTCACTGCAAGGACCGCAGACGCCGTCCGGTCCGTCCGTGGGCGCACCGGCTGGCCAGAAGTTTTCATACTCGTCCAATCGTTGGATGCGGTCAGTCGTCAACCCAATATCGTTTTCCCAAATACCGGCGGCTTCGTCGTCGTCCAGATAAACCGTCACCGTAAGCTGGTCCGGGTTGATCCCCAACCATTTTTTCTCGGTCAGAAACTCCCACGCCCAATGGATGGCTTCCCGCTTGAAGTAATCACCAAAGCTGAAGTTCCCCAGCATCTCGAAAAAGGTATGGTGATACGCGGTGCGGCCAACATTTTCGATGTCGCCGGTCCGCAGGCATTTTTGGCAACTCGTTGCCTTGGTGTATTCAAGCTCGACGTTGCCGAGGAAATGGTCCTTAAACGGGTTCATGCCCGCCGGCGTGAATAGCACGGACTTGTCCCAGGTTGGAACCAGCACATCGCTTTCACAGAGCGTATGACCTTTGGATACATAAAAGTCGAGATATTTTTCGCGTAGTTCGTCTGTTTTCATGAGTCTCAACGATTGGTTTGGAATCGGTATCCGATTTTAGCCGGTTTGGCTTGGTCGCGTCGATAGCTTGTGGGATGTGAACTATTGCCGCTTTCCGATCGCTCGGCTGCACCAGCAGATCGGGCCAATCACCGACGACCACAGTTTGGCCGAATCGAGCAAAGCGAGATTCGGCCAGACAGCGGAGAATGACGGCTAAAGCCACTAAAAAAGGTGATATTAAAGAGTGTTACCTATGTCCCGGCACATGTGTTACCCATGTCCTGACACTAAAAAGTTTAAGATTCGAGCCAATCAATAGATTGGAGTTCGCCATCAACCGCTGTGATGAAATTTTGGAAGTCTTCATTCGTTACGACGTTAAATCGCAGCGGCGGAGGAACGAAGCTACTCGGATTCGTCTTTCCAGTTCTTCGCCGTCGTTCATACTGAGTTGAATAAAAACTGGTTGAGCGTAGCTGGACTCGGCAGAGTTCAGGCTCG
>CAZXLW010000095.1:4101-17769 GCA_964641465.1 uncultured Pirellulaceae bacterium | reverse complement strand
TGAGTTTGACAGTTTGCGAACGCAAGTTGAAGTTGACGGTGCAAGTCACCAATCAACGGATGCTTAGGAATAAGATGCAGCACGAGTTCAATGGATGCGAAAGCAAGGAATTCGCATTCTTCTTTTTAGTAGTGCTCAAATAGAAATGAAACTCAGAATGTTATCAATCAGATAGACGAGGCCCCTCACCCCCTCTCCCCGTGAATTCGGGTCACGCTTGACACCAATACAACGTCATTCGTCCGAATTAACGGGGAGAGGGGAGCTTGAGTTTCTGGCTGATGTCTGTCAGATTCAAATCTCGCTTGAGCAGTATTGGGCTAGAGCCGGTACTATAAACTGGTCAAGTCAGAACTGAACTGGTCAACTCAGAACTGGTCAACTCAGCTTGGAAGGATCACTAGTTTCCTATTTCTGGTTTCTTGGGCGCGGGACTTTTCCTCGACGTCCTTTTTTGCGGCGGCCTCGGCCTTTTTTGTACGAGGCTTTGGTGGAAGAAACCGAAGACATCGGCTCGCCGATTGAATTTTTCATCTGGTTGATCTGATCTCGCAGCGATGCTGCTCGCTCGAAATCGAGATTTTCGGCCGCTTGTAGCATCTCGGTCTGCAGCTCGTTGACGTGTTCCTCAGTGATGTAGACCTCGTCGCCATCGCGGCCGATCATTTCGTTGGCTTCGCGGTGGGCCTGCAGGTCAGACTCGATGCCATCGGCTATGTTTTTCTTGATCGTCTGCGGCGTGATGTTGTGTTCGCGGTTGTACGCTTCCTGAATCTTGCGACGGCGGGCAGTTTCGTCGATGGCGTTTTTCATCGCTTCGGTAACTTTGTCACCATACAAGATGACTTTCGCGTTCGCGTTACGGGCGGAACGGCCAATCGTCTGGATCAGCGACGTTTCGCTCCGCAGGAAGCCCTGCTTGTCAGCATCCAGGATCGCAACCAAGGATACTTCGGGCAGGTCGAGACCCTCTCGGAGCAGGTTCACGCCGACTAAAACTTCGAACCGCCCTGCCCTCAAGTCCTTCAGTAGCTCGACACGTTCGAACGCATCCAGCTCACTGTGCAGCCACTTGCACTGGATCCCGTTCTCGCACAGATAAGCCGACAAATCCTCGGCCAACCGTTTGGTCAAAGCTGTGACCAACACGCGTTCGTCGACGACCGTTCGTTCCTTAATCTGATCGACCAAGTGGCTTACCTGCCCGCGAGCCGGGACGACTTCGATAATCGGGTCCAGCAAACCTGTAGGGCGGATAACCTGTTCAACGATCTCGCCACCAGTTTTTTCCAGCTCATAGTCGTTGGGCGTTGCCGAAACGTAAACGACCTGGTGAATCTTGCTTTCCCATTCCTCGAACTTCATCGGCCGGTTGTCCAACGCGCTGGGGAGGCGAAATCCATGCTCGACCAAAGTGATCTTGCGGCTGCGGTCGCCTGCGTACATGGCGCGGATTTGGGGGACGGTGACGTGCGACTCGTCGACGATCAACAGGAAGTCGTCCGGGAAAAAGTTGTACAGTGACTCAGGAGTTTCGCCCTCGTCGCGACCAGCCAGGTGGCGGCTGTAGTTCTCGATGCCTGGGCAATGCCCGACTTGTTCGAGCATCTCGATATCGAATCGCGTTCGTGCGTTGAGCCGTTGTGCTTCCAGCAGCTTCCCCTGGGTTTGTAATAGCTCCAACCGTTCTTTCAATTCGGCGCGAATCAACTTCACACCTTTCGCGATTCGGTCTTCGGACGTCACGAAGTGCTTGGCAGGGTAAATGAACATTTGGTCCTGAGTCGAAATCGTTTCGCCGCTGACCGGGTGGATGATCGCCAATTGTTCAATTTCGTCGCCCCACAGTTCGATACGATAGCCGTACTCTTCGTACGAAGGCCAGATCTCAACGGTGTCACCGCGGACTCGGAACTTGCTGCGTTCGAACGAGATGTCGTTTCGTTCGTATTGAATGTCGACCAGTTTGGATAGTATCTCGTCCCGGTCGATCGTCGTGCCTTTCTTCAGCGATACCATCATGTTCTTGTAATCATCAGGCGATCCCAAGCCATAAATGCTCGATACGCTGGCGATGATGATGACGTCTTTACGACTGACTAACGAACTGGTTGAAGCTAACCGCAACCGATCAATTTCCTCATTGATCGATGCGTCCTTTTCAATGTAAATGTCGCGTGCTGGAATGTAGGCTTCCGGCTGATAGTAGTCGTAATAGCTGACGAAATAATGAACCGCGTTAAGCGGAAAGAACTCTTTGAATTCAGAGTACAGTTGAGCCGCCAGAGTCTTGTTGTGTGAAATGACCAGCGTCGGCATCTGGACCTGCTCAATCACATTCGCCATCGTGAATGTCTTACCGGAGCCGGTGACGCCCATCAGAACCTGGTCGCGTTCTTTATTTTGAATGCCTTTGACCAATGCTTCGATGGCTTGTGGCTGATCTCCAGCAGGTTCGAAATGTGAGGAAATTTGAAACATGAGCTGCCGGTGGGGATTCGAATGTCGCCTATCTTAGTCGTTCATCGACATATTGACGAATGGCATCACGAGTCTCTGGTGAATTCCAGATTTCCAGGTATCGGGCAAGCAATTGGATTCGGTTCTGTTCGACAATGCGAAGAACCGGCTCGGTTCGTTGAAGTTTCGTCAGTTGGAATGCTGCCGGCGGGATGGCGGCCAGTTCATCGGCGGCAGCACTGGCTGCAGAGAGCAAAGATTCATTGTCGACACATTTGTCAGCCAATCCGGCATCCACCGCCGCCTGTCCAACGAACGTTGCCCCGACTGAAGTGATTTGGCGAAACGCGTTCGGGTTCGCAACATGCCGCATGATTTCGATGGCTGTCATCGGAAGTGGAACTCCGAGTCGCGATTCCAGGATCCCCATTTGGGCTGCTGGACCTAGCACTCGGAAGTCGCAAGCAGCGGCCAGCATGCAGCCTCCGGCAATAGCGGCTCCATGCATGCAGGCCACAATCGGTTTTTTGAATGAGAATACGCGTTGGAAAAGTTCCTCGAGTTTCAGCATGAACGGTTCGACATACGTCGGCGGCTCATCCAACCACTGTTTCAAGTCGATGCCGGCCGAGAATACCCGCTCGTTGCCCTTCAGGATGGTGGCGCGGCATTCTTGAACGGGTAATTGCTCGATTTGATCCAGCGTTTGGATTAGCTGATCGCAGAAATCCAGGTTCATTGCGTTGACTTTCCCGCGTTGCAGCGTGATTGTCGCAACTGATTGTGTACAAGTAACTTGGATCATTTGGTACCGGCTGGCTAATGGCTGCGAAGGCAATTGGGGTTATACGATTGGTTGCTGATATCTGATCAGTGAGCTGCTCGAATTCCACAATTTGTTTCAAAACGAAACTTACGTCTCAAAACGAGACTTTTTGCGGTTCGAAAGAGGGGGTTTTGCAGGAATTGAGCTAAAAACGCCTGCATTACTATATTCCTTTTTTTTGGCACACCAGTTGCTTTAGTATTTTTCGGAGCGAGCACAAAGGCCCCGTTCTCATCTCCCCGCCGTCTAAGGGCCGCTCGTTCCCTTTCCTACATTATTACAAATACGCGTCCGACCATCTTATCTTTCGGACGCGTATTTTTTTTTGGGTACGTCCAAATTCTACGATCGCCAGCGTTTAGTGGTACGCGACGATCGTCGCAAAGTTGAACCATTTCAGCAGAACTTCAGATCTAGCGAAGCCAGCTTCTCGAAGCATTTGGAGATTGTCATCAGTACTGAGTGGAACCAAAACGTTTTCAAGTGCTTCTCGTTTCCTGGCAATTTCCAATTCCGTGTACCCATGCCGGCGTTTGAAGTCGAAATACAACTCGGTCAGGGCATGATCGGTCTGTGGATCGCCGTGGATGAACTTTTCGCTCAGTACCAGAAAACCCCCCGGCTTGATCCGGCTGCGAATTCTTTGCAGCAACTCGGGGCGTTTTTCCGGGGGCAGGAACTGCAACGTGTAGTTCATCAGTACGATCGACGAATCCTGGAAATCGAATGACTCGATGTCGGCGCAGAATGTGTCAATCGTTGTGGCGAGATCGAGCGCAGCCAACTTTTCATGCAATTTGTCCAGCATGGGTTGTGAATTGTCCACGCCGACCAGTTCAACGTTTTCGCCTTGCATAGAGCGGGCAAGATGGATGAGTGACGTACCGGTCGAGCAACCGAGATCAACGATGCGGACCGGCTGGTGGTCGAGCATGGCTGCCAGTTTCGGGATTGCTCGTTGCACATCTGCATAAAGCGGGATGCTACGCGAGATCATGTCGTCGAAAACACGGGCGACGTTGTCGTCAAACTGGAACCCTCCGGCTTGCGGAGAGTGTTGCTGAAAAATTCTGTCGGTTTGCACGATAAACTATTTTGCTACGATACTTCGATTCTGAATTTGAAAAATGGACTTCCCATGTTGGTTTGGCAACGCCCTGACATTCTCGAATTGCTTGATCCCGATTCCGTCGATCTGGATGCAGTCCGCGAATTCAGGTTGCAGAGATCCGAAAAGCTCGAGCGACCTTACCATGCGCGGCAGGCCGATATGCTCAAGCGATTGCCAACGTTGGAAGACCTGGCGGGACCAGTTGCTTACGACCTTGCCGGTGATCATGTTACCATCGGCAATGAAAATGATCTAACGGACGAACAGCATTCTTGCGTCAAGGAAGCCATTTTGGCGTTGCAGCCGTGGCGGAAGGGCCCGTTTCGGCTGTTTGGCCACGAGATAGATTCCGAGTGGCGATCGAATTTGAAATGGGATCGGATCGCCGCTGGTCTGGGTGAACTGCAAGGTCGTCGGATACTCGATATCGGTTGTGGGAATGGGTACTACATGTTTCGCGCAGCCGCGCAACAACCGCAATTGATCCTTGGCTGGGATCCGTCCGTCCCGTTTTATCTTTCGTTCGAAATGATGCAGCGCTATTTGCAATTGCCGGGACTGCAATACGACCTGCTGGGCGTCGAGCATCTGGAAGTCTTTGATCGTGCGTTCGACGTCGCACTATGCATGGGGATTGTCTATCACCATCGCAGCCCGATCGTCATCCTCAATCGGCTGTTGAAGTCGTTGCGGGTTGGCGGGTTCGCGTTGATCGAGTCGCAGACGATTCCTGGTGATCAGCCGATGGCGTTGTGTCCTGAGGAACGATACGCGAAAGCCCGGAATATTTATTTTGTTCCGACGAAGGACTGTCTGATTAACTGGGCTAAGAAAGCTGGTTTCAAAAACGTCGAATTGGTCGATCACACCCGAGTGACCGCTGAAGAACAACGGTCGACGGAATTGATGGCTTACGAGAGCTTGCAGGATTTCCTCGATCCGGAAAACCCTGAATTGACGGTTGAGGGGTACCCTGCCCCGTTTCGAACGGTGATTCGTGGCGAACGAAAATTTGTGTGATTGCGTACAGCAGATCCGGGTAATTACTGACAATATATAACTTTGAAGTCGGTCTGCTTTCGGATTTGGGATTCGTGCGGTACAACCTGAATTCCACGCAGTTGTGGCAAGTCTTAAGTTTTGCGAGTTAAACAATGAAACGCTTCAGTTCTAATACGGTTCCCTTTTTGACTTTCACAACCTTCGTCTGTTGTGCCGCGTTTTGCCTGACCGGCCTGACCGGCCTGACCGGCATGGCCCAGGACTGGCCCGCCTGGCGTGGCCCCAATCGCAACAACGTCGCGCCTGGTGATCAGAAGCCGCCGACTAATTGGGACGATGAAACAAATGTGGTTTGGAAAGCGGAAGTACCCGGTCGCGGGCACGCTTCGCCAACGATTGTTGGGGACAAAATTTTTCTGGCGACCGCTGAGCAGGACGGGCAGAAGCAATCGGTAGTTTGCCTCGACAAAAAGACGGGCAAGCAATTGTGGCAGACGACAGTCAACGAAGGCGGTTTCGAGCCCAGGATTCATCCCAACAACACGCATGCTTCTCAAACGATCGCTTGTACAGACGATCGCGTCTATGTGGTGTTCAATAACAACGGAGGCATCCAGCTTGCGGCACTCGATTTTGACGGCAAGCTGCTGTGGGAAAGAGTGACTGGACCTTTCAAAGGTCAGTTCCCGTTCGGGTTTGGGTCGTCGCCATGCATTTATAAGGACATGGTGATTGTCTTGTCCGATTGCACGAGCATCGGATTTCTGGCGGCCTACGACAAGGATGGCAAGGAAGTTTGGCGGACTAAGCGAGGGCAGACAACCAGCTATGCGACGCCAATCGTGGCGACGATTGAAGGCAAAGACCAGATTGTCATGAGTGGTGCGGATGTGCGATCTTATGATCCGATGACGGGTGATGAACTTTGGGATGTGCCATGTCCGTGGAGAGCGACATGCGGCACGTTGGTCTGGGAAGGCGACACCGTGTTCGTCGGCGGAGGCTTTCCGGCTAGAGTTTCTCTGGCGGTTTCTGCCAGTACCAAAGAAATCTTGTGGCAGGTGCCGGTTCCCGTTTACGAGCAATCACTGATCATCAAAGACGGCTATGTCTACGCACACGCAGACAGTGGTGCCGCTTATTGTTGGCGAGCATCTGATGGTAAAGAGATGTGGAAGCAGCGTGTTACGCCCAAAGGTGTGAGTGCTTCTCCGGTCCTTGTTGGCGACTTGATTTTTATGACCGGCGAAAAAGGCGAAGGTGTGATTGTCAAAGCGAACCCGGAAAAATTCGAAGAAGTCGGTCGCAATCAGCTTGGGAAGGTGGCGTTCGCCACACCGGTATTCCTGGACAACCGAATGTACGCACGCGTTGGAACGAAAAAGGGTTCTGAGCCGCAGTACTTATATTGCATCGGCGAGTGAATGGATTGCTGCCTGTCGATGGCCCAATCCGCCGGTCCCTTTCTTTGCGAAAGATCGGACCCCGCGAACTCGCACTAACCAAACCTCGCTTGCACACTTAAAGCCGATCCGGGTGCCCCCAAAAGGCGAACCGGGCGGCTTGCGCTGTGTTGCTGTAGTTGTTTCATCTCGCTTAAACGAACAAGCGAGATTTGCACGGACGGACGACTGCTACTCTTCGACCATTTCGAAACTCTCGAAGATGGTTTTGATGTCGTCTTCAGTGACGCCGGACTGAGCAGGTTCGTGCACGAAGATGAGCCCGAAGAAGTAACGGTCAACTTTGAACAGTGAGTGGTACTGTTCGTACTTCCTGGTGACAGAGGTTGGCGATATCGTTGAAGCATCTATGGTGCCGTCTGCAATTTGAGCTTCTTCCTCTTCCGTGTAGACATCGACCTTCTTCTCCCACGAAATATGTTCGACGTCTCGTTCATCGCCGCTGATCGACCACTTGAATGACTCGTGATCAATCCTCTCTAACTCATTTCCAAGGATTAGCCTTCCGAGTGATTCGAGGTCCGACAAGAACTGTGCCCGATTCATTTCGAACAAACCAGGAAAACGTGCCACCCTCAGCCAGCGAACCTCTTCCTCGTTTTCGTCTATGCCAACGTAGTCGATATGCCCGACAAGCATCAAGGAAGACATTGCTCCATCCGTTGCCTTAAGCCCAACCGAATCTTGAATGTCGATCTCGAACATCTGTTGCTGCAATGCGACAGCCTGTTCCTCTGTATTGGCGTGGTGCATGGAGGCAACGACCAGCCCTCCAACTCCGGCTATCAGCGTCATGAAAGCTGTGACTGGTAAGCCAAAACACCCGGTTCCCATCGCTCCCAAGACCAGTCCCATCTTGGCCCGATCACTTGTTCGACGATATCGAGACCGGTACAAAGTGCGAACAGAGATAACAAAGGCGGCAATGCCGAGCAATCCGGCAACGATACTGATGAAAAAACTGATTATTGGTGTCCTGGCCGTAAACAGAGCTACGATCGAGGCAATCGTGCCAGCAACGCAGGCTACCGCCAAAGCAATACTCCAAATGATCATCTTCCGTTCGGAAGAACGACCTTGGTTGTTGCCAAGCGTGCTATAGCCCCCGCAAGCCGAACACCGAAGCAATCTGCCTTGCGGAACATGGCTGGCGTACAATTCGGCGTTGCAGCTTTCGCATGCCTTTTCAATTATGGATGTTGTGCTCATGCCGATTACTTCCTCATCAATCGAGTGCCAGTCAACATGTCCTGCAGCCCACGGGCAGGGTTGAGGATTGCAACCAAAGTTCCGAGCCCAGCAACCAGGAAGGCCGCAGATGCCGTAATCGCAACCGGAATTCCGAAGTCTTGATCGCTCATTTTGATGTTGGAATCTACTTCGACGTTGGTTTCCTTGAGCTGGAAAATGATAAACATCAGGGCTGCCAACATCAAAATCCAGGGCATCCAGCCGATGATGGCTCGCAGTGTAGCCCGAATTCGCGAGGCTGGTGATTTATCTTTATTGCGACGAACGGAAACACCGCACAGACGCAACGCGGGGCCTCCCTGGAAAAAATAGGCCATCAATCCGACCACCAGGCAACCGCCGGCAAAGGTAATTGCACTCTGATAAACTGGCGGGATGTTGGTAAGTATCGCCAAAAAACTTGCCAGCAAAACAGACGACATAATGATCGAGTATTCGCAACCCAACGAGATTGCGGTCATGCCGATTCGATCAACTGAGTTCCAACTCGATGGCTTCTCGACCATTTCGTTCATGCGAGTAACCAGCCAACGGTATTTGTCTTCCGGTAGCGAGTCCCCTTGAAGTTCCTTGCTTAGCTCGATCAGTTCAACGGGATGCGAGTTCTTGGCCATGAACCTCTGCAGGATCGAATTGATCGTTTCGATCGGTGTTTCGTTTGTTGCGCGTTCAGTCGCCTGGTCCTCACCGTCGACAGTCGAATGGATCAACGGATGATCGAGTAAGTGAACACGGCCTGTGTGATCCAACCAGATTTGATTTTCGGTCAGCCTACTCGGGATCAGATTGTTTTCTTCTGACAGCATCAGCTCATAGGCCACATCCCGGATGAGCGGGCAGACAGAATGCCATTTGCAACCTGGCTGTTCCAGCGCTTCAACCAGAGGTAGACCTGGAACGCTTTCTGTCGCGTACCACTGTTTTCCGTTTTCAACAGCGTGTTGGATAATTCGCAATCGTCCCGGACGGGACAGATTCGTTCGCTCTTCATTGAGCGGTGAGTCACCGAATCCGTCGAACAACCACAGAGGTCGATTCAGCTTTTTGTCTTTAACCAGGAATGTCGATTGCGGACTGCCCGAAGTCGAACGGTAAAACTGCCCCAGTACTTCGTATTGGCCAAATGCAAGGTTGTCTTCAGCTTGCGTGGGAACGGTAACGCCAAAGTGGTCCATCAGTTTTGATTCCAGGTTGCCAGAAAGCCTGACCACGCGCGTGCCCGAAGCGAGTTCGTGCAAGCAACGATATCCATTCTCACGTCTGGCAAAAGCGATCATCGGTATGATTGCCAGCCAGGAAATCATACCGGCGGCTTGTGACTTGAAAATCATTCCCATGACCTGATTCCAGTCTGTATAGCTTTCCGGCGTGACTTCCAACATCATGTACGAAGCGAAATTGGATATCAACAATGGGATCCCTGAAATCATCAGGGAGCGAATCAGTGCTTGCAGAAACGATGGCAATTCCAAGCTGCCGTTGTCGACGACTCGCATCCCAAAGATCCACTTCCCAAGGGTCGTCCCGAACCAGGACTCAAGCACTGAGAAATATAACAACACGACTGGTAAGACCGTCAGCAGGCCCAAAAGTTGCGGATGGATTTCATAGCGAAACGCACTCATCGCAAACATCAATGTCGGACTGGTGAAAGTTGAAATCAAGACCGACAGAAAGCTGGCCGTGATCGAATCCAGAAAGAACGCAGCCATCCGCCGTCCCGGGTCAGCCACCATCGCACCGCGAGTCGAATACTGAAGCAAACCATCACGGACAACATTCAGATTAAACGGACGCCGGTTGGGATCTTTCTCCAGGCACGAAGCGATTAGTCTGACGAGTGGTCGGGGGATATTCTTGGTGAAATCGCTGACTTTTGCCGGAACATCCGTGGCGATACTTGAGATTACCTGAGCTGCATTGCCGACGAATGGTGCCCGGCCGGACAGCAGATAAAACAGCATTCCACCCAAAGCATAAATGTCAGTGCGTTCATCGACGTCTGCGTTGCGGATTTGTTCCGGAGCCGCGTACTGTGGCGTGCCCATGAACGTGCCGGTTTGAGTCAACGACGAATCAGCCAGGAAAGATTTGGCCAATCCAAAGTCGCCAACTTTAATGCGTCCGTCTGTGTCGACAAAACTGTTGGATGGTTTCAGGTCCCGGTGCACGATGCCGGCGTCATGAGCGACCAGCAGGCCGTCGATGATATCGAGCATGTAGTCGATCGCCCGGCCGACCGGGAGCGGACCTTCCTTCTCGACGATATCGCGAAGCGTGCCACCGCTCATCAACTCCATGGTGATGTATAGCTGGCCATCGTGCTCGCCTGACTCGTAGACGAAAGTCGAGCGGGGGTGATTGATCGACGCAGCGATTTCGCTTTCGCGTTGAAACCGTTGGACCATTTCCGGCGTGCCGCGGACTGCCGCCGACAGCAGCTTCAATGCAACATGCCGCCCCGATTCCATGTTGACGGCTTCGTAGACGGTTCCCATGCCGCCTTGTCCAAGTTTCCCCAGAATTCGATAGGGGCCCACCGTTTCCAAGTTGAATTTTTCGACATGCTCGGGCGAAATGGGACGGGTATTGTCGGGAGCCTGCGTGGCGTCTAAATCTTCGAAATCCACTGCGGCAAAGTCGGCCGTGGTTTTGGCTGCCGCGATCGTTTGGTCATCACGGATTGAGGAATCGCTGGCGATCGAACTTATTTGCGAGCCGCATTCGCTGCAAAACTTGGGCGGTTTGTCAACATAATCGATGCGGGAGTTGCAGTTTAAACAATGGATTTGCATTGAGGTAACGAATCACCTGTTCTGTTAATTTGACGACGCGATAGGTTTGGATAGGTTTGGCTTGCTTTTCAACTCTATTCGTTGGGATTATCGTATTCTTGACTGGAAGTCCGCGATTTACAAGCGAACCCGCAAATTCAATGCGTGGATTCAAGACGTTAGAAAACGTATGATTGCGATTGTCGCAATCGGCCAAAGTTTACGGGGTGCCAGTCCGATATCCAACAACAGTTCCCGGACAGGTCGACGTCAGTCAAAGCCGATGCGAACAAACCGCATTTTCGGTCCATTTTCAACTCTTCAACCCACAAGATATTCATCATGCCTGAACGATCCAACTTTCAAAACAAAGTCATCAAGAACTATTACGATCAACGTGAGAATATCGCCCTGCAGCGGTCGCAGGAGATTATTACCGAGTTGTATTTGTCGGACGGGAAAAAGCGACAGCGGTATTGGAAGAATCTCGAAACGCACCTTTTGAAGCTGGGTGCCAAGCAGGAAACGATCGACCACTTGATCGAACAGGACGATCCTCAAAAGGCAGCTCAAATGGTTGAGCGACTTTCGAAAACGGTCTGAGTCAAAATACGAAACATTCTAAGCCAATAAGAAAGAGATCGGATGATCTTGAAACGCGAGCAAATGGATGCCATCAAGCCGGCTATCAATTCGGTAAGATTCATATGTCTGGCGTTGATTGGTGGAGTAACAATCGCTGCAATAATTCTTTCCGCGATTACCGACTGGCAACAGATCAACACGGACTTCGACCCGCTGGCGATCTTTGGCCTGGCTATTGGGTTTTCGTGTCTTGCCAGTGCTTTCACGATTCCCAACATATTGTTTGCCGGCAGTTCCGGGATTGAGGACAAAGACACCGACGACGTAAAGCTTAAGAAGTTGTCAGGAGTGTTCCAAACCAAAACGATCGTTCGTTACGCGATGTTAGAAGGTGCCGCGTTCTTAAACTTGGTCCTGTTCTTCGTATCTCACAACATATTGTTGTTGGGCTTTGTCGCATTGGCGTTGGCCGCCATGGTGGTGGCTTTCCCAAAGATTGATTCTGTCTACGCCTGTTTTGGCGAACAGTTGTCCTAACGCTTAACAGGCATTCTTTGTTCCTAAACTCTTGAGCAGAACGGCACGAGTGTTCCGTCCTAGCTTTGTTGAACAGTTTTATAGTGCCGGCTTTAGCCCAATACTGCTCAAGCGAGATTTGAGTCTGACAGACATAAGCCATCTGACAGACATAAGCCATAAATCCAAGCTCCCCTCTCCTCATTAATCCGGACCGATAAACTCTGCACTTGCTAAAGCTCCTCCCGGATTCATGGGGAGAGGGGCTGGGGGTGAGGTAGCCTGGTTCGCGTTCCACCCGAGATAGGCGAAATGAGCAATCTAGAAGAATTCACTCCATACACATCTTATCGGCTCCACTGGTTTCCTTGCGAGATCCGTAGATTCAAAAACCTTAAGCGCAGTACCGTTAGCACGCGTGCGCTTTGCGGCAACTACAGACATCGACCACCGTTTCCTCGACTACCACAGCACTCCGAACTTTACCGCCCAAAAACTTGCAGTATTTGCAGTGGGGAATTCGACGAGGCGCCCATGCAACGATGGACATCACGTAGAATGGGCTCTGATATAGTGCCATTGCTGGTGCACGCATGCTCGGACGCCTGCGTTGACTCGATTAAGGATGCACCAGACAACTACGTTGAACGACCGCATTCTGGCGGACCGGACGTCAAACAACCCAAGCCCGGATGGTAACGCAAGCGAATGTTGAAGCGTCGGTTTTCTCTGCGAATCCTACTTCTAGTCATTTTTGCATTTGCAATTATGATCGCTTCAATCGTTTATCGCGTGAATGTCCAGCGAAACGCCATTTCGTCAATCGAAAAGGTTGGTGGAGCGGCATACAGTAGCATGGATAGATTGGATCTTTCTTTCTCGAAAAACTTTTGGCTTTCTGCTACGGAACTTCGAGTTCCATCAATTCCATCCGACAAGAAATTATTGGCAGCGATTGGTGCTTTGCCCGGTTTAGTACGGATAGAAATAACGAATGACTACGACCCGCTAAAAGTGCAGAGAATGCGGTCGCGATTTCCGCGTGTGAAGATTGAACACCGCTTTGAACCACTGATAGATTTGATACGTTAACTGTGGAATGTAGGCAAGTAACAATGCGATGGGCCTATGTTGCATTTCACGTCGGTGGCAATTGACTCGAGCGGCGGAATCGAAGTTGAAAAGATTGCTGGATTTGTCGAATTCCTTCTATCGCGGAATGACCATAAGTCGGAACTCGAGTGGTTGTGACGTGGAAGCTCGTTAGTTCCAGCTGTTCTGACTGTTGCGAATCGGTGATCGTAATTGTTATCTGTCTTGAGTAATTCGCAGGAATTTGGAATGGCGTTTCGGAATCAGACTAACGAACACGACCAATGGCAGAACTATTGCGCGCAACGACAGCAGTACTTGGATGCGATTCCCCGATTGCAACCGTTGTTTATCGCTGCGGATAATCTTGATACCTTTCTTGAGTCCGGAACTTTCACCGTCAGGGATGTCGAATACAAAATGGATACATTGACTCAACGGGAATGGGATACCCTTGTACTTTTCGTCAATGATTATTCCAATACCTGGCAATCGTATTTCACCCGGACGCAATACGTCACGCATTTTTCGGAACTAGCTCGTCGCGAAACTTCGATAGACTAAACGAAGCAATAAGTACTTGTTGGG
>CAZXLW010000095.1:0-4001 GCA_964641465.1 uncultured Pirellulaceae bacterium | reverse complement strand
TGTCAAAAGAAACACGAAGTCGATTGATTGCGGCGATCGCGGTCTTGACCGTGATTCCACTTGGCCTGTTCGCTCGTTCCCATCGTTCTGGAGCAGACTCGTCAACTCTTCCTGGTTTCCTGGCTACCTATGCAGGTGATACGTTGTGGCCAATCATGTTCTACTTTGCTGCAAGGTTCTGTTTTCCACGGGCATCGCGATTTGCGTTAGGCACTCTCGCACTCTCAATAACATTGACGCTGGAATTCGGGCAACTGTGGAATCCTCCTTTCCTCTTATGGTTACGCCAGCAACCAATATCCGGCTTTATCTTAGGGAACTCTTTCATTTGGTCCGACGTGTGGTGTTGTCTGGTCGGTACATTTTCCGCGGTGTTGATTGACGTTTTTTCCGATAACAGAAAAACGTAATATATTTGAACTTAAAAGATCGCAACCAAGAGTTGGTCGCACTTAGAATTAAAAATTCTGAATCTTTGAGAACAGCCATCTGTGAAGTTCTTGATGACGAACAAAAGGTTGCTTTTGAATCGTTCGTGAGAAAAAAATAGTTCCGTTTTGCACGGCGAATTTTATCCTCTAATTGCCTTTCAAACTCATCAGGCTGGTCGTGAAGCACCGGATCGTCGGGCGCTCGACCGCTCGTGTTACTCAGCTATCGATTGAAACACAGAGGCACGGAGACCGCAGAGTTTTTGACTTGTGGACTTTGCTCTGTGAACTCTGTGTTTAGAAATGCCGTCGCTCCACGGACCGCAACCACACGCTCGTCACTTCCCTTTCTTTTGCGGCGTGTTGTTTCTTTCTTGTTGGCCCCGGGGGTACTAAGAGTATCAAGGGCTACAACGCACCCGTTTTCCGGCCACCACTCTTTGTGAAAAACGCAACAAGGAGAAATCGTTTGCGTTTGTCTTGCGACCAACTCGTAGTTTATACTGTCAGCTCATTGCCAGTGTCTTTCCTTTCCTTCACGCCCATTTTTGCTTGCCATTTGAGGAGCTATATTTTTATGCGATTCCAAAGCCAATCGCGCGGGTTACCTGTACGACACATTGTTTTCGTCGGAGCTTGCTGTTTGCTGTCTGCTCTGAATATCAGCTTGGCCAACGGGCAAAACTCGTTGTCGGTATCTCTCCTCAATCCAAACAACTCGACCATCGACAATAACGCGCTATTGATGCCAGCGTGGTCGGGAACCGCTGCTGGTGGATCACTTTTCGGTCGAGCGATCAATGGTGTTGGGCATCAATCGACACCTTTGCTTTCCCATGAAAACTTTCAGTATGCTGCCTGGTACCGAAACGTTGGATTCAATGAACACATCGTGCTGGGGCGACGCGATCTCAACAACCTTGCGATCGGCTGGACTTCGTTTGACACTGGTCTCCAGTTGATTCACGGTGACGCAGATGATCCGGAAAACGGTTCGCAAACACAGCCATGGGACAATCACAATGCAGTCAACATGGGAATTTCTGGAGACGGGCGACTTCACTTGTCCTACGACCATCACGGCAACGAACTAAATTACATTGACGGAAACGCGACTGCGAATACTTGGAGTCGACAAGGCGTTTTCGGTGTGAATAACGTGGATGCTATACGAGCTCAAGTCACGAACACTCTTGTCCCTGGCGGACCACCAGTTGGCAGTGTGACCTATCCTCGATTTTCCACAAACTCAATGACGGGTGATATGGTTATTACTTTGCGTCTTGGTGCAAGCGGAGCTGGCGATTTGTTCATTGCCAACTACGACCCAAATTCGCAAACGTGGAGTGAATTGCGAGAGTTTATCAGGGGCGATGACGGAGTGCTTTTCAATGATGGTATTGGTCCGTTGTCCATATCCAGAAACCCCTATCTGAACGACATCACTTTTGCCGCCGATGGCGATTTGCATGCGACGTTTACATGGCGGGAAACAGCCAACGGAACTGCGAATCATAATCTCAATTACATTCGCAGCACTGACGGTGGGATGACCTGGCTTAACGATGCGGATGATCAGGTAACTGGCGTTGGTGAACGCGTTTCCATTTTATCGCCTGGAATCATCATTAATTCAGACACCGATTTCATTACTCCATTTGTTGTTGGCGGCTCCAATTCTGGCAGTACACCACTGGGATTGATTGATCGAAATCAGACACTGATGAACCAGCAGGGGCAAACTGTCGACAGCAACGGTGGTGTTCACGTTTTGATGTGGTCTCGCAAGGATCCCGCGACCCATGATCCTGAAGACCGCCCCTTCGACACAACCGAAGCTGCACATTCTCATTATTTCAAAGATCCAATCACCGGCGAATGGTCAAAAAATCAGATTCCTATTGTTGATGAAAATAACAACGATGTCCAAGTCGGAACTCGAGGACAGATTGCCTTTGACTTGAACGGAAACGTATTTGCTGCCTATACATCGCCTGGAGTCGCCGGAGACCACAATCGAAACTTCTTCGACCCGGGGACATTGGTGATTGCCGGAGCAACGGCGGGCAGCGGCTACCAGGACTGGTCTATTCTCTACAGGGATAATTTGGGTTTCAACAGAATCTTTGAAGGTGAACCACATATCGACCAGCAACGCCTAATAAGCGACGGAGTGCTTTCAGTGTTCATACAGCAAGGAAGCAACAATGTTGGAGTCACTACCAGCGACCTTCACGTCTTCGACTTCGATGTTGATTTCGAGTTCTTACTGGGCGACGTCAATCAAGACGGTACCATCAATCTGCTCGACGTTGAGCCGTTTGTGGACTTGTTATCCACTGGCGAGTTCCAAGTCGAAGCGGACATCAATGGTGATGGATTCGTTAATTTGTTGGACGTCGGACTATTTGTAGACTTGCTGGGCGGAAGTTAGATGCTTGTGAATCGACACAAGTAGTTAATCGCAGTCGGTTGGTAATCATTGAACAAATCGACACGCCAGTCATCGGCTCCTAAGACCATTGGTCGTTGTCATCCGTTTTATTGAATTCATTTAACTTTACTGGTTAGTCAAGATTGGTGTGGATCTTGCGAGCGACGGTTCCGTGGGCGAAAAACAACACGGGCGACAATTGACAAAGTCAGCCTACAATCAAGCTATGCCGGTTCTTTCAATCATCATTCCAGCCTACAACGAAGAGTCAATCCTCGGCGAGACGCTTGACGATTTAATACGGTCATTGGCTGAGGCAGACATCGAGGATGTCGAAATAATTGTTGCCAATGATGCTTCGACCGACCAGACAGCTGCCATTGCCCGCGATCGTGGAGCGATCGTCGTCGAAACGAATAACCGTCAGATCGCTGCAACACGCAATGCGGGCGCGGCAGCGGCGAACGGGCAGCGGTTTTTGTTTCTGGATGCTGACACGACCATCCCCGCAGAAACATTAAGCTCCGCCATGCGTCAAATGGACGAGGGCGCGGTTGGTTGTGGGGTGGCGATTCAGTTCGATAAGCCGCCTAACCTTTTCGCAAGAATGATTGCCATTTCGGTGCTGGTTCCGATGCGAATTTTGGGCTGGGCTGCAGGTTGCTGCATCTTCACCACCAAAGATGCGTTCGAGGCGGCAGGTGGATTCCCGGAAGAATTCTATGCAACGGAAGAGCTCTGGTTTTCCCGATCGCTCAAGCAGCAGGGGAAGTTCATCCTGCTGCGTGAACCGGTCGTAACGTCGCTTCGAAAACTCGATACGCACGGAACGTTTGCAATTTTTCGACTAATGGTGACGGTCGTCTTCCGCGGGAAGTCAGCCATCACAACGCGCAACGGTCTGGGCTGGTGGTACGACGGAGTTCGCTGATAGGCCTTTTGGGGCAATAGGTACGTACCGGTTCGCCGGGTAAAACCCATGGATTGGTTTTAGCGTAATTCGTTTCTTTCGTGGTTGAAAAGTTACAAGTACCGTGCTGGTTAGATTCATTTGCGATGACTGCTCACGTGTTGATTCTGCATGCATTCGCATATTGCGTCGGCAAATTGGCGCCCCAACCAACAAGCCGAGGTGC
>CAZXLW010000094.1:0-17865 GCA_964641465.1 uncultured Pirellulaceae bacterium | reverse complement strand
GCAGACGATCCAACCAATGCAGAAAAGAATTCAAAAGAGATGACAACCAGTTTCGAACTCGCATAACGCACCTTTGACGAAAGAGAATTGCGAAAAAAATCACAAAGTTTCAGTATAGAGCCGTGCTCGGCTATCCGCAAATATTGGTTTGAGATAGTTGAAATAGCGAACAGGGGCCGATAGATGTCTGCTCTACCCAGCCGGAAAATGCGTGACAATAAAAAAAAGCGACCATGACTTTGCATGGTCGCTTTTGTTTTCGATGCGTTGCTTTGCCTGATTCTTACTGAACCGGCATGATTTCGAGTAGTTCGATCTCGAACATCAGCGTCTTGTTGACTTCCATTGGTGGTCGAGGCCGCATGCCGTATGCTTTTTCGCCGTCGATCAGGACTTTCCACTTGCTGCCAACTTTCATTGCCTGCAATGCTTTGGAGAATCCAGGAACGAAACCAATCACGTTGTTTACGATAGGTTCGCCTTTCGTGTATGACGAGTCGAATTCTTCGCCGTTGACGTAAGTGCCTTTGTAATGCAAGCGGACGCGATCAGGAGCTTCTGGAACATCTCCATCGCCTTCTTTTTCGACCAGGTACATCACGCCTTCTTCCAATTCCTTGGCACCTTCTTGCTTGGCGAATTCAGCGAACGCTTTCTCGCCTTCGGCTCCATTAGCTTCGGCAGTGGCCTTTCGCTTTTCAATCGTGCGTTGACGATTGATCCGCTGGTAGGCAAGCAACACTGCTCGCTGTTCTTCCCGAGTCATGCCAGCTTCGCGATCATCTTTCGCCGCGTTCAAGCCTTCCAGGATTTTGTCAAAATTGAAATCCGCTTCCTGAGCCATCAGGCGTTTGACCATGTTGTAGCCAATCAGGAAACTGGCTTTTTCGATCGTTGAGCCGATTTCTTCTTCGGTCATTTCCGGCTGCTCTTGGGCAGGTGCCTGGCGACCTTGAATAGCTGGACGAGCAGGTGGCGTTTTCTTTTCGTCCTGCGCTGACGCCGTCGCGGCAAAGCAAACGACCAACAGGCAGGCTAATAGTTTCTTGTACAACATAATTACCCTTTTTTAATTGCTGATTTTCATTAGGGACATTGGTGGTAGTGCCTATCGCTTTGATTGGGCCTGGACCCCGACCTGGGTGTGAAGGTAAATGGCAAAAGTTGCCAGCCAGTGCTCACCTTCATAATGTCCACTGAACACATATTTGTACCCGGCCAACGCGTGGTCGTCAGCCGCTTTTCTCAAAAATGCGATCCGTTTGTCGGATTTCGGCAGGGCAGACGCGATACCTTGGAAGCACCACCCTCGAGAAAGATCGAGGCCCGCCAAATGGACAATTTTTCCATCCGTTACATCCGATACTTCCGCAGGCTTGAAAAGGTTGCTGGAACCGTCTGCCAGATCCGGTAAAAAGCCGTCCAGCCACTTGGCAAATTCTTCTTTTCCAACGATTCGACGCATCAAGTCGGCTTCATTCAAACCGGACGAAAAGAAATCCTCGCCCGAAGGCTCGTAGGAATCCGGGTAGTTTTTATCGGTCAGATAGTAATCACGGCTTCGTTCGATAATAAGTTTTTCGAGGTCTGCGTTTTTGACACCCCGCGCGTAATCCAGGACCTGTCCCAATGCGAATCCTGAATCCGGGTGAACCCCCGTTCGAATGGGATAGCTCAAGCGAGGCAGATACCCCAAAGTTTTGTCGACGATTTCTTTCTCAAGCGGTCGGATGTTCTCTCGCCAGGTGTTCCCTTGCTTGTCGTCCCATTCTTCGAGCTCCAGCGCGAGCCGTAGCAGCCATGCCCAGCCATACATCCTTTCGAAGCTGCGGTTGTGTTTCTGCCGATAATATTCGGCTTCTACTTCCAGGTTTTCCTTCGTCAGATTCTTCGCAAGTGCGGCACGGATCTCCGGTCCGATCGTGCACTGCGGAAACAACCTCAGCATCCGGACCAGCATCCAATGCCCGTGCACACTGCTGTGCCAGTCGAAACAACCGTAGAACGCTGGATGCATTTCCTGCGGTGATTGCACGTGGCTCGCCTCCGCCATCACGTTCGAAGGCTTGTTCGGATACTCTTGATGGATCCCGTCCAAGGCCAGTTTTGCGAACCGAGATACCTGTTCGTCAGTGAGTGTATCGCCCAATCGAGGCAACTTGGATTCAGAATCGTTGGAGTTGGGATCCTGGGCGAATGCTGAGCTCATCAGGACAATCCAAAATGCAACAGTAAGCAAAGTCAGTGTTAGGTTCGAATTCAATTTCAGCTCCGGTCCAAATAAGTCCTTGGTTTTTTACGTATAATTGGTTTTCACGTGTAATTCGTTTTCACGTTTTAGTCCACACTCGTCAGCCAACCCCATTGGTCAGCAGTTTGGCCAGTGAACAGTCCAAAGAATTTGTCCTGAATACTCTTTGTCATTGGGCCGGGTTTTCCCTCGCCGACTGGCAGTCCGTCGACGCTGCGAACGGGAGTTACTTCCGCCGCCGTTCCAGTCAGGAAAATTTCGTCTGCGAGATAAAGCAAGTCCCGCGGGATACTGCACTCGGTAACTTCAATATCCATTGACTTGGCGATCTGCATTACCGAGTCTCGAGTGATCCCATTCAAAATAGAGGCCGACAATGGAGGAGTCATCAGCTTCCCATCCCGCACGAAAAATATATTCTCGGCGGAACCTTCGCTGATCGTACCGTCCGCATTGACAACAATCGCTTCCGTGTAGCCACCTCGACGAGCGTCGTCAGCAATCAACTGCGAATTGAGGTAGTGTCCGCCCGCTTTGGAGAGAATCGGATTGGAAGCACTGGACATGCGCTTCCAGGAGCTGACGCAGCAGTCGATGCCTTCTTTTATTCCTTCTTCGCCCAGGTACGCTCCCCATTTGATTGCCCCAACGACGACTTCGACTGGGACATCATCTCCGGGTAAAACAGCCAGCGTACCCATGCCGCGAAAAATGATCGGACGAATGTAAGCACTGCTCAACCCGTTCTCTCGAATGACCGACTTGCAGGCCTCGTTGAGTTCATCTGCGGTGTATTTTACGGGGATTCGATAGAGCTTGGCGGAATCCAACAGCCGCCGTGTATGAGACTCAAGTCGGAAAATTTGGGGGCCTTGCGGCGTTTCGTAGCTTCGCACACCTTCAAAAACGCTGGTCCCATAATGCAAGGCATGGGCCATGACATGCACGGTTGCGGATTCCCAATCGACCAGCTGACCATTCATCCAGATTTTTTTTGTTGGTTCAAATCCCAAAACTCAATTCCCCATCCACTGTGTTTAACGATATTTGCAGTTGACGCTTACTGCCGTAAGTAAAAAAATCTTGGATTCTGAAATGACGTCATTCCAACGAGATGCCGAACAATATTCTATCCAACCTAATGGCAGCTCCGTCAGGCCCACTTTTATAATGTGGCGCTTCCCGATCGTTTAAGCAAGCAGCGAAACCGAAATGATTATTCAACATATGATTGCCTCGTTAGAGAACTTTGGGGCGCATGTTCCTGGTTCGTTGCGGGACTTGAGCGATGAAGATGCCCGTTGGAAACCGCCAACACAGAATTGGTCGATTCTTGAGATTATTTGTCATTTGATCGACGAAGAGCGCGAGGACTTTCGCAGCCGTATTCAAACGACGCTGGATGAACCGGGAAAAATCTGGCCATCCATTAATCCTGAGTTGTGGGCTGTTGATCGAAGATACAACGAACGAGATTTCCAGGAAATGCTCGAAGAACTTTCCAGGGAGCGGATCGAATCGGTAAAATGGCTAAAGAGCCTTGATCATCCAAATTGGTACGAAACATACGAACATCCGCATCTCGGGCCGATCCGGGCGGGGGATCTGCTGGTCGCATGGGTTGCTCACGATCATTTGCACGTCCGGCAGATTTCCAAGCGAAGATACGAAATGGTGACTCGTGATGCGGGAAGTTTTACTTGCAGCTACGCAGGAGATTGGGCGAACTGATGTCAGAGATGCAGGAACTGCTGGCTACAATGCCGCAAACAGGGACGGTCAAATGGATGTGTATCCGGCCAACAGCCCGCCAAGATGTGCAATCTGTCGACTCGATTGAGATCGACGAAGAGCAATCGATCATTGGTGATCACTTTTCCGGCAAGCCAGGCTCGAAAAGGCAAGTCACCCTGATCCAGCAGGAACATATTGCGGCCGTCGCGAATATTCTCGGCGGTGAGGTTTTACCTGAACAATTGCGACGCAATATCGTTGTCTCCGGGATTAACCTGCAAGCGCTGAAAGATCGCCGGTTCAAGATTGGCACCGCTGTGCTGTTCGGGACAGGCAATTGTCCACCTTGCAGTCGGATGGAATCGAATCTTGGCCCGGGAGGATACAACGCGATGCGAGGCCATGGTGGTTTGACAGCACGGGTAATTCAGCCCGGAATCGTTAACTTGGGCGATGAAGTTTCCTTGGAAACTGAATAGGTGTGTGCTTGCTTACAATCGTTGCGATGGTCGGCGTTCGATCTCCGCACTCAGTATGCTACTATTGAATATTAAGTTGATGTTATGAGCTATTGTCGAGGCTTTCGAAGATGAAAATTGCAATCCACCTGCCCCTTTTAGTAATCAGTTGCCTGGTTGCGACTTCCATCGGTTGCAACCCGATGCGAGTTGCTCACGATTCGAACGATGCCGTTGTTGGTATCGGGACTGATTCGACCGGTTTGAATGACGAACAAAGCAAGCAGGACAAGAAAAACTCGAAAGCCCAGACTGAAAAACGGCAAATGGACAAGATCGTGACCGAATACAACAAGCTGACCGCGAAAGAAGCAGACGTGATCCTGAAAAAGGGTACCGAGTGGCGCGGAACGGGCGAGTTGTTGGGCAATAAGAAGAAAGGCACCTATGTTTGCCGGCAGTGCAACGCGCCACTCTACAAGAGCGAACATAAGTTTGAAAGTGACTGCGGCTGGCCAGCATTCGATGACGAGATAAAGGGTGCGGTTAGACGTGAGAAGGATGCCGATGGTTACCGGACAGAAATCCTGTGCCAAAATTGCGACGGGCACCTGGGACACGTTTTCCTTGGTGAGCGATTGACCACTAAGAACACACGCCATTGCGTGAATTCAATTTCAATGAAATTTGTTGAGGAAGGCAAAGAGCTTCCTCCCAAATTGGTCCGCGAGAAAAAGAAGTAAGCCTGTTTGGCAGATTGGTTACGGCTTGCATCATTACGTCTGTCGGGACCGAACGACTATTCCTTAGTCTGTTCAGGTTTTTGCCGGTCGATCAGGAAGTCGCGTAGCTTTGCGAGTTTATCGGTGTTGAGAAAATCGACTCCCGAATCTAACAGCTGTTTCCAAACGACCGGAGATTCTGGCGTTGCCCAAAACCGAACTTTGCGATTGCTGGCATGGGCTTTCGCAACGATCTCGGCGAGCTGGTTTCTTTCCGAATCAGCCAGATCGGAGTGTCCTCGCCACTTGAAGTGGGAGCCCCAGCGGGCGCTGATCAACGGAATCAGATGAGCAGGGTCGTTGGAGTCCAAGTCATGCAGGCGACCGTCGATACCGACCAATCGTTGGTTGTCTTGTTTGATCAAGCCCCGCGGGCAGGCTCCGGAAATTACAACCTGCACCGCTCCCTGAACGAACTTGCCGTCGCGCAGTCCAGAAAACAACTTCGCACGCTTTTCCAATTGCTGCTTCAGAACCGGATAGATTTTCTGGCCATCCTTCCTGAATTCAATCAGCAGAGTGAACGTGCCGCCGTTCGGATGAACACTTCCGTTGTTCGAACTGGCAATCCTGCCCAATGGTTCGAGGTAAAGTTTCTCGAGTGTCCGCCCTTTCTTCACCGACCAACTATTGTGCCCGACCAATAGCTCACCATCGACCAGAAAGATGTCGGCTTCAACACTGCAGAATCCGTGTTTGAGGGCATCCAGCAACGGGCGTTCGTGCGAGTAGTCATTATGTGCATGTGCGTTTTGGAGCGGGATGATTTCAGGTCCCGTTTGATCATGCTTCTGAATGGCGTCGACGACACCCGTCTGTTGTGCGATGGCGGGCACGAACAATGCATGGGACAGAACGACAGCAATCAGTACTGACTCGAATTTCGCGCAACGTAAACAATACAGGAATTGGAACATTACACTTAGCCGTCTATGCGCTCGATAAACTGCAGCATGTCCATTGGCCAGGGCGCGGAATACTCGAGCAGCTTACCGGTTTCGGGGTGCTTGAATTTCAATTCGGTCGCATGCAAGGCGAGGCGATGGATTTTGCTGTCGTCGACGATGGCTGGAGAACCAAACGGGCCGCGGTATTTGATATCGCCGCAAATCGGGTGCCCGGCTTCGGCAAGGTGAATGCGGATTTGATTGGTGCGACCGGTTTCGAGTCGGACGGCCAGTTCACTGAACTTGCCGATTTTTCGCAACGTGCTGAAGTGCGTCACTGCCCGCTCACCAATGCTGGTGTCGCTCGTGCTGCCGCGTAGTCCGTCTCCGCGATCTCGAATGAACTGCGATTCAATCGTTTGTTCCTTGAATGTTCCGACGATCAGAGCGAAGTACTTTCGCACGGCGGAATGGTCGGCAAACTGTTGAATGAGTTTGGTCTGCGATTCTTCGTTGCGGGCAAAAACCAGCAAACCACTGGAATCTCGATCAAGCCTGTGGACTGGGTACAGGCGAGGTTGTCGGCGGTGAACACGTGTCCGATTGTTTTTCCGAGCCGCATGCTCGCCAATGATTCTTGGCACGCATTCGTCGAGCGTTGGTTGCTGGTTCCGCTTGGTCCAAGCCCACGAATATTCAGACTTGCGACGCAGCGTCAACATCCGCGACGGTTTCTCGACGACCACGATGGAGTTGTCGATGAAGATAACTTTGACGTCATCGTCACGCGGAGGTCCGGCCAGTGGGCGATCGGAGATCATGACCGTTTCGCCACTGCTCAGCCTGCGGGCTTCGTCCAGGCACAGCACGCCTCCGACCGATACCAGTCGATTCCGCATCATCTTCCGCACTGCCGACCACGATGGTTGATCCGGCAGCAAGCTTCTCATCGCTGCCAGTACGGTCAAGCCGTCTTCTTCTATTTTAAAGCTGTGCATTCCTGTGACTTATTTTTCTGCAATTGAACCCGGTCAAATGTTTGGACGCTCATCCGCGGCCGGCGTCGGTAGTATACGGTATAAGTCGGCAAGAACAGGAAAAGATCTAGTCGAGGAATCGAAATTGCAAACACAAACGAAGATCAAGTGCGCGATACAACGACCATTCATTGGGTGGATCGTAGAACAATTAAGGAACAGAAGAAGTCGTCGATTGTTGTTTCCGTTGTCGAAACTTCCAACGCTGTGTTCGTTGTGATTGTTGGATTGGCTTACATGCACAGGCTCGAAATCGTGGCCCAGCGACCTTCACAGCGCCCGCATCGGCAAACCGAATGTGTTAAAAGTCCACCTGGGCACGAATGCCAAACGTGTTTGCGTTGCTGTCGTCTACCACGACGTCATCCAATCGAGAATGAATCCAGTTGAACTGGAACTTGGTGTTCTGGTTCCAGTACCAGTTACAACCGACGGTATAATTGGTCAAGCGACGACCGTTGATGCCGGCGTCGTTCAGGTCGATGTGAGATATGCGTCCGAGCAACTCCCACGCACCAATGCCGCCAGACGGGCCCCAGTCAACGAATGGCTTGATCCGCCCGAATACTGCATTCTCTTTTGAGTAGGGAATCTCTTCGCCGGTCAACGTCCAGCGAGCCAACAGATAGGCCCCGGGAAAATTAGCAGTAGCGCCATCGGACAGCGCCACTTGAGCAACGCGGACTTCGGATTGCAATGCGAAACGTCCCATCGCCAGCGCCGCTTCAATGTTTCCAAGCTGCACATTATCAGCCGCCAACACGCCCGTGTTGACGAACGGAGTCACGCCAACAATCGGCAGCACGCTCAGCCCTGAAGGACCCAGGTTTGGGTTTTGCCCGACAAAGACTTCGTTTGTGCTAACCAGTTGTACTTGCCCGCGGCCGGGATCGTTGTAGCTGTAGTCAACTCCGATATGCAACAAGCGGTTCTCACCAAACTCGAAACCGATCTGCGTTAGTCTTGTTGCCAGTCCGTAGCCGCCAGAATCGGAAAACACGTTTCCAAAGTTGTCGCTTAAAAAACGATAGCCCGAAAGGGCCCAAGTGCCCCAGTCATTGGGCCTGGTCCCAAACAGCATGACTCCCGTTTGTCGAAATGGACTTTGCGTGAACGTTACCGGTCGTTCCAGGAACGGAAGCTCACGGACGCTTGTCAGTTCCGACATGCCGAAAGGTTGTCTGAATCTTCCGATGCGGACATTGCCCCAGCGCGTGTTGTTGGCTTGCAGCCAGACATCGACGAATCGGGCCTGGCTTTGGGCGATATCAAATTCGAGGATATAAGAAATGTCTTCAGCGACTTCACCTCGGGCTGCCAACCTTGCTCGGCGAAAGCCCAGCCCATCGTCGATGTCTCCGAGTGTCTGCCGGTTCAGGTCGTCCTGAGAAAACCAGGCTGAATCCAAGTGGAAGAATCCAGTCAGTCTGGCCGTAGGGAATTTCTTTTCGTCTTCCTCGTTGAGCATTTCTTCACGCGCTGGCGTGAATGACGAATCAGGCTCAGTTGCCTGATTTGTTTGGGCTGGCTCAATTTGAGTTTCTGGTTGCCAGAGATTGGTATTATTCTCAGCTTCGTTTCGTTGCTGCGGTTCTACAGGTGTGTCACTCAATGACCACGTTTTGCCAGTAGCCGGAATACCCGGAATGCCCGTTGGCGCATCCGGTAGCTGAGCCAAAACACAGGGGCTGAGGCAGAATGCGACGAACAGCAAGATTAAGCATCCAAATGACTTCATGGCTGGAATCGAGAATGGGGCGTAATAACAGATATTCCATATAAAATCATCCGCAAGCTCTCAAGAGCAGAATTTCCATGCGTGCAAGCATTTAGTAAAAAGAGACGCCTACAGCAGCATTTGCTGTGTGTAGATTGGAACGGCAACGCTAGGCGAAGCGATTGAGTTGCTGGACGGCCGATTCGAATTCGGTCCCGACTGAAGCCTCAAGTTTTATCGTTTGCCCCGTAGACGGATGAACGAACTCCAATTCTTTCGCGACGAGCAACAATCTCGATACGCCGAGTTGTTCTCGAAACAACTTGTTGTGTCGGCTATCACCATGCGTGGTGTCTCCGATAATTGGATGAGACATGTGGTTGAAGTGCCGTCTGATTTGATGTTTCCGACCGGTCAGCGGCTGGATGCTCACTTCCGAATAGCGACTGCTCGTATACTTGCCGGCGGAGAATGGGATTTCCCATCGCTGCAACGTTTTGTATTCCGTGATTGCTGGCTGCGGCAGTTTATTATCGGCCGCGTTGCGGTCTGAGATTCGATCGTGTTTTTCAAGCAAAGCCTGTTCCCATCGATCGTGGTCAGGAGTGTGCCCGCGCACGATAGCTCGGTACGACTTGTTGATACTGCGGTCAGCGAACTGGTTTGACAATTCTCTGGCGCAATCCGGGTTCAGGGCGAACAGCAGGATTCCCGAAGTCGGACGGTCGATGCGATGGACAAGGTAAACCTGTTTGCCGATCTGGTCCCGGAGTTGTTGCACGGCAAACTCTCGGGCGTGAACGTCGATCCGACTGCGATGTACCAGCAGCCCGGAAGGCTTGTTGATCGCAACGACGTGGTCGTCCGAAAACAGGATTTGTAACGCCGAAGAATGGTTCAAAGTCCAGGCTCGCTCATTCTTCGGCTACTTACGGCTGCGACCAGCTTCTTTGATTTCAGTAAGTTTAGCCGAAAGCTTTTCAACGATCTCCGGATGCTCGAAATACAGGTTCTTTGTTTCCCCCGGATCCTGAACCATGTTGTACAACTGACCAGGGGCTGAAGGGCTGGTGTCTGGCACATGGAATTCCTGTAGCTTTTTGTGTTTCGCATAGTTGTTTCCGCCGGATCCCTGATGGTTGAGGTACTTCCATTCGCCGCTACGAATCGCCAGCTTCCTGATTCCCGCAAATCCCTGATGAACAATGTGATCGCGAATCGGCTTTTCCTGATTCGACAACCAGGCCGGACCAAGGTCAAAACTGTCTTCGGCGCAGTCGTCTGGTAATTCGATCTTCAGAATGCTGGCCAGCGAAGCGATTATATCTGTTTGGCACATCAGCTGATCGGACACAGTGCCGGCCGGAACCCTGTCGGGCCAGCGAACAATAAAGGGAACGCGATGGCCACCCTCCCAGTTATCTCTCTTGATCCCCCGCCATGGTCTTGAGCCGTCGTGCTGGTGGTCGTTTCGCATGCCGTGGACGGCGTCGACTTCCGGCCCGTTATCACTGGTAAAGATCACAATCGTGTTGTCGGCGATTTTTTCCTGTTTCAATGCGTCCAGTAATCGTCCAACAATATGATCCATTTCGAAGATGAAATCTCCATGCGGGCCTGAACCCGACTTGTTCTTAAACTCTTCGGCAGCGAATGAAGGCAAGTGGACGGCTTGCATTGAATGGAACAGAAAGAACGGCCGATCGGGCGTCTCGCGGCGGTGGTTTTTGATGAACTCCAAGCTCTTTTCCAGGAACTTCAAGTCAACTGCCTCCATGTCAAAGTTGTCAGCAATCATCCCAGGCCGGCAATCCTTGGAGTACGGGTGTTTGGGCAGATTGCTTTTGTCAATTTTCTTTTTCGGTGGATTCGGTACGCGGTTGCCATCAACATAAGCGTAAAACCAATCGGTCGTCGGGCAGGCTGGCGTACCGAAAAAATAGTCAAACCCGCGGTCGACAGGTGTTCCTTCAACATCGCGTGAATAGTCAGCTTGCGAAACCGGCTCCCTGCCGCCCTTATTGATCGGCTGTCCCTCCGCATCAAAAAACGTCATTCCCAAATGCCACTTCCCGACACAACCGGTTCGATAGCCGACGTCTTTCAACATTGTCGCTAGGTTCACTTGTTTGGGTGCAATGAGATTAGGACCCCATAAGCCAGCAAAAACTCTACCGTGATTGGGTAAGCGAAACGCGTACTGCCCTGTCAACAAACTGTACCTGCTGGGCGTGCATACCGTGGCCGCACTGTGAGCGTCACTGAATCGCATGCCTTGTGCAGCCAACGCATCTAAATTGGGCGTGGCTACTTTGGATTCGTCGTTGTAGCAACGCACATCGCCGAACCCTAAATCATCCGCGTAAATGACCAGGACATTCGGTTTTTCGTTGCCCAAGATGCTTGCGGTTGGTGCTAAACAAGCAAGAGTTAGAAACAGGACGGTAAGATTTCGCATGGCAGTTGTCATGGCAAGTTTTAATTGCTGTTGAGTAGATGGAGTTGATTCAGGTTCAAACGAATGAGTTGCATTAGTCATTTCGACGCGGAAACTTTTCGCGGCTATATTCACCGCCGAGTTGCTCTCGGAGTTCGTTGCAGCGATTCCGCATTTTCTCAAGCTCTGCAGTGTATTTGTCGTCGAGGGCAAGATTCTTCAGTTGATCAGGGTCGCTCTGCAGGTCATGCAGGTACTCGAACGGAGGTGATTGTTCGAAGTAACGAGCATAAGTCCACCGCGGGCCGCGGACGCCTTCGTATTTTGGAATTTGCCCCGGAATGTGAAACAGGTGCTCGCAGAAGAAGTCCGTTCTCCAATCGGAAACGGAGTCTCCCTGCAGAAGCTTCTCCAATGATCGCCCCTGGGATTCCTTTGGCGGTTTCAGCCCAGCCAGAGTTTGAATGGTCGGAGCGATGTCCACATTCAATACGACATTGTCAATGGTTGCATTTTTAGTTGCCGGTTTTTGACGAGGGTCGAGAACAATTAGCGGCACGCGCAAGGACTCTTCATGATGCGACCACTTACCAGCAAATCCTCGCTGCCCAAGATAGTATCCGTTGTCGCCAGTGAAGATGATCACGGTGTTGTCAGCAAATCCCAGATCTTCGATCGCCTTTCGGATCCGTCCGACGACATGATCCACACCGCTGACCATCCCCCAGTAGCCTCGCATGTTCTTGACATACTTTTCCTTCGTGTCCCAACGCCAATGATACCGAGTGCGAAGCATGCTGTTCTTCAGGAACTCGGGGTGCTGTTTAAATATCTCAGGCTCTGAAAGTCTTGCTGGCGGGACTTCGACATCGTCGTACATTCCTGCGACAGATTTTGGGACCGGGTAATGATTCTCCTTGTCGCTGTCTTCGGCATGGGGAGCATTGAAACTGACCGAGAGGCAAAATGGCTTGCCGCTTTCCTGTTGTTCAAGAAACTCGATCGCTTTATCACCAGTTATCTGGGTCGCATGCCTGAGCGTCCCATCCTTTTGTTTCTTGAAGTACGGGTTGCGGCCAACTTGGCCGTAGTAATCCCACATCCGTTTGACATCGCCTTCGATGCTGACGCCAAACTTCCCCACAAAACCAGTTTGGTACCCGGCCTTGCGAAGTGTTACTGGGTAACTTGAATCGATAAATTCCGCCGCCAGTGGCTTGGTCCCGAACGTAAAACGATGGCCTCGTTCATACATGCCTGTAAAAATAGAAGCACGACTCGCAGCACAAATCGAAGTCGTTACGAACATGTTCCGGAAGCGGATTCCATCCTGAGCAAGCTGATCTAAGTTCGGCGTCTTAAGTATCGGGTGTCCCGCGCATCCCAATTGATCCCAGCGGTGGTCATCGGAAAGAACAAAGACTATGTTAGGGCGTTCATCAGCAGCGAGCGAATCGACTGAGCCAAGCAACGCAAACAAGCAGATTGCGATAACCAGTAACTTGGTTTGCCGTAGTTTTAATTTGAAAATTCTAATCATTGCGACGTGAGTTATCGTGGTGGTGACCATCCATGACATGCGGCGCAGCTTTGGTTCAGCTTCTTGACACTCGTTTTAAATTCTTCAAGGTTTTCACTTTTTGTTGCCGCCCGAAGTTTTGTTGCAACTTCCAAATAACGTTTGCCGTTTGATTCTGGGTGTTGCAAAGTGATGGCCATGATTTCGACCAGACTTGCTTTAGCATCGAGCACTTTCCAGTCCGGTTTATCGATCTCTTTCTTGATAAATTGGTTGAATACAACCAGCGGAGAATCGGGGTCGCGATGGACCGCTCGCATCAACCGTTTTAATGTTTTCTGATTGAGTTGTTTGTAAAGTTCCAATTCATCAGGTTTTGCTTTCTTGTCGTCCCGTTCGCTTTCCGCAGAGGCGGACCGACTATCCTCCTGCCGCGGACGATCCTTCGTATCGGACGCCTGAAAATTCGGGCTGGCAATCAGGGCGAAACATAAAGACAATGCAGCCGCCAACGTTATCTTGCCATTACACATCGAATAGACCTTTCGCTTATGTCTGAAAGAAGTCTGAAAGAAATCTCCACAATAGTTATACGGAATGATTTCGCAATCCGTAAGTAACATTAGCCCGAATGCGGTCCATCTAGATCTCGCCCTTCAACCCGCGCTCGTAGTACTTATGCGTGATCTTGTCCTGATTTTCCAGCAGCCAGTCAATTGTCGGTTCATTGCGCATTGCTTTTTTGATCGCTTGCGCCATCGCTTTGCGGTGAATCTCGAACAGGGCTTTGTGGTCCAGCTTGTCATCTGTCGACACGCCAGGGTTCAGCCAAACGGAGCAGATGATCCCCAAGTCATTGGCTTTCTCTTTGGGAATGTCGCCTGCCCGTACAGCATCCAAAACTCCGTTCGCAATCGCGCCTTGAACCGTCCCCATCAAAATGTTGGTGTAGCGACTGTTCTTGACGGTGACTTTGCTGACCATCAATGTCACTGGGCGAACCTGGACATCCGTGTTTAGAATCGCGAACACTTTCGAATGGCCAGCTGACTGGTTACCGGTCAGAGTGGCAATTGCGGTCCCGACTGGGCCATCCAGTTCACCAATGACAACTTCCGGTTCAGCTGCAGTAAACGGAGGTCCACCCGCGACCAAACTCTCGCCCGTACGCATTACAATTCTTTCGCTCATACCGTTTCAACTCTTTTGATTGGAATTTGTTGTCAATGCAAAGAGTTTAGCCTGCTCATGGAGGCTGGGCGAGTGGGAGTGATTGGCAGGCGGCAACAGAACTTGGCAGACGGCAATCGAACTTGGGCAGGACCGGACTCTGATCTATTCTTCATTGCGCGGTTTTGGCGGATTGATGAATTCGCCGAAGAACAGGCTGTTCATAAACACGCGACTTGTGCCGTGCCAGAAGGCGCGGAAGTTTGGGCTGTCCGAGATTTGAATCAGCCGCCCTTTGCCGATCGGCGTTACAACGACACTGGCCGATTTGCTGATCTTCTCCAGGTTTTCCGGGCTGCAGTAGCCAGCGAGGTGCGGTTCGGACGCATCGTAGATTCCCGGGTTACAGTACGGGTTCTTAGAAGGCTCAAGGAATTGGGCGTGATTTCGAAACACGGGCAGTTTGTCGTTGGGGAACCCGTAGAAAAGCGGATGCGTTCGATCAATGACCGTTTGAAAAATCGCTCCGCTAATCAATTGCAATGCCTGAGTCTTCGAGGCCGAGTCAAATGGCAGCTGATGATTTGTCGGTGATGCCGAATCTTTTTCCTTTGCTTGTTCTTTGGTTGCTCCATCCTTGGCCGCATCCGCTTTCTCTTTCTCCGGCACTGCCAGGACTTTGTTCAACTTGGCCTGAATCGTGTTGCACGAAGATCCGACCGCAATCGCCGTCGCTCCGCGTTTGATTCGTGCAGCAACCGAATTCCATTCCTTTTGATCAAGGCCACCATGCCTCCCGGGCGGGAACACCAGTGTTGAATACGCTTCCAAATCGACTTTGCCGATATCGTCAGCCATCGTCACTTGAACGCCGTGATTCACATCCAACAAATGCCAGATTTCACCGGCTCCGTACTGAGAAGCGCCTCGCCCCACCGCCATCAAGACGTTGGGCTTCGAAAGCTTCTTCATCCGGTTGCTTCCCAGATCGGAGCCTTGAAGGCTAAGCCCGGAATAGATCGGATAGGACGTGACATGTTTTTTGGCGGCCCGTGCCAGCATCCGTTCAATCTGTTTGCGTCGATTCGGCTGGACGCCTAACGGGATCAACAGCGTGCCCCGTTCGAATTGTTTCTCGCCGTCCCCATCTTTGTTCGAGACGCTGAATGGGTGAGTGGCAACGCGGACGTTGATTTCACGATTCAAAAGTTCGCCCAGCAGTGCAACCGCGTTGTCGGACCGCCAATCCACGGCATAGGCAACGGCTGCGTCATCTGGACTGAAACGATTGGCCTTTTTCCGATTGGCCGTCACGAGTTCCAGCGAGTCCAATTCCAGTGAGCCTTTCAGCTCCGATTGCTCCAGCCCGTAGGCGAGCGACAATGTCCATGTCGATACGTCGTAAAAGATGTTCTCTTCGAAATTCTTACGGCGCATCAGCAACGATTGCAGGAACCGATACTCTGGCTGATTGAGTGGCACGAGCAGTGAATCTTGCGCTGCTGCGTCTTCACTGTTGGAATCAGAATCGCTCGGTCGATAACAGCGAATGTCATGGCGCAGCAACGTTTGTGCGAATCGCTCGAGTCTCGCCGGGTTGTTTTCGCAGGTGAAAACGTATGCTGAAACATCGCTCTTGGTCGCTTGCGTGATGGCTTCTTCGTAAAAAGTTTTCTTGTGCTCCAGCAGATCAGTTCGCATGTCGCTGGTCGCCCGCAAGCTCGATAGCGAAGTCGAAAAATGATTGGCAATCGCGTCATGGAATCTGAGCTGACCGTCCTGATTCTCTTGCACATGCCCGCGCGCGCTGGCTTGTTCGAACAGGATTCCGACCGCACCATGCAAATCAGGATACGTTGATCCTTTGCCCATATAAAAATCGTCGAACAATTCTTTCGTGAAGAACAAACTGCCGCGGGCATCAAGAGCATCGGCATGGTATTGGCCAAACCGAGCCGTTAGCTCCAGATTCTTGATCGGCGTCAGCGGGTTCGTTCGCTTGGGAACTCCGGGTTGAAAGAAGTACGTGGAGTCCGTTCCCATTTCATGAAAGTCAAGAACGACGTTCGGTTTCCACGCATGGTACCACCGCATTCTCGCTTGACTTTCCGGTTGCTCCAGCGGCAACCAGTCTCGATTCAAGTCGAACCAGTAATAGTTGACTCGGCCAGCCGGCCACGGCTGATTGTGCTCGCGATGATTCTTGTCCGCATTCGGCACGCGACCTCGATGATCGTTGACCCAGTTGGCGAAACGATTGAAGCCATCCGGGTTGAGGCTGGGATCGAACAGGATCACGCATTGATCCAACCAGTTCTCAATCTCTTCGCCCTGAGCAGCGGCCAGGTAATGAGCGACCAAAGCGGCGCAGTTGGTCGCGCTGGCTTCGTCACCGTGAACTCCGTAGCCCATGTTGATGACGGCTGGCAGATCGTCCATTAAAACATCAGCGGATTTTTCGGGATCGGCAAGCATGCGGTGTTGCCGGCGAATCTTGTTTACGTTCTTAAGATTTTCTGGCGAGCTGATCGTCAACAGTAGCAAAGGACGACCACCGTGAGTCTCGCCATACTGTTGTAACTGCATTCGATCTGATTGCGAGGCGATCTGTTTGAGGTATCCGACCAGTTGCGCGTGATCGAGATGCCGCTGTCCGATTCGAAAATTCAAATATTCGAGCGGCGTCGTGATCTCCGTTGAGAACTCAATTTGTTCCGGCCAATAAGAAGTCGGGCGCTTGGCTTTGGTTGATTTGGTTGGATTTGCATGTTGTTCCGTTTGTGCATCGGCAAATGGTGCGACAACAATGATCAACAATGCGGCCAGCAATCGGCCATTTTTTGATAGTTCGTTCATGAATTCCGGCGCCCAACAATATCGTGTTCAACATCTATGATACCTGCGCGTTTGTCGTGGCAGGATAAGGTTCTATAATGAGCACCAACTTTTCCGGGATTTGGGAAGCAAGGGAACATAGATGCCGACATCGATAAATGGAATCGGGACGACTTACTACGGTAAACGGAACCTTGAGACGGAAACTGGGGTTTGTGAATTTTGCCACAGTCACACGACGCTGCGGACGTATGAAACGACCCATTTTGTGATCGTGGTGTTCATTCCCATCATCCCATTGGGTAAGAAACAGATCATTGACGAATGCTCTTCTTGTGGTCGGCATCATTTCATGCCAGCCAGTCAGTGGCAGGAAGTTCGCGAAAATGCCATTCAGGCCAGTACCGACCAGCTCGTCGAAAAAATGGATGACCCGAAGTTCGCGATTGAGCACTTGCAAACACTGACGTCGTTCAGACAAATGGATGAGGCGCGGGAATTTGCTGAAGTGGTTGCGTCAACGCACCCTGGTAACTTCGACATTCAATTCTATCTTGGGTCGTGGTACGAAAATTTTGGTGATGCAGCGGCCGCCGATCGTTGCTTTGAAAAAGCGTTCGCGTTGGATCCAAAGAATCCAGCGGCCATTCGCGCGAAAGGTATCGGGCTGGCGCAAGAAGGAAAAGTGGATGAAGCAAATGAGCTGTTGGCAGCATTGAAGCCGCCGGCGAAGGAATTTGATCCAGCAGTTTTTTATCAGTTGGGTAACGCCTTCCAGCAACAACAACGACATACCGAGGCATTGGAACAATACAAGCTGGTGGCGGACGCATCGCCTGAATTTGGCCGCAACAAGGAATTTCGCCGGACAGTCAAGACATCGGAAAAAGCATCCGGCAGCTCTGCTTCGATCTTGCCGAGGCAATCGGTTTTTGCGTCGCGCGCGGTTAGATGGGGTGCTGTGGCCGTGCTTGCAATCGCGGCTTTTGTGCTCGGTTCAATTTTCGTGGCGAGTAGTCGAACCGTTCACATCGTCAA
>CAZXLW010000093.1:0-18067 GCA_964641465.1 uncultured Pirellulaceae bacterium | reverse complement strand
GTGCGCCAACCGAGGCACAAGGCGCGGACGAAGGCGCAGAAGTCTGGCAAGAACGTTTGAGCACAATTTATATTGGGCTACTCCGGGCGAATCCGAATTACCGTTGCGTTTACTATGCAGCCATCGAAAACGGGCAAGCGACTCCGATCGTTCGTGTGGAGCGACACGCCGGTGAAGTGGGGTTCGTTCGTCGTTTGCCTTCCAGTCGACTTGAACCGGTAAAAGATAAGGTTCTTCTTGCGCAAATTGGCGAACTGTCTCCCGCTGATGTTTTGCTATCAACTCGCTACCGGATTGATTCGGCTGGCATGAAATCGGCCGGGGTAAAACGCCAGGAGGTAAGCTTGCTGGCATCGACGCCTGTGTTTGATGAAACGACGGGAGAAATATTCGGATTGGTAACGCTTGAGTTGGATCTCTTGGACCGAGTCGTTCAAGCGTTAGAGCACCTGGAGCAGAGCACGGCAAAAATTGTAGTCACCGATTCAACCGGGCGAGCATGGGTCAGTGACGATCCCATTGATGGCATCAACACCATGCCTCAAGAGAAGAATGTCACGACTGAGAGATCTGGCGCTTCGGAACTTTTTGCCGACGCCGAAGAGAATCGTATCTTGAATCAGAAGGAAGGTTTCATTGCCAGGCGAATCACGCTCGATCCATCGAACCCGCAAACGACCGTTGGTTTGATCCTTGAATTGAGCGAATAACGCCGACTTCAAATTGCGGCCGTCTTAGACTTTCTTAAACCGGATAAGCAACTGAGTCTAAGCATTTGAGAATTTCTTCGATGCTTTGGTTTTTTGGAAGCTCGCTGGGAATTTCCGTCGATTCACAGATGCTGAACAATTGCGAAATGGACCTGGTTGAGTCCACGGAAAAGTCGCACGCCTTACTGGCCGCACTAAATTCCGCCACGGTGTTGCCAAGAGCTTTCAAGATTTTCCTTTTTGTCGTGGCAGCAATTTCTCGTTTTCGCAATAACTCTTGAATCGTTTCCAGTAAGAAATTGAATCTGAGTTCAGCATTCGTCCACCGGCGCACCAATCCGTCATACACCGCTTCACCGCGATCTTCATTCTCTTTGGACCGGCTGATCTGTTGGAATTCGACAAGCTGATCGTTCAATGCCGTAAAGACGCTGGCCGATCGTATGGCGACGGCAATCAAGTTTGTTTCGTCAATGGTTTGGCCTTGGTGGCGCGTGAGGACTTTTGAAATCACGGCCCCGACAACAGCCATTCCTAGAAAAGCCTGAAAGACGGCAAGCGCTCTGGAAATTCCCTGGGGAGCAAAGTCGCCATAACCAAGCGTTGTGGTTGTTACGCAACTGAAATAGAGCGCCGTTAAAAAGGAAACTGGATCATCCATTTCTTTGTGCATCGTGCACACGAGCCCGTGACCATTTAGATAATGGCTGGTCGCCCAGTAGATCAACGCCGACGAAAAAATGGTGACCAGCCATAGGCCGACCCAGAGCTTGGTCGAAAGCTGGTCGATCAAATGGAGCAGCCAAGGCTCTTCAGAGTTTACATGGGAGCTAATATGTTCATGTCTCACAACGTTTGGTCCTCGCGCAGATTCGCTGAATGCCGCTCAGTTGAACCTGCTGATCAGGCTTCGTCTTTGTCCCAGGCGGCGCCGACAGCTCGGGCAACGCAAGGGGCTACTCGACGGTCCAGGGGATCCGGCAAAATCCGGTCCGCTGTGGGTGCGGTGATCGTTTGGGCAAGTGAATGAGCCGCGGCGATTTTCATCTTTTCTGTAATCCGTGATGCCTGAGCGTCTAGCGCGCCGCGAAAGATCCCGGGAAATGCCAACAAGTTGTTGACTTGATTTGGGAAATCACTGCGGCCTGTTCCAACAATCGCCGCTCCTCCGGCCTTGGCCTCGTCGGGCATGATCTCTGGTTCCGGGTTGGCCATTGCGAGAACAATCGCGTTATCGGCCATCGTGGAAATGTCATCGCGTTTCAACAGGCCGCCTTTGCTCACACCGATGAAGACATCGCAACCAACCAGCACCTCCTGGAGTGTTCCGCTTCGACTTTCCCGGTTTGAGAATTTCAAAATCTCCTGCTTGTACGGCGCGAGATCAGTGCGCTCTTTGTGGATGGCTCCTTTTGAGTCACAGATTACGACGTCGGCGACCGGCACACAAACATCAGGATCGTTGCCAACACATCGCAACAATTTGGCGATCGCCGTTCCCGCAGCTCCCGCGCCGTTGATAACTACTTTCATTTCTTCCAGCGGCTTGTTCAGGACACGGCTGGAGTTGATTAACGCAGCCAGCAAGACGACGGCGGTTCCGTGTTGATCGTCATGAAAGACAGGGATACCGAGGTCTTGCAGTGTGGACTCAATTTCGAAGCAACGCGGTGCCGAGATGTCTTCCAGGTTGACACCACCAAAGACTGGTGCGATTCGACGCACCGTTTCAATAATCTCTTGCGAGTCTTGCGTGTCGAGGCAAATTGGCCATGCGTCGATGTCACCATATTGCTTAAACAGCAACGCTTTACCTTCCATCACGGGAATCGCGCCAAGTGGCCCGATGTTCCCCAAACCCAACACAGCTGAACCATCGCTGACAACAGCAACCGTGTTGCGTTTTATCGTTAGCTCTCTAGCCAGGCTTGGATCATCGGCGATAAGCGTACAAGGCCCTGCAACACCCGGCGTGTAAGCAATCGACAAGTCATCACGGGACTCGATTGGCATTTTGCTGACCAAAGATATCTTTCCTCGCAACTGGCGATGGACGATGGAGCTGCGTTCAAAATAGTCGGTCATTTCATTGCCTTAGATTTTTTTCGAGGGAGCAACGTTGGAATGTAAGCAAAACTGGAATTTCGGTTGCATAGTTTGATGATAGATGTGGAATCGTGGACATGACAAGTTTGCAAAACGTCTGCCATGTCCGCGTGCTGAGTCTAGGAACTTTTGAATCAATTCACAATTACAAAATCGCAACGGCTTTGTCTAGGAAACTCCACACACGGAAACCATAGTACCGAAATTTGAAGAGTTGCTGTAGTCGAGCGTCTTCATCGGCGACTCATACACTGGAAATTGCCTGTTGGTGGGATATATTGATCAGCTCAAACAGCTTTGGTCCTTTAGGGTATCAAATCGCCGACCAATTCTTGAATAAACCAGGTGCTTGAGACATGGGATCGTCATCACGGAAGAAGTACTTCGCAACCGTTCCGCCACAAGAGATCTTGCCGATTGTCGATTCGCGGTTTGAATCGAGCGTCAAGGGACTGTTTGTTGTCGGCGATGTCACGGGACTGCCGCTGGTAAAGGTAGCCGCGAATCAGGGCCGAAAAGTAATCGAAAAGATGGAGACTTCTCGGTTGTTTCAAAATTCGGACGATCTCGAAGGGCTGGACCTTGTCATCGTTGGTGGAGGCCCGGCAGGTATCTCCGCCGCGATCGAGTGTGAGAAACGCGGCCTCAAATATGTTTTGATCGAACGCTCGGAACTTGCCAGTACCGTCCGCACATTTCCAGAAGGCAAAAAAGTCTACGCCGAACCTCAGTCGATCAAGAACATCAGTGAACTGGATGTTGATACTGACCTTGATAAGAATGACTTTCTGAAAATCGTTGAAGAGACCGTTGCCCAACGGAAGCTGAAATTTCGTGAGGGCGTCGAGGTCGCTAAAATCGTTAAACGCAACGAACGAGACTTCGTTGTTCAGTGCAAAGACGGAACCGAATTCCCGTCGCGATATGTGGTCGTCGCGATTGGGCGGCAGGGGCAACCTCGAAAACTCAAAATCGAAGGCTGTGATGACTGTAAAAAAGTCACCTACCGGCTGCACACGAGAGAAGACTACAACGACGAAGACGTGCTGGTCGTTGGTGGAGGGAACTCGGCGATCGAAGCGGCTTTGATGTTAAAGGATCACAATCGCGTTACCATTTCCTATCGTGGTGACGATTTCTTTCGCGCCAAAGAAGAAAACCGCCGCTTGCTGGATGATGCGATTCAAAAAGGCGAAATCAAGGCGATCCTTAAAAGCAACCTGAAATCGAGCCGTGACAAAGAAGTCGATCTCGAAATCGACGGACAGATTTCGACGCTCAAGAACGATAAAGTCATCGTCTTGATCGGGACGTTGCCCCCGATCGAATTCTTGATGGACACAGGAATGGAGCTCGATGGCGTTTGGACGAAGCGCCGCGTCATCTGGTCAATCATCGGTATTCTGGTCGGTGTGTTTTTGTACTTTGGCGCCAAAAATTTTGTGCTGCACCCTGAAGAAGCCAACGGGAAGTTTCTGTGGCCGGGATATCTGGGGTTCCTCAATCCGACGACCCAACCTTGGTGTTTTATCCTGCAAACGCTGGCGCCGCTGGTGGGTGTGATATTGATTGGTGCGAGAATCATTCAGCACTTGATGGCCAAGCCCGGCAAGAGTGCTCCGTTTCGAGTGCCGGCTTTCAAACTGCTGCTGACAGTTTGTGTTGCGTTGTTTGTCGCTGGCATGATCGCCCCAGACGCCGTGACTTCAGAGGCGGCGGAAAGTGGCGACGGGCCGTATTTTCTGAACCTGAATCTCGCGAGCGTGGGCAGCAACCTTTCTGTTAAGGATGCTTACGATTCATTGACGCCTGCCGACGACAATGCAACGTTCACCGGGCGAGGTGCTCGCTATTTCTCGAATCTGTCGGGAGTCTATTATCTGTTCTACTTTGGCTTGATTGGGATCTTTGGGATTTACTGGGCGGTCAAGACCAACAGCAAGATCATCTGGAAACGTAATTTGACGATCATTGCATGCCAATGGACGTTGTGGTGGGGTATTCCAACTTTCATGGTCGCGCTTTTTGGACGGAGTGCGATCGCACCGGTGTTGAAAAAATCAATCAACGCCTGGCCGTTGAATATGTCTGCTTTCAAAGTAAACCCCGTCGCCGGTCCCGGCGATCCTGAGTGGTGGCATCTGGTTGGTGTCGTGGGTGTCGTCTGGGCCGTGTTCTTGACGTTTGTCATCTTGCCACTGTTCACGATCAAGTATGGCAAAATCTACTGTTCGTACATTTGTTCATGTGGCGCGCTGGCGGAAACGGTTGGAAATGGCTTTCGTCATCGTGGACCCAAAGGAGACACGCCACGGCGACTGGAAAAATATGGTTACGTCTTTATTTTGCTGGCAACGATTGCGACGATCGCTGACCTGATGGGGTTCAGCCCAGTCTTGTGGGTGACAAGAGGAGAGCCATTTCACCTGAACCTTTTGGGTTGGTACGACTTGTGGGTCGGTACTTTTCTGGCTGGAGCGATGGCGATCGGTTTGTATCCGTTCCTCGGTCAACGAATCTGGTGTCGCATGTGGTGTCCGTTGGCGTTCTGGATGAATTTCTGGGGGCGCTGGTCGAACTTTAAAATCACCCCCGAAAAAGGTAAGTGTATTGATTGCAATGTTTGCAATCAGTACTGCCAAATGGGAATCGACATCAAAGGTCGCGCGTTACGGGGCGAACCGGTGACACTTGCCGATACACCCTGTGTTGGATGCCAGGAATGTATCGTTCGATGCCCGATGCAAATTTTACATCTCGGCGACGCACCCGGATCGAAATTGGTCCAACTTGGCAGTGGAAAATGATGCTAATCATGTCGATATAGAATGGAGCACAGGCTTCCGTCTGCCCGCGCATGGAGTTGGAGAAGTTGTTTCTCTGGACTAGATTGAAATTGGCTATTAATCACAAGAGGCAGCGCGTATGGCTCGGTTTCAAATACTATCGTTAATCGGCGGAGGAATTCGCGGCGCCTTCGTCACGTCTTACCTTAAAGAGTTGGAAGAAAAGCTTGGTCGTCCAATCGCGGAGTCGTTTGACTTAATCGCTGGGACTTCGACTGGAGGGATCATCGCTTCGGGGCTGGCTTCAGGGTTGTCGGCTGCAAAAATGCATGATTTTTATGTCCGCTACGGAGCCAGAATTTTTACGCCACGGCCCAAGTACAAAGCGAAAGGGATCTATCGGTTCTTATTTCCGATTGGTAGCTGGTTCTTTAAGAAAGGGACGGGAGGCGATCTGGCAGCGGCATTTCGCGCAAGATTCTGTCCGGACGCACTTGAGGTTTCATTTGCGGAAGGGTTCGGCGACAAGACTTTGGGGGATGTTAACTTTACGCGGCTGATTATGCCTGCGGTTAACTTGACCAAAGGCCAGCCGCATGTGTTTCGGTCGCGACATCTTCCCAAGGGAGTTAACGATCAAGACATTAAGATTGCCGAAGCCATCATTGCCAGCACAGCGGCTCCGACCTATTTTCCGCATCGCCAAATCGGTGAGAACAGTTACGTCGATGGCGGAATGTGGGCGTCCGACCCAAGTATGCTTGCCGTCGCCGAGGCGATTCGAATTAAGGAGCTTGAAGAAACAGGCCATCCGGAGGCGCATTTTAGAACCAGCGAAATGCACTTGCTGTCGGTAGGCACAGGTCGTGCCCAGTTTGCGCTTGATCCGCCTGGACAGAGCGCTGGTCTGCTCTATTGGGCGCCGCGGGTCGCAGACTTAATGGGTACGTCGCAAGCGCAAGGCATTCACCTCCCGCTTAAGTTCTTCCTTGGGGATCGCTATCGTCATATCAATTTCAAGATGACAGAAAAATGGGAGCTTGATGCAGTTGAAAATATCCCCAAGCTATTTGAAGTCGGCGAACAAAGAGCGGCCGAAACGTTTGACATGATCAACGATGAGTTTTTCCAGCACAAGCGAATTCCTTTTAAGCCATTCACTAACACCGACCAGGAAATTCACCTCGACGAATTCGGGTTTGAATAACAGGATTGAATTATGGGCACTAAGTTTGAGTTTCAAAACGATGCTGGCAATACACTGGCAGGAACATTGGAAGAGCCAGATGGACCTCGGCGAGGTGTGGCTGTTTTTGCGCATTGTTTCACCTGCAACAAGAATGTGCATGCAGCCAGTCGTGTCTCAAGAGGGCTGCGGGAACAAGGGTTTGCAGTACTACGGTTTGACTTTACCGGGCTGGGGCAAAGCGAAGGTGATTTCGCCAATACGAATTTCTCAACCAACCTGAATGACCTGAGATCAGCGATCGGTGCGCTGAACAAGCATGGCTTGCCCGTCGACTTGCTGGTCGGCCACAGCCTCGGTGGTGCCGCAGTTCTGGCCATTGCGAACCAATTTGATGACGTCAAGCTGGTCGCCACCATCGGTGCGCCAAGTGATCCCGCGCACGTTCTGCATCTTTTTGACGACACAGCAATTTCCAAAATTAAGCAGGAAGGCCAAGCGGATGTAACGCTGGGCGGGCGCCCGTTCTCGGTTCGGAAAGATTTCATTGAAGATGTGAATGAGGCATCGTTGTCAGAAAAAATCTCCGCCAATCGGAAGCCCCTTTTGATTTGTCATTCGCCGACCGATGGCATCGTAAGCGTTGATCACGCTCGAAAGATCTATGAAACGGCCAAGCATCCTAAGAGCTTCGTGTCGCTCGACGGCGCCGATCACTTGTTGCGAGATGCCAAAGACGCCACGTTTGTGTCGAATCTCATTTCAACTTGGGCTGCTCGATATTTGGATAGCGGCGAACAATCGACCGCCGATGATTCGTCAAGCAAAACCTCGGCCGGCGATTCGCTATCTCCAGAGGTTGGTGTCCTGGTTGCTGCCCGTGGTGGAAGTTTGACTCAAGACATTTACGCTGGCAATCATCATTTGATCGCTGACGAGCCAGCTTCCGTTGGCGGTGCGGATTTGGGGGGCACTCCATACGACTTGTTGCTGGCGGCATTGGGAACCTGCACCTCGATGACGCTGCGGATGTATGCGAATCGAAAGGGGCTGGAAATTGATGAAATCAAAGTGCAGCTGCTGCACAGTCGTATCCATGCCAATGACTGTGAGGCTTGCGAAGACCAAAAGGCGTTGGTCGATCGCATTGAGCGACTGATTACGATCAAGGGTAATCTCACCCAGGCACAGCGAGACCGGATGCTCCAGATTGCAGACATGTGCCCGGTTCATCGAACGTTGATGAATCAGAAAGAGATCACTTCGCGATACGTCGACTAGCTTACTTTAGATTCTTAGTTTTGGATCGCGGTTCGAAGTCGAGCTGTAGTAGTGCTAGCCGTTCGTGGGAAGTAAACACAGAGACACAGAGAGCACAGAGGAATATCCAATTGTCTGTGTTCTCAGTGAGTTCTGTGTTTCGAGCTGGCTTTCTCGAGTAGTGGGCCACCAGTATTGGCCTAACTAAAGGCTGGTTAACTTAGCTCGGAAGGACCAGTGATCACCGCAAAGCCACGGGGCGGTAGCTGGGGTTGGTCTTTAGGCAGTGGATGCGATTACATCTAATTCCGGTCTTCATTGCTTGGCGCGTAATCCGATTCGAAGTCGAGCGACGTATCTGTTGCAGGCTAGGCCCACAAAGGATTCTGTCCAAAGTCCACGCGATTTGAGTTGAAAAAAATGACGACTGAGAATGCAAGAATATCAACTCCCCATAGCGATTGGCGTGTCTGGGGCCCTTATCTGAGTGAGCGCCAATGGGGCACTGTTCGGGAAGATTACAGCGAGCACGGAGAAGCTTGGGAGTTTCTTGACCACGAAGCATCTCGCAAGCACGCTTACCGTTGGGGCGAAGATGGGATCGGTGGGTACAGCGACGACAAACAGACGCTTTGCTTTTCCCTGGGAATGTGGAATGGTAAAGATACGATTCTTAAAGAGCGATTGTACGGGCTAACCGGTAACGAAGGCAATCACGGCGAAGACGTCAAAGAGCATTACTACTATCTCGATGGCACGCCGAGTCATTCCTACTTGAAGATGCTGTACAAGTATCCTCAGCGAGAATTCCCTTATGCCGACTTGGCCAACACCAATCGTTCGGCCGGTAAGGACAAAGACGAATACGAATTGCTGGACACCGGTGTCTTTGATGACGATCGGTACTTCGATGTCTTCATTGAATATGTCAAAGCTTCCGAGTTTGACACATTGATTCGGATCACCGTTTTTAACCGCGGACCCGATGCTGCCGACCTTGATTTACTGGCCAACCTTTTGTTTCGTAATACGTGGAGCTGGGGTCGCGGCGATGGTGTTAAGCCAAGCATCAGTTTACAGGATGATGGAGGCGTTCTGGCAGAGCACCCGCAGTTGGGCTCTTATTGTTTCTGCTCTCGAAGCGACGCCGAGTTTCTGTTTACCGAAAACGAAACCAACCCTGACATGTTCAACATGGAGTCGACTGGTTTCCATAAAGACGCTTTTCATGCTTATGTCGTCAACGGGAAAACCAAAGCGGTCAATCCAGACAAAACGGGAACCAAATGTGCTGCTCGTTTGAAGGCTTCGATCGGTGCTGGCGATTCAAAGTCGTTTGATTTGCGATTGTTCCGTGATGACGGAGTCGTTCAAAAACCTTTTGGGGGTTTTGATGAACTGTTTGACAATGGTAAGTCAGAAGCGGACGAGTATTTTGCTGGCTTGCAAAAGGACATTGAGGGCGAAGATAAACGCCGCGTTCACCGACAGGCCATCGCTGGTTTGATTTGGACGAAGCAGTTTTACAATTTCAATATTAGGCAGTGGCTTGAAGGCGATCCGGCTCAGCCAACTCCGCCAGCGTCCAGGAAAAACGGTCGCAACCACGAGTGGGCCCACCTGGATAACGCGGACATTATTTCGATGCCCGACAAGTGGGAGTATCCGTGGTACGCCGCTTGGGATCTTGCGTTCCACTGCGTCCCGTTTGCTCAAGTCGATCCAGTATTTGCCAAAGAGCAATTGGTGTTGATGACGCGAGAATGGTACATGCACGCGAACGGGCAAATCCCGGCTTACGAGTGGGCTTTCGGCGATGTGAACCCGCCCGTTCACGCCTGGGCGACTTGGCGTGTTTATCAGGTTGAACAGGAACAGCATGGGACGGCCGATCGAGACTTTCTCGAAACCGTTTTTCATAAACTGCTCTTAAATTTCACTTGGTGGGTTAACAAAAAAGATGCCGACAACCGGAACGTTTTCCAAGGCGGATTCCTCGGTCTCGACAACATCGGAGTATTCGACCGCAGTGCACCGCTTCCCGGCGGTGGGCATATTGATCAGTCCGATGGCACCAGCTGGATGGCGATGTATTCGCTGAACATGCTGCGGATTGCGTTGGAGCTTGCGATCGAAAACCCGGTCTACGAAAATATCGCGACCAAGTTCTTTGAGCACTTCCTCCATATCGCCCAGGCGCTCAATGATCTTGGTGGATCGGGGGAAGGGCTGTGGGACGAAGAGGATCAGTTTTACTACGACATTTTACACATGCCGACCGGCAAAACGATTCCTCTGAAAGTCAGGTCATTGGTCGGGCTGGCGCCGTTGTTCGCTGTCGAGACGCTTGATCAAGCATTACTTGAGAAGGTGCCAAATTTTAAGCGACGAATGGAATGGTTTCTTGAAAACCGACCCGATCTTGCGAACCTTGTTTCTCGCTGGCACGAGCCAGGAGAAGGGGACACGCATTTGCTTTCGCTGTTGCGTGGCCATCGCATGAAAGCCTTGCTGCGACGCATGTTGGATGAAACGGAATTCCTTTCCGATTTCGGAATCCGGGCAGTCTCGAAATACCACGAACAGAATCCGTACTCTGTGAATTGTGACGGCAGCATGATTGATTGCGATGGCGGGCAAGTCGCGGTTAAGTACGAGCCAGCGGAATCGACGACGTCGATGTTTGGCGGAAACTCAAATTGGCGGGGCCCAATCTGGTTCCCAATGAATTTTCTGCTGGTCGAATCAATGAGAAAGTTTCATGGGTACTACGGGGACGAATTCCAAATCGAATGTCCAACTGGATCGGGCAACAAAACGACAATCGCACATGCCGCCGATGAAGTCGCTCGGCGTTTGACCGCGATTTTCACCAACAACGAAGCTGGGCATCGCCCGGTGTTTAACAAGTATCCGAAGATGCAAAACGACGAGCACTTCAAAGATCATATTCTTTTTTATGAGTACTTTCACGGCGACAACGGACGCGGCGTGGGCGCGAGCCATCAGACAGGCTGGACAGCTCTTGTTGCATCGCTGATCGCAGAAAAAGCCAGGAAATAGGATTTAGTTTAGACACAGTAAAAGTTGGTAATGACTTTAGGCAGTACTGTTCAAACGAGATTCGGATGGATGCTACAAACAACGCCACGTAAGTAACAAGGCACAGAAACACAAGAACTCAAGAACGGATTGAATTATGAGTCAACCAGAACATCCTGAAGTCGTCATGCCGTCGTGCGGCATTCCTCAGATTCTTAAAGGTCAGAAAGCGATCGTCACGGGCTCCAGTTCGGGGATCGGCAAGGCCGTGGCAAGCTCGCTTGCCCAAGCCGGAGCGGACGTCGTTATCAACTATGCCGGCAACGCGAAATCGGCAGATGAAGTCGTTACGCAAATCAAAGACAGCGGCGGTAACGCGATTGCAGTTCAAGCCGACGTTTCGAAAGAAGAAGATGTCGAACGCCTGTTCGGCACTGCCATCGAGACGTTTGGCACCGTCGATATTCTGGTCAACAATGCCGGTCTTCAACGTGACGCTGCGATTGACGAGATGAGTCTGGAGGAGTGGAACAAGGTGATCGGCGTCAATCTGACGGGCCAGTTCTTGTGCGCTCGATTGGCGATTCGCGAATTCAAAAAACGGGGTGTCGTGGCAGACGTTTCCTGCTCGGCGGGAAAGATCATTTGTATGAGCTCTGTCCACGAGATCATTCCTTGGGCCGGCCATGTGAACTATGCCGCATCCAAAGGTGGCGTGATGTTGATGATGAAGAGCATCGCTCAAGAAGTCGCTCCGTTCAGAATTCGCGTCAACAGTATTTGCCCGGGCGCTATTCGCACGCCAATCAACCGCGACGCCTGGGAAACCCAGGAAGCCTATGACAGCCTGATGAACCTGATCCCTTACAAACGCATCGGCGAACCCGAAGACATCGGACGCGTCGCGGCCTGGCTGGCTTCGGATCAAGCTGACTACGTCAACGGAGCCAGCATGGTGGTCGATGGGGGGATGTGTTTGTATCCCGGTTTTGCAACAGGAGGGTAAAGCGTAGTAACAAGTTGTTTGTAGTACGCTTCTAGGCGGAATGAACAGTGGGTGCCATGTTTGCGCGAAGCGTAAGCATGCCCAAACGAAGGTGCGGCACGAGTTCATTGGATGCAACAACAAGGAATTCGCGTTCTTCGTTTTACTCGTGCCCAAGTAGAACATGAAACTCAAAATGTTATTGATCAGATAGATGAGGCCTTATTAAAGCGACCAATGTCCCTCACCCCCAACCCCTCTCCCCGTGAATTCGGATGACGCTTGATTTCAATGCAACGTCTTTCGTCCGAATTAACGGGGAGAGGGGAGCTTAGAACAATTAAAGCCGGCAGGACGAGTAGGTGCCTGATACATCCAAACTTCAAGCGAGATGAACTATGAAACTAACACCCGAGACTCAACATGAGTGGCTCGAAACTGATGGTTTGGGAGCCTTTGCCAGTGGGACGTCTTCGGGGGTTCGCACTCGGCGATACCATAACATTTTGATGATCGCCAGGAATCCTCCGGCAGAGCGAGTGATTCTGGTCAATGGGTTTGATGCGTGGGTTGAAACCCCGCACGGTACGTTTCCGATCTCGACTCAGGCTTATCGCAACAACACCTGTTGGCCAGAAGGACATTTGCTGCAGCGGTCCTTCGTTAGCGCCCACTGGCCAACGTGGATCTATGACCTTGGTGAGTCACTACAAATCAAACAGGAATTGTTTGTGCCCGATGGAATTCAAGGGACCGTGATTCGGTGGCAAGCGATTGGATCCACGTCGGGAGTGAAGCTGCATGTGAAACCGTTTCTGTCTGCTCGCGATTACCACTCGATGCATCACGAAAACGACGACATGAACCTTGGGGCCCGCAAGCAAAACGGCGAGCTGATTTGGCAGCCCTATTCTGATTCGCCTGAAATTTTTGCCGAGTCCACGGGCGAATTTGAAAGCAAGCCCGAATGGTTCCGCTCGTTTCTATACGAAAAGGAAGCCCAACGCGGACTCGATACGATGGAAGACCTCGGCTGTCCCGGCGAGTTTCATTTTGAACTCGACAATTCCGAAGCGATCTTGCTGCTTGGCGCCGACCAGGGAGTTTCGAGCCAAACCAATTTGGCAGGTTCACCTGCTGAACGCGTATTTGAAATCGTGCGTGACACCGAACTTAAACGACGCCAAAACATCAGTCGCATCGAACGCTCTGCCCAGCAGTACATTGTCAAGCGGCAAAGCGGTAAAACGATTATCGCCGGCTACCCGTGGTTTACCGACTGGGGCCGCGACACCTTTATCGCGATTCGTGGTCTGTGTCTGGCCCGCGACGATCACGAGACCGCCAGGAGCATTTTGGTCAGTTGGGCCGATACGGTTTCTGAGGGAATGATACCTAACCGGTTCCCGGACCATGGCGAAGACCCGGAATTCAACTCGGTTGACGCTTCGCTGTGGTACATCATCGCGGTCTATGAATACTGGCAGTTGCTCGAGCGATTAGGAATCAAAAAAGATGTGAACGAAACCAGTAAACTCGAATCGGCCATCGAAGCGATTCTTGAAGGGTACTCCAACGGCACACGGCACGGGATCGGCAAAGATGAAGATGGATTGATCGCGGCTGGCGAGGAAGGCGTGCAGTTGACTTGGATGGATGCAAAAGTCGGCGACTGGGTCGTCACGCCGCGGATCGGCAAGCCGGTAGAGATTCAGTGCATGTGGATCAATGCGTTGTGGATCGCTGCCAAGTTTTCGCCCGCTTGGAATCCGCATCTCAAAAAGGCTGAGCAGTCGTTCAAGGAAAAATTCTGGAACGACGAAACCTCGTGCCTTTTCGACATCGTGGATGAAAACCATGAACCTGGTCGCAATGATAGTTCGGTTCGTCCCAATCAAATCATGGCCGTTGGCGGGTTGCCTTACTCAACTATTGAGGGCGAGCAAGCCAAAGCAATTCTTGCGACGGTCGAGAACAAGTTGCTGACGCCGTTGGGGCTGCGATCGTTGTCACCGGACGATCCCGAGTACAAAGCCATCTATTCGGGCGGCGTTCTGGAACGCGACGGGGCATACCATCAAGGCACCGTTTGGCCGTGGTTGATCGGGCCATTTGTTGAAGCTTGGTTCAATGTCAACGGCAAGAGCAAGCAAACGGCTGGCGAAGCTAAGACCCGTTTTCTATACCCGCTCGAAGCTCACCTGGTAACATCAGGGCTGGGTCACATTTCAGAAATTGCGGACGCGAGTTCGCCTTATCGCCCTCGCGGCTGCCCGTTTCAAGCCTGGTCGTTGTCGGAGTTTATTCGGATTCAAAAACTGGTTGAGGAATTGCTGTGAAATTTGCGTGGGACGCAAGATGATAAAAGCGTTACGTAATCACTGGCCCGAGTACCTGATTGAAGCATGGGGGTTGGGGACGTTTATGATCGCTGCCTGCATTGGTACCGCGGTTCTGTGGCATCCCGAGTCTCCCGTAGAACACTGGGTTAGCGATAGTCCCTACATCCAGCGACTATTGATGGGCATTGCGATGGGGCTGACGGCTGTGTTTATTGTTTACTCACCATGGGGCAAACGATCCGGCGCGCATATTAATCCGGCGCTGACGCTGACGTTTCTTCGGCTGGGGACAATCAAGCCGTCAGACGCTTTCTTTTATGTTGTCTTTCAGTTCATTGGTGGGATTGCAGGCGTTGCGATTTCCTGGCTGTTGCTGGGCAGTGTGGTCTCGATGCCACAAGTCAACTTCGCCGTCACGGTTCCCGGTGCGGCGGGAGTCTGGACCGCTTTTGTTGCCGAGGCACTGATCTCCGCCGGGGTCATGGGCACCGTTCTAATTGCAACCAACAAGCCAAAACTCATGCACTTTACCGGTATCATGATCGGTTGCCTGCTCGTGCTTTATATCACCTTTGAAGCGCCCCTGTCAGGGATGAGCATGAATCCAGCCAGAACTGTGGGTTCCGCAGTAGTCGCAAACGAATGGACGGCTTGGTGGGTGTACTTCTTGGCCCCCGCGATCGGCATGCTGGTGGCTGCGGAAATCTATTTGTGGACCAAGGGCAAAGACGCAGTTCACTGCGCAAAGCTACATCATACGCTTGATGTTCGTTGCATCTTTTGCGGATACGATCCCAAAATGGTGAACGCGAAAACGATGCATCCGGCAAAAGATACCGACATTCAAGAAAATGAATCAACTTAAATTGAAAATGGATAGTCAAATGCTTAAAGAACACTACGACGTGATCATCATCGGCACGGGAGCCGGCGGTGGAACTCTGGTTCGGAAACTAGCCGACTCGGGAAAGCAGATTCTTTTGGTTGAACGAGGCGAGTTCCTCAAACGGGAAAAAGAGAACTGGGATCCGGATGAAGTCTTTAACAAGGAGCGATACCACTCCAAAGATACCTGGTACGATAAAGACGACAAACCATTTCAACCCGGGTCACATTATTTTGTTGGCGGTGCGACCAAGATGTATGGCGCGGCCCTGTTTCGTTTTCGCGAACGAGATTTTGACGAGGTGCAACATGAAGACGGTGTTTCCCCGGAATGGCCGCTGAAGTACGACGTTTTTGAGCCGTACTATTGCGACGCCGAAGAGATGTACATGGTGCACGGCAACCGTGATGAAGATCCAACCGATCCGCCAGCGAGTCGACCATATCCTTTTCCGGCTGTCTCGCACGAACCGCGGATTGAGGAGCTTTCCGACAAGCTGAAGGCTGAAGGGTTACATCCAGCCCATGCGCCGACAGCGATCATGCTCAACGAGGAAGACCATTTGAAAAGTCGTTGTATCCGCTGCGACACTTGCGATGGCTACCCGTGTCTGGTTCACGCGAAGTGTGATGCTGAAGTGATCGCTGTACGCCCGGCGCTCAAGTACGATAATGTTTCACTGGTCACCGGCGCGATGGTTTCCAAGTTGATCACCAACGCAGAGGGGACGTCGGTAACCGAAGTCATCGTTCAACACGAAGACCACACGCATTCGCTCAAAGCTGACATTGTGGTGTTGTCGGCCGGCGCAGCCAATTCGGCTAAAATCCTGCTTGCCTCGGCAAACGAGAAACATCCCAATGGACTTGCCAACGGTTCGGATCAGGTGGGACGCAACTACATGTTCCACAACAGCCAGGCCGTGGTTGCGCTTTCCAAAAAAATCAACGCGACCAAGTTCCAGAAAACGATGACGATCAACGATTTTTATTGGGGCTGGGAGGACTACGAATATCCGATCGGCAACATTCAAATGCTTGGTAAGTCGATGGCGCCAATGTTCGCTAATGATGCTCCCAGCTTTGCACCGGGTTGGACGCTGGAAATGATGGCCAAGCATGCCGTTGATTTTTGGTTGACCACCGAGGACTGGCCTGATCCAGAAAACCGGGTGACGCTGAGCGAAGATGGAAACATCAAACTTACATATACTTTTAACAATCAGAAATCGACGAAGCAGCTTACCAAGCATTTCAAGAAAATGCTGGAGTGTATGGACTGCCATGTTCATTTGATCCCAAACAACATATACCTGACGAAGAATATTCCGCTCGATGGAGTTGGGCATCAAGCTGGTACATGTCGATTCGGAACTGACCCATCGACTTCGGTCCTTGATCTGAATTGCAAGGCGCACGAAGTTGACAACTTGTACGTCGTTGATTCGAGCTTCTTCCCGAGCATCGCGGCCGTGAATCCGTCATTGACGATCATGGCCAACGCGTTGCGTGTGGGTGACCACTTGCTCGAACGAATGGGGGCTTAAGATGAATCGCAAAGTCTCTTTTGTCGCCAGCGTCATCGTTGCAGTCGTGACGTCCTACTTTGGGTTTTCGTATTTTGGCAACGAGCCAGTGGAAAACGTTGTTGAATCCAATGCGACCGTAGCGACCGCAACGGAAAATTCGAAGCAGCAACCGATCGCAGGCATCAAAGTCAAGGAAGTTGACTCGGTTGGCTTGACGGTTCACGACATGGATGCGGAGCTGAAATTCTTCACGGAAATTCTGCCGTTCAAAATCGTCTCCGACGAAGAAGTCCTTGGCGATGACTTTGAGGAACTGTTTGGCGTTTTCGGTTGCCGGGCTCGAGTCGTTCGATTGCAACTAGGCAAAGAATTTATCTCCTTGACGCAGTTTCTTGCGCCTCGCGGTCGCCCCATCCCGGTCGATTCGAAAAGCAATGATGGCTGGTTTCAGCATATCGCGATTGTGGTTTCCGATATGGAACAGGCTTATGCTCACTTGCGAAAACACAACGTCGAACACGCTTCGACTGGCCCGCAAACGTTGCCCGACTGGAACCCAAACGCTGGCGGCATCAAGGCGTTTTACTTCAAAGACCCTGAAGGTCACGTGCTGGAGATCATTTGGTTTCCCGACGGCAAAGGCAATCCTAAATGGCAGGGCCAAAAGGATTTGTTCCTGGGCATCGACCATACGGCTATCGCGGTCAGTGACACCGACGAGGCTTTGGAGTTCTATCGCGACTTTCTCGGAATGAAGGTTGCCGGTGAAAGTGAAAACTATGGACCGGAACAAGAGCGGCTTAACAATGTCTTTGGTGCGCGATTGCGGATCACGGGCTTGAAAGCCGAATCCGGGCCAGGGATTGAACTGCTCGAATACCTGGCGCCCAGCAACGGATCGCCCTACCCTGTCTCGACCAGCATGAACGATCTTTGGAGTTGGCGGACACGTTTGATTGTCGATTCGGCTGACGAGGCGATGCGGGCCGCGAAAGTTTCGAACGTTGATTTTGTTTCACCCGGTTCGGTCGACATCGTTGACGATGAAATCGGAATTGACCGTGGTGTAACGGTGGCTGGTCCGTTTGGACATCGAATGATTCTGGTGGAGGAGGTTGCGAAATGACAAAACTCTTATCTTCATTTCCAGAAGTGTCTTCGGCAGCTTTGGACCTGCTTAGCACAGAAGAGATGATCGAAGTCGATCGCTTGATGACCGACGTATTGAAAATCGAA
>CAZXLW010000092.1:0-18227 GCA_964641465.1 uncultured Pirellulaceae bacterium | reverse complement strand
AGTCGTTTCATCACGATGTTTACGACTCGGAGAGTCGTGCTACTTTCGTAAAATCAGTTTTGAAACCGCTTCTACGCAATAATCTCCGGAATCGGCTTCGCTCCTTCGACTCCGACCAATCTTTGTTCCAGACCACCAAAGAAATAACTAAGCCGGTTCGGATCGATCCCTAGCTGGTTTAGGATCGTCGCGTGTACGCGTTTGACGTGCACCCGATTCTCGACAGCCCTGCCGCCCAATTCATCCGTCTTCCCGTAACTGACTCCGCCTTTAACCCCACCTCCTGCCAACCACATCGTAAATCCGTAAGCGTTGTGATCGCGGCCAGTACCTTCTGCGTATTCCGCCGTTGGCTGACGCCCAAACTCGCCTCCCCAAACAATCAGCGTCTCATCCAGCATGCCGCGTTGCTTCAAGTCTTTGAGCAAACCGGCGATCGGCTTGTCAGTTTCACCGGCATGCAGATCGTGGTTCATCTTCAAGTCACCATGCGCGTCCCAGTTGTCATCGTTATGCGCGCCGCCGGAGTAGACTTGAATGAATCGCACTCCACGCTCAACCAGCCGCCGCGCCATGAGCAACTGGCGGCCAAAGTACTCAGTCTTCGTGTCGTTCAAACCGTAAAGCTCCAGCGTCGCCTGGGTCTCGCGTGACAAATCGACAGCTTCAGGAGCGGACGTTTGCATTTTGTACGCCAGTTCGTAGCTCGCAATCCGCGAAGCTAGATCTGAATTGCCGGTCCGTTCGATCTGATGCCGTTCGTTGTAGGCACGCAACTGTTTCAACAAACGACGCTGAGCAGAGTCCGACATCGCTTCGGGACGACTCAAATCCAGAATTGGCGTCCCTCGACTACGCACAACCGTTCCCTGATACGTCGCCGGCATGTAGCCGCTGTTCCAGTTCTTCGCTCCGCTAATCGGGCCGCCTTTCTCATCCAGCATCACAACAAAGCCAGGCAGGTTCTCGTTCTCGGTTCCCAATCCATAATTCACCCACGAGCCAAGGCACGGATTCCCACTTTGGATCTTGCCAGAATTCATTTGCAACATTGCCGACCCATGAATCGGGCTATCGGCTGTCATCGAGTGAATAAAGGCGAGGTCATCAACATGCTCGCCAACATTCGGGAACAGATCCGAAACGTACTTGCCACACTCGCCGTACTGTTTGAACTTCCAACGAGGCTCAACGATCCGCCCTTGATTCTTGTGTCCTCCGCGGCCAAACGTTTTGATATCGACTGTCTTGTTGTCCATCCCGTACATCGTTGGCTTGTAATCGAACGTGTCGATATGGCTTGGCCCGCCGTACATGAACAGGAAAATGACGGCTTTTGCTTTCGGCTGAAAATGCGGCTGTTTAGGCGCCAGCGGATTTTTCCATTCGGTCTGGCCATCAGCCCGCAAAGTCTGGGCGTTGAAGAAACCACCTTCCAGCATGCTCGCCAGCGCCAAGCCGGAAAACCCACCGCCAGCCTGCCACAGAAACTCGCGTCGTGTCCGGTTGCAGAAATTTTTTCGTTCGTTCATTGCTAATCCACAAACAAGAACTCGTTCAGATTGAAAGCTGTCAGGCAGAAAAACGCAAGCGATTCTGGTTTGCTCACGCCATCCTGTTCACGCCATGCCTTGATCAGCGCGATACCTTCGTCAATCTCTGCGTCCAACGGTTCACGCTGCATCGTTCGTAACAGCACTTCACGCACCTGGTCTCGCAGATCGTCGTGTTCATCGGAAACTAATTTCGCAAACTCGCGAGCTTCCGAATTCACAAATTCACTATTGAGTAAACCAAGGGCCTGAGTCGGTTGCGTCGTATTGAAACGTACGGGACAAGTAAAGTCAGTATCCGCCGCATCAAAACTCTCCAACAGCGGCACTCGCAAAGATCGCTTAACATGAATATAAATACTGCGTCGCAACTGGTCTTGCTCGGGGCTGTTTCCCCAACCGTTACCGGGCATCGACTGACCGGAAAGCACTTCCTGAGAAAGCTTGACAAATATCGAAGGCCCAAACTTCTTCGCCAGGTTTAAGCGACCACTGACGGCAAGTATCGAGTCTCGCAACTCCTCAGCCGTCAGACGCCGCATGTCGAATTTCCAGAACAGATTGTTTAGCGGATCCTTTTCGTAAGCGATCTCTGAGAATCGTCCACTCATGCGATACGTCGAAGACAGCAAGATCTTGCGATGCAAATCTTTGATTCTCCATCCGTTAGCAGTGAACTCACTGGCCAACCAAGCCAGCAGATCTGGATGCGTCGGCTTGTCGCCTTGGAACCCAAAGTCATTCGAACTCCGAACAATCCCCCGCCCGAAATGATGTTGCCAAATTCGATTGACCATCACACGCGCAGTTAACGGATTGTCGGGACTGGCAATCCACCGCGCCAACGCCAGCCGGCGTTTGTCGGGTGCAGCAACAAACGGCTCATCGGTAGAGCCAGTCACCCCCGGTTTGAGCACCGAAAGCGTTCCGGGCTCAACAGCCCTGTCAGGCGCATGCGGGTTGCCTCGAACCAACACATGGGTCGCCGGCGGAGGCGAGTCATGTTCTTTGACACAAAGCACGCGGAACAAATGCGGTGGGTTCTTGTTCAGATGCCTCAGTTGATTTCTGAGATGAATCCATTTGTCGAACTGCTTCCGAGCAATGTCCTCCCGCTGCAACAATCCGTGCAAAATCCGTTCCTGGTTCTCTTTGTATTGAAATTCTTCGTGCTCAACATCTTCAAAATGTTCACGTGCAAGCTCAACAATTTCCTGTTGCTCTGCTGCCAAGTTCGCAACTTGTTGCTCGTATTTTTTTACTACCTCTTCCGCAGGCGGGACGTCATGTTCCAACATTCGTGTTGACGCAGCCAGCACCGAATCGTGACCTCGGATTCCATACCGACGAATGTTGCGGAAGTACGCCAACATCCGGTAATAATCTTCGGTTGGAATCGGCTCAATTTTATGATCATGGCAGCGGGCACAATTCACCGTCAGTCCGAGCATCGCCTGACTGGTGGTCGCCAACACATCGTCCAGGTCATCGAACAGAGCCTGCTTGGAATCCGCCGGCTCATCGTCCCATTGACCGAGCCGATAGTAGCCAGTCGCGATGATCGACTCGTTGGTCGGTTCTTCAAGTTGATCCCCGGCCAGTTGTTCAATCAGGAATTGATCGTAAGGCTTGTCGTCGTTGAAAGCGTTGATCACATAGTCACGGTACCGCCACACAAATGGTTTGGTTCCGTCGCGTTCAAAGCTATTGGATTCGGCGTACCGGACAACATCCAGCCAATGTCGAGCCCACTTTTCACCGTAGTGGGGCGAATCGAGTAACTGCTCAACCAGTCGCTCGTAAGCGTCTTCCGAACCATCATTGCCGAACGCCGCCACCTGTTCCGGGGTCGGCGGTAGACCAGTCAGATCATAGTGCACACGGCGAACAAGTTGTTGCTTGCTGACCGGCGGGGCAGGGGAGAGGTCGGATTTTTCGAGCCTTGCCAAAACAAATCGGTCGATATCATTTGTCGCCCATTCGGAGTTCGCAACTTCGGGCGGATCTGGTCTTTGCACTTTCTGAAACGACCAGAACGATTTGGTTTCAGAATTAACCTGCGGAACAGCATGCCCCTTCGGCTCCACCATCGCGTCAGCAGTCTCCGCAGACCAAGGAAGCCCCATTTCCAGCCATCGAGTGATCGTCGCAATGTCCGCTGCCGGCAGCTTACCACTGGGCGGCATCTCGTACGCTTCATAGTTGATCGCGGCAAGCAGTAAGCTGTCGCCCGGATTCTTCAAATCGACCGCTGAGCCCGAATCACCACCGGCCAGGATGCTTTTTCTTGAAATCAAAGCCAACGAACCGGAAAGACTTTCGGCATCCGCACCATGACATTCCCAACAGTGCTTCTTTAGAATCGGCAGCACATCCGACTCAAAAAACTCAATCGCAGCCGATTCAACATTCTCCGACTCCTGCCCTTCCAAGCTCCCGGTTGCTGCACAAAGAACGACAAATATGCCAAGAAGGCAATTCAAGGTTCTAGAACAAGCTGACTGATTCATGCAACTGCCAATAGGAAGCGGATCTTGCTGGCTACAGTCTAACCAAATTTCACAGCGACAAACATCATTTGCACCAGAACATATTCACAGCTCGCAAGAAACAACGGTTCCTCAACCATATCACTGCGTTCAGACGTAAACCGATGGGTTAGATGTTCAATCTTCCGCGACTAGCGGAGCGTGCCTACTCGTAATTTGGCAACGCGTCACTGACGACAATCTCATTCGGCTGATTGATAATCCGGCCTTCCATCCCACCATCAACGAACAGCGTCTGGCCGGTAATGTGTCCCGCCAGCCGATTGGATGCCAGGAACGTGACTGCATTTGCGATGTCTTCGGATGAAGCGAACTTGCGCAGCGGGATCGTCTGCAGCGTTTTCGTCATCGCCGCCTCGTCACTGGTCAGGCTGCGAGCCATCGGAGTGATCGTCCACCCGGGACAAACGGCATTGATCCGACCGCGCGGTGCGACACGAGTGATCTCGTTCTTTAACGACTGAACCATGCCATACATGAAGCTGGACTTTGCGGTCGCGTAATCGCCGTGCCCGGATTCCCCAAATCGGCCAGCAGTCGAACCCGTAGCTACTATTGCCGGCTCCGTCGCTCCACTGGCCACGGCCGCTTTCATGAATTCACGAACACAGAGAAACACACTCGTCGAATTCACCGCAAACGTATCGTTCCATCGTTCGAGACTCATTTCGTGTATCGGCGTATCTTCTTCCGGCCACTTGCCTGCGTTAGCCACCAACACGTCGACTGTGCCAAACCGATTTGTAACCGCGTCGAACATCCCGGCAACATCGGATTCAGAAGTCAAATCAGCCCCCACCAATTCGACCTGCGATTCCGGCAGCGAGTTCGCCAACGACTGTGCCCGCTCAACTCCTGAATGGTAGTGAATCGCCACCTTGGCTCCTTCCTCGACCATCACCCTGACAATCGACTGGCCAATTCCACCACTGGCTCCCGTCACCAACACCGACTTATCTCTTAGCCCAGAATCCACGTTGAGTTTCCTTTCGAGTCATTCACAAGATAGTTCGACTCTATCGGTCAACCCATACGTCCGCAACCACCATACCGTCCTGCCCCGCTTTTCCGCTGGTAGCGTATTTTGAATCACTGCAGCATCAATTCGTTTGTGTTTGGAGCAAACGTTCAACTATCATAAAGCTTGCATCCAACAGCATTGAGAGTACAGGTAGATGAGACACAAGAGCTTACTGGGCTTATTTTTTTCGACGGCGACCCTGTTGTTCGTCAGTGCAACAATCGGGCAACTGAACAACGACCCGGACACCTGGATGTTGCCGATCGAGGGGTTCGAAGCCAACCAGCAAATCCCGGACAGTAAACAGGTCCTGCGTTATCGTTGGGGCGATGAAATCTCCAGCCACTTGCAGATCGAACGGTACCTGCAAGCGCTGCACCAAGCCGCCCCAGATCGAACCAAGCTGGTTCAATACGGGGAGTCCTATGAAGGCCGGTCGCTGAACTACCTTGTAATATCGTCGAAAGAAAACATCGCACGTCTGGATGATCTACAAGCCAACATCCAGATCCTTGCCGATCCCCGCAGTGCCGACGATGCAACGACTGAACAGATCGTCAACAACTCGCCAGCTTTTGTCTGGCTCGCCTACTGCGTTCACGGCAACGAAATTTCGCCCAGCGACGCGGCTCTGTTAACGGCCTACCATCTCCTCGCAGACGATCGCCAGGCAACCCGGGATTGGCTCAAGAATCTGGTCGTTATCATCGACCCGGTGCAAAACCCTGACGGCCGAGACCGTTTCGTGAATGTCTTTCGGGAATCGCGAGGTCGCTTCATGCAAAGCAACCCCTACTCCAACGAACACACAGAGCGTTGGCCGAGCGGTCGGTCCAATCATTATTGGTTCGATATGAATCGAGACTGGTTTCGCCACAGCCAGCAGGAAGTCAAAGCCAAAGTCGCGGCCTACCTTGAATGGCAACCACAGATTTACGTCGACGCCCACGAGATGGGACGCAACAGTACGTACTACTTCCCTCCACCAACAGATCCCAAAAATCCGTATCTACTGAACAGCCAGACCGAATGGTTCTCCAAGCTAGGCAAGCACCAGGCTGGCTGGTTCGATCGTTATCGGTTCGGCTACGTGACGCGAGAGATTTTCGACGCATTCTATCCGGGCTACGGTAGCGAATGGCCAACGCTGCAAGGTGGACTGGGCATCCTCTGGGAGCAAGCAAGTGCCCGAGGGCAAGTCGTCGAGCGCGATGACGAAACCGAACTGACGTATCGTAATGGAGTTCGCAATCACTACGTCAGCGGATTGGCGACTCTCGAATTCGCCGCGGAGCATCGCAGCGAGTTGCTGCAGGCTTTTTACGACAACAGGAATGCGGCGATTGAAATGGGCGAGCAAGGGCCCGTCAAACACTTCTTTATCTCCCGCGATCATCCACAACGCTCACAAAGACTGGCCGCGATGCTGGACCGCAATGGAATTGAAGTCCGGGAACTGCGAGAATCCATCAGCATCGAGTGCAATGACGTTTTTGACGACGAAAAGCAATTGCGAAAAATTGAGCCTGGCAGCTTCCATCTTCCGGTAGCTCAACCGAATGGACGATTGCTCCGAGCCTTGCTGGATCGGCAAGTCGACATGGACGACAAGTTTCTCAGACGACAACTCGAACGCAACCAACTGCGATTGCCCAACGAGATCTACGACGTGACAGCCTGGTCGATGCCGTTGGCGTTTGGAGTGCAAACGTATCGGACTGGCGATTCCGTTGACGTGCCAAGTGACCTGTGGAACCCTGACGAAGCCACGGAACAGTCGGAACTCGAAACTGCCAAAGTTGCTTACCTGATTCCGGGAACAGATGGAGCGATCCGGGCAATGTCGCAACTTATACAACAGGGAATTCGCTTCCATGTTGCTGACGAACCGTTCAAAATCAATGGACGGCAATTTGAGCGAGGCACGCTGATCACCAAGGTCGCCAACAATCCGATCGACTTGCACGAACGATTACAAACGGCGATGGTTCAGCAAGGAGTCACCGACATCATGGCCACTGATACGGCGTACGTCGAGGAAGGCGCGCACATGGGTGGGCCAGATGTCCAATGGGTCAAGCCACCAAAGATCTTGCTGGTTGTGAATCGGCCCGCAAATTATTCTTCCGGCCACACCTGGCATCTGTTTGATCAAATCCTGGGTTACCCGACGACGCGAGTCAAAGGCCGCGACTTTGGCAGCGTCGATTTAAGCAAATACAACACGATCGTTCTTCCCGATGGAAGCTACTCCGACTCATCCGGTTTCGGGAAAGCTCGTGCTGCGGCGTTGTCTGAATGGGTTCGCAAAGGAGGGACTTTGATTACTCTACGCGGTGCAACACGGTGGGCGGTTGGCAAAGACATCCAGCTGTTAAAAAACAAACTGGTCAAGCGAACGGTTCCTGCCGTTGCGACTGAAGACGAAGACAACAAAACGAAACCTGAGAAGGTAACACCGGATAGCGTGCCTGGGGCGTTCTTCCGAACATCCGCATTCCAGAAACACTGGGTTACGTTTGGTTGCGACGCGGACATGGACGTTTTCTACTCAGGCAGCACGATCCTGGCGCCCACGACCGAAACTGGTGGTCGTTCATTGCTCACGTTTGCCAACGAAGAGAGCTTGCTAACGAGCGGATTTTGCTGGCCCACTAATTTGAAACTGATGTCAAACACGCCATTCGTGTTCAGCCGCCGGCTGGGACGAGGGCACGTTATTGCGTTTGTTGACGACCCAAACTTCCGCGCGATGTACCCAGCCCTTCAGCGTTTGTTTATCAATGCCGCTATGTTCGGCCCAGCACACTAGAGATCCTTCCGAGCTGAATTGAATAGTTTGTGTCCTGGGTTTTGGGTGCCATGGTTTGTGTCGCTAGCTTTGGGTGCCATGTTCACGCCTTTCCGACAAGAAGCCAATTCCCCGCAACGGCATGCTTACGCCAGGGATGAGACAATGGGCAACGCGGCGTGAGCATGCCTGGTCGGTACGGCACACATACCCACCGCCGCTCGCGTAAACATGGCACCCGTCAATTCAGATCTGACGAACCACTAGATTGCCAAACCAGTTCATCGCCAAACGAGACGATGACGGTTCAACCGGGCGCATGCATCTTCAGAAATGACTCGGCGTGATTTGTCCAAGTGGAGACGTTGCTTCCTTCGCGAGGACGAAGTCCATAGCCGTGTCCTCCGCTGCTATAGATATGCAACTCCGCCGGGACCTTGGCTTTCTTCAATCCTGCATAAAACATCGCAATTTCGCCTGCCGGGATATAATCATCGTGCGTGTGAACGATAAACGTCGGCGGGAATTGGTGGCCTGGCTCGATTCCTTTGACTGCCGGATACAGCAACAATCCGAAATCAACCTTAGCGGGCTGCTCATCAGCTGCATCGACCTTCTTGTACTGCCGGCTCCCGTCGGCACCCAGCAAACGTGCTGCGGTATAACCACCAGCCGAAAACCCGATCACTCCAAGCTTCCCTTCGGAAATCCCATACTGCTCGGCTTTAGACCGAATGATTGAGACCGTTCGTTGAGCATCCTGAATGGCTTTGACTCGTTTCATTTCCGCTCCCTTATCCGGCGAGACACGATAATGCAAAACAAAAGCATGGTAACCATTCTGGTTCAGCCAGTCTGCGATTTCCGTTCCCTCCAGATCAGCAGCAAGGATACGAAACCCACCACCAGGCAACACCAGAACCGCTGATCCGTTCGGCTTCTTAGCCGGATAAAAAGTAAACGTTGGCTTGGTGACCTTACCAATCCTGGTGACTCGCCGCTTCTCATTCGGCCGATCAGGCTCCACAGTCCCCGTCTCTGCCGTCGTTTCCCCCGGCGCCAGGTCAGGCCAAACGTTCATCGCTTGGCCGGGCTTCGATGTTGCACTACCGTTGTCTCTGGTTTCGGCGTCGTTAGCTCCAGCATCTTCAGCTCCAGAAAACTCCCGCAGCATGATATCTTTGAATTCGGCCCACATTGGCTTGCCTTGGTGAAGCTGAAGAGCAATCAAGCCCTCCTGCGACGCCAGCTTGGGGTGCTTATCGGTAAAGTCCAAATACAGCTCACCGTTCAGAAAGTGTTGGATGTGGTTACCTTTGGCGATGATGCGAACATCGTTCCACTGGTCAATCTTGATCAAGTCCCGGATCTGTTCGCTCGTCAGCAATTTCTCGAGCAACTGCTTACCGTCGGCAGTCCATTCAGCTTTCTCGCCGGCCAGGCAAAGCCGTCCGCGCTTCCCACCTTCGTCAAAGATGAACCCTGGAACGTTGGGGAACTTATTTTCGTTACGGATTTCATGCTGGTATCCTTTTACTCGCCACTTGTTGTCGCCAGCTGGCTTCGCTGACCTGGAACGGTATTGGATGCCCGAGTTGTTGACGGCGTTGCAACGAAACGAAAGCTTGAGTTCAAAATCTTTCGGCTCGCCACCTTTCCAAATCAGGAACGTATTCTTATTGGCACGTTTCTCTTTTGTCGTCTCACCATGAATCACTCCGTCTTTGACCGTCCATAAGCGGGGATCACCATCCCAACCGGTCAGATCTTTGCCGTTGAACAACTGTTTGAAGTCGCCGTCTTCCTGAGCAAATGAAACGGAAGCGGTAGCAATGAGCAGAATTACAATGTAAGCAAAACGTGAAGCATTAAATTTCATGATAGCCAGCATCAGTATTGAGTTATTTAAGTCAACGGTTTCCAACAGACAATAATCTACCGGCTCCTACGCTGTTCCCACAGGGCTTCTCGATAAGTTAAATACTGGAAACAAGAAAATACAAACGGGTAACGAACTTCTTGCGGTGTCGTGGCTGCTCTAGCCGGTCCCGCCCTTTTCTTGCGGGTCACGTTCTCCGATTCTCTTCCGGGACATCAGATAAAACCCAAACGAAGACAACCAAAGCAAGGCAGTCAGCATCGCAAGCACGACGATCACGGCATCAGCTGATATTGGACTGCCGTTGTAGCTAAAATTGGTTAGCTGCCAACGTCGATGCCAGAACCACCAGTACTCCTGGTTCAATAGCTCAATTGTCGCCCAGGCAACAGGTAAAGACAGACAAACAGTCAGCCAAGCTGCTGAGAGCCAAAGAAGCCGATTCCGACTCGCAACCCGCGCCGGATTGGATGAAGCTGCTGGCGAAACGTAAGGGTTCTGATTCATCTTGGCGAAACAATGACTGCCCCTGCGAGCGCCTCAGACTTTGGGCTTTTGAACTGTACAGGACGGTAACCAATATAACGCGAAGCAAACAGCGGAACCAGAAAGGTCGGAACTGGCTCGATTGAGCAGTAAGTACTGCGTTAAAGGCGATAAAGCAGGTACTGCGAACTGATGTCGGGCTACCGAAACAATCGCGACGGCGATGACTTCGTTGGGTCTTCCAGCAACAGGTACAGCGCGTTGTCCGTAAACTCTGCATCGCGGGTCAGCCCGAAATGATCATCGAACAAGAACCGCACGTCGCGATAGTGGATTGGTGACTGCACAGCCGGTTGCCAATCGTTAGCCAGTCTCTGGTCGGCTAAGGTTGATTTACGTGTAACCGTACGATCGCCGGGAATTTCCGTTCGGGCAGTCAACGTACGCTTCTCAAGATTCGAATTCAACGTATCAATCGTAGGCATCGCATCACCTGCAAACAAATGAATCGTCGTTCCAGCTGGAGGAACGGCCGGCACATTCAGCAGCTGATGGAATCGTTTAGCTCGTATCAAACACTCGGCAACGTGGGCCTTGGCCTTTGCTCGCCTCTCTTGCGCCGTGGCAATCTTCGGCATTAGCTTTTGTAGAACATTGTCCTGCTCCGGGTGCAACATCCCCCAACCGCGGCGATCCCAGGTTTCAATGTCGTAGTGATCGAGTGCTTTTCCAGTTTCTTCGTCAAACACTGCCGGCTCTGGCCCGTTGGGCAGTAGCTGATAAATGGAAGGAAGAGTTGCGACCATCCCGCTGGGAAACGAATCAAGTAAAACTGAAAACGAAAGTCCTTCGTGCGTCGTAATCATTGATTTCGCTGAACCGTTATTCGGTGTACCAATCAAGATGAGTCGATCAATATCTTCCGCTCCCGACCAATTCAGTTCTGGTGCTTGACCTTCAACAACTGAGGCGACGTTTCCGTACCGAAGATAATAGCGAGCCAACAAGCCTCCCATCGAATGAGCGACGATATCGAATTTGACAGGTATCTCTATGCCAAACCGTCGTTTGCGCTCCGCTTCGATATAGCTTTTTTTCTCAAGTAAAAATTCATGCAGTTGTTTCGCGTTTTCCGCATTGTCGCGCCGCCAGTCATAAGGGAATTGGAAACAGGTAAAATGAGCGTCTCCATAGTCAATCGCTCCCGCCAACCCCAGCTCTTCATCGCGATACCCGCCGACGCCAAGCATGCGCAGGATGTTGAGGTACGCATGCCGGTTAAGCGCAAGGCCAGCGACTTCAATTGTCAGCGTGTCGAGTACTCCGGTCGCATAAACACCATCATCGAAATCGCTCAGGTTCGCGCCATCAATTGGGCAGCACAATAGTCTGACGTCCTCTTCGTCGTTTGGGTCGATTCCCTTGTCATCAAAGACTCCCCAAACAGTGCGGTTGTCAGACGTTTTCAGAATTGAACCCATCATCCCCGGAATGACGATGACTGGATTCCGTATCGTGTCTTCCAGCATTACGCTTGGTTCGTAGATCAATTCCAGTTCCGGTATCGACTTTGTCATCGTTCGGCCTCGAATCCAACCATCGACCGACGGACGAGCGAAATACCCGAGAATCGCAAAAACAAAAAGTAGGAGCAGTAGCAGGAGTTTACTTTTGTTCATTCGATAACTGCATGAAGGGTTGGTTGTAAGGACGTATACAAATGCTACCAGAATTTATGCTGTATACTATCGAACCGTTAAATGGTTCCTTCTTATAACCAAGAGCAGGGACTCAAGTGCCACTGAATGATTCGCAAGGCTGAGCGACAAGGCATCGTTGAAGCGGAACAACGTCGTGTTGACCATTTTTGCTGGGCGGTAACAGGCAGGGTACCGCGAAGAAGGAAAAGCTCGTTTAACACCTAACCACCAGACAGCAAATCAACAAACGGATCAACATCCAACAAGTTGACTGAGCCATCAATATTCGTGTCAGCTGGACAAACGTAGTCTCCGGTCGACAAGATTTGAACGAACGGCAGGACATCCAGCAAATTGACAACACCATCTCCGTTGACATCACCGAGCAAAGGCGTCATGGCGATCCAATCCTGGGCAATATCGAAAGACATCGCATAATATCCCGGCGTATCCAAGTGGACGTCTTGACCACTGATCGGGACGTAAACGCTACTGTCGGAAATATCAATGACGGTCACGAACTCATCAGCTGCCGCAACCGCATTTATAGCGTTGTTAATTTCAAGCCTTTGGGCGTTTTGAGCATTAACTTCGCGAATTTCACTGGCCACAATTGGCAATTGCGGGTTCCCCAAATCATTGCGAAACCGGGCAATCAAATTTTCAAAGTTGGTTTGATACTGGCCAGACGTACCTGAGGCTGCATCTTCTTCACCTTGAAACCAGAAAATCCCTCTGACCTTCACACTCCTGTCGTCAGCCGTACCAGCGATTCCGTCCAAACCGTTCCTGGTCTCCTGAATTCGCAACGCACTCCAGTCAAGAAATGAACCGTATAGCTCGTCATTGAATGGCTGTGCGACCGTGCCAGGGAACCAACTCTCGCCATTGTCGTTGTCAAGGTTCGCCAGCGGACGCCCATTTCGACCGTAAGAGAAGATCCCAATATCGTTGCCAAACTCAGCGTTCATCAGCACTGCCAAATTATCGACAGCATAGTTCGTTGGATCCAAGTTCGAGGCGATAAACGTTTCAATAAATTCATCAACCGAACCACCACTCACCCGATCCGGAATTCTCCCGAAACTCAAAGTGAATCCTGCATTGGACTGATTGTTGAAGGTGTTTCCGTTGATGCCACCGGGCCCGTACCCTTCACTATCATACGAGTTAATCTCACCAAAATTGCCGGCGTTTGATTGCCCTGTGAGGAAGTAAATATCGACTGGCCCTTGTTCTGTCGGTTCAGTATCCAATCGCGTTAATGCCACGCTTTGAACTGAGTTGCCCGCAGACCCCTGGGTTCGACCACGGAAGTAGAACTGTTGATCCAGGTTAAGCGACGTCGTGCCGCTTCCGGACAAGGCACCTAACGTGTATTCGTAATTGCCGTCAGCATCAACCGTCAAAGTAAACGTGATCGGTGCCGTTCCAAACGTCTCGGTTTGCACGCCGGAACTATTGAAGTCATCGAGAACCGTGTACCCCGCTGCCACGTTGGCCTGCAGCAAGCCTTCGGTCACATTCCCGCCCCGGATCCCCAAGCTGAATCCTATTCCGTCGAAAGCAGGAGTTGAACTGTCAGTCGAAAAGAACTCTTCCGTACCCGAAGCACTAACCGTAGACAAACCCAACGAGTAGTGATTCGAAGGAAAAGGTGGACTGGCTCCAGCAACGTTCGACTCTTGAGTGTAAGTTACCTCCAATGTGAATCCTCCAGCCAGATTGAAAGAGTTCGACGAGCTGAAGTTGATACGGGCGAATCCGGCCATCGCGTTGCCAGCACTTAGATCACCGTTATCCACGAAGCTTAACCCACTGCTTACTCCACTTTCGACTCCGCCACCAATGCCCGCGTTGGCAACGTTTCCATCGTTGTCAAATGAGTCTTGGTAAACAACAACTTGGGCGGATGCCACGGCACCAGCGAAGACAATCGCAACGGCGATAGTCCAGATAGACATCTGTCTCATTAACAGGCCCTGAATAATTGAATAACTGATAACTGAATTTCGCCGGTTTTGGCAGAAAAACTAAATTATACAACGGGCAGGTTCTGCCGCATAGGAACATATAGTGAAACACCACCAGGCCTGAGAGCCAGTAAACAAAGCGAGCTTACGGCAACCAATCAATTTAACTTACATGCACAAGCCGATTAGTACTCGAGTCAAGGCGGCGAACCCAATCGCCATGCCCAGAACAATGCAAGCTGACTGCCAAAAACCGAAAGGCGGTGAGACTACGATCATGTGCCCGCAAAGCATCGACCGGTCCAATTCCGCCAGGCTGACCAATGATGGGGCCTGTTTACTCGGGTCCGAAATGACGACCTTACCTTGCTGCATCCCAACCGCGACTACGACGTGTCGGTCGTCAACCCGAAGCAGAATCTTCCTGCCTTTTTGAAGTTGCCTGGCAACCTCACTAACGGTTGCCGTTTGGTCGTACCATTTCGTTTCCAGCCCCAGGTGAATAAGTGCCGAATTAAGTTCAGGCATGGTCGTGCATGAATACTCACTGAGATCTCCAGTAGCCAACGTACGCATTTCTTCGATCAAGTCGTTTGCATTCAAGGCGTCAAGTTCTCGGCAGCCAAATATTTTCGCCAACATCGCCAAACAAGCTGGCCCGCAATTGGCGTTATCGTTTGTTGCATCTTCATGCAGATTTGACGGACCGCGAAACTGGCTTACGAATGAGTCACTTGCCAACTTAACAACTAATTCTTCGTTCATGGAGGGCACTGAGGGATACGTTTTGGGCTACCACTACGTACCTTTCCGCTGGGCCTAAATCAACCTTATTCTCAATCCACATGGTTTAAGCATTGTAAATTGCTGCTGTCGCTAGAATCTGCATAATCAGTTGTGAACCGGATTGCAGGCTCCCAAAGCGGCAATCAACGCACTGAACCGAATCCCAATAGCCCGGCAGCCGATTGTTAATGTCCAGCATTGAAACGACAACTGCAACAGAACGCTATCGCGAACGATGCGAAGATCGGGTAGCTGTTTTGAACGATGGCGATCGCACCGTGATCGTCGTTGCCGATGGTGCGGGAGGAATGGGCGCTGGCGACCTGGCTGCCGAATCGGTCGTACAAGAAATCACATCGGCTTACCAGTCGATCCACTCAGCCGATGACTGGGCCAATCTGCTCCGGCAAATTGACTGTCAGATCTCCGCAGGCGAATCAACGGCGGTTGTCGTGGACATTCGACCCTACGGAATAGCAGGCGCCAGTGTTGGGGATAGCCAAGCGTGGATGATTGATGAAGGAGAAATCGTTAGCCTTACCGCTGAGCAGAACAGGAAACCGCTATTAGGTTCTGGGCAAGCGATCCCCGTGGGATTCAACCAGCCTCCACTGCACGGCATTTTGGTTGCTGGAACTGACGGATTCTTTGACTATGCCAAACGGGACGATATTATTCGGCTTTTATCCACGTGCGATTTCTACGAAATTTCTCGCAAGTTCGTTGATTTGGTACGCCTGCCATCAGGTGCTCTTTGGGACGACATCGGAATCGTCACTGCCCGAAAGAAGCCTGCACATCGCACCCGCAAGAAGTACGAAATCTAGTTGTAGTCACATGTGGCCATTTCCGGCTGGGCATTGCTTGTGATTAGCACTGGTTACATGCACGCTGCTGAACCTGGCGAAACTTATACTCGCGCATTCATCGCTGGCGGGTTCTGATTGCAGGCCTGACGATCACGGATTCGATCTACCGATAATGTTGCCCAATAGCCACATGCCAACGCAGGCATGATGCATTTTTGCAACTCGCAACCCAACTATATGCAAAATCAATAAATTCTGTTCATGGAATGATGATTGCATCCTATAAGAACTAAGAGGCTCACACTTTCAACTGGATTCCCAATGGCTTCATTTTCGCCCACTCCCACTATAACCTTACCAAGCGATCCAGTGTCCCAATCGGGAGAGAAACGAAAATCTAGCAGGATCTTCGAACTCGATGCGTTGCGGGCACTGGCGGCACTTAACCTTCTGTTATTCCATTTCACCTGGGTTTATTCGGCCAAGTATGGATTCGAATCACCTGTGTTTGGATACATGTTTCCATTTGGGAAATATGGAGTGCAAATGTTCTTCATGCTGAGCGGGTTCGTTAACGCGTTCACGCTACTACGCAAGAAACCAACGGCAACTGACTTTGTAGCGGGCCGGGCAATTCGAATTCTTCCATTGTTCTGGCTCGTTGTCATTCTAAATGTATTTCTGCTTTCATCCGTTACCATGTTCGGCCAAACAGTTTCCGTAGACTCAACTGTGGCAAACATGTCGGTCATGCCAATGTTATTCGGTTACCAATGCATGGAGCCAGTCACTTGGACTCTGATGATCGAGATCCTCTTTTACGGATTCCTATTGATCGCATTGTTCACCGGACGGCTTTCCAAGCCCATGTTAGGGTTCATGATCTGGGTGCTCGTTGGCTGCCTCGTTGGTGGTTTTGCGAACCAAGGGATTCAAAGCTGGCTACCAGAAACTACGATTGCACAAATCAGTGCTTTCATCGACGAGTTACTCATGTTTCGTTGGATGCCCTTGTTCGCGATGGGAATCCTTTTAAACGAAATCAAAATGAAACGGGGCAAACTGCATCTAAATGTGCTGGGGATATTGTTCGCCGCGACTGTATTCCATCTCGTCGACGTCAAAGATCACAACCCACTTGCCACCGCCGTCCTGTTTGGATTGCTGCTATTCAGCGCTTACGGGCGAATTCCTGTACTGCGGTTCAAGCCGCTACTGTTCATCGGCTCGATATCCTATCCGTTGTATTTATTTCACAACAACATTGGTACTTTGGTTATGAGCCAGCTTGAATCAATTGGTGTTCACCCCTTCGCGTCATTCCTGTTCACGACTGCACTAGTGATTGCCATGAGTGCTGTCCTGACTTTCTATTTTGAACGACCGATTTCCAGATTCCTTGGGAACTGCTGGGCCAATCGGCATCAATTCAGCACCTGGCTGACTGCCAATCGGAGCCAGCATCACGCATGATTGCCAGCTCATTCACGCCACCAGAACTTTACACAATCAGTCACATCGCATTCGCGCAACAACCAACTCCATTTGACAAGTAACAACATGCTCAGAATCATCACGAGTTTTTCAGAGATACTTGAATCAAAAAGCGAATGGAATCGTTTGGCAGGCGCAAATCCATTCACGAGTTGGGAATGGATGACAAACTGGCTGGAGCACCTGGAGCCAAACACAGAACCACTGATCCTGGTTCAGCCCGGCAGCAACGGAGGCTGGACAGGCCTCGCGCCATTCTGCCGCCAGACATCGGCAACTCGATCCAAGCGGATTCGATTCATTGGGTCAGGAAAGGCGTGTACTGACTACCAAAACCTGATCTGTGATCTCGAAACAGAAAACGAATTCGTCTCAGATGTGGGTGCGTTGCTTTGCGATATCGCAAAAGGAAAAACATCACAGGCTCCGTTCAACTTACTTGAACTCGACGGCGTTTCATTGGCAGACAAACGTATGCAGAAGTTCGTTGCTGAGCTGGAGAATTCAGGCTTCAAATCCACGCCGCTCCAAATCGAAGGCACCTGGATTTCAGAACTTCCCGAGTCGGAAGTAGAACTTATCCAATCTTTCAGCAAATCCATGCGACGGAAAGTCAAAACAGCGGGAAAGAGACTGGATCGCGTCGACACTCGCATCATCTCTACCTATGAAACGCCCTTTGATTCCATCTGGCCGACATTTGTTGACCTGCATCAACAACGAAGAAAGATGCTGAAACAGGCAGGCTGTTTCGCAAACAGTGCGTTCGAAATATTCCTGAAGAATTCATGCCGCCAACTTGTCGATTCTGGATTAGCGGAACTGACTGTTATCGAGAACTCAGGCGAGCCACTTGCAGCATCCATGTCATTGTTTTCAAACGACAGTGTGATGCTGTACCAAACGGGATTCAACGCAGCACGCAAAAAAGAAAGCCCCGGTTTCCAGATCGTTCTGCAGGCCATCCGCTCAGCGATTAGCCGGAAGTACAAAACGTTCGACCTGCTTCGTGGCGATGAACCTTACAAGGCACGCTGGAAATCGAAGCGAACACAGTTGACCAAAATGCGAATCATACCTCCAACGTCGAACGCAGTCGTACGTCAGAACCTGTGGACGTCCGCCAAGTCGCTCAAATCTCTGGCAATTCAAATCACTGGCGGCGGAAGTTAGTTTGCCCGTTGAT
>CAZXLW010000091.1:0-18592 GCA_964641465.1 uncultured Pirellulaceae bacterium | reverse complement strand
CCGATTTGCCGCCTGCCCGTGTTGCAACAGCCTGCGATGATTGTTCAGCAACCGCTTAATGGTTTCATTGGTGGTCATGATATTTCGCCATTGGAATCCAGTGCGGGTCTGCAGGCCCAATCCGGCAATCAAGCAATGGTTGCAGCGAGTGATCGATGTTTTGACATTGACAATTTGACGATCTGTCTTGAAAACTGTGAGACTGAATTTCCAAATGACGAATTGAGCCGGACCAAATGTGAAGCCGAATGCTATATGGTTTTTTGCCCGGAAGACACTTGTTCAAACAGGCCGATGTTTTTCAATTGTGCCCGTGATAATTGCTCACGGTTTATGATGGGCAGGCCCGAAGCTGACCCTCAAAAATTCAGGGACTGCATTTCCAATTGCCGAAGAAATAATTGCAACTAGCCCTTATCAAGTCGGCAGAAAATGCCAGTTGGCTTGAACAGATTCGTCGGGTGCCATGCGTTGCGTTTGCGTAAGCATATTCACGCCAGCGTGAACATGGCACCGATGAGTTCAGGTTTGACACTGGATATCAAGGCACTTGTTCCTCAAGTAACAGACGAACACTAAAGGTTCCACTTCTGAAAGCCGTTGGAATATTCAATCCGTTGTTGCCAGATACATAGTTTTGAACTTCCGTAGTGTTCCCACCTCTGATGATCACATTGTTTTGTTTGACGTCAGGATTGAGGGTCAGCTCAGCAGCGTTCCCCACGATGTCCAGAAATCCCCATCGATTGGGGATTCGGGAGCCTGGAGCTTCCAAGTATGCAACCGGATCGTCAAGGCGGATGTTTTCATAGACTCCGTATTTTTCTGCCATGTTCCCTAATATGTATTCACCCCAGTAAAACGCCGTCTCCGACCCGGCCCGACAGCAATATTCCCACTGGTGGGTATCCGGCACCGCAAACTTGAATTTGATGTCTGTTTCTGAGTTTCGATTGAGGTAGTTTACGAATTGCTGATACTCTTGGGGTGTCAGGTTGATTGACGGGAAGCGTGAATTAGCTTCTTCGAGAAAGTAAAATTTTCGGCTCGCTTTCTTAATGTTCGCAATGACTTGATGGACGGTTGAGCCTGGGTCTTCGTCGAGCCAGTTTCGAATCAACTTATTTGTCACCTCAGTGGTGGCCAGCCAGAAACTTGTGTCGATCTTGATCAGATTGTCAGCAATTTGTTCTTTAAAGTCGATTCTGGAATTCTTACCGCAAGGAAATTCCCCGGTTTTGACTCTCGCGAAAGTCATTTCGTGTCCTGGCATAATTTCAACGACCCACCAGTCATATCCTTCACGCGGACGAGATGTGGGTTCCAGTTTTGGCATGTCTTTAATCTGCCACTTGTTCGCCAGATAGAAGCACGCACTATGTACGGCGGAGTTTGGATTGTGCGCGAATTGCTGCTTGATGATCCTGGCCCAAGCTTCGAATTCTTCTTTTGGTATCTCTGAAACGTCTATCTCACCAGCAGAAACAAAAAGTGCGTAAAGCAGACCGTCAAAGCGATTGGCAGCGGCTTCTGAAGAGAGTCCATCGTCGACGGTGCCATCCAAAGCGTCATCGGTTTCTATGTTGGAAGTTTTGACGAGGCTTTCGACAACGTTGACAAGACTGCGTTCCTTGGGCCAATATTGCGGGAGGTCGTGAATCATCAGTGTCGCGGCAGTTGGATTCTTGACGTTGGTCAGCAATGCTTCGGCTGGACGGGAGTCATCTAAAATCAGTGATGCCAACGCCAGTCGAGCTTTGCATTGATTGGATTTTTCCGCATTGAACCCTTCGGATATGGCCTCTGCAGCTTTTTCCCGGTCGTGTAACAAAGACGAAATGATATGAGCAAATTCAAATCGGTCCAATTTGCGATCCGGAAGCGATGTGAATTCATCGATTAGTTGTTCCAGCATACCATTCGATCCTGCCCACGAAAGCAATGATTCCTGCTTGTAAAAATGTCGCGTCGCGACGATGGCACGCATTCGAATCTTATGGCTCTCGTTCTGCGCGGCACGCTCCAAATCACCTTGGAAGTACGGTGCATATGGTTTTAAGTTAGCAAGCTCTAGAGGCAATCGGTGGGAAGGGCATTCAAGATATTTTTTCAGTGCAGCTTCGGCCTGGCCAACGCGGTTGGATCGGTAGAGACTGGCGAAGCAGCCGACAATAACGGCGAGCATCAAACCCACGATCGCCAGGCGGATGCCGTGCTTTCGGTTGGCCACTGACAACAACTCGCGGTGAGCTTCGTTGTAGTGTGTATTCGGGACGGCCCAACGGATTCGAGCAAGCTCATCCAGCGATGGAACGAATTTCGCATCGCGGCCGCGCTGGTAGTGATCGGCGAGTTCATCCAAACGTAACCGAGCCCGCCCTTGCCAGGATTCACGTTTCTTACGGTTGAGCCAGGTTCGAATCGACGGCACCATGTAGTCATGGGTCAATTGGAAATATTCATTTTCGCTTTGCGAATCGTTGGCCGAATCAATTGGCCGCAACGATTCCGGGTCCGTCGGTGCAATTAAGCTGGTGTCGACATTCAAGATCCGCAACACCGACTCAAATTCCATCGGCTTGGCAAGAGCAACGTTTTCAGCCAGTTGTTCCCGCGAACGCATATGATCGCGAATTTCCTGACCGACGGGAGGTAACAACGCCTCGAGTATTCGTTGAACAGGCTCACTAAATCGACGATACTCAGGCTTCGCGTCTTTACTGGAAAATGTTTCCTGCAGGTAGGTTTCTCCGATTCCGGATACTCCGCCGACTCGTTGCAACTCCTGGCGGCTCCACGTACGATCTTTGAACATTTCGGCCAACAGTGAAAGACGGACGGAAGTCACGCGATCTTCTTCGGCAAGTTGCTCGATCGCTTCGTCGAGAAACTGGTTTTGCTCCTTAGACAGATCGACCAGATCCCACGGCAGACAATCATAGGCTCGCCCAAATTCCGCCAGGATTTTCCGCGCATGCTTGGTGGTGAAGCGATCGAGTCGCAACAAATTTTCATTTTCCTTGAGGCTGACGTCCAGCTCGTCGACAAACGAACTGATCTTGACCCAAAAGTCATCGCGAATGGTCAAAATGCATTGGAGGTGGACACCGTCGCAAATCCGGACGGCTTCGATCAACATGTTTTCCTGTTCTTTGCTGGAAGCATGCAGCCATTGCTCGAACTGGTCCAACACAATCAGAACTTTCGGGCCTCCTGTTTCCACCAAGTGTTCGTGCAGCGTCCGCAACAAAGCTGGCAAAGGCAAGTCTTTTGGCAAAGCCTCGAACCTGTTACAGATCGCCCGCGCCAATCGACTTTCCGTGTCCGCCGCCGTTGACTCGATGTATATGGGAGTGACGCTGTCTGAAATGTGGGGCAACAAACCGGCTTTGATGAACGACGATTTCCCGCATCCGCTGGACCCAAAGATCACTCCAACCGGAACCACGTCACCTTCAGTTCGTTCGATCCGGGTCTTCCAAAACCGTATACTTGCCGGAAAGCCGTGGCGATCGGTCGGGCCGGGTAACAATCGAATGAAAAAATCAGAATCCTCCGCATCAAACGAGCGAATCCCTTTAGGCACGATCGGTGCTTCGACTTGAGAATGCACGGGCGTTTGCAGCCAAGCCCGCAAGTCTTCGGCCAGTTCATCAGCCGTCGGATAGCGATCTTTTTTGCGTTTGTTGAGGCAGCGCAGGCAAATCCGTTGCAACTCGGCGTCAATTTCGGGATTGAGCATCCGCAATGGCCGCGCGTCTAGGTTCTTGATCTCTTCGAAGATCTCATCCCGTGTCTCGCCGTTAAACGGTTTGCGGCCTGAAAGCAGGTAATACATGCAGACACCCACGCTCCAGATATCACTCCGGCTGTCCAGTTGATGCGAAAGCCCTTGCACCATCTCAGGAGACATATAGTCGACCGACCCACAGCGCTGGCCTTTGGAACTGCGTTGCGTGCTTTCGTGAACGGCGAGCCCAAAATCGACAATTCGCGGTTGGTTCGATTCGGCAAGTAAAATATTTGTAGGCTTCAAGTCGCGATGCAGGTAACCCAGCTGATGGGCATGAGCCAGTGCGTCCGCGATCTGGGTCAAGACTTTTACAATGGTTTGAACAGAGGCACCGGAATCTCGCAACGACCCGAGGTCTGGCCCATCCACGTATTGCTGAACCAGGAAAAGATAGCCATCGATGTCCTCGACTGCTAACGTGCGGACGATCCCCGGATGTTCCAGAGTACGGGACGCTTCTGCTTCCTGGTAGAATTGACGCAGATGCTCTGCGGTTTTCAACACTCGCTCGCGAGGGAACTTCAGCGCAACGGTAGCACCAGTCGATGTGTCGGTAGCACGGAACACGATCCCGAAACTACCTTCACCTAATGTTTGATGCAGTTCGTATTGCCCGATTCGTTCTGGAATATCGCGGGCGTAGTTTGAATCTGCTGTGAATCGGCTGGCGACGGCTTCACCATTGCGATTCTGGCTCGAGCTGCAACGAGAATTCTCGTCATCGCAATTTTTGAATTGAAGCTCAATCGTATGCGCTTGACCGTCGAACCGATCGAAGTATTCACTACGATCCAGGCTTTGACCTGCCGCCTGGCGAAGTTTGATTTCCAGGGCAATTAGTTCCGCCAATTCGTGCGCAGAAAATGTGCTGCTCTGACTGGACGAGCCGAGTATATCTTCCACACGGAATTTCTGGTCAAGCTCAAACTGACGTTTGAATCTCGCCTGTAGTTCATTCACCGAACCGAGCGAACGACTGTTGCTCATCTAAAGTCTGTCTCCCCAGATCAGATAATATGATGATTCCCTGGCCGGTCAGCATGATCGCGGTCGGCATGATCGCATTGCTAACTGCAACCGGATTCTAGATACTAATAGAACAAATGAGCAATTGAAAGCATTTGTTTTCCTGGAACGGCCAGCTTTTCGGGCCGATCTCAAACGAATCGTCAGATTTTGACTAACTTGTCGCACAGATACAGATGACCAGCATGTCTCTTGAAACAGCACGAAAAAAAATCGACCAACTCACACGCGAGATCCGACAACACGATCAGGCGTATTATGTTGAGGCCAAGCCAACGGTTAGCGATCTTGAGTACGATCGTTTAATCGACGAACTGAAGAAACTGGAAGCTGATTTTCCCGAGCTGATTCAGTCCGACAGTCCGACACAGAGGATTGGGGATGCTCCAGTTCCGCATTTAAATCAGGTCGCACATGTCGTTCGGATGCTCTCGATCGACAATACCTATGGGATTCCGGAACTGCTGGAGTACGGAAACAAGATTGAGGAATCATTGGGCGGCCCGGCGGAGTGGGTTGTGGAACTGAAGATCGACGGCGTGGCAGCTAGCCTTATCTATGAAGACGGGTTGCTCGTGCGCGCGTTGACGCGAGGTAACGGAGAAGTCGGCGACGACATCACCCACAACATTCGAACCGTCGCCGATGTTCCCTTGCGACTTGCTACCGATAAGCCGCCGAAATTATTGGAAGTGCGTGGTGAAGTCTACATGGCGAATTCGGAACTGGTTCACTTGAACGAGCGGCAAGCTGCCGAAGGCCAGCCTGCGTACGCGAATACCAGAAACGTTACCGCGGGCAGCATCCGACTGCTTGATCCCAGGATTTGTGCGGAACGGAACTTGAGAGTCTTCTGCCACGGGACCGGGCAGTGCGAAGGGATGCGGAGCGACAATCATCTTGACTTCCTCGCTGAGATCGGTGAGTTCGGCTTGCCGCCGACTCCGAAAGTTCGCGGATTCAAGTCGATTGGTAAAACGGCAGAGTACTGTGAAAAGATTGTTGACACGTTGCACGACCTTGATTTCGAAGTCGACGGCCTGGTTATAAAACTCAATCGCTTCGATCAGCGTGAGCAACTAGGCACGCGATCGAAGAGCCCTCGTTGGCTGATCGCCTACAAGTGGGAGAAGTACGAAGCGATCACGACCGTGAATTCGATCGACGTTCAAGTTGGCAAAACAGGCGCGATCACGCCGGTGGCTAACCTTGAACCCGTGGAACTGGCCGGTACGACCGTCAGTCGGGCAAGTTTACATAACGCGGAGGAAATTGAACGGAAGGACATTCGGGTTGGCGACACGGTTGTTGTCGAGAAGGCAGGGAAGATCATCCCGCATATTGTTCGCGTTGAAAAACATGAGCGGTCCGGTAAGAAACTGCGACAATACAAATTCCCGACCGAATGCCCGGAGTGCGAAACGGAATTGACGAAGGATGAAGGCGGTGTCTACATTCGTTGTACGAATTTGCATTGCCCGGCACAGGTGAAAGAACGCATTCGCTACTTTGCGACTCGAAACGCCATGGACATCGAGGGTTTGGGGGACAAGATCGTCGATCAAATTGTAACAGAGGGCATGGTTAAAAATTACGGCGACCTGTACCGTTTGACTGTGGAACAACTCCAGGAGCTGCCTCGGATGGGAAAGGGATCGAGTTCGAAACTGGTCAAGGCGATCCAAAACAGCAAAGATCGCGGGCTCGATCGGCTTTTGAACGCGTTGTCGATCCGGCATGTCGGTACGACCGTCTCGAAAACGTTGGCCAGGAACTTTGGAACTATCGCGGCGTTACGGAAAGCCACTGTCGAACAGATTTCAGCGGTAGACGAAGTCGGCGAGATTATTGCCCAGAGCGTGCATGATTTCTTCGACAATGAGTACGGGCGTGACACGGTTGATGATTTGATCTCAGCAGGCGTCAGTACGGAACTGGATATCACGTCCGATAAACCGGTCGGCGATCAATTGTCAGGCAAGTCGTTTGTCGTTACCGGTAAATTGAGCAAGTACTCGCGGGACGAAGCCAAACAATTGATCGAACAACATGGCGGCAAAAATTCCTCCAGCGTTTCCAAGAAAACGGACTACTTGTTGGCTGGCGAAAAAGCGGGCAGTAAACGCACGAAAGCTGAAAGCCTGGGCGTTACGATTATCTCAGAAGACGAATTTGAAGCCATGATTCAATAGCGCGCGGATTCAATCAACTTGATGCAACGAACTTACGCTCGCGATAGGAAACTGTTAGATCGCGTGTCGACTTTGACAACTTCGCCTTCCTTCAGATACTCCGGAACCTGGATCACCAGTCCTGTTTCGAGAGTCGCGGGTTTGGTGCGGCTGGTCGCCGAGTTTCCTTTCACACCAGGATCGCATTGAGTGATCTTCAATTCCACCGCCGCCGGAATCTGAATGCCGACACATTCATCGTTGTACAGCAGCGCCAGGATGCCCTCGAGACCATCCTTGATAAACTGACTTTCGTTTTCGATATCAGGAATGTCCAGGCTGTATTGCTGATAGTCCTGCTGATCGAGAAAATGCATTTGCGTAGGATCCGCATACATGAAATCCACGTTGCGTTTCTGGAAGTCAGCTTCGCTAAGAGATTCGGAGCCCTTGAGCGTGATATCAACCTTTTGTTTCGTAACGACATTCCGTCCACGAAACTTGTACAGCATCGCGCTACCGCGGGCTGAAGGAGATTGTACCGAAACTTTTTCGATGATAACCGGAGCGTCCTGGTAAACCACGACGCTACCGTTCTTGATTTCTTTGGCTTGCATGGATCGTTTTGAATCGAGTCCGAGTTTTCAACAGCAATTGAAGCAAGTTCGAACGACTTACAACAGCGATTGGCTTTGCGGATCGAGTGGAATTCCTTCACACAATTCAGACAGCTTTTCTATTACCAGCAACAACCCGCCAGGATCCAGCGCCTGTTCTTCGTTTCCGCCTTCGACTTGTTCGAAGTGAAAGATGTCGAAACGTGCGTTGCAGTTCTGGAGCTTGCTCAATTTCGTGGATTCGTCGCCAGTCAACGTCATCGTGCGGAACTCGTCCATCAGTTCCGTGATCTGGTTGGTTACCTCTTCGCCTTCCAGCGAAACGATATCCATCGCAGAAAAATCATACGGACTGACGAACGTCAGCGCCTCAAACGCGCCGTCTTGTTCTTTTCGTTGGACGGTTTTGTAACGAGGCCCCAGTTCTGCCAGGCAAGCCTCAATCTTTTCGATATCAGGTCGATGCTGCCCTTCAAAGAATATGAAGAACGTATCGCGGTACTGGTATCTGTTGTCTTCGAATAGTGACACTAAAACTCCTTTTGTTGAATAGCCAGATTTTAAGACTTCAATACGTGCGAAACAACACGGGAGGCGCAATTGACGAATTGCGTGGCAAATTTTGAGTTTATCGCGAACACGACATCCGAGCGACCGACGCGGGAAAGCTGTTTATTGACCGGGCAATTTTGAATTTGGCAACGAGATGCTTACCAGACGTGTGAATGGGTAAGCTTTAGTCAATTCGCCCAGTCTAACAACGACCATTCGTTTTCCACTGTCAATCTTTTCAATGGAAAAACCATTTTCGCCATTGAGCACAAAGTACTGTCCGTCGCTAAAGTGTATATGGCCATTGCCAGGAATCACCGGAGTGGGTTTCGAGAACCAAAGCGTTGGGGAACCGGTGACTTCGCCGGACTTGGGCTCTGTAAATTCAACCCGATTCTCTTTCGGCGTGAGATCCGGGTCGGGATCTTCAATCCGTTGGAACGGATCGCCGCCATCACTTAGCACGACGTCTTGCACGTGTTTGATCGAAGTTTCACTGTTCCAGGTAAAGCCATTCTTTAGCGTTTCGAGTTCGTCGGCGACGATCTGACAACCGGGATACACGATGACGGGTTTGTTGAACTGGAATTCGATATCTTGTGGATAACGACAGGTTTCTGACCAGATCCCGACGACTTTTTGCTGATCAAATTCATGACCGATAAAATCAAACGAAGAAAAAATCGACTCCGGCTCCGTGTTCACAATCGAGCCATCAGCCAACTGAAGCTTGATCGTTTTGTTTTTGCGTGTTTGGTCATCCAGCTGCGCGAATGCGACTGATCGGACCTCAGACCACGGATAACTGTTTGACTCTTGCGAGTGCGGATTGGTTAGTTTGATCTGGTCCGTTGAGATCGTGGACTCGGTCGCTATCAACTGGTCTCCCGTCTTCAGGTTGATACGAGTCGAAAAGGGACCAAGCCTGGTTTTGCTGCGGTTAATGTGGTACAGCTCAGCAATCGGACTGGTCGGGCCCATGAAGACGCAATCGAACGCATACGTCTCATCAATCTCGCGTTCAAGACCTGTCAACGCATCATTGCGCGCGATTCGAATTTTGACGATTGGTTCGGCCGTTTCAAAACCGGCGAAAATGCAAACCTGATCCGAGGCCTCCACCATCCCAATCAGCTGGTTGCGAAAATTGTAGGCTTCGACAACAAAGTCGCGGCTATGCTCGACGCTCTCAATGAAGACGCCGAATTTCGATACACCCGCAACGACATTAGGCTGCCCAGGATTGCAAAATGAGATAATGGAAGCTCCGCGCAATCGTTTTTGCGTATTTGCATTAAATGGGTAAACGCACTTGTCGCCTGTTTCGATCGGGCAAAATTTGAATGGATATTTATTGAGTTCGATGTAGCCGGCGAATTCGGTTCGCATCAGCAGGCCGAGTTCGTTATAAACGTCATCCACCTGTTTGCGAACTGAAATCGGGTTTCCGGCAGGGTCGGTTTCGAAACTAATCATTTCCGAACTAACACTAAACAACTTCCGGTCGATCTTGTTATGAGTCTTCGTGATTGCCCGAGCAGTGTTTTGGGTGGGAGGAGTCGCAGTCACCTTCGGCGTTGTACTGACGTTGACGACGCGAAGGACATTCGAGCGGTCGAAAGCGATTTTGTTGCCGTCAAAGATTTTGCCAGCAATAACCAGATCGCCGGCGTCCCCTTTTCGAGTGAGGTCAGTTACCGATTCCGAATTCGCCAACTGCAATCCGTCGAATTCGCTTCCGACGTCGAATTCAACGCCCTCGAGTTCATACAAAATCCTTCGCAGCCGGTGCGAGAATTCCGAATCGTCTGACTCGCTCATCCGTTTCTTGAGCAGGGATTGGAAAGGCGCGGTGACACTTGGGTTTTTAAGTTCGGTTTCTGCCTGCTCACGTTCCGAGTATTTCTCACTGGTCAACTGGCGAAAAAGACTCTCGATATGTTTGATCTGATTTCCAACCGGGGACTCTATGAGCGTGAGTTGCCGGATGTCTTTCCAGAGTACCCGTTCTGCCGCAAAGTCTTTGTGAACGTCTCGCCAATCGATGCCATCTTCATCAACGGTCACATTTAACAGCGAACCATCACGCATCTGGAGACGGAGTTGCGTCAGCTGAGCAACCGCAACGTTGTTCGCCAGCCCCATCAACAGGATGAGCCCAATGAGCGTTGCTCCGATAGTGATAGTTGGAATTTTCAATTGATTTCCAGACAGATGTGTGACTCCAATATTATACGCCTGATTCCGTTACGTCTCGATGGGAAGACGGGCTCAAAAAAATGCTTCCAAAAGTTATGTTGGATTTTTTGGTAGAGTGGAGGCTCCTGCCGTCACATTTCGGGTTCTTGTGTCGGCTGGAGCCTCCACCTACCGCAACTCACTCTTTGGCAACCTTGGATGGCCCAAGCGTTTAACCTGAATCGTTTTCCCTTGTTTCGTTAAGTTTTCGCAATCGCCTGAGTTTTCCGACAGTCATCTCGTGTCTTGGGAACATGGTCGACGGGTTCAGCAAATTCAATGTAGCCTAGTGGTTCGTCAGACCTGAATTGACGGGTGCCATGTTTATGCGAGCGGTGGTGGTAAAGTGTGCCGTACCGACCAGGCATGCTCGCGCCGCATTGACGAGTGCCTCATCCTTAGCGTAAGCATGCCGTTGCTGGGAGTTGGCTTTTTATTGGAAAAGGCGTGGACATGGCACCCAAAACCAGGGCCACAATCTATTCAATTCAGCTTGGAAGTTAGTCAATTCAGCTTGGAAGTACCACTAGCCAAATGAATTTTCGAGGTTGCGGATGTAGTCGAGGGCATCTTCCAGTTCTGTCACCTCAACACCGCACTTCCTTCCACCCCGATCGCACTCGCCCAACATGATCAGCTCATCGTAGCTTTCGTTTTCACGCAGTCTACGCATCTTCCGAGCGCCAACGCTGCCTTCGCGAATCTGGTGAGCAAGCATGTGGTTCTTGATCAACCAATACGTCCGCTGGCTAATCAGTCCTTCCAACGCTTCCAATCCGGCGTTGACGTGGTCGTGAGGATCAATACCTTTGCCAACATCATGCATCAGTGCCGCGAGCAAAAATTCTTCATCGTACGGTAGTCGGTCGCAGGCCAGGTCAAACACCTGCAGGCTGTGATACAGGGCGTCACCTTCGGGATGATAAACCGGATTCTGTTTGACATTCTCCAGCGGCAACATCAAGAACTCGAAAACCTGGAAGGGGTCGACTTTCGTTTCGACACGTTCAATTTCTTTCTCGAAATCAACACCCGGATACTCGGCTGCAAGTATCTGTTCGAACTGAGCGATGCTCGCTCTTTCGATCGCTTTGCCAGTTATCGAGCTCTTGAAAACGTAGCTGGCTTTGTTCTCCGGATAGACGGTCAACTCAAAATTGAAATTGTCGCGGACGTGGATGTGTCGATAGGTCGTTTCCTCGCCGTCTTTCCGCACCCGTTTCGATTCGATCTCGAATGGAAGGTTCAAATACTCAAGGAGCGATGCGACTGCTTGGACACTGTTGGAAAACACATGAATGTCGATATCGCTGCCCTGCCGGACGTGCCCAGTTAACACACTCCCGATGATTCGTGGACGGTACTTTTCCAAGTGTTGCATAATCCAAAGAGCTGCCAAACGCATCTCCTTAAGATTTGCCTTTCGTTCCTCACCCTCGAACAGAATCGCAAGCTTTTGGATCTCGTCGCGAATCTCGGCGTTGCTCGGCAAGTCAGCTGGTTTGACCCAGCCCTTTTGAATCTTGCGGGCAGCCTTCATCTTGGCTCGGTAGTACTCGGATTCTTCCCGTTCGTACATCAACTTCGCGGCCTGCCAGGCAATCTGACGCCGCAATTTAGAATTGCTCATAGTGGAAAGTTAATTTGGCGCCGCAGATGACGCAATCGAGCAAATTGGCTGTTTTTTCAAGAAAAGTCGACAGAATTGAAACTAATCTTGGTTTTCAAACGTTTGTTTAATACAGTTGTTTAAATAGCGAGCCTTGCGATCTGATTTGATCAGTTAGTAATTCAGCTGGTGTGCCCACTATTAGGTATTGGCCAAAATCAGTTGTTTGGCTGTGCCATGTAAGACTGGACCAGGAATTTGCATCCAGGTTCAGTGACTTATCGAATTTGTTTCGGAATTTGCATATGACCGACCTCGACTCCACCAAAAGAAAGATCTTGCTGGCTGCCGGTCCGATCTTCGCGGTCAAGGGTTTTCGCTCTGCGACCGTACGCGAAATTTGCGATTCGGCGGGCGTCAATCTGGCAAGTATTAATTACTATTTCGGTGACAAGAAACAGTTGTATATCGACACGGTGATTTTTGCGCGACAATCACGTGTCGAACAAGTCCCCGATCCTGAACGCATTCCGGGAACTCCTGCGGAAGACCAACTGCGGGCTTATATCTCGATGCTATTGAATCGGATGCTGGCTTTAAAATCCGCACCTTGGCAAGTTCGCTTGTTGATGCGAGAAGTAATGGAACCCACAGAAGCATGCCGGAAAATGGTGCAAGATTTCTTTCGCCCTTTTCTGGAAGGGTTGATGACGATTGTCGACGAAATTGTCGAACGTGAACTAACCGCTCAAAAACGGATGCAACTGGCGTTCAGCATTGTTGGCCAGTGTATGTACTACCGGTTTGCCGGCAGCATCACTGCCTGGGTGTTGGAAGATGAAGGCATCGAGACTGGATTTGAGATTGAAGAACTGGTCGAGCATGTGACCCAGTTCTCGATGCATTCGTTGCTTGGCATGCGAAAAGAATCTCGATCCGATGTGTTGGTTGAGTCACGAAAACAAAAATAACTATCGAAACTTGTTATGAATTCAACCGAATTAGATCCCAACAAAAAGCTGTCCTTGCCGGAGTCGGTAAAGTACACGATCTCGGTACTGGTGCTGCTCGTCGGCGCAGCGGTGCTGTTTTTTATGTACAACTTGCGTGAGGCGACGAACGAAAAGGAATCGGATGCGTTGATCCCACTGGTCAATACAGCAACAGTTGACGAATTCCAAGGTGACCTCGATCTGCTGGTTTCCGGCACTGTCGTTCCATTTCGCGAAATTACAGTGGCTGCTCAAGTCAGCGGGCGGGTCAAGAAAAAGTATCCCGCATGCGAAGCCGGGAACTTTGTCACAAAAGGGACCAAGCTGCTCGAAATCGACCCGCAGGATTATGAACTCGAGATTCGCACGGTTGAATCGGAGTTGCGGCAGGCTGACCGGACGATGGAGGAAACGGAAGAAGAGATTCGTGGTGCGATCAAGAATTTGGAGATCGCCAAAACGGACTACGCCTTACAAAAGCGGGAGTTTAGTCGGTATGAACGTATCAAGGGTGCGGTGGCAGCGACTGAGTACGATCGTGCAAAACGCGATCTTTTGAATTCCGAATCACAGCGAACTCAGCGTCAAAACACGTACGATATGTTGCTCGCCAGGAAGGAACGGCTGAAAGCATCCAAAGAGATGATTCAGAACAGGATGGAGAAAGCCGAAATCAGCAAAGCTCGGACGGTGATCACGGCTGAGGTTGACGGGGTCATTGTGCGGGAGTCAGTCGAGCCCGGTGATTTTGTCACGGTCGCTCGTGAGTTGCTGGTGTTTGAAGATACGAGCCGTGCCGAAGTGTTGTGTAACTTGACGCCTGGCGAGTTGTCCTGGATTCGAAAGTACTCGTCGGCGCCAACGCCGACGGAAAAAGTCGAAGCTGAATCGCCCGTGGTTGCCCGAAACAACGGCGTGTATCAGTTGCCTCGAGTCGCCGTGAAGATTTTTGATCAAGCCGAACCCGGGATCCAATGGGAAGGCGTGCTGGAACGGTTTGATGGAATCGGCCGCGACGAACGGACCAAGTCGATACCGTGTCGAATCCTGGTTGAAAATCCGGTCGTGGATTCCAGATCTGGTGAGCGAGCGTTGGTACGTGGGATGTATGTTAAGTGCCGGATGGTGGTTCCATCGGAATCGGCTGGCGAAGATCTGGCTGGGTTGCCTGCGGTAGCCGTTCGACCCGGTGACTATGTTTGGATCGTTCGCGACGAGAAACTGAATCGTTTTGATTTGGAAGTGATCGACCGCACGCCTGTTCGAGAATCGCTTTCGAACGAACCTCTTGTGGTAGTTTCACTGGCCGAAAGCGAGATGCGGATCGGCGATCAGGTGATTATTTCTCCGCTGCCGCAACCGACTGTCGGTGGTCGTGTCCAGCTAAAAGAACCGTCGGGAGTCGCCAGCGATGACGGCAATCGTGAATCAAACGCTGTCGACGAGACTCGGCCGACAGAAGTGCGAACAAGTCGCACGGATGATACAGATTCGGTGAATCGACCAGAAAGAGGTCAGCCGTGAAACCAGTAATCAGCTGGGCGATCAAGAATTCGCCTGCCATGAATACATTGTTGATCGCGTCACTTCTGGTGGGCGCGGTCAGTATGGTCGTGATGCGACGGGAAGTGTTTCCGAACTTCGAGTTGGAGATCCTGCTCGTCACCGTTCCGTTCCCAGGCGCGACTCCGGACGAAGTCGAAGAAGGGATCTGCCAGAAGATCGAATCGGTCGTCAGCAATGTCGAAGGTGTCAAAAAGATGACTTCCGTGGCCAAGGAGAATTTTGGCTATGTGATTTTGGAGTTGAGCAGCAATATCACGGACGTCCAACCAGTCCTCAATGACGTCCGCTCTCAAATCGATCAGATTTCATCGTTCCCACCCAGTTCCGAAGATCCCAATGTACGTCAGATCATTTTCCGTGCGCCTGCGATAACGGTCGGAGTGCTGGGCCCTGAGCTTGAGAATGATTCGGCGACCAGTCAACTGCAGGCTGAGCTGGAGCTGCGCGAATTGGCGGAAGAGATCCGTACCGAGCTAACCGAACTCCGGGCCGTTCCTCCGCAGACGTTCTTACGCAAATCGTTGGCGTGGATGTTCCAGCCGAAAGGTGCGGCCGTATCCGGTGCCGATATCATTGCTGAAAAACCGTTTGAAATTGCGGTGGAAGTACCGGAAGACAAGTTGCGGCAGTTTGGAATCAGCCTGGATGGATTTGCCCAAATTCTTCGTCGGCAAAATGTCGATATGCCCGGCGGTAAGATGGAGACTGCCAGTCAGGAACTGTTGCTGCGCGGAAACAATAAGCGTGAAATTGGCGGTGACATTGCGGAGATTCCGATCCTGAGTCAGTCGAATGGTGATGTCATTACGGTGGGAGACATCGGGATCGTGGTCGATGGGTTTGCCGAAGAAACGTCCTCGCACATCATCAACAATCGACCTGGGATCGCGATTCGCATCACCAAAACCAGCACAGAAGACTTGTTTACGATTGTCGAAACGGTTCAGGAATACACGAAACGCAAGAAAGTTCCGGACGGATACAGCTTGTCGACTTGGAACGATATTTCGGTTGACGTTCGCGACCGGATGGAGCTTTTGATTCGTAACGGGATGCAGGGGCTGTTGCTTGTCTTCCTCGTGCTTGCTGTGTTTTTAGACTTGCGTTTGGCGTTTTGGGTTGCCGTCGGAATTCCCGTTTCGATCCTGGGTGCAGGGTTTGTATTGTACATGTCCGGTGCCACGCTCAATATGTTGACGATGTTTTCGTTCTTGATGGCACTTGGTATCGTCGTCGACGATGCGATCGTGATCGGTGAGAACATCTATACAAAACGTACCGAAGGTTTGCCCTATGTACAGGCAGCGATTGAAGGAACGGTCGAAGTCTTGCCGAGTGTTTTTGCGTCAGTCGCGACAACGATCATCGCTTTCTTGCCGCTGATGTTTGTGACAGGCGTGATGGGCAAATTTATCGCAATTATGCCGGTTGCCGTCATTGCGATGCTGGTGATCTCTCTGGTCGAAAGTACATTCATCCTGCCAGCTCACCTCGCGCATGACAACAATCTGTTCCTGCGGATGATCAGCGTTTGCCTGTATGTCTTTAAGCTGCTGATCTATCTGCACGGGATCGTCAACAAGCGGGCGTCGGCAGCAATGCAGTGGTGCATCGATCGACTTTACGGCCCGGCACTGAAATGGTCGTTGCAAAACAAGCCGGTGGTTCTCAGCATTTCGACTTCGTTTTTCCTGGTTTGCGTGGGATTGGTTGTTGGGGAAATTGCTCCGTTCGGATTTTTCCCAGACATGGATGGCTCGGAGATCAGTGCCACTCTCGCGTTCCCCGATGGTACGTCGGCGGATTTTGCCAAGAACGGTGCCGTTAAAATACAGCGTGCGATCAAAGAAGTTGAACAGGATCATATCGCAGCTGGTGGATTGCCGTTCATCAACAATCTGTACCGACGCATCGGCGAAGTCGGCAACGAAATGCAGGGGCCGACTGGCGTCACGAACGGTAGCCACGTGAGTAACGTTGAGGTCCAGTTATTCCCGACCGATGATCGTGATATACCGAACAAGGAAATCATTAAGCGTTGGCGGGCCAAGGTTCCTAAGATCGCTGGCTCGGAAGTGCTTAAGTTCGGTTCGGAGAGTATGGGCCCGGGTGGCAATACGATTGAATTCAAATTGTTGTGCAGCGAAAAAGATGCGGTGTATCTCGATGAGGTCGCCGATGCCTGCAAGGAACGTTTGGCCAAGATCGACGGCGTGATCGACATCGAAGACGATTCGCGTACTGGTAAGTGGGAAATGAACTTGAAGCTCAACGAGCTCGGCAAAACCCTGGGGCTCGACGAGAACGTCTTGGCGAACACGATCCGTACGGTTTATTTTGGTGCCGAGGTAATGCGCTTGCAGCGAGGCCGACACGAAGTCAAGCTGATGGTGCGTTATCCGCGTGAAGAACGGGCCAACATGGATAGCTTCGAAAACATTCGGGTCCGCGATGTAAGCAACACCGAATGGCCAATCACGGAGGTCGCCGATATCGAATACACCCGCGCCAGTTCAGAAGTCAACCGGCTGGACCAGCGTCGCGCGATCACGGTGCTGGCTGATGTCGACAAGAAGATCGCGGAACCAGTCAAAGTGAACTTCGAGTTGCGATCAAAGATCATCCCGGAAGTAATCGAAGAGTTCGAACAGAAGTACGGGACCAGTTTTGCAGTCAATTGGGAAGGTGAGCAGGCGGATACGATCGAGTCCTTTATCAGCATGATGTCAGGGTTCTGCGTAGCTTTGCTTTGCATGTATGTTTTGTTGACTCTGCAATTCCGTTCCTATGTTCAACCGATCATTATTCTGGCGATCATCCCGTTTGGTTGGTTGGGAGCCGTCGTCGGGCACGCGATCCTCGGGCTTGAGTTGACGCTGTTCAGCTTTTTTGGCCTGATCGCTTTGACAGGAGTCGTGGTCAATGACTCGATCGTCCTGGTTGATTTTATCAATCGCCGAATTCGTTCGGGGACTCCGCTGATGGAAGCTTTGGAGCAAGCCGGCATGCGCCGTTTCCGACCAATCATGTTGACCTCCATGACCACGGTCGCGGGGCTGTTCCCCATGCTGTTGGAGACTTCGCTGCAAGCTCAAGTATTGATCCCGATGGCCGCGAGTTTGATATTCGGTTTGATGACCGGTACGTTTCTGATCCTGTTCCTCGTTCCGATTTTCTACAACCTGTATGGTTCAGCGTCACAAATGTTTGGTGTTCCGCTCGACAATGACCCGTTCGACGACGATGAGCACGAAACGGTTGCCGCCGACAGTCGTACGAAACCCGCAATCGCGGTTAGTCCATAAGCTTAGCCTGTTCGGCGCTAGTTATCCTTCCAAGCTAATGAGAAGTTTGTGTCCCTGGTTTTAGAGTTCTAGTGTGTGCCATGCTCTCGCCTTTCCAGGAATAAGCCAACTCCCTGCAACGGCATGCTTACGCCAGGGATGAGGCACTGGTCAACGCGGCGTGAGCATTCTCGGGCGGTACGGCACACATTACCACCTCCGCTCGCGTAAACATGGCACCCTTCCACTCATGTCAAAGCAACATCAACTCAGGTCAAGGCAGTTCGTCTGGGAAACGGACCCTACGGACTAGGTTCATCTTTCTCTTTGCGGTCAATCATTTGCCGAAGAATCCACCTGACCGTAGAAAAGAACACTCCATAGAAAAGCATCCAATGACCGGACATGCTACGGACCCAGTGTAACTCACTTAGGTGGTAGGCCGACATTGAAACGTCTTTGACGACTTTTCCATGAAGTACTAACGCTTCCTGTCCGTCACAAATCGTAGGCACACCGATCTCCAACTGAACAAATTGATTGTAGAAAAAATTAAACACGACATAAAGAACGAACAGCCCAAATGCAATTGCGATCGGAGAACGCAGGTTCCACTCGCTTGGAGCAGGCGCGAACGCAGTTTTCGATCTCTTGGTTCGACTGATAACTGCGAAAAGAATGAAGACTCCGGCAACGCCGAGATGAAGCGTTCGAGACAAAGTTGAGTCGTGGTGTGGGCACAAA
>CAZXLW010000090.1:0-18876 GCA_964641465.1 uncultured Pirellulaceae bacterium | reverse complement strand
CCAGCCTTCGCGTCAGATCCAGCCTTCGCGTCAGATCCAGCCTTCGCACCGGAACCACCTTTGGTGGCTGATCCGGCTGTAGTTGATTCAGCCTTGGGCATCATTTCTTTGAACATTGGAACTTTTTCCAGTTGTTCCGGAGTCATGATTTGGCCGATCGAAACAAAGATCTTGCGGTTGATCCCGTCCACTTCCATTTTCAATTTCTTGTAAGCATCAATTTGTTCTGGCTTAAGCTTCAATTTTCGCAGCGAGTAATCTTCGGCCTTGTCCTTGTCGTACTTGGCTTTCTTCGCCATCTTCATTGCAGCGTTGTAAGTCTGCTGTTGTTCTTTCGACAAAAACTTAGTCAGCTCATCCCGTTTAAAGACCATGTCTTTGACATTGGCCTTGAGAATGGCGTCAACCTTCGACGTTTGGTCACCGTCGAGTCCAGCCTTCAGCAACATCTTGGACATAATGATCTGCGTCATTTCGGCGGCTTCTTCCAAGTTCGACTTGGCCTGTTCCTGGCTGGCTTTCGCGCCGTCAGCCGTCGCTGTCTCATCTTGTGCAACTGCGAAGCTTGCGAATCCAAAAACGACCGCCAATGAACAACTCAATAAAGTTTTTTGCATCTTCAATACTCCATGCATTCGGAGAGGTATTTTTCAGTGAAGAGCCAGCTCGCCATTTCAGAAAGGTAGATTCAATGGCGAGACGACCCGAGCAATCTCAATCTCATTTTATGCAAATTACCCTGTGGCGACAGATTCCGCTTCGAAAATTAACCGGAAATTCGATGACTCGGTGACGATTACACCCAATAACAGTCAATTGCCAGCTTCCGGGCACAAGACAGGTCCGCTCAGAACAATACCAGCACACCAACGGTTTCAGCCGGTACTTTGGAATACAAAACGGGATCAGCCAGTAGTTTGAGCGTGCCAGCTCAAACAAGCCCCCATTTTTTCCGCAGCACCCATTCGAGCATCAACAGAGCAGTAAAAAACGCCAGATAAATCGCTCCGTCCCACCAGGTCTGTCCCAGCTGCCACTTCAAAGGTACCTCAATCGACTCTGGCGGGTTGTCACGCAGCGATTCCAGTAAACTGGCGAAATCTTCTGGCAAAACGACTCGGCCTCCGTGGGCTTGCGTCTGGGCGGCCAACCGTGCCATCTGGTCGGGATCGGCCGCAGCGATCGCTTTTTCCTTGTCACGATCGAACACCACGAACTCGAACTTGGAATCGCCCAGAGCTTTGCCTTGGTGGCTGCCCGAAAGTAGTATCTGGTAAACGCCAGGTTCAGCCAGCACGTCCTCCAGGATCTCACCCTTGTGGCTGGCCGGATCGATGGCCAATTCGATCGTCGATTGATCCGGCTTGACGAGCTGGGCCGAAAAAGTCGCATCATCAATCAGCGAACCCATCTGGTTGCTGGCGCGGCAGGCGAACGAAATGTAGCTGTTGGGCTGGAACCTCCGTTGCGGCAGATCAATCCAAACGCTGTTCTTCTCTCGTCCATCTTGTTCGGCAAGCCACAACAGGATCTGTCGCCAGAACTGTTTGAATTCATCCTCGTAGTCCTGCATGACCCATCGCCAGGTGGAATCACCACCAAAGGCAAGCACACGCCCACCCAGCCTTCCTGCCACCAGCACCGGGTTCCCGGATTCCGTTTCCAATAACACCTCGGCATTGTCTTTGACACCGACAAAGTAGTTCGCACCGGCAAGTTCCGGTAACGCCTGCCACGCAGTGCGATAGTTTTCCTCAGAACCCAATCGAGTGACGAAGTGATCTTTTGCCGGAACGAGTTTGATTGGTTCGTTAATGTGCAGGTCACGACGCAACTCCGCCGGCGGAAAATCCTGCCGCTCATCGAGATTCATTTTGATAGGAAGCACGTCATCCAGCGGTGTCGAGTGGTAACCACCAGGCCCGAAACTGTGCGAGCCACCAAGCATCAGCAGTCCTTTGCCGCGGTCGACTGCATCCACTATCAAATCAAGATTTTCGGTTTGATTTCGTTTGTCATACAGTGCCGCTGAATCGACGTCGCCGATGATAAACACATCGAACGTCGGATCCTGCAACCAGCGGGTTAAGTCACCTCCCAGCGGCCATTGCTGGCGGCTGTTCTCGTCGGAGTTGATCGTGAAGATCACCAACTCGACATCTTGTGCAGCGGACGCGATTTTTCGTCGCAGAAAACTTTGCTCCCAACCTGCGTTTCCGTCAAGGTACAGCACTCGCAAACCGCCATCGTAAACATTCAGGAATGAGGGCAGCTCGTTGTTTCGAGTCGCCAGTTCATTACCGTTTGGAGTCGCCCGAACCCGCATCCGAAACTGCCCCGGTTCCGACGGGATGTGTCGCAGCAAGACCTTTTCTTCTACGTAAGCTTGCGTCGGAGTGAAAGTAGTCGTATCAACCAGCTGCTCGATGCCTTCGGCGTCAGTCACATACAACTCCACCTGGACTGGCTGGTTGGCATACCCCCGCGCAGACACCGTTGCCTGAACATTCAATTGATTCTTGACCGCAATTCGATGTTGCTCGGGCAAACGCAAAACCGCAACATCGGCAACCTGCCCGGTATCGCCTGGCAATCCGAACGGGACCGAGAACAAAGGAACCGACATGTCGTTCAACACATCAGCGGCTTGAGACAACTCGATTTTCGGATCCAGCGCGGTCTGGACTCCATCACTCGCAACGATGACCGCGACCAATCTTTCTCGCCGTGCCTGAATCGCCGATTCAAAGACAGAGCTGCCGATATCCGTCTCGCCGCCTGTTGCTTCGTCCGGCAGTACGACTTCGCCATCGCGGAACTCGATTTCCGATAGCTGCGTGTCGAAACCTTGGAACCGGAACGCAATACCTTTCTCGACCAGCTGATTCACAAGTCCCTGGTTGTCCTCCAACATTTCTCGCAAAGCCGCGAAACGGGTCGAATCGTCTTCGCGGTGCGGCAAAGTCATTGAGCGAGAAGTATCCGCCAGGAACAGGACTGTCGCTGATTGGCTGCGCTCGATTTTTTGTACGCAGCCGGGACGCAGAGTGGCAAGGAACGCAAGCCCGATCACGGTTAGTCGTACCAACGTCAACCACCAGCGTCGGCGAGCCGTGACCTTGCTGAACGCCGGGCCAAACAGCAGCAGCGCAACGAGGACGCTTGCTGCGATTACCAGCAATGTCGGCGAAGCGATCGGTTGTATCGTCCAGTCCTGCATGTCAGCTATAAAAACGGTTTGACAACAAATATTCGGTCCCAAGTAAAACGACCAGCATTAACAATAGCAACGGGTAGAACTCCTGCCCTCTTCGCATCGAACCTTGCTGGCGTTGAAGTTCATCGCGTTTGGTGGCCAGTTGGTACCTGTCGGCTCCCAGTACAGCATCCAGGCTGGCAGGATCAATCCGAGTCAAGTCGGTTTCACCATCAGCAAGGTTAACACTGAAGCCTCGCAACACCGGCTCGTTTAGACTGCCCTTCAATCGGTAGTGGCCGGGGCTGGTCGTGAATCGGTAACGAACCGAATTTTCGGTCGCGACGATCTTCTCGGGAGTCCCCGTGGTCCGAGGCGTAAAGATTCGATACTCGCTAGGGTACTCGCGGATATCGTTCTTCATGGCAGCCATTTGGCCGATCGAAAGGTTCAGCCGATCTGACTGGCTCTGCACCAGGTGTTCACTCATTTGCTTGACCAGCAGCCACGCCGGCAGTGGCAGGCCAGTAAACAACTCGTTCCACGTATCGCGGCCGGAGATATTTGCCGATTCGGTAATTGGAGTCGTCATTATCAACACGCGACCTTCACCGATTTGCCGTTCAACGATCGCTGGCATCCCGTTCCCGTATTGCAAAATAGTTTGTGTCGGTAGCTCGCTCCATTGCTCGTCCGCTTCCAATCCCCAATGGATAAATACGGGGAATTGATTCCAAGGAACAGCGGTGTCCCATTCGCGAAACGGCGCGAAGATGGGATGCGTCAGATTGCCTGGACTCAAGAACAAACCCGCGTCCGGACGTCGCCATTGGCGGCTAAGTTTCCCGGTCAGTATTGTCTGGGCAGCCGGTGATTGAAACGTCTCGTGCCCGAATGCTCCGGACGCCGCGTTGGCACCGAGGAAAAATCCCAAGCCCCGTCCGTTGGCCACGTATTTCCGCAATGCCCCCCAGGTGGTATCCGAGATACCTGGCTCAGGATCCAGAAAGAAGACCGCATCGAACTTATCCAATCGACTGGGGAGGGCGTTTTGCTCAACCACGGTGCATTGGAACAAACTCAAATCAGCCTCATCAACCAAAGCCTCGGTCAGGTTATCTGGGGTTACATCTCGTCCTTTGACGACGAGCACCTCCCAAGTCGGTCGGACTTCAATTGTGAAGAAACGCTGGTTATCGACGGCCAGCGAGTCATCACCCACAATTTCGATCGTGCCGTGGTGCGTTCCAAACGGGAGCTTCTCCGAGAAATTGAAATCAACCGGCAAAGTACCGTTGAAGGGTATATCTACCAGACTGTTTCGCTCGATAAATTGTTCCGGAACGAGTACTTTTCGATCGCGAACGACGGGCCTTGTGTTGTCTGGCCTTTCCAATCGCAAGCGGATGTTACGCTGCGTTGCCGAACCAATCCGGGAAACGGATGTCGCAACTTTGAATCCGCCACCGGGAGTCAACGTCTGCGGTTCGACTGTCAAAGGAGCGAGGGAAAAGTTGCTGACATCCGGGGCACCGACGTCGACAACATACAAAGACAACGATTCCTCAAGTTCCAGGGTTTTAAGCAAGTCTGATCGAGTCGCTTCCCAACTGCGCCGAGTCAAATCGGTAACCAGATAGATTTCTTTCCGTTCATGCAGTGCATCGTCAAACAAAGAAACCGCTTTTGACAAACGATCGGGAATAGAAACGGCTGCGTAATCAATGTCCAGATTGCCGATGCGGTTGCGAGCCGCTCCTACGTCAACCGAATAAAACGGGGCGTCATTGTCAGTCCCCAACACGCAGACCTGACTGTCTGACGGGAACTGGTCAATTAACCAGCGGCTGAATTCCTGCGCACGCTCGAGGTTGGTCTGATTCTCGTACTTGTAACCCATTCGCGCGGAGGTATCGACAACGATCAGCGCAGAAATCGGTGATTCCGAATCTCCGATCAATTGGGCCGAAGGCGACGTCATCAATTGGTACCCTGCCCAGGCACCGTACAACAAGTGTCCCACTAGCACGGCCGCCATGATTCCAGCCAGCCATGACTTTCGTTTTTCTGGATGCAACAAAACCATTGCCAACGCCAACGCGACCAGCAGCCCGGAGACTCCAACGCCGCCCAACGTCACCCATTGCCCGAACTCCCGGGACGCGACAGACGGCCCCGCCAGTGCCGCGGCCATCAGCAGGATCAACAGGCACCGCATCAGCAACAGGACGAAGTGCCGTAATCGAACGCGTGTACGGTTGGTGAATTCTCGTTTGCGGACGAACTTCAACGCCGGAAATTCGAGGACCTTCGGCTTGGGCTGCATCAAGAAATGCAGAATCACCGGTAACGTCAACAACGCGCCTCCCAGCCCCAGGACGATAAGATTGGCCCAGACCATCCTAGAACCTCGCCCGTCGACTGTGCAGATACTCGATCAACGCTTTGTCGAACTGCATGCTGGTATCGATTGGCACATAATCAATACCGCTATTGCTACAGTTCAGCGCCAAGTCATCGCGGAACTCTTTTACCTGTTCCATGTATTCGTTGCGAAAGCCATCGGCATCAACTTTTACTTCCTGACCAGATTCCGGATCGGTCAGTCGACATGGTCCGGTAAAAGGAAAGTTGACTTCAGCTTCATCAAGGACATGGAACAGGATGATATCGTGCCCACCATGACGCAGGCGATACAGCGCGTCCATGGTTGATTCGTCTTCGACCAGCAGGTCCGAAAAAATCATCAGCAAGCTGCGGTTCTTCAGCATCGCGGCCATCTGGGTCAAACTGTGTTTAAAATCGGTCTGACCTTCCGGTTTCAGCTTGGCCAGCAACGACAGCAAGTTCCCCAGCTGGGCTCGTTTGGAACGTGGAGGCAAGCTTTCGCGAATCTTTTCATTGAAGGTGATCACGCCGACCGGGTCTTGTTGCGAGATCATCAGGTACGCCAGCGCGGCGGCCAGGCAAATCGAATAATCGAATTTCGATAGCTCCTGACGGTACGTGTATCCCATCGAGCGGCTGAGGTCCATGACCAGGTAACCACTGATGTTGGTTTCCGCTTCAAACTTCTTAACGTAGTACTTTTCAGTTTTGGCAAAGACCTGCCAGTCGATATCTTTCGGGTCATCACCCGGTGCGTATTTGCGATGCTCAGAAAATTCGACACTAAAACCGTGAAACGGGCTGGAATGCAAACCGTGCAGGAACCCTTTGACAACAAACTGAGCCCGCAGATCAAGTCGCTTGATCTGATTGATGACTTCTGGTTTAAGGTATTTTTCGACTGCCATAATTAACAATTGGCAAGAATAGGGAATGCGGTTCTGTTTGCGGAGGCCGCGGAGTTCGCGTCTTGCGGCGCGATTTACGATTCAAACTTGTCGATCTTGGGTTCCGGGATTTCCTTCAACAGTCGTTCGATAACGGTTTCACTGTTCATTCCCTCCGCCTGCGCCTGAAAATTGGTCGAGATACGATGTCGCAACACAGGCAACGCAACTTTTCGAATATCCTCAACTGCGATCGAAAATCGACCGTCCATCGCAGCCATCGCTTTCCCGCCGGAAATCAAAAACATCCCCGCTCGCGGACCGGCTCCCCAATCAACCAACTCCTTGACGAACTCCGGTGCCTCTTCGGCGGCTGGTCGAGTCGAGCGAACCAACCGAGCCACGTACTTCACGACATAGTCAGAAACCGCGACGCTGTTGACCAGCTTTTGCAAATTAAGAATCGCTTTTGCAGACAGTACTTTCTTAACCTCTGGCTTGTCACCAGAACTGGTTGCCGACAAGATCCGTTCTTCTTCCGAGGCCGTCGGATAGCCGACCTTGATGTTGAACATGAATCTGTCCAACTGAGCTTCCGGAAGCGGATACGTTCCTTCCTGCTCAATTGGGTTTTGCGTCGCTATCGTAAAGAACGGGTTCGGCAAGTCATAGGTTTCGCGACCGACGGATATCTCGCGTTCCTGCATCGCCTGCAGTAATGCGGCCTGAGTCTTCGGAGGCGTTCGGTTGATCTCGTCTGCCAGCAGGATGTTCGTGAAGACCGGGCCTTCAACGAATCGGAAAATTCTTTTCCCCTGATCGTCTTCTTCGAGAACATTGGTTCCGGTAATGTCCGAAGGCATCAAGTCGGGCGTGAATTGGATCCGTTTGAAATTGACGTCGAGGATTCGAGAAATCGTGCTGACCATCAAAGTCTTTGCCAGACCCGGGACACCTTCCAGTAAACAATGCCCGCGGGTGAAAATCGCGGCAAACAACTGCTCGATGACTTCATCCTGCCCGATAATGACTTTGCCCAGTTCTTCGCGCATCAATTGGCGATGGTTGGCAAATTCCTGTAGGACGTCTCCCAGGCTTCGTTGCTTGCTTGTCACAGTTTCCTCTCAATGTGTCTTGATCGCTCGGGACTTATTGCCAGACGCTGTTGAATTTTACGGAACTGGCTTTGTCCCAGCAACGCGGCACTCCCGATCAGATAATGCCCAATGCCCGACTGTCTACCAATAAACTTCGTGTAGACTTGATTTCAGGCAGCAGGAATAATAGGGATGGACTTTAACTTTTTCGAATTCAATTCTCATTTTAACTTTTCCCCCAATTTAGTAAGTTGCAGATATGAGAACCGCGCGACAATTCGGGATTGTATTGCCATGGGCATGTTTTGTCGTGTTGGCATTGATTTGTCCGTCTGGCGACCTGAAGGCACAGGAGATTTCTGCCGCTCAGGTACGACGCAGTATCGAACGCGGGACGAAGTACCTGCTGCGCAGCCAACTGGGGATCGGCGGTTGGTCGGACGTCAACCAATCCCGACATCCTGAAGGCACCACTGCCTTGGTGACTTTGGCGCTGCTCAATGCCGGTTTGTCGCCAGAAAGCCGCGAGATGCAGGCTGCGATCGAACGGCTGGTTCAATTGCCGAATGAGCGGCTATCGACCTACGTCGCTGCTCTGCGAATCATGGTCTTAGCGGCAGCTGATCCTAAGGGGCAGCTTTATCGACGTGAGATCAAGAATGATGTCGATTGGTTGATTGAACAACAACTCAAAAGTGGACCAGCAATCGGTGGTTGGAGCTACCCACTCAATAACAACGCGATCGCTGACTCTTCGAACGCTCAATACGCGCTACTGGGGTTACACGAAGCGAGCAAGGTTGGGGTGAAAGTGCCCGAGAAGGTCTGGGAGCGGGCACTTATTTATTGGGACAAATGTTTCAACACCAGGACTGGCGGTTTCGGGTACGACATCACGGGCAATCGAGTCAACGGAAGTATGACCTGTGCCGGAATTTCGTCGGTGATTATCGCGGAGGAAAACCTGGCCAACGCGAAAGACTATTTGAAAGGTGGTGAAGTTCGCTGCTGTCGGACAAATCAGAACTCCGAAAAGATTGAGCGTGCATTGTTGTGGATGGCGAAACATTTTTCCGTCCGGGCGAATCCGTTCCCAAGGGGCCAGGGAAGGATTAATGCAAAATTTTACTATCTCTATGGGATGGAGCGTGCGGCTAGGTTGGCAGGCCGTCGGTTTATCGGTGCTCATGACTGGTACCGAGAAGGAGCTGAGCATTTGGTTCGGTCGCAAAACACGGATGGCTCGTGGAAAGGCACCGGAACGTTTGGTGAAACGAAACAAGACATTGCAACTGCTTTTGGGTTGCTGTTTCTGGCCAAGGGTAAACGCCCGATCGTGGTCGGGAAGTACAAGTTTGGTGCCGGCGATGATTGGAACAGGCATCCGCAAGGTGTGCACTACCTGACCCGTGAGCTTGAATCCCAATGGAAAACTAAACTCAACTGGCAAACGATCGACGGTAGCCGGGCTGAGGTCCAGGATCTTGCCGAAACTCCAGTGTTGTTCATTTCCGGACGGGATCAACTGGATTTGACGCCCGCACAGAAACGAGCCTTGAAAGCGTATATCGAAAATGGAAACTTCATTTTTGCCGAAGCGAATCAGGGTAACGGCTGTGGGAACAATGTTGCATTTGATCGCAAATTCCGACAGTTGATGGCGGAGCTGTTTCCAGACACGCCGCTTGAGCCGATTGGAGCCACTCACCCCATCTGGAATTCGCATTTTGTTCTTCAGCCGGATCCGAATTGGCCCGTGCTTGGTCTGCAAGCTTGTTGCCGAACAAGTGTGATCTATTGTCCGAAAAGTTTAACCGGTCACTGGCAATTGAATCGAACGGCGATCCTGGATCAGTTACCGCGGCGAGCGAAATCGCAAGTTCAATACGCCCGCGAGATTGGTGTCAATATCGTGTCGTATGCAACGGGCCGCCAGGTTCGCGACAAGCTGGATTTACCGCAAATCAACAACAAAGCAATTTCGGTATTAAACAACCGCGCCCTAGTGCTTCCCAAGTTGGACCATCGTGGTGGTTCGGACGATGCTCCGAACGCATGGAGGCATGTCTTGAGGCTTGCCAACGATTACGGGCTTACCGTCGATATGGAAAAGAAGCTGGTCTCGCCGGTGCCGGAGCAATTGTTCGATCATCCGTTCGTTTTCATGCATGGCCGCAATCAGTTCTTTTTCAAGAACGCGGAAGTCGAAGCATTGGCGGCCTATGTCAAAGGTGGAGACCGCGGGTTCATCTTTGCCGATTCGATCTGCAGCAACAGTCAGTTCCACGAGGCATTTGAAAAGCAAATCGAACGGATCGTGCCCGGCGGAGAACTCAAGCCAATTCCGTCGAATCATCCAATCTGGACGGATTACTACGGCGGCCAGAATATCTCAACGGTGACCATTACCAAGCCGGATCGCACGGCAAACGACGGGTTTGCTCGTCGCAGGGTGACTCCGCAATTCAAAGGGATCGAAATCGACGGCCGTTATGTCGTTGTCTATTCGCCTATCGATCTGAGTTGTGCTCTGGAAAACGCTACGCTCTCACATTGTGAGAGCTACACGCGCGAAGACGCAATCAAACTCGCTCTCAATGTCTTGCTCTACCGCTTGCGAGCCGACTAGTTGAGTTGCGGGTTCCACGCGCTCAAGGGATGTGAGGCTCCACCTCCTGTCACACAAGACGCCGCCAAACGCTACCAAATGGCACATTCAAAATGTCAGGCTGCGCTTCGGGTACTGACACAGCAAGTGATTTCGGCGAAAATCGAATCACACAAATCAAAACCCAACATGCTTCTGTGCAAGCGGAGACTATTTTTGCCATGAGATCAAAGATCAACCTATCCATCTGTTTTGCATTGTTTCTCGTGCAGCCTGCCTGGCAAATACAATTGGTTGGCCAAGCAACCCAACAGGAAGCACCTGCACAGACAAAGGCCGCTCCAGACATCAAGAAATCTAAACTTGGCACTACGAAGAATGTGCATCAAGCTGACAAACTGTTTTTCGCGGGGCAGTTTACCAAAGACGATCTGAAAATAATCGGCGACGCCAAGGTTAAACGAGTGATCACTTTGCGAACAGATGGTGAGATCGACTGGGATGAGCAAGCCGCCGTTGAAGCAGCCGGCATGAAATTCATCAAGATCCCGTTCCGTGCACCGGAAACGCTGACTGATGAAGTCTTCGACCAAATCCGAAAACTGTTACGTGATAAATCGGAAACGACGCTGTTCCACTGCGGTTCTGCCAACCGAGTCGGCGGAGTTTGGCTTCCGTTTCGTGTTCTTGACGAAGGTGTCGATTTGAAAACGGCTTTGGCAGAAGCAAAAGAAATCGGATTAAGAACGCCATTCATCGAGGAGAAAGCACTCGACTACATCAAACGGCAGCAGGCGGGACCTGTGATGAACGGCGAGCAGAGCGTTAAACCTGGCATTAACAAGAGCTTTAAAGATCCGGATCTTAGCGTTGATGAAATGGTTCAGCGATTTGAATTAGAAAGTCGCGAAATCTATTTGACTCGTAACGATATTGTCGCAGCATGCAAAATCGAAAAGGGAAATGTAGTTGCTGATGTTGGAGCAGGCACCGGCCTGTTCACTCGCCTGTTTTCCAGAAAAACAGGCGACGATGGGTGGGTGTTTGCAGTAGACATTGCTCCCCGGCTGGCTCAACGACACGATCACGGTTGATGGTCCCGGACTCGGCGCCGATATCTTTGGAGACGACGGTGACGACACGCTCGTAGGTGGTCCGAGTTCTGACAATCCATGCGATTCTTGCCCAACAAGACTACGCTCTGAACCCGTTCTAAAGGCAGCTTTGTTGCCGGAGAAATTTCTCACCTCAAAGGGAGCTACGTCCAGATGCTGAAATCAATGAGTGACGAGTTGGAGCGAACGCAACCAGCGGCGTGCGATTTAACGTGCCCAAGAGTCAAGTGGATATTCAGGTTGCTGGTATTTGCTCAGTTCCTGTTCGTGATCTTGATTGTGGCGACGTCTGGTTCACCGTTCGGCCATTGGGGCTGTGTCATCATGACCTTGAGCGGGATTGGCCTGGGCATTTGGGCGCTCATCGCGATGGGACGCTCTATAAATGTCTCGCCTGAACTCAAGAAGACCGCGGTTTTGAAAGTCGTTGGGCCTTACCGGATTGTTCGCCATCCAATGTATCTAGCGCTTCTGCTGTTCTGTGGCGGCTTTGTAATGTCTGACGGTGCTTTATGGTCGTTCGCAATGCTGGTATCCTTGGGGCTGGTTTTAGGCAGCAAGATCTACTACGAAGAATTACAGCTTCGGGATCGTTTTGCTGAGTATGATTCTTACGCCGAGAATACCAAGCGTTTAATTCCTTTTCTGTTTTGAGTGCACGATGGATAATGACAAGGAAGTTTACGATCGAATCGCAAAGGAAATTCATAGCGACTCCAGTCCGGTCGGCATCGATGCCAAAAAGACTCATATTCTAATTTTGCAAAAGCTGATGCAGATCGAGGAACGGCTTCGTCGCCTGGAAGACAAATTGGGAGAAGACTCTTAAGGCGTGTTGCGTATCGTTTTTAGCTGCTGATTTTTCAGCAAAGTTTCCCGTCAATTTCTATTGAAGCATGGAACACAAGTAAATGAGAACTGGCGTACTTATTCATGGTTGCAACCTGAATATTGAAAACTGGCGACATGTTGCCTGGGGCGATCCACCGAACCAGACTGGACGGATCCCCCAGGGCCTGCTGGTTGCCTATCAAACAGAAGCAGATGTTATCATTATGGGGACCGGTGCTTCCCAGAAGAAATTTCAATTCGGTGACTTTGAGAATTCGAATCGCGAATTGTCGGAAGCTGATTATTCTTTTGAATATCTGCGACTCTACTTCGACAGGTTGTCCCGCTTCGATGCACTTTGGCGTGAGATTCCGGAGCTGCAGTCGCCAGAAACAATAGCAGACTTCGCAGACTCAATCCTGTCGAAAGTCGTTTTGGATGTCGACTCCATGAACACGGCGGATGAAATTCGCCACGCGGGCGAGATTTTTGTTGAGCGAGGAGTCGACGAAGTATTCCTTGTGTCGAGCCCGTCACACATCGTCAGGTGTCTGAGAGATGCGGCTGCCATCTATCAATCGGATGACCGTTTCTTACGAATTCGCGATAGTATCCGGGCCGTTCCCAGCACAACTTGTTACGAAGGCACGGCCCCAGGCGATGTTGTTGTCGTGGAACCTCCACACCGCCCGGATCGACACGTCGTACCGACTCACCGACGAATTCAACGCATGCTGGCGTTGCAGAAACTCCCGCACGAAGATCTTGTCGATTTGATAGATCAGTTTGACAACTTGTTGCAAAAGTTCGAAAACCGGTTTTTCAATCAATGATGCGAAGAAACCGTTCGCGAAATCGTACAGCGAGTACCGGGCGACTCTCCCGGAAGCCGCTGGCCTAAACAAATAACAACTGCCCGTGCGTTCGGTGGTCTTGTGGCAGCCTTTAAGTAAACAACGAACGTAGAGCCGCTGCCGCTTCTCGGCAATCAGATTCCAAATCATCGCCCACCGTGGCCTCAACCGACACGCCGCCTTGGTAGCCAATGGTGGTCAGGTTCTCAAAGAATTTCTTAAGCCCCGGAATCTCTGTCCCATGTTTGGGGAAACAACGCCCGTTTGGGTCAGCCAGCTGAACGGCGCAGATCAAATCTTTCGCCTCGAGCATAGCGTCCAGTGGTTCGTCTTCGATTGCGAAATGATAAAAATCGGCAGCAAGACCAATCTCCGGCCGGTCGGCTTCTCGAACAATTGCAAGCGCTTCGGAGAATCTGTTGATAAGATTGGTCTCCGTGTGGTTAACATGCTCGACGGCAATCCTCAGCGTCCAACCGTTTGCCTGAATCACATCCGCACATAGCTGGCAAAATTTGATCAGCTGTTCGCGAGCTTCCAGGCGCGAGAAGCCATCCGGAATGGAACGTGAACCCGGGCTACCAAACACTACGGCTTTGGCGCCAAGTCGCACGGCTCGTGTTAACGCATGTTCCAGGAACTGCCTGGATCTAACTTCGTCCGAACTCGGCCCGACAACTTTAAGATCTGACGGGAGGAACCAATTCACAGACATAACACGAATGTTGTTTTGTTGGATGTGGTCCGCCGCTACATCAAATTCGACATCTGTCATTGCTGCAATCTTGGCCAAACCCGGCTCGATAAAATCCATCCCACTGGCGATGATTGCTTCGGCGTTGAACAGAGGCTCGGAAGTTGAAAAGTCCGATACACCGAGGGGAAAACCAGGCGGGAACCCTAAGTTATTCGCGCCTTCAGAAGCATTATTCCTGCTCATGACTTACGTTTTCTTTCGCGTATGTTTTCCACGCTTCTTCAATACTGGCAGCGCTGGCGTCGCCTTTATGGAAAATCAAACGATGCCGTAATTCAAGTTTCTCACCACGTTTCAACGTTGTCGTACCGTCATTGAGTTTACGATCAAACGATTTCAAACCAAACGGATTGGAAGCGAACAGACCATAATTTCGAACGTGCCACCGTGTCGGGAACCGGTAGCTGGTCGGATGATTCAAAAACGCAATTCCCAGGTGCTCACTTCCCACAGGACCGTGGTAGTCGCACCATTTCGCCGGCTTGCCCCATGCCTCGTCCAGTGGCAAACCATCGCTGTTAACAGCCGCTCCACCTTGCTTACTTTCCGCGGCCATCGTCAAGGGAACTCGGATGCCAAGCCCGGCGTCCTTGCGGTCTTCGAACACAACATCTCCGTCGCTCGCCAGAAACGTTTGGTCGAAGTCGATCGAACGACTTGAATCGGCAGCTCGAAAAACCAACCGGCGATGCTCTGTCATGAACCGCTTCCCGGCGCTGTTGAGGTGGTCACAGATTTGCAGCACCACGGCGCGGTCCGCCCGAACCTTCAGCTCTTTGAACTCACGATGCTTGATCGTCGCCAACATCTCAGTGCGCCGTTTCCCGCCCCGCGCCTTATTGGGCGTTTTTAGTCTAGACGCGTAAGTTGCCGGTTCATGCCAGGAGTCTCCTCCAATTCGTGTTCTTTCCTTGCCCATGATCTGCTCCCAGTCCTGTGCAGATTTCGGAAAACGCCAGCCCGCCAAACCGCAACTCTCGTGCCCGTACATCAGACCGCGATGGTGCGGATGATCTCGATATGATTCTGGCTCCGCATCGACCTGCTCCATTGGGAAAGCGCGAGTCATCGGCTTGCCTGTCGGTCCAATGATGGGCCAAAGGTATGGCTTGTTGGCTGCGGTGACGACGTATCTGGCAAACAATCGTCCGTCGAATTCAATCGTCAGCCCGTCTTGCTGTTCACTGATTTGGAACGGTGAATCGATAGGACTGGTCGAGTTTCCGGAAGCGGGCTTGGATTCGACCTGGCAGGCAATCGAGTTGCTCGCAAGGTTCGAGATCATCAAGATTCCCAGCCACAAAAACATTGCGTACAAGAGATCTTGAGAATTTGGCTTAATCATCTTCATGTCGTTTTCGCATCTTGCAACTATTCATACCGGAAACTGATTGAATCTGACACGAAAACTGATTCGTCAACAAGTCACCAGCCCAGTGCGAATTGCCACGGTGGTGGTGATTTGATGCCATTTGGCCATATGTTTGTTGCCTTGAATCGACACCGGGGGCTGCCGGATGATGCAAAAACGCAACGCCTCAAACACAACCGGACTTGCCGAGACCAAATTCACTTGCCTTTTCGATCGACTCGACTAACGGAACCGTTTTGGCATCAGCCTTGCATCGTGTTGGATCGTCCCAAGCATCGAGGAGCTGCACATGTCGAGAGCAACAAAAAACCACTACGAAACTCTGCAAGTCAACGAGAATGCATCGCAGGAAGTAATCGAAAAGATGTTTCGATTCCTGGCCAGCCAATTTCATCCGGATGCCGGTGGGGACAAAGATGAATTCAATCGCTTGGTCGAAGCTTTCGACGTACTTCGTGATCCAGCTTGCCGGGCTTCATACGACTTAAAACTGAAACAACAGACAAACGAAGTTGCTAGGCTGCAGGAACATTCGAAACAGGCAGGCCCTGACACCGCGATTCGTCATGAACTGCTATGCCTGTTCTATGCCCGCCGACGCCAAAATGCTTCTACGCCTACATTAGGTGCCGTCGCAATCGAGAAATCTCTAAATTTGCCAGAAGAGGTCCTGGAATTTCATCTTTGGTACTTCCGGGAAAAGGGATGGATCAAACGAGGGGAGAATGGTGGTTTCGCAATCACGGCCGAAGGTGTTGACCAAATTCATGCTACGGAAATGCAGCTTTCAAACCAGCTATATATCGAAACAACTCCTGAGTCGAATATGAAGAATGAACTAACTGTCACGGGTTAGTCCGAGAGCCCGATACGATGGATTCGGCGGCTTAATTAAAATGTGACTGATGCAAACTGCAAACAACAAACGCCAGTGTTTGATGACACTGGCGTTTTGCCATGAATATTCAAATAGTCGCCCAGCACAACTTGCTGGTTGGTCAAGCCAGCAAGGTAAGAACAGACACGCCAAACAAGTCGCTACTTTTTGTCATGATCGAAATCGCGCGTTCTCTGCTGCTTGAATTCTCGATGTAATTTTTTCAGCTCGTCAGGATATTGCTCGCTAACATCCTGAGCTTCACGAGGATCGTCGTCCAAGTTAAACAATTGCCAATCGTCTATTGATGGCTCGCCAACGCCATATTTAACCAGCTTCCAGTCACCATTCCTGACGGCCCAGCGGTTGATTTTTGAATTCCAACTCCAGTACAGACTGCGTGGATCGGGCTTCTGTTTCCCTTGAATAACTGGCCATATGTCGACTCCATCAAATCGCGGCAACTTTGCCGGAGCGAAGTTCAGTAGTGACGCAAAAGTCGGGAACCAGTCGACGACGTGAATCGCTCCATCGACTCGCGTGGCCTCCAGTCTGCCAGGCCAGTTAACGAACGCGGGTACTCGAATTCCACCCTCCCAAACATCCAGCTTCTTGCCTCGCATCGGCAACGGCTGGTTGAAGTCCGTAAGCTTCAGGTCGTCCGGGTATGCGTTTCCGCCCCACGAACCTTGCGGACCATTGTCTGACGTAAACACAATGATTGTTTCGCCTCGATTGCCGGTTTCGTCGATCGCTTTTACAAGCCGCCCAATCGCATCGTCCATGTGATACACCGCCGCCAGGAACAGTCGCTTTTCGGGGTCCAGCTCTCGCTGCACAATCCCTTTCGGATCATTGAACCACTCGATTTCGTCTTCGTTCAGCCATCGGTCTGGACGGTCAGGGTCCAGCTGCGTCGGCCGATCGACAAACTTGCCGCGAATATCCAACGGAGTATGTACGCTGTGCAATGGCAGGTACAGAAAGTACGGTTTGTCCCGTTGCGATTTAACAATTCGAATCGCTTCAGCAACCACTAAGTCGGTCGCATGCGTGCCATTCTCGGAACCTTCGATGATCTCATGATCACGATGCCAGGTGTGTTCAAACTTGCCTTTGCGATAGCGATGATCATACATCCCAATCGCACCTGTCAACGAACCGTAGCTATGATCAAACCCAAAATGGTTCGGCCCATGCTCCGGACTCGAACCAAGATGCCATTTGCCACACAAAAACGTTTCGTATCCGACATCCTGAAACATCTTCGCCATCGTTGGCGTTCCTTTGGCGAACGATGGCTGATTGCTCGCTTTCAACGCATGCTTGCCAAATCGACTTGGGTATTGCCCAGTCATCAGCGCGACTCTGGTCGGGGTGCACTGAGGCATCACGTAGTTGTTTGACAACAGGACGCCCGTTGCAGCAAGTTGATCCAGATTCGGCGAATAGACATTCGGATTGTTGTATCCAACATCGGCCCATCCCTGGTCGTCGCTTACGATGACGACCACGTTCGGCTTGTTCAGAACGTCCGCATTCAGCGGTGCGGGCAGAGCTGCCAACGCCAACATAAAAGCAGTCAAGGCGATGGCGCGGCCAGAATTACACATGCGAATTAGTCCCGTTTCAAATTGAAGACAACGAATACAGTAGATCAATATCGAATAGAAACGTTGGCTTGAGAAGGCTTCCAGTTGAATCCCCCGCGTGATTGTGCAGTGACTGAAAAACGCCATCAAGAGCGTCAATGACCTCGTTGGTTTAGCAGGTCGTTCGCGGGTGAGTTTACTGGCAATTTTGCATCATCCTGATTCTGAAGGGAAAATCTTTAAAAAGATAAAAAAAGATGAATTTCACAGATTGCTAAGTTGCGCAAATCGCCATTCCACAAACACGACAAGAATTTTCTGCGCAATCGTGACAACCGTAAACTGAAAGCTAATGGCTTTCGAATGATTGCTTTCTATCGGTAACACATTGTAAGCAAAAATAAAATTCGTTGGTAAGGAATCCCGTTGGCGAGCAGTCAAACTCAGGTAACGCGAGTTTTCATTGACATGATGAACCGCCAATAAATTTAGATTTGGCAAGGACTAGCCACAGGACAAAGGAACGGAAATGTTGAAAGTTGAAATGAGAGTTCCAAGAGCCGCTCTGCTAACTGGCTTATTGATACTGATGTTTGGCATGATCGGATGCACGACCGCCAAACCATTAAGTATGCTTTCGCTCCACGGTGCCGGAATCGGATCGGCAACAACCGGCCCGTCACAACAACCAACGGCTACACAAGAAAGTGGAGTCGCGAAAACAGCGCAAGACACCAATAACCAATACGCGTCAACTCAGCACCATGGACATGCTGTCCAACCGGTTACCAACAAAGGTTCTAAAGCACCCGCTGTAAGTCCGCTAATCACACTTGGCCCAAAAGACGACTTCCATAAGCTTGTCAAAAACGCGCCGGGAGTTGTCTTGGTCGACTTTTACGCTGACTGGTGCGGTCCGTGCCGGACCCAAGGCGGAATCTTGCATGAGATGGAGAGCTTCGCCAGTCAAAGGAACGCAACAATCATTAAAGTCAACATCGACAAGCATAAGCGACTAGCTCGCGATTTCAGTGTCTCCAAACTGCCCACGCTCTTAAGCATCAAGAACGGCAAGATCATTCGACGCCAATCAGGAATGGCAGATCGCCAAAGAGTTGCTGCGTTGTTGTCGGAGTGAGTAATTGCAACCAAGCTCAGCGACCGCTGCTGCAGCCGGTCGTCGAGTGGGGATTGGACTTTCGGGGTTTCAAACGCATCCGGGAAACTGGCCGGCTCGCTTGCAATGTCCAACGACAGAAATAGCGGTGGAGGGATTCGAACCCCCGACACGCGGATTATGAT
>CAZXLW010000089.1:0-18906 GCA_964641465.1 uncultured Pirellulaceae bacterium | reverse complement strand
ATACAGCAACCAGCGCCATTAAACCAATCAATATTCTCATCACGAGCTTCCAATAGCGGGAAAGAAATCGAAAAGGACTAATCTAGCAAGAATGGCCTGGTATTCAATTAAGAGCGTTTCGACTCATGGACAAAAACCAACTTGGCCGAAGCCAGTCCTTCGGTCATCATTGCTCATTACTTTCCCGGTTCGAGAATCTCAGTTCCCGCTTCAATCATGAACTTTTCTCGCTCGGCGGAAGATAGAATCCGAAGTTCCCGCTGAATGTCGACCATCGCAGCCAATCCCATCAAAGCCCACGCAGAGACTTCGCTATTTAGCGTCTGAGAGATGCCTTTCTGCTCTCGATGTTCCTCAGCTGTCTGCTTCAAAAAGGTTTGGAATTTTCGGTATAACTTTCGCAGCGATTTGCGAATGTCCGGATCGTCTTCCAACAAACCAGCGAAAACCAGACGATAGTAACGAAGCAATCCGTGATCCTCAGCTTGGTAAAGCAGTATCATCTCGGCACGGGTTCGACCGTCGGTCGACTCAGGCAATTCTTGCCACAACTCCATTGTGAGCTCATAAATATGCTCGATGCAATCCAGGAACATTTCTTTCTTGCTGGGCCAGATCCGGTACAGCACATTTTCCCTGACATCACAAGCTTCGGCCAGCCTCGCAGTCGTTGTGCCGCGAAAGCCATGCTTTGCGAAACACTGGGAGATCTTGGGAAGGAAACTCTCTCGTTTTTCATCCGTATTCAAACTTGATTCTCGGCATTGGGTTGGATTTTACTGCGGGTCCAATGGCCTGAATTTAACCAAAATGGCTCGTTCTTGACACCAGCGACACAATTTGTAAGTATACACTTACAACTTGTAGGCATTCACTTACATAACCGAAATACTGAAGATTACGATGATCCGACAAAGACAAGCTGGCTTTTCAAGCTCATCAGAACCCCGGCAACAGAATTCAGGGGTCTGTTCCAAGTATTCTGGAGACGCGGCCGATGGCCCAAGCGAGTTGCTCGTTAATGACGCGCAGTCCAAATTGAATTTGACACGCGTGAAACAGGTCTTCTATCCAGAATCGATTGACCAGATTTCCGATTTTGTTAAACGAGCAAGAGTATCCGGGGATGCAATCAGTGTCAGTGGTGGCAAGCATGCGATGGGTGGTCAGCAATTCGGAAACGACAATTTCCAATTTGACATGTCTGGGTTCAATCGCATATTGAATCTTGATCGGGAGCGAGGCCTGGTCACCGTCGAATCTGGAATCCAATGGCCGCAACTTATTCAAGAACTGCATCGCCTGCAAAACAAGAACGACACCGTCGATTTATGGACGATCAAGGAAAAACAATCGGGAGTCGATTCCGTTTCCATCGGAGGTTCACTTTCGTCCAATATCCATGGGCGAGGACTCTGTTCCAGGCCTTTTGTGGAATCGATTGAGTCATTTATTTTGATAGATCATCTTGGACATGCCATCAACTGCAGCCGTGATCAAAACAAGGAGCTTTTCTCGTTGGTGATCGGAGGCTATGGACTGTTCGGGATCATCGGCCATGTTACCTTGCGGCTGGTTCGAAGATTCAAAGTCCAACGCAAAGTTGAAATTACTACAGTTGGTGAAGCTTTGGCCCTGTTGGAACAGAGACGTGAATCCGGGTTCGTTTTTGGTGATTGCCAGTTCGGGATTGATTTGAATGGGCCAGCTGAATTTCATCCAGCCATCGTGCCGTGTTACCGCCCCGTTGACCCAGCTACTGCGATCACGGAATCCAAAATCGGATTCACACCTGAAAAATGGGCCTGCCTCTATCAACTTTCCCGCAACGATAAACGTCAAGCCTTCGAATTGTTTGCGCAACATTACCTTCAAACGGATGGGCAAGTCTACTGGTCAGACACTCACCAGCTTTCCAATGCCTTTTGTGGCTATCGAAGCGTCGTCGACCCTTCAGCCGGAACCGAGATGATCATCGAAGTCTACGTGGATCCTGAGCGAGCTGTTCCTTTTCTTGCTCAAGTCAGGTCGGCACTTGTCGCTCGAAAGGCAGATTTGACCTACGGAACGATTCGTTTGATCGAAGCTGATGAAGAAACATTTTTGCCTTGGGCCCGTCGGCAATCGGTGTGTGTTGTCGTCAACTTGCATTGTCCTCGAACGCCTGGCGGAATCGAAAAAACAAAACGCGACTTTCAAGTCATCCTTGATCACGCGATCGAGTTTGATGGTTCGTTTTATTTGACCTATCACCGTTGGGCTCTGAATCAACACATGCTGGCCGCCTATCCGAATATTCGCGAATTTTTCAAATTGAAGAAGCGGTACGATCCAACTGAGCTATTTCAAAGCGACTGGTATCGCCACTACTCCAAAATCTGAGCAAGGCTCAAATCTCTGAACTGAAAAACGAATAGCAGGAACACTAATTGGCACTAATCTTCACTAATCAAATAAGTGGGTGGTGCTACCCGCCACGAATTCAAAATTAGTGCAGATTAGTGTTCTCAAATTTAACCGGCGCGATTCAGACTCATGGCAGCGTTTTCAATTAGTATATTTTTCGTCGAGCAATTTCTTGATCGTTTCCTCAAAACCTTTAGCTTCAATTTGAGTCGCATCCGCTGACTTCCTCACAACTCCTTTTCGATCGATCAGGAATGCAAATGGGTTACCGCGAACACCAAATTTTTCCACGAGCTGTTCCATCCGAGCTTCGGATACGATCGCCAAGCGATGAGTGGCGTTATGTTTTTCGGCAAATTTCACCAAAGCCTCAAGCTCCTGCTCGACCGTGGCAGAAGCGTGTTGTTCCGGTGCATTTAATTTTTCACTCCATTTCAGTTTCTTAAACTCTGTAACGCCGATGACAACCAAGCCCTGTTCGCCGTATTTCTTTTCCAATTCCGTCAGGTGTGGGAAACCTTTAATACACGGCCGGCAATCGACATTCCAAAAATCAAACAGGATGACCTTGCCATCAAAGTCTTTCCAAATATTCTTGCTCATCACGGATTGACCACGATGAATCATCGCATCGGCAATAAGTTCAGGTGCCGGTTTTTCAAGGATCGAATTTCGAATTAGAAATTTGTCGCAACTGAGCTTGGCCATCCCCAAGTAAATTTTGTTGATTTGAGAAACCGATATTGGGTTACCATTCTCGTCTTTCGATTCGGCGAGGAACTGCTGAAGTTCTTCCCAAAACTCGATCGAACGCTCATCATTGCGATTGGCGAGACTAGTGATGACAACATTAGCCATGTCGACAAGATGTACGTTAATGGGATTCGCGAATTTAAAATCTGTTCGGATAGTGTCAAAAGCCTTCCTATAATTCTCAACCGCTTGTTCTGGATGCGTGTCAATAACCAACTGAATCAATTGATACCGCAGGCGACACGACGCTTCCAATGCCGACTGGGAAAAAGGCAAATTCTTATCCAGTTCAATTTGGAGCTCTTTGTTCACAATCGCTACCCATTGCTTGAAAGGTTCTCCGCCCGATCTCTCCATGTAAGCGAATGATTCTCCAGCCAACAAGGCCCAACGGCGCGTGTGTCGCTGATAATCAGTCATCCCTTTATCGTCGGCTAAGTCGTCGTATAGTTCGCTTGCAATCTGTCGGCACTTGTCGATTCCGATTTCACTGGCAATTGCCGGGAAAATCAGATTAGCTTGCTGCTCAATTCTGAACCTTCCTTTTTTTTGTTTCATCAATACTTCAAGATCGGTCAACACATTGCCAAGTAGCTCGTCACCACGATCGTACTGATCACTATCATAGGCCAGATCCGCCATGGTGATTTTGAACATCGTGGCCAGGAACTTGCGATGATCGGCATCCAGCTGAGAAGATTGGATGGCAGAATATGCCTTGTTGGCGTAGGCGTTGGCCGCTTCGTTTTCGGCATACCCAAACATCAAATTTGTGCAGCATAATTCGGCGACTTTCAAAAATGAGTTGGCCGATTCCCGATCGGCTAAATACTCCTGGGGCGAGTCCAGTACTGGAGTCACGTACTTCAAGAACAGTTCTTTACGTTTTTTCCAAACGTCTTTTTCATCCGACAACGCATACAGCTTCTTAATTTGTTGATGTTGCTGCGCCAACAGACCTGCGTTTGCTCGAATCATGGCGATGGTTGCCAAGCTAATTTCATCGCGAGCAGCGGACGCCAAAAGTTCGTCCGCAACACTGAAGCCTTTACCAACATCTTCACGATAGTCAGCGCTATTGAAATCATACTTGCTTTGGCCATCTGATGAGGCCTGTTCAAAGTTGAGATTTTCCGCCTGGACCAATTTGGAAACTGTCGCAGCCGTTGGCAAAGTAGCGGGTGTCGAAGCAATCGCAGCCGCCTGACGTTGGACAGGTTGCCATGGAATGACGAACAGCAAAGCGATCACTCCCAGGGCAATGGTGGTGTGCAAAGAAATCGAACTGTGGTGGGTGAAATTTTTCATCGCTTGAATTCGTCTCTTTAAAGAAAATGATGTTTGAACCATACAAGTTGAATCAAACGCTCGATTGGCGATTCGGCTGGAGCCAGCCAGGCCCATGCAACTTGACACATTAATCAGTGCGTCGGCATAGTTGGCTGCTGACTTGCCCGTTACCGACAACACAAGTTCGTCGCAAGCCATTTCGCGAGATAACAACCAACGCGTCCTGGCCGCCCAGACAAAGGGATGGAAGAAGAAAAGGATCTGCACGACGGTTGGGAGCCAGCTCCACCACAAGTCCCGTCGTTTCAAATGAGATAGCTCATGAGCAATGACAAGTCGCAATTGGTCATCATCCAGCCTTTGCAGTGTCTCTACTGGAAAGATGATCGTTGGCACAAAATTGCCGACCAATAACGGCGAATGGGCCATCGACGAAACGGACAACTCCGGTTTCGATTTGATACCAAAATGATTGCAAAGCTCACGACAATGTTGGTGAATCTTTGGGTCATTAATTGGAACGCAACTGTTCCGCAGCTCGCGGGCCAGCCACCAGGTCCTTGTAAGCCATCCAAAAAACGCCAGGACACCGACCAGCCAAATCGAAAACAACAGCGTAGAACTTTCAATCGCAAAGAGCTGCATTGATCCCGTCGCGGATTCAGTGCTTTCCGGCTGATTAAATTCGTTAGGTGGTATTTCCCTGGTTGGTGAAACCAGAGCCAAGCGATCATCAGAATCGAGCGAGTAGTTGTACGAAGATGAACGATCGCTTGTTAAAGCAGTGTCATTCTCAGCCAACTCCGCAACGTTCGAATCATTTGCTGGTGCGGGGAGAATTGGAAGCTTGATCGGTGTCGTGACGATCGTCAGCAATAGCAACTTGATAAAAACCAGTCGCCACAGCCAACACTGCGCCTTGCTGGTCATGTAATTGGAAAACAAAAATCCAATTACAAATACGGCCCCGACCACAATGGCACCATGCAGGGTGGCCCGCAGCATGACTTCCGCCCAGAAATCCGGCAAAGTATTCATTGCTTTTTCTCCTTGCGTTCTCTGCTCAGATCACGAACCAGCTTTTTAAGCTCTTTGATTTCCTCTTCCGTCAAATTGTCGGTTTCGGACATGTAAGCCATAAAAGGAGTGAGCGAACCGCCCAACATGTTGTTGACAAAGTCGCCAATGACTGACTTCATCAACGCATCGTGTTCCTGTTTGGGCGAGTAGCAATACGAATTGCCAATTTTCTTACGAGTCAGGAAATTCTTCGCCCTCAGTCGCTCCATCACGGTCAGGATCGTGGTCCGCGCCTTTCCCTGTTTCGCAAAATGTTCAGCAACTTCGCGAACGGTTGCCGGGGAATCGTCCTGGATGAATTTCAGGATAGCTAATTCTTCCTGCCCGATTGATTCTCGCTTGCGTGGCACGATTTCTCCTCACTAGATGTCTTGCCTACTCCTGTAGTCAACCTCGACTATATGTGTAGTCAAATCACCTGTCAAGGTTTTTCTACGAATTTTCCAAACCGGGGTGCAGATGCATCGGCCTTTGAAGTTCCATGAACCTATTCCTTAAATTCGTACCATCCATCAGGATGGAATACGACTTGCGGATCCACGCCGGCCTCGAAGTCTTTGAGTAGCTTACGAACCACCAACAGGTCGTCAGGCAATGAAGTGAATGGACCGTCAGACTCCAGAGAGAGGCGAACCAGTAAGGCATCTCGTCTAGCAGGACCACCCAAACCATTCCTTTCTGGCTGAAGCACGACAGTACCAAACCAGTATGTTGCCCGATCCGATCCTGGGTTGGCTGAATACTGATTCGGGCTCAAGACAGTTCTTTCCTTTGAGAGATCCAAATTCCTGTGAAAGGAAATTTTGCCGCAAGGAAATTCAATCGTCTCACTTGCTCTTTTGAATAAAGAACTGGAACTAAAGACCGGTTTGGTTAGCTTTATGTGATCGACACCTTCGTTACTGGCTGAATCGAACGCGTCATTTTCGACTCCATATCGGAGCCGTCGAAGCTGCTCGGATTCGTAGTAGCAATCTACTCCGCTCAGTTTGACCTGGAGCTTATCGCTGTCGACTGGTTTTTGAATGTCAACGAAATAGTTGCTTTCTGGTTCAAGCGGAAATGATTTTGACCGCAACGTTTCTTCGTCGGCGTGCGACTTGATTGTTGTCGCGAACGTCGTTTTGACTGCCTCAATCTTCAGGCGAATCCCCTCGCGTTTGGGGACATGAATTAAGCAGCCAGAAATTTGGAAGGCTTTGGCTCGTTCAGGCCGACAGGTAACTAACTGGTCGTCAAAAACTGGAATGAAATCATCAAGCCCAGTACACTGCGTTGCATACAGTTGTTTCAATCCGTGCTCCATCAACTGATATTCGGATTCATACTTTTTGAACTGTGACTCAAGCAAAGTCAGCTCGTCTGCGTTTGAATTCCCTCTCTCTAGCTTCGAATTCAGTGTAGCTTGAAGATTGCGCAGCTCAGCCAAACGAAAATAATAAACCGCGTTCAATAACAATCCGGCCACCAGTACGGTGCAGTACAAAAATGCAATCCAGCGCGAACTGACAGATGATTTTCGTCGGGTATTGTCCTGCATGTTACGGCTGCTCCTTAACCGGACGAATGAGAAGCGTCACGCTTTCCGGATTGTTTTTGTTGGGCCACAAATGAGCTGTCACCAAACGAAGCGGCTCGGCTGCAAATTTCTGTTTCTCGCCGGAAAAAACGGATACGATGTCTTCCGGCCAATCGGATGGCAGAATCGCTCCCCATTCAAGTTGCCAAAGTTCCGCCACGGCAGGCCGGCTTGCCTGATGCACCACCGCGCCGTTTAACTTGACTTCAACGCGATTCGATAATCTTTTTCCCCAGGTTGGAATTGTGAACTTTACGAATGACTCCCCGGGCTCAAGCGGGACCGTCACAAGATCCGGTGGCTTAAAGTAGTCACTGTCGCGAAAATCCAACAAGGATTCTGCGTCCGATTCGGTCGGGTGGTACCCAAGACATAGTTCAAACTTGGGCGATTCTGGCAACACAATTCGGATACGCTCATTCACGACCCCTCCGCGCCGCGAGCCAAGCGCCGACTGGATGTGCATGAATTCTGAATTTCCTGTTGCCGGTGTTCTGTGCATTCTTCTAACTGGTTCAAAGAAAGCAGCGGAGTTGTTCAATTTTTCTTTGCGACGTTCGAAGCCATCAAAAGCTCGCTCGTAAACCAATTTTCTTTCGTCAAAAAATATGTTGTTCTTATCAAGCTTCGAGATGGCAGAACTAAGGTTCTCACAATCTGCCTCAATCACATTTGCGCTGTGAAAATTAAGAAAACCGTTGATGGCCAGAGCAGCCAGCAGCGTTACGCCCAATAGAAGTTTCAACGATATCTTCATCACAGCTCGTTTCAAACAAATCTGAATCGAAACAATGTTCGTTGCGTCATCAATGGCTCATTGTGACAAATGTTGTTGGCAATTTCTATGAACCGTTCTGCCAGCGAACGAGAAATGAATCATTTCATGAAATGCGAAGTCAATTATGACGCTGCGCAACTAGATTTCAAACGAGCTGTCGTCGCTCGATTTCGTTGTCCGGCCCTTCTTCTCGTGCAGATAGCGTTGAATCATCCACATATGACCAAATTCCTTTAACGACAATTCGATATCTGATAACAGTTCGCCAACCGTTTGGTAACGTTCGTCGACTTGCTTAGCCACCATCTTCTCGAACATTTTCTGGACGGGTCGAGGAACATCATTCCTCAATTCACATAGATCAGGGATTGGTGACTCGCGATGCGATACGATCCTTTCGACCATCGTTTCGCCGCCGTAGATGTCTTCGCCAAACAAAAAATAATAGAAGGTGCAGCCCAGACTATAGATATCGGAGCGATAGTCGGCGTTCTTGGAATTCATTGCCTGCTCCGGTGCCATATAACCGGTGGTACCCAGAACCGTTCCCGTCATCGTCAAATTCATGTCCGTCAGCTCATCGCCATGCGAGTCATCGTCGATCATCAACCTGGCCAACCCCATATCGAGAACCTTCAAGGTTCCATTGCGGTGGACCAGCATATTGGAAGGCTTAATATCACGATGAATCACACTATTCGCATGTGCCGATGCCAGCGCTTTCGTGGCGTCGCGTAAAAACTCGAACGCTGTCAACATCGCTAACCCGGACCCGCGACGTTCGAGGTAATCCTTGACGTTGTATCCGTCAACGTATTCCATCGCAAAGTAATGACGCCCGTCATGTTCCCCATACTCGATAGCTCGCACGATGTTTGGATGAACAAGCCGGATCGCCAACTCGGCCTCACGCGTGAACCGTCGGATCGCAGTTTCATTGTTCGACATTCGCGTCGGCAGCAATTTCAGCGCGATCAATTGGTCATACGAGTAATCTCCATTGCCATCAAACTCTTTGGCTTTGAAGACAACGCCCATCCCGCCTTGTCCGATCTTATCGAGGATCAAATACTTGCCGAATCGCAAAGGATCACTCGACGGATTGAGCAGCACGTTTGCTTGATAGTCCGTCAGCTGGCATTCGCGAACCAGCTCATTGGCCAACTCGACGGCAGAAAGATCAAGTGACTGGAACTGCGGCTCTTTCAAAAACCTGGCAGTCGAACCGAGTCCGCTCTGCTCAAGTCTCTGCTCGAATTCGTTCCGTTCCATGCCATTACTCTAAACGACTACCCGTCAGGTTATTGTTAATAGCCTAGCAGGACCGTCAATTTCAGGCACAACAATTAGCCAGATTTTGGCAAGACGCAGAAGAAAACAAGCTGCCGCGATCATCATTCAAGCGATCCATTCACGATCGCGAATGACCGAATTATCCGTGATGCACAATCTTATCCGTGATGCACGATCGCCTAGTTTGACAACAGAGATATAAATGGACCGACATCCAGTAGGTTGACTACATCATCGCCGTTTACGTCTGCCGCTGCGTGAAAATTACCGCCTGATAAGCAAACCACGAAAGGATCTACATCCAACAAGTTGACTTCGCCATCTTCATTGACATCGCCCGGAGTGACGATCGCGTCGCTGAATCCCGCTTCAATGTTGTCTCGCCACGCCTGGCTGAAGCCACCAGGTTCAAGCCAGGTGTCACCGGCTTCGGTGAATATCCAAACGTGTTGGCCGTTGGATCGCAACGCGTTGTTGAGAGTTGTTCTCATAATCTCCGGATTCATAACGTCTTGCGGCGTCGGCCAGCTCAAGTTGTACAGTCCATGGGTAACACCGACCCTGTCCGAATAGATGTCCTGCAAGATATCAGGAACGACAATGCTGTTCGCAATATCATTTGTTCTCCAGTCGTGATTGATCGCGAACTGCTCCACTGTCCTGAGCTGATAGACTTCTCCGCCATCAATAATCTGTTGGTCATTCGCAATTTCAGCCATGCCATAGAAAAACGGAGCAAATAGTTCGTACTCCCACCATCCTGCAACTTGATCCATGCTTACTTCGAAAGGGCGGTCTTCAGGAGCTGACAAATAAGGACCGTGCGCAAAAATAATCTCGGCCTCTGGCCACTCCGATTCAATCGCTTGAAAAATCTCTTGCCCGCGCTGCCTTGCCTTGTCCTGATACTCGGCCAGTGAATACGTTTGAGCAAAAGCCACATCGGCAGGATAATTCCAAACTCCTTCAAAGTACTCTTCATTATCAAAGAAGATCCCCTTGCATTGATACCTGGGAGTCCGCGCTACTCGGGCCAACAAACGAAACTGATCAACTGTCGTTTCCCAGGCTGCATCATCAAAAAAATCGCCTTCCGCTGGCAAGGTTCCGTTACGACGCACGACGACGCTAACCCAGTTTTGATCAACACTGTTGAAACTGAAATCAAGGTCGCCAAACTGGCCGTGTAACTCCTGCTCGGTGAACGGTCCGTATTCGACGGAGTGCATCGCTAAGAAAGCGATGGGCATGTTCAGCGTAATCCCAGAGAACGGCAGGCTATCAATGTGGTCGATTACTTCCGGAGTGAAATTCCACGGCCTCGCTGAAGGCCCAAGATTGAACAGGATCGGTCGCTCCACCTCCTGCAGTTGCCCAAATGAACTTGTCACGCCCGCCAACGCAACCAGAAAATAACAAGCGACTGCAAAGCAATTAGGCTTCATAATAGTTCCTGACTGGTTCTGAGATGAATTTACTTGTTTGTTAGCAAGAAACTTCCACACCATCTATCTCAATCTTCCGATCACGTTTGCTGGATCGTTTTCTAATACCGCAAATTATTATACCGCAAACTGTTATATCTTGTTAACAAATGACAAGTTGTGGAGAACCTAACCACGCCTCATCGAGGCTGTGGTTCGTTATTCATCGCAACGCCTACAGAGAATTCAGGCGTAATTTACTGCCTGAAGGTTGGCTTACAGCCTGAAGGTTGGCGCTAATTCGGCTGCGTGTAGATCACACGATTCATTTGCGGAGCCTGAAGAGGCGACAGATGACTGGCGCCGATGACGGTATCTCGAGGACTGATGCCGGGACCAACTACGTTGTAAGCGTTAACGTAGATCTGATCGTTGCCGCGAGCATTGCCTTTGACGAACTCAATATGAAAATCGCCAAACAGGCAATTCTGGCCTTGGCCGCGATGGTTGTCGCTGGGACCACCCATGATTCGAACCGATGGCTGATCCGCACAGATAATCTGATACGACTTGCTCAGGTTCCCAGGCGAAACGTACTTGTCATTGTCCATATGGCCGCATGAGTAACCATAATCACCGCACGCATTGCGACGGAAATAGTCCTGCTGATCGCCGGACGCACACATCGTGATCTGTTTCGTGCTCGGAATCGCAAACGGCTCGTCGCGACCAACACCCTGGCAGGTAAACCAGTTATCCTGCTCGACCAACCCAGCCTCTTTCAAAACCGGAGCGACGATTCCAACGAATGCCAACGGTCCTTCGGATGGAATCTCGACGAACTTGCCATCATTGAACTCGCTGAACGAAGCGAACGCACAACCGATCGAACGCAAATTGTTTGCGCAGTGAGCAATCTGCGAACGATGTTTCGTATAGGCCACCAATGGAAACAGCAGCGAAGCGAATACCGCCAACGAGGCCGCCGTAACCAACATGTTGCTTTTAGACCAACTTGAACTGGTTGGTCGCAACTCGCGAGCATCATCAAAACTCTTGACCGGCTTGGCCGGCATTTGCGGCTGGGCGGCCAACTCCTGCGAATCATACTGCGAATTAAAACTGGCTACCATCTCGCAAGTGCGGCGAGCGAGACCTGGTCGAGATCCAGACGATTCGTCAAGCAACTCCAACGGCATGAGCTGCGACTTAACCTCGATCAGTTTTTCATCGAGCTGTGGGTCGTTGTCTATTTTCTGCTGCAGTTCCCGTTGTTGGTCCGCGTCCAATGCTCCCAACACGTAACCGAGCAGTTCTTCCTGAGAAGGGTCATTCACTGTTTGTTTTACTCAGTCAGTTGCCGGCCAGGAGTCGTCCGATCAATCTACCTGGCTCGTTTTCCAAACGTCAGTTAATTTGGCGATCGCCGAATGCAAGCGGCTCTTCACAGTGCCAACAGGAATGTTAAGCACTTCGGCCGCTTCGCGATACTTCATCCCTCGGTAGTACACCAATTGAATTACCGCATGCATTGACTCGGGCAGCTGATCCAGCGTCTTGCGAACCAGTCGGTTCGCTTCTTCTCGTACCACGGAATCGGTCGGCCCCAGGTCGCCACTTTCCAATAAGTTCACTAACCGACCCACGTCTTCGTGATCCTGCTCGCGCGGCGTATCGAGGCTGATTTTCGTATGCCGCTTGTTGCGTCTGCGAGCGTCGATCGCTGCGTTGGTCGCGATAGTGTACAGCCACGGTCGGAATCGACGACTAGCATCAAATTGCTCACACTTGAGGTGCACCTGCAGAAACGCTGCCTGAAAAACATCCTCCGCCATTTCAGCGTTGCCAAGGTACCGGCGGAGATAGCTGAACAACTCGCGCTCGTACCGATACACCAGCTGAGCATAAAGCTCGCGGTCGCCAGTCTCGCGGTATTCGAGTAGTAGTTGTTCGTCAGTCACGGGTGCCTGCTTGGCCGAAATTTGACGTGTGTGATTGAAATGCAAATCGTGAATCGTGGCTTGCATACCTATATACGCATCTTATACGAATCGAGTTCGATACAGACCGGTTTTTCGGCCATAAACTCTATTCTTGGGATGCGGCTCCTTGGATGAACAAGTAATCTGTCGCTGTTTTCCACTATCGAACTGCCCGATGACTCGTCTGGTCGTGTGTTTCGACACGTTTGGTCCGTTTGACAGCTTTTTTAGTGGGTTTTACACTCGCGATCGTTTTCAAGACGCCAGATGGTCTTTGCAACAGGCGTGCCAAACCGTTTGAACGGGAGTTTTTGTGGGCGAAAATAGATACCAATGGGCGGCCGCAGGTGACATTAACGCCTTTTTTGGCTTGATGCTGGACAATATCGCCGGTCTCGTGCTGGCGGTCGGAATGCTGTCAGGGATTTTCGGGTTCCCTGTAGAATTTGCTCTCCGTTACATGGTTCCGGGAACTGCGATCGGCGTGTTCGTCGGAGACATGCTGTTCTTCTGGCTGGCGTTTCGGTACGCCCGCCAAACCGGAAAAACCAACGTGACCGCGATGCCGCTGGGTCTGGACACACCCAGTACGATTGGTGTCGTCCTGTTTGTGATCGGACCAGCGTTCCTGGCCGCCAAAGCAAAATTGGCTGAGGCTGGTGCCGCCGTGGGGGAAGCTGCCGGATCTATCGAGTTTGCCGCCGCCACCGAAGCATGGCACGTCGGCATCTGCGCACTGTTCATTATGGGCGTGTTCAAGCTCGTCATGTCCTTCGGTTCACGCTGGATTCAAAATGTGTTTCCCAGGGCAGGGCTGTTGGGCTCGTTAGCCGCCATCGCGCTGTGCCTGATCGCGTTTACACAAATGCCTAAACTGGCGATGAGTCCGATTGTCGGATTTACCTCACTGGTCATCGTGCTGGTCACACTAATCGGTCGAGGCAAATTGCCACTACGAATTCCCGGCGCGCTGGGGGCGGTTCTTGTCGGCAGTCTCGTCTGGTACCTGATGGTCGGTGCCGACGCAGCCTTTGGTACAGAACTGGTCTCCGCCGAAGGGCACGGCACCGAACCGATCTGGTTCCCACAAGAATGGATGCAGGCATTCACGTTCGAATGGTTCGGAGCGATGCAAATCGCGATGGGCTACCTGCCGTACATCATCCCGTTCGCACTGGCGACCGTCATCGGCGGTATTGATTGTGCCGAGAGTGCCAAATCGGTTGGCGATGACTTTAATACGAATACGGTGATCGGTGTCGAAGCAATCGCCACGATCCTGGCAGCATTCTGCGGTGGCGTCATTCAGACGACTCCTTACATCGGCCATCCTGCCTACAAGGCGATGGGCGGCCGGGCGGCGTACACGCTGGCAACCGCACTGTTCATCGCGGGTGCGGGAGTCATCGGATATTTCGGGCTCGTCTTGCAATGGATCCCCGAAGCAGCCGTATTGCCGATCCTCATTTTCATCGGACTTGAAATCACCGCTCAAAGCTTCCACGCGACTCCCAAGCGACACTACGCAGCGTTGGCCGTTGCCTGCATCCCTGCCATGGCGAAACTGGTCATGATCTACGTGGGACAATTCGTCAGCGATCCTTCTTCGCTGGCTCCGCATCTTCAAGACTTGATGCTGCACCTCAGTGTACTGGCCGGCGGTTTCATCATGACCAGTCTGATCTGGGCTTCGGCGACCGCGAAAATTGTCGATCGTCGCTATTACAGCGCGTCCATCTATATGGCGCTCGGCGGCATGCTTGTGCTATTCGGCGTGATGCACTCCCCGTTGGCCGGCGACAAGATGTTCCTGCCATGGAACCTCGCCAACCCAGACATTTTTGACGCTGGCGCCAAACAAGTCGTGATTCAATTCGCGATCGCCTATCTGGTCATGGCCATGATCCTGTTCCTGATTGGAACGCTTTCAAAAGAAGAACCCATCGACACCGACGAACAATACGAAAATTTGTCGGCCTAGCCTTTGGCGTCAATGGTGGTTTTCGTGATTCTCGTTAGGGAACCAATCGCCCAAATTCCATTGGCTCCCCTCTCCCCGAAAATTCGGACGAGAAGATTTTCCACTGGGATAAAACTCAATCCGAATTTTGGGGGTGAGGGGGAAGCGACACGACTTCGCGTATTACCTTACTACACGATGTCAAATTCCTAATTGTCATCTGTCGTTTGTGTCAATTTTCCTGCCGCGAATTGATAGATCGAAACTGCGCCTGCGATACACAGTATTGCCACTAGATGCCAGTGGATATCAAGCAGGTCAACCGAGAGCGGACCAACAAACAGCAAGCCACCTCCATAAAACATTGTTGTTTGAGCGACCAGATACAGCGCCGAACTGCGGGATTTAAAAAACCATGATAGATAAAGGCCCCACGCAATCGCGGTAAAGCCAACGGACCAACTGAACCAACCAAATTTCAGCGTGCAACGGCTTGGATTCGATAAATCGAAATACACGTCACACTTCCTACCGACTGGAAATTGATCCGCCAGAATTTGGCTACGCGAGAATCCGCCTTTATTGCCTAAAAATCCCGGGAACACCCGCTTCGACGTGGTAGTGCGGCCATTTGCCGAAAATTCGTAGGTGATTTGCGTGGATGATTTGCCGCGATGCGTTTTCGAATCGACGCTAGTTACCACTCCCACGGCCTTGGAATCAATCATCACAAGATCGTACGTTTCAAATGCAAGCCCGGCGGGCATCAAACAAAACAACGCCAGTAGTAAGCAGGCAATACCAACTAGAAGTATCGAACCAAAAGCGACACTTCCGATTTTTCTGATCGCCAAACCGAACTGTTTCATTAATTCTCCTACGTTGTCCATCAAAGAGCGAATCTTGAATTCGTCGAATTCTGGCTGTGTGATTTTACCACCCGCGAGCATCTGCAGCCCGACTCAACAGCGATGACAAACAGTCAATTGTATCGCGATGTGAATTCACCCTAACTTCGCAAGTTCTACCAATAGCCGCGATTCAGCTGCGTGGCATTCAGAAACAGTGAGTGTGAATCCCTTCAGGATGCCACCTTTGTCGCTCCGGGAAACCAGTCGCCACAATGCAAGTACTGCCGGTCCATCACATTCGCCATCCAATCGCCGGATTAGCCAATGGCAATAGGTGACCATGGCTGCGTCTCGGCGAGAACCTGATGATCTTACGAGACGCTCGATACTGTTTGGACTGACTTCCAATTCGTTCTCAAGGGCAAGCTGCGCCAAATACTGATCCATCAATCGGTTCGCTCGCCTCTTGTCTCTGGCGTAGATTTTTTTGGGTTGCAGATGCGGGGCTTGAACGATTCTCATGCAAATGTCGCAGTTACATCCGGTCCACGCTCCCATTCCCCGGGTTCCAGGTTTTTCGACCACGTCGAATGTCGATGTCAGGAATGTGCCGAAGAACGCAGAGAATGCATCTGCATCACATGGGGCAGGGAGGAGCTCTTCCGGAGCTGCGTAGACATTCTTGTGAATGAAGTATGCGGCCGCTTTTGCTGACCCCGAATGACGTTCAGGTGAAGGTAAAACCGTGCCATTGGAAATGGCCTCACTGAGCCAGTTAAGTAGACGATAGCAGCCCTCGCGAATTTCGAGTGCCTTGAGCAGTTGTTGAGAATTGAGTGGTCTATCCTCCGATGAGTTAGCGAAATAAAAAACGATCTAAGTCCCAGGTTTGGGGGCGGGTCGTTTGTTTGTTGCATACGGTTGACCAGCCCGCAGTCTTGTTGGTGTTATGTGGCTTACTCGGCGTCTCCAATACGCTCGCCAATGATTTGATTTACGTAGCCGACGATTTCATTTTCGTATTTTGATGGATCGTGCGCAAACAAGTCAACGTGTTCGGCACCGTGGAAAATCACGAGGCTTTTTTGCTCGTTAGCAGCATTATACATCCGGTTCGTTTCGCTGATCGTTGTGTGTTCGTCGCAATCGCCCGATGCAATCAAGATCGGGCATTGGATGTTTTGAAGTTCAACAATTGGGCGAAGCTGGTCGGGCGACACACCCAAACGAAGTTTCAATTGAACCAGTAAAATTGGTGCAATGGCGTGATGGAGAAATCCCGCCCGCATTTGTATTCGATTGTGAACGGCCTCAGCGACAGTTGAGTAAACCGATTCCAGTACAATCGCATCAACATCAGGATTTGCGAAAACAGTTGACGCGCCACCTAATGAGCGTCCGAAAATCGCAATTTTCTGGTTCGAGCTGTGGTTTCGAATGTATTCAACTGCAGCACGAACGTCGTGTTTTTCAAGGTGCCCCACCGTGATGTTTTGACCAACCGATTCACCGTGTGCTTGAAGGTCAATAAGAAGCGTAGAGTAACCATGTTGACGCAGCAATTGGGCGCGAGAAAGCATCGAACGACGGTCGCTACGGATTGGATGCAGAAGAATCGCGGTGGCCTTTGAGTTTGGAATCGGCAGATGCCAGCCTGAAATGGTCGCCCCAGATTCTGATTCAAATTGCACGGCGGCAGCGGGAAAGTCAGCAGGCGGTTCACCAACAGCCCTGTTTGCAGGCGCAATCAAAGCGCCGCCAACCAACCATGCCACCACGAGCAGCGCAACGATTCCCACACCAGCGAGAATCGCACACCATTTTCGAATCCGAATCCAGTTCATTTGGGCCCCACAACGGCTATGTTGATCGCGTCGGGACGGTCAATCATGACATTTCATTTCACCCGCAAGCCGACTGCGGACCTACGTTTTATTACTCCACGATTAAGAAGTCGCTAAAAGCCAATATAATCAAACCTGCTGCAAACGCTGTTGCCGCTGTTGCAACAAGAGAATGCAAACCACCACTTTGCTATTAAAATTAATCGCAGCGCAAAGCTGTTCTAATTCTCAATGCCGACTTCGACCTCGCCTTGGTCAACTGCTGTGTCGATCCCTGATCCTCCATCGAGCATGTCAAACCCTTCACCACCCGTTAAATCGTCCATTCCTGGCCCGCCGTCCAAATCGTCGGGCCCGCCTTGTCCAATCAGAGAGTCATCGCCACCGCCTCCGAAAATACTATCGGCGCCAGCATTGCCATAAAGAACGTCATCGCCAGGACCACCGAAAATTACGTCGGCCCCCAAGCTTCCTCTGATAGTATCATTCCCACCACCGCCCATCAGGAAGTCGTCGGCACTACCTCCAATGACAATGTCATCGCCACCTAGCGCATTGATTGAGTCTGTACCGAAACCACCGTTGATAATGTCTGCCATGGGACCGCCAAAAATCGTATCAGGGCCAGGTCCACCTTGAATCTCATTTTCTAATCGCCCGCCGCTAATCTCAACTGCGCCAAAACCACGGGAGAAATGTCCGAACAGGCGCATTCACTTCGATTGTGTCATTTCCTCCGAGGCCAAAAATTTCGACAAGGTCTACGTTTTCCAAATTGTAAACGCCGTCAAGTGCACCGTTGACTCTGACTTCTATCTGTTGTCCAACTTGCGTGACAAAAATATTATCCGGTCCTTCGGTTCCGCGAACGTTCAGATCGAAACTTCGTTGTCCCAACCTGACCGCTAGAGAATCGTGCCGTTGGGTGTTGACTCGCCATTCGGTGATCCAATCCTTCCCCCGAAAATCGAGAAATCAGTTTGATCTACAGCAGTTGGATCTCCCTCCCAAAAGAATCGGCTTCCATTTTGACTCAGAAGTCCGGCAGTGAAAAACAGATCACCGCCGTCATCAAAAAAGTCAATGAATCCTAAGGGATTTTGACTAAGGATTAGCGTGAGGTCCAATGGGTCGTTATCGGCGATCTGAAATTGAAGTGAGCTGTTGATTATCTGATCGGTGTCTAAATTTACTTCCAAAGAACCGAACACACGGTATTGTTCACCAGCAAAAAACTTACTTCCGAAATGTCAACATCGTAGACGAATGTCTGGGCCGAAGCAGTTTGCAGTTGAATCACGAATAACAGAAAACAAATTGCAGTGTTTAACGGCTTCACGATCACATCCTTCAAAGTTTGGAAATCATGCGCAGGCAGATGGTCTTCTAAGCACTGTAACGTGACGAAAATTCGTGGTCAAGCAAAGAAAAGCGACTCGAGGTGGACAACGACTTTGTTTGACCGCGTTGGGACTGACGGTCAAGCATTGACATTTAACATCGCCCGCAAACCCGAATGCGGTCCCACGTTTTGTTATCTCGCGAATTTGCTAGTTCGCAAGCTGGATTTGAAGATAAACATTAATTCTTGAAGGTCTGTTTTTCAATAAATCTAAGGCTGACTCAGTCGCCGGATAGGCCGGTTTCATGTAGTCAGAAGCGTTAG
>CAZXLW010000088.1:4281-18976 GCA_964641465.1 uncultured Pirellulaceae bacterium | reverse complement strand
GCCCAGTTCGATGGTTTTGTTCGCCTGTTTGATTTTGGCGAGCTCGTCGTCTGTAGCACGCGGCAAGCCTTCGTAAACGGACATGCTTTCGGCACTCGCGACAGCGTCGAGAAAACTGGCAAATTTCCTCATAAATTTCGCATTTGCTTTCGCGTGCCCACGAGTTCTTTCGAGTCTTTTTTCATTGAGCGACTCGAGCTGTTCCGCGGTTAAAGCGGCGTTCGAGTATCGTGAAGCAGTGTAGCAGTTTGGATGTGCTAGTGTTCGTCAGACCTGAATTAACGGGTGCCATGTTTACGCGCGCGTTGGTGGTTATGCGTGCCGTATCGAGCAAGCATGCTCACGCCGCGTTGACCATTGCCTTACCCTTAGCGTAAGCATGCCATTGCTGGAAGTTAGCTTCTTGTTGAAAATGCGAGAGCATGGCACCGAAGCGCATGCGTGAGGCTGTATCGCAGTTTGGATGTACTAAGCTTCTTCTTTTTGGGCGCTGTCGGCGTCGAAGTCTTTCCATTTCATGGCCCGTTGCATCGGCTCGATACGCAGGACGACTTCTCCGTTTTGGAAAATTCGAACGGTTCCACTGGACTGGCTGACGACGACCGCGATCGCTTTCGTGTTCTTGCTGATGGCGGCACCAGAAAAATGGCGTGATCCCAATCCAGTTGTCATCGTCAACTCGACCGGTGGCGTATCAATGATTCGTGCACACGATTCGACCGTTCCGTCAGCCGAGACGACGAACATACCGTCCAGCTGAGCCAGCTCCTTGATTCCTTCGCGGACCTTGTGGTCCGTTAACGCGCGTTCCTTCCGCGTGTAGCCCTTCATCGCGTCGAATCCACCGGGGCGGCTTTGCTCCATCACTTTACGATGGTCGCCAACCACGAACATTGTCCCAACCGCTTTCCCTTCGCGACCTTCTTTGCCAATATTGACCGCCAGATCAACGACAATTTTCAGCGTATCAAGTGGAACTTTGGTTTCCAGCTTCCGCAAGTCGCGAGCGGTCAGACGAACCAGGCGTTCGGTAAGCTTCAGAACGCTCAATGTATCAATGTTGTCGGCGTCGAAACTGCTGTAAACGGCAACGACGTTCGAGCCGGGCGAGATATGTTCGGAGGCAACGCCTTCCAGCACGGCCTGCGTCAGGCGATCCTGTACGGAAGATTCCGGCATGTCGAGCCGAATCGTAGTTAGCTCCGACTCCAGAGCTGCGTCGACAACATCACCAATGGCGGATGCGACCAACAATTGGGCATTGGTCGAAGCATGCTTCTTTTTCAGCTTTGACCAATCGACGGCTCGATCAAGCATGATCAAGACTGCATCTGCATCCGTCGCTTTCGATAACTTGATGCCCGATTCGACGAACGAAAAGAACGTTTTTTCATTCTGTTTGGCAGTCATCTATGACTTCAAGGTTAAAACCACGTCTTCGAGCGAGGACCTCACACGAATAAAGCAAATTAGGAAGCGGCAATGACTAATTTACTTTTTAACCGGTCTTATTACAAGCGTCCGACACAGTTTGTGTTATCGCGTCTTGGTTTCGCTGCCCGAGCCGCCCAAGCTACCTGAGTCCGCGAACCGTTGGTCGGTTTGTTGACCCGTTTGGTTAGGTAGATTTTGCAGATACGATTGCCACGCAGAAACGTTGGGCCCAAAATTCTGCCCCGTGATTCGTGCCAAGGATTCGGTCGCTCGCAGTTGGATGGCTGGATTGGAGTCGGTCAGAGCAAGCGACAGGGCGCTGGAGGCGGAGACGTCCTGGAATTGCCCCAGGGCTTTGGTGGCTTCGAGACGTACGTCGGAATCTGTATCACTGCCGATGATTTCCTGCAAAGGCCCGACCGCGGCCTCGGCCGGCATCGCTTGCCAACCATGGATCGCTGCGATTCGGACTTGCGAATCGGGGTGGGTTCCCGCTTGCGTCAAGGCCCGAATCGAAGCCGGGTGATTCAATTGGCCCAATAGCCGGACGGCGTGGAGGCGAAGCAGCAAGACTGGATCGCGTTGCACGATTTCTCCCAGCTGGTTTGCTGCCGCTTCACGGTCCTGGTCGCTACCGGCGACTGCTCCCGAGACCAGGGCATCCAAGTTCCGCTTTCGCGCAAACAGGGTATCCGCCAATTGCTCTTCGGCGTCCCATCTTTCCCGAACCCAGGGACTGTAGCTGCCAGTTTTCCACAAAGGCCCTTCGGCACAACCAATTATTAAAAACGCTGCCGTCAAGAAAACGACTGCCAATGTCCTATCCATGAATCACCACCCGTGCAGAAAAATTCCGCGGGAGATTAGCAAACTAGGCGACGGGAATATATAGCAACCGACTTGGTTTAGACGGCCGATGCCGAGGGCCAATCCCCAGTGCGTGGGAAAGCAGGAAACCAATCTGAAAAGTGCTATCAGTTTCCCCGCTCGCGTGAATCGTCTTGTCGATAAATACCCTGTCCGATAGCTTGTTGTCGAAGGATTCTTGAGAGGACACGGAAGTCCTATGTTTACTGAAATTGGCAACATTCTGTTTTGCGTATCAGCCAACCCGCGGATTGGCTGGCAGAAAATCGTGCGAGCTCGTTCGCTGGCCAGAGCGTTCAATAAATTTGGTGGCAATGTTCTTTTTGCCGATCAGCGGATCCCGGGAAGATTGCGAGAATCGTTAGTTCAAACCGGTGCCAGTTTTGTTGGATCGACGTCTGGCCCAAATGCATTGGACCGAAAGTCGCTTGCTGGGCTTTTATCCGAATGTGATCCTGATTGGCTGGTGGTGGATGGGTTCGAATTCAAAACATCCGCGATGGAAGAATTGAGTTCGCGGCGAACGCGGATGCTGGCTTTCTCAAATCCGCAGACAACGACGGACAGCACAGACATTATTGTTTCGCCTTTTCCGAGACGAGCAGATACCACAAAACATTCCGAAACGCTGCTCGCCCCACACTATTTGCCGTTGGAAACTGACAGCCCTGAGCAGCCCATGCAAGCCAAACGAATCCCCGTACAAATTCGCCGGTTAGGGATCTGGTTGGATTCCGATGCCGGCTTTGAAACTGGTCTGACTTTGCGAACACTGCAAGCGATCACCGCTGGTTTCAAAAGGAAGTTGTCCGTCGACATTAAGTGTGACCCGAATCACGCTGACTTTGACTCGATTGGGCAACTTGCCAGAGAATGCCACCACAGTATTCGAATTCATCATTGCTCCAATCGGATGGCGCAGCTGTGTGGTCAGCTCGATTTAGTTGTGGTGGACGCGGGAACGGCTGCCTGGACCTGCGTTGCAAGCGGAGTGCCGACAATTCTCACTGCGAAACATGACGAATACAGCAGCCAGCTTCGCAGTCCGTTCGAGTTCGTTTCGGCAGAGTCCGACACAACGGAACTTGCCGAGCGTCTGCGAGAGATTGCGAGAGATCAAGCGTTGCGTAAACAGAAATCAGCTGCTGGTCTCGCGTCGGTTGATGGCAAGGGAGCGAATCGAATTGCCCGTTGCGCCGGGATTGGGAACTTTCGATTCCGCGAAGCAAATTTGAGTGACATTAAGCTTCTGCACGAGTGGCGGAACGACGCGGAAACTCGGGCAATGAACTTCGACACGGTCCCGATTCCGTTGGATGAACATGCACGCTCCATGAATCAGCGAATTTACTCGCCCGACTACGACCTGCAAATAGTCGAAGACGGAAGTGGTCGAGCCATCGGAACTTGCCAGCTCGCTTACGACGGAACCAAAAATTCGGCCGAGTTGACGGTCTTGCTGGTGCCTTCGATGCGAGGTCGACAGTTCGGAACAGCTTTGATCGAACGTGCGTGCCGAAAGGCAAGCCTGCAACGAGGCATTTCGCAGGTAACCGCTCGGATTCGTACGCAACACCCGATGGCTCAGAAAGCTTTCGAGAACGCTGGATTTACGGCGGATGGATTGTTCGATGTCGACGGGCGAGTCGCCGCGAGCTATTCGTACACTCCGCATTTTGCCACCGTCAGCTCTTACCAAGAACAACAAATGGGACGTCGGCAGGCATCATAGCCTGTCGTCAAAACCGGGAATCCGACTTCATGAAGAACATGCAACGAGCACTGAGAATGGCGTTGAAGTACCGCTGGTCTCTCGTCGGCTCAATCGTTTGCTCGATTCTCGTTGCGTTGTTCTGGGGCGCTAACCTGGGCACCGTCTACCCGTTTATCGAAGTCGTGTTGCACAACAAGTCGCTTCACGAATGGGTCGATGAAAACATCGAGACCACGCAAGAGAAGATTCAAATCGCCGCAGCAGGGACGGAAGCGGCTCCCGGCGAAATCCGTTCGCTGGAACGAAAACTTGCCGGTTTTCAGTGGGCGGACCCTTTAATCAAGCAATATGCACCCAAGGAACCGTTCGACACGCTCAAGCTGATTGTGTTGTTCATGCTCGCCGGAACGTTCCTGCGTTGTATTTTCCTGGCCGGAAATATGTACCTGGTTGCGAGGATTGGGCAGCGGACAATCCTTGATTTGCAAAATCAAGTCTTCAGAAACGTTTTGACTCTGGAGATGTCAGAGATCGGCGTGGAAGGGACCGGGGACCTGATCAATCGAATCCGCGGTGAAACCAATTCCATCGGGAACGCGATCAATGTCCTGTTCGGCAAGACGATCCGAGAGCCAATGAAGATGGCGGCGTGCCTGGCCGGAGCGGCCTGGGTGAACTGGCGGCTGTTGTTGTTCTCGCTGGTGATCTGCCCGTTGGCGTTAGTAATCATGGTTACTTTGGCGCGGAAGACTAAGAAAGCGAACAAGCGGGCGATGGAGGAGTCGGCGAATTTGCTGAACCGGCTTTATCAGGCTTTGGCGTATTTGCGGATCGTCAAAGGTTACAACATGCAGCAACACGAAGCGAACCGTTTCCAAGCGGTTGCCAGGCACGTGTACAAAAAGGCGATGCGAATTTCGTTGTACGATGCGATGTCTCGAACTAATAACGAGCTGCTCAGCGTGGCCGTACTCGGCCTGTCCGTGTTGGCCGGTGGTTATCTGGTCTTGAATCAACAAACCCATTTGTTCGGTATTCGGATGTGCCCGACCCCGATGGATTTTGGGCAGGTGATGCTCTTCTTTGCGTTCCTGATCGGCTCAGTTGATCCGCTGCGAAAGTTGAGTGATGTTTACAATCGTCTGCAGGGCGGAATCGTTGCGGCGGACCGAGTCTTCCCGATCATCGACCACCGCGCCAGCGTTCAGGATCCGATCGACCCGCAACCGATGACGGCCAACGATCGGTCGATTGAATTCCGAAATGTTTCATTCGGCTATGAGCCGGGTAAGCCGGTCGTCTCCGATGTCTCGTTCAACTTACCGTCAGGAAGCTCGGTCGGGATCATTGGGCACAATGGTTGCGGCAAGAGTACGCTGATCAGTTTACTGCCGCGGTTTATGGATGCTGAATCGGGAGAGATTCTGATCGGGGGCGTCAACATCCGGGACCTGAGTCTGCATGACTTACGAGATGAAGTTGGCTTTGTTTCACAAATGACAATGCTGTTCGGCGATTCAGTTTATTCGAACATCAGTTACGGCTGCGATTCTGTTTCGGAAGAGGCGGTACGGGCGGCCGCGCGACAGGCGCATGCGGATTCGTTTATTGAACAGCTGGAGGACGGCTACGATTCGCAGATCGGTGAATGTGGCAATACATTGTCTGGCGGGCAGAAGCAGCGGCTATCGTTGGCTCGGGCGATTTTAAAAGATCCAGGGATCCTGGTTCTTGATGAGGCGACGAGCCAAATAGACCCTGAGAGCGAAAAGTTAATTCAAAACACGCTGGAAGAATTCACCAAGGATCGTACGACTTTGATCGTGACGCATCGGATGGAAACATTGAATCTGGTGGACTACATCCTGGTGATGAGTGAAGGCCGTGTCGTTGATTTCGGGACGCATGATCAACTTGCCGAGCGTTGTGAGCCGTATCAAAAACTGCGCAATATCGCTCTGGTCGATGCGGCATAGCCTGCGGCGTAAGTTATCGCCCGATGTCCCTGCTTCGCAAGATTCGTTAGACTGTTGGAAAAGCAACCACTCGCTCAAAGGAGATTCTTGATGGACAAACCAAAGATTGCCGACACGTGCCCGAAACAAATCGAATTGGAAGCTGGCAAAAAGTACGCGTATTGTACTTGCGGGCTTTCGGCGACTCAGCCGTTTTGTGACGGCCAGCATAAGGGCACTTCGTTTGTGCCAATGGTTTTCACAGCCGAAGAAACCAAATCCGCGCACTTCTGCCAATGCAAACAAACCGGAAACGCACCTTATTGCGACGGTGCCCACAAACAACTGGATGACGCGTCGTAGCTTCTGGCAACGCAGAGTTTTATGTCCGAGAGAATCTGGTGGGGCTGGAAGTACGCGATCGTTGCGTTAGCCGTTTTGGCTTTCCTGATGTTGGTTGCGTTGCCGTTGGCAACCACGGTTCTTCTCAAGAACTCTGATTCGCCGTCCAGGAATCTTGAGGTCCTGCAAAGGATCGAAGATTTCTATGCGGTTGGGATGCTGCTGTTTATGGCAGCGTGGACTTTCTTCCTCGGTGGGACGTTAGCCAGTTTCCTGAACGTGGTGGCCTGGCGAGTTCCGCGTGGTAAAAGCATCCTCGGGTCCAGTCATTGTCCAAGCTGCAATACGCAACTGACGTTTCGAGACAATGTTCCGTTTCTAGGTTGGCTGAAGAACTGGGGGCATTGTTCGACCTGCGACGCGCCCTTTTCGTCGCGATACTTCTTCGCCGAGTTGATACTTGGTTCGATCTTCCTGTCGGTCGCGGGCATCTACTTGATATCGGGAGGTTATCTCTTGCCTTTCCGCGAGCCCGATCGCTGGAAGATGCTGAATCGCATGTTACTCAACCCGAGTTCGGATTTGATCGCGATCACGCTGCTGCATCTGGTCACGCTGTTAGCGCTGTTTACGTTTTCGCTTGTCGAGGCCGGCAAGTTCCGTGTCCCAGTATCGGTGTTTGCGTATTGTCTTTTGTTCGTGGTTTTATTCGCACTGATACCGCACGCAGTTTTGGTGCCATGGTACTTTCCGTTCGGGACTGAATTCGAAAGCCTTGCCTGGACTCATCAATTGTTGTCGTTGGTTGCCGGGTTGGCGATCGGGTTCGGTGTCGGCTGTGTGCTCAACCGAATAACCGCAGCCAAGCAACCAACTGATTTGGAGACCGGTGACGTCGGCGAGTTGAAGATCGCTAACTTTCATTTCAACGACGAGAACTTGCAGCCATATATGCAGTATGGATTCTCGATCATTGGCGTGTGTTGCGGTTGGCAATCAACGCTTGTCGTGGCGTTGGTATGGTTGCTGTTGCGAACACCATTCCGATTGTTGTTCGGAACTTCGCAATACTATTCATTCCTGGCAACAAACCACTCATGCGCACTGGTTGCCTGCCTGATTCATCTATCGACCTGGAAGTACTTCAATCAGCTGAGCTGATGGAGGCGTAGAGGCGACTAATTGTTAGTCCGTCAGCTTCGATTTGGACTGGACGTAACAGGTATCTAACTTGCCCTGCTGCTGGATTGGCGACCAACAAACTCAATTGGTATAATCGACATCCTGAGAGATACACTGACAAAAGTTTACAATTACAAGGCATGCAGCCAAATGACGTGGCTGACAGCCAAACGGGCGAAAACTTCGTCCATGTTGTTGTAAACTACAGAAGGAGGAAGTGACCGCCATGATAAAAACTGCATTCGTTCTGTTAGTTTCGTTGCTCGTTTTCGAAACGCTCCTTCCATGCGCATTCTCAGCGGCAAGTGTCAGCGCGGGCTATGCGCCGTTTGAAAGTGCTCTGTATAGTTTTGAAGATCAGAGCGGACCGCAATTGATAGATTCGAGGGGCGGGACGACGGCGGTTATCACTGGCAATCCGCAGTTCAATGTTGCCGGTAGCTACGACTCGGCTCTTGGGTTTCGCGGTGCGAGTCAGATGACGATTGATTACCGGAGTGGATTGAATCCGATCCATGCCTTTTCAGTTTCGTTTTGGTTTCGCGCAAACAGTTTCAATAGCTTTGACCGATTGGTAGATACGAGCGGATCGGTCGGAGTCATATCGCAAGGCTATCGAATTCTTTTGGGTGGCGGTGACAATTCCAATAATGTGATGTTCGTTGTGCGAGGACAGGACGGAGTTCGAGGTGTTGTCCACCCGGAGGAACTGTTGCCAGGTTTTTGGTACTACTGCGTTGCGAGTTACGAGAATAATGGCGAGCTGGAATTGTCGGTCGTTCGACAAGGCCGCAACTTGAATGGAGTTGAGCTGGCGGAAGCGACGGTGGCCGCGAGTGATGTGGGGCCGGTGAATTACCTGGCCCAAAATGATGTGCAAGTCGGGGCAACGGCCAACGGTAACGCTGCGTTCGACGGGAGTATGGACGAGTTGCAATTGGACGATGCAGTGCTTCCGCTCGGGCAGATCTTGCTCGAATACAATTCTGGTACTCCGCCGCCGCGATACACGAAACTCAGGTTGGGGTCTGTTCCCAGTGATCATATCGACCATGATTCGTTCGGAGCGATCAGGCTTGAGGTCGCGAGTTCTGATTTCTGGAATTTGGAAGACAACGGATTGCTTGTCGCACACGAGAGGTTGACTGGAAACTTCCTGCTTGAAACCGAGGTCCTGAATGTGAATTCAGGGCCCTATCCATGGGCAAAATCAGGGATCATGGTCCGCCGGACGATCCAATCCTCGTCGACGGCAGCAGGTGTTTTCTTGACCAGCAAACGGGGCGCGGTTTTTCAGAGCAGGCCGGTGACTGGTGGCCTTACGTCGCGGGTCGTCGCCGACGAATTTGATTCGAGCGGTTACGTGCGCCTCATCCGCTTGGGAGATTCATTGCATGGCGCGGTTTCTGAGGACGGGGTGAAGTGGACGAGCCTCGGGGAATTTCAATGGGACCAGATGCCAGATTCGCTGCTCGTGGGGATCGCGGCAGCAGGCCAAGATAACCAACCAGTCATCTCGCGTTTAAGGCCTCCGACGATTGCCCGGCCGTCGGTTGATTCAGGAGTCTTCAGGTTGTCACTGATTGATTCGTCAGTCGGACAAGTTCTGCGAACGTTTCATAACGGGGACGTTGTCGATTTGGATTACTATCAGGACGCACTTCGCGTTCGAGCATCGGTCGCTGGCCTCATCGGCAGTATTGAATTCAAAATTAATGGAGTCAGCACGGTTACCGATTCGATCGCTCCATACGATTTTGATCTCGCGACGCTGGCTAACGGTGAGTACTCCATCGAGGCGATTCCTTACACCGGCGCGAATGGGACGGGTAACCGGCTGGATAGCCTGTCCGCGGACTTTCAAGTCAATCGCGGTACACCGGCGACTCGTCCGAACATCGTCTACATCCTGACTGATGACATGGGCTTCGCTGATTGCGGATTCAACGGCAGCCAGGACGTATTCACTCCGAACTTGGACAGGTTGGCTGCCAGTGGGGTTCGCTGCACATCTGGCTATGTGACTTCGCCACAATGTAGTACTTCCAGAGCGGGTATCTTGTCCGGGATGCAGCAGTATCGTTTTGGATACGAGATCAACCATCGAAGAATCGGGTTGCCCTCTTCTTCAATCGCCCCGTTGGCCCCCGAGGTTCTCAAGAGTCTCGGTTACACCAATGCGATGGTCGGGAAGTGGCATGTTGGTGTTACCGAAAATCCCGCTACGGATCATCGCGAGGATTGGCTTAACGGCATCATTGCCGGGAACCACACCAGCGTGATGCCCTGGTTCCGAGGTTTCGATTACACGTATGCGTTTAACGCTGGTGGATCGAGCTATTTCCCGTACAGTGCTCAAGGTCAGAATTATCTGAGTGGTCATGTTAACAACCCGAACAACCTTGAGGTGCGCGAGGGTATGACGGAGCCCGTTTATTTGCTGGACCTTCCTGCCACGACGTACCAAACACGGGAGTTAACTTCGCGCGCGATCAACTTTATTGCCCGGAACAAGGCGAATCCGTTCTTCGTTTACCTTTCCTACAATGCGCCCCACACGCCAACCGGCGCGCCGCAGCAAGATCTGGCGATTAATAGCCATGTCGAAGATGAAGGTCGGCGTGAGTTAGCAGCGTTGATGACTGGGGTCGATCGCCAAGTTGGTCGCTTGCTTGACTTTCTGGAATCGGAAAACTTGTTGGAGAATACGTTGATCTTCTTCCTGAGCGACAATGGAGGCGGAGAATTCGCTTTGAATCACTCGTTAAACACGCCGTTTCGCGGTGGCAAAGGGGAAACACTGGAAGGAGGGGTTCGAGTTCCGTTTGTTGTGTCATGGAAAGGGCAGATCCCGCAGAACCGGGATTTCGATGCCCCAGTCATGTCGTACGACTATATTGCGACCGCGTTGCAGGCCCAAGGAGAAGCGATTCCAGATTACATGGACGCCGTTCCGATCCTGGAAGATTTGCAAGGCAAGACGCAGACCTTGTCAACGATCCCCAGGTATATGCTTTGGCTGGATACGGTTTCCTGGGTTCGACTCGGGGACTTTAAATATTCAGGCGTCGGATTCAACGATTTTATTTCCTCCTACGATATCTATTCGGACACTCGTCACAATGTTCAGGAGGATGATTCAGTTGCGCCGCCTCCGCAGAGCGTGATCAATGAATTGGATTCCATTCTGAACGCCTTTACCGAAGAGGCCTCCGATCCGGTGCTGCAGGAATCTTTCTTTGACGACAATTAATTAGTGGCTCATCAAACTGGTCAACTCAGCTTGTAAACCTTTGGAACAACTTTGGAGAGACCACAGGAATTTCCCAGTGTCAGAAAGCGTATCGTGCGATCGAGTACAGGATTTTGGAGCCAGCTTTTACCGAACCACTGATCGTGCCGCTGATTTTGCTGGTGCCGGTGCGACAACGGTAGGGAACTGGTAGTTCGAGAACTCGATAGCGAGCTTTGGACGCTTTGATTTGCATCTCGATTGTCCAGCCGTAGTTCGTGTCGACCATTCCGAGTTCGTTCAGCTTGCTAAGCCGCAGTGCGCGGAATGGTCCAAGGTCGGTGTATTTGCCGCGGAAGAAGAAGTTGATCAAGGAACAGGCGAATTTGTTGCCGTACACGCTTTGCGGTGGCATGGCACCTTGCTCTCGCTCGCCCAATAATCGGCTGCCCAACACAAAATCATGAGTTCCCGAGAAAATCGGTTCTGCGATCTCGGGCAATAAATGTACGTGGTCGCTGTAGTCAGCATCGACAAACACGACTACTGGATCGTCGCAATTACCAGCTTGCTGGCTCCAATCTTTAGCCGCATCAATCCCTGCCAGGCAGGCTGCCCCATAGCCTCGCATCGGCTGGTCAATCACAACCGCGCCCAGTTCTCGGGCAACGTCGGGAGTCCGGTCAGTGCAGCCATTGTCGACGACAAATACCGCAGCCACATCAGGCAGATCTCCAAGCACGAGCGGGAGCGATTTCTCCTCGTTCAATGCCGGAGTGATGACAACAATTTGTTCCAGATCAACCATGTCTCAGTCGCCGCAATAGCGTTTCCATTCGCTTCGTCTCGATTCGAGTACCTGTCCGATTCAAGTTACCTGTCGTTATGATGTCAGGCAATGTGTGTGAGCTAACTTAATGCATTGCAAATTACCCCTCCCGTGCCTTTCCTCGGCTCCATTGTGACTGAATAATTGGTTTGGAACGATGCCCATTTCGATCATGCTCGCATTTACTTATTTCAAGTTATTGCCGATAATTAGATGATTGAAGACTGCAGGAGTTAGAAAAAATGGAAACCAAAGAGAGCACTGAATTGGCCATTGAATCGGAAACCGCTGTTCGGGAGAGATACTCGGCAGCATCGAAAGAACGCGAAGTGGAGCTTTGCTGCCCAGTTGTATATGACACCAAATTCCTGGAAGTCATCCCGCAAGAGATCATTGATCGGGATTATGGCTGTGGTGATCCGTCGCCGTACGTTCGGGCTGGCGATACCGTGTTGGATCTTGGATCTGGTGGCGGGAAATTGTGCTACATCATTTCGCAACAGGTCGGGCCGACGGGGAAAGTAATCGGCGTCGACGTAAATACAGACATGTTGGATCTCGCCCGCAGCCATCAAGCTGGCGTGGCGGCAAAGATTGGGCATGACAACGTGGATTTTCGACGTGGTCGGATTCAGGATCTTGCCTTGGACCTGGAACAGATGTCTGAGGAAGTCAAAACGATCGGCGGCTTGGATAGCTCAGAAGGAATGCTGCAGTTGTTGCAGCTACAGGAAGACATTCGCGCCAAGCGACCGATGATTCCTGACAACAGCGTCGATTGCGTTGTTAGTAATTGTGTGTTGAATTTGGTCAAGCCAGCGGATCGAATTCAATTGTTCGCTGAGATCTTCCGAGTGCTCAAGCCGGGCGGTCGAGCGGCGATCAGTGATATCGTCGGAGATGAGGATGTTCCGATCGAAATGCAAAACGATGGGAAGCTGTGGTCAGGTTGCATTTCCGGAGCATGGCGTGAAGATCGGTTTGTGGACGAATTCGTCGCGGCTGGATTTGAAGGAGCTCGCATCGATAAGCGTCAAGTCGAGCCATGGCAAATAGTCAATGGAATCGAGTTTCGCTCGGTAACGATTCTGGCGTTCAAGCCGTTTTCTGATAAATGTCTCGAGCGGAACCAGGCCGTCATTTACCGCGGTCCGTTCAGCAAGGTGCAGGACGATGATAACCACACTTACGTGCGTGGGCAGCGAACGGCGGTTTGTGAAAAGACGTTTCAGATGCTGTCTGAGCAATCGTTTGCTGATTGTTTTTATATGCTTGAGCCTTATGAAGAAGTTCCTCGTGAGTCCGCGGCTCTATTCGATTGCTCTCGAGACCAGTTGCGTCATCCTGGCGAGACAAAAGGCAAGGGTTCCCGGTTGACGCAAATTGGCGAGAGCGATTGTTGCGGCACCAATAATGATAGCTGTTGTTGATTCGAATGATTGAAGCGAACCGTGCCAAAGCATTGAACTAAGGAAAGTGTATTGGATAAGAAGTTACCGATTTTAAGCTTAAAACGACGTGGAGCCGATCTGGCCGACCCGCGAAACCAGCTTCGTGTGTTGGAAGAAGAGACGGCGGGCCCTGATTTCGGCACGAAATTGAATGAACACTCGTTGGAGCCATTGGCAGCTGACGGTATCGATATTCTACAGGTCAATGTTGGCAAATTGTGCAACATGACGTGTGCCCATTGCCACGTTGATGCCGGGCCCGATCGACGTGAAATAATGACTCGGGAAACGATCGACCAGTGTCTTTCGGCGATCGAAGTAGCCTCGATATCGACAGTCGACTTGACCGGCGGTGCCCCGGAGATGAATCCGGACTTCAAGTACTTTGTTTCGCGAGCCAGGGAGTTGGGCGCGGCGGTGATTGATCGGTGCAACCTGACCATTCTGCTGGCCAATGGTTATCAGGACATGCCGAAGTTCCTGTCGGATAACCATGTCGAGATCGTGGCTTCGTTGCCTTGTTATCTGGAAGAGAATGCGGATGAACAGCGAGGTGATGGTTCGTTTCGAAAATCCATTGAAGCATTGCAGCTGCTTAACTCGTTCGGCTACGGGCAAGGCGATCCCGATCGCATGTTGACGCTTGTTTACAACCCGGTTGGGCCGAGCCTGCCTCCGGATCAGGCCGGGCTGGAAGAAGCTTATCGGCGGGAACTGGACAGCCGATACCAGATCAAGTTCGACCGGCTGTTTACGATCACGAACATGCCAATCAGTCGATACCTGGAACATCTGTTGGACACGGAGAAGTACGACGAGTACATGGCAAAGTTGATCGATGCCTTCAATCCGACCGCCGCACGTGGCGTGATGTGCCGCAAGATGCTGTCCGTTGGTTGGGATGGGCAACTGTTCGATTGCGATTTCAATCAGATGCTTGAGCTTAGTCCCGGCGAAGGCATGCCGGCTCATATTGCCGATTTCGATCGTGACAAGTTGTCGAATCGACAGATTATGACTGGGCGACATTGTTTCGGCTGCACCGCAGCCGCAGGGTCCGGGTGCCTGGGCGCAATCGAAGGCTAAGGTAACGAAAATTTCTCAAATCAATGGCAACGTCACGTCGTGCTACTTCCGATTGATCAGCTTGGCCATGACCGGGATTTGAAGCTGGGCGTTGACTGGCATCTTGGTCGGATTTTCGAACTTGTCTTTGTTGGCCAGATAGATATCCAGATAGAAGTCTGGCTTGCCAAAGAATCGCGTTGACAGTCCGTGCAGCGTATCACCGAACACTGTCTTGTAGGTGAAGAACTCCTGGACTTCGGTTGTCAGGCGGCTTTCGCGGTGACGAACTGGTACCAAGCTGTCGGTATCGCGTCTCGATACTTGCTCCAGTTTTCGTTCTCGCTGAGGCGATGGTGGTTGCAACAGCGAGCGTGAGGCTCGGGGTGTTTGAAAAGCTCCGCCCGACCGTCGTGGTTCGAAGTCTGACCTTCGTGAGTCTGACATACGAGGGCTGGCAGGAAACGCAGGCGGTCTGGCGTTGAATTCTGTATGATTCGCCCTGTTATGGATCGGCCCGACAATTACGTCATTTGTGTTCTTGAACGGCATCTTTGAGGCGAGCTTGTCAGGCGCGAACTCGGCAGGCGCGAACTCGGTTGGGCTCGGCAGGCTCTTCGGAAA
>CAZXLW010000088.1:0-4181 GCA_964641465.1 uncultured Pirellulaceae bacterium | reverse complement strand
CAGGCGCGAACTCGGCAGGCGCGAACTCGGTTGGGCTCGGCAGGCTCTTCGGAAAATCCAATTTTGGTGGCTCAATTAGCTCGATCGGCTTGAACTGGCTGAATGATTCGATTTGGGGTTTGCGCGGGAGCGGTCGATCGACCGCGGGCAAATCTTCCGGCGGAGGTGAGGCTTCGAGATACGAGAAATCGGGTACCGCGATCTCTTTGCCACGACTGGAAAACGAATCCAGCTGCTTCGGCTTCTGAGCAAAAACCGGTTCGTCAGGTTGAAACAGCCCGTTCCCCAATCCTGGCTTGAAAGCGTTGGATGCTGCCTGGCGTTGCTTCCGTTCGCCTAAAATGCGTTCTCGCAGTGAGCGTTCGGAATTATCCGGTTCGTTGACAACCGCCGGCTGCGCTGGCAACTGCAGATCGGCTTGCGGTTCACTCAGATCAGCGGCAACGCGGAGCGGAAGCTCTTTCGCAGCTATTGAGTTGGTAGATTTATTGGTCGGAACGATCGGTTGATCATTGATGTACTTTCCAAACAGAAAGGCGACAACCAGCAGCATTCCGCCAACGATAACTTGTGCGGACGAACCCATATTCTCTCCGTAAAAACAAACCAGAAGGGTTTGAGAATCGACAAGCAATTATTGCACGCCGATAGGAGTGGATATGGAATTGGTGCGTTTTTAAGCCGTTCGCCGCGAATTGGACATCGGTTCGTGACGTCTTGGTAAAGTTTGCGGAGAGCTGGGTGTGTCAGTGTCAGCGTTCTAAGCCGCTCTTCGCAGTTCTTGATTCCCTTCGGTTTTCTGCTCATAAAGCTTCGTTGCCTGTGCGAGCCATCCATCTCTGTGGATTCGATCTTTGAAACTGAGCAGTTCGCTAAACTCCTCGATTGCTTTCTCGTCCCAATTCATGATCTGCTTGAACGTATAAATTCCGTATTCGTTCAAACGCGTTTCCAGAACGACCGCGACGCCGTAGATGCGTTTCAGGTCATCGCGTTCATCGGGAGCCTCAACGAATACCTGTCCGCGAACCGGATCGGTTTCGATCTTGCCGCCGTATTCGCTGACAAGTTGCTCTTCCTTGGTTTGCTGTTGCGTTTGTGCTGGTGCGAATGGAATACTTTCGGCGTGGATTCGAGGGAATGACGCATTCATCTCGCGATTTCGCATCAGCACAACACCGCGTTCCCGACGCAGACCACGGATGGTCTCTTCGTTGGACTTAGCCAGTTGACGCATACGTCGAATTTTAACTTGCAACTCTTCGATCTCATCGTGAGCTCGATCGCGTTGTTGCAGGATCGACTCAATTCGCAGTTGGTATTCTTCTGCGAGTTTCGTCGTTTCCATTCCATATTGCTCGCGTTGCTCGACTTCCTCTTGGAGTCTGGCGATTGTCGCACGCAGGTCTTCAAGTTCTTCACTGGTTCGATCGCGTTGTTCGATCAACGATTCGATTCGCTGGTTGTGATCTTCTGCAATCCGAGAAATTTCCATGTGGGCAGCTTCCCGTTTGGCAAGCTTGGCAACGAGTTCGCCGTTCTCCTGCGAAAACAGTTGCAGCGACTCACCGTTGCGTAGTTTTTCTTCTTCCGACTCAGCAACACTTTGCGTCAGTTGCCCGCACTCTGCGAGCAGGTCGGAGTTGGCTTTTTCCAACAGCTGAACCTGATTCTGCAGTCCTTCGTATTGTTGGCGTCGACGCTCGCCTTCTTCTTGTCCCTCGGAACGCAATTTTTGGATCGCCACCTGCTGGTTATCAGATCGCATCCGCAAGCCAGTCAGCTCTTCTTCCAACAACTTGGCTTGATCGATAGCGTTGTCGCGTTGCGCAACCACGGATTCCATACGTTCATTTGACAATTCAAGCGAGCTTTCCAGGTGCTCACAACGAGCGGAGATTTTTTCAGATTCACGAACATCGGATTCGAGTTCACTGATCCGTCCTTGCAGATCACGGACTTGTGTTCGGTGCTCATTCAAACCGACTTCGGCCAAGTCTTTGGCAGAAATTGCGGCCGCTGTTTGCCCACGAGCCTCGTTCAGCAACTCGATCTGTGAACGCATCGACGTTTCCAGTGTCACGTATTCTTTTTCGAGGCCGACTGCATTTGTTTTGGCTGTTTCGAGAATCTCACGTTGAGCGTTCAGTTCCGATTTCAGTTCCGCGATTTCGGAATTCGCCGCATGGAGCCGCTCGGTTAGCTGCTCGTTTGTCGTTGCGAATCGTGTCAACTCGCTGCTTTTCTTGGCAAGGCTGGATTCTGTATTTGCGAATCGATCTTTCCAGTTGCCTTCCGTTTGTGCCAGTGAATCCACAAACTGTTGTTTGGCGACCAGGAGCGTTTCTTCTGTCTTGGCACGCTTTCGGCATTCGTCCGTCAGTTGGTCGCGCATTTTGTCGAGCTTGTTGCGAGACGAGTGGAGCTCAGACTCCAGGTCGTTGGCTTGCAGCTGTATTTTCTCGCGTGACGACATCAGGTCGTCGCAAAGTTGCTCCAAGCTGGTGTTCTTGATGCCCAGTCGGGAGCTTTTTTCGTCCAGCTCAGAACACTGCGCCGACTTGGCGCGTAGTTCGGCTGTGAGACGCTCTTTCTCCGTTGACAGGTTTTCGCAAAGGATGAGTTGCTCACTCCGGTCGCGAAACCAAAGGAAGTAACCGACGAGTATGCCGGCGAATACTAGGGTTAAACCTGTGAGTACCGGAAACAGGACTTCTGGCATGTCTGGGCTCTTGGAATAAGTGTGCTTGCTAGCGGTGTTAAGAGACAACGGTTGTGTCGTATCTATCAGCTCGGTATCCGAGTTAAGCAACCTTGAGCGTTTTTTGCGATTGAAGGGGTTTTGCCAATTGAATGCCCCGTTTGCTACCAATAATTGCCTGCAACAAGCGAGTTTCCAGGGCGATTCGGTGGTCGCGCTCGACTGCCAGTGGCTGGATTCTCTTAACGATCCACGACATCTACGAGCCAGGCAGGCGTATTGCGAAAGAACTCGCTACCCCATTGGTTGGGGCTCGAGTAATTAATTAGTGGAAGCGAAAACGATTCAATTTCGTTCACCGGTCAGGATCCAGTGAATCGTTTTCGGCAGATGTTTTGTCATCACTTTTTGATACTTTGGGCAGCTTCCCGAATCTTGGCGATATGTTCCGGCCATAACTCAGTTATTTTTTCGTCTGCCCACACATATAAATATCCCATCTCAGTATTACCCAACGGCGTCAAATTCTCGACAACTTTTTCAGCCGGCAATGGCTCAGGAACAACTTTGAACGAAATCTGTGGTGGAGCAACCTTGCCGCCCACAACCCGCATTGGCTTTGGTTTTTTCGGCGCATCAGGCCGCTTATCAAGATGATGATAATATGCAGCGCTCATGCCATAAGAATTGTATGACACTTGCCACCCACTCGGCGCGACAGCAATCAGCCTCTTCATGAATCGCTTCCGCGGAGTTTGTTGTCCCTTGGAAATTTTCAATGTTTGGATATTCGATTCAGGTATGGCTTTGTCCCCACGCCGCCCAGCGCCAATGACTTGAACGCTGTATTGCCCCTGATCCAACAGATACTTTTTGCCAACGTCAACATCTTTCCAAATGAATACCGATTGCCCAGGTTGCAGAGATTTCGACCTAGTCATTGTGCCCTCTGGACTAGCAAGGTATTGGTCTGCATCACCGTTGACATGCTTGACAATCAAATGCTCAAACCCTGCGCTGCTATACGATGCAGTGTCTGCGCCAAAATTCTTGATCTCCAGGGATGCCAGAACAGGTAAACCTTCTTTGACTTCGTTTGCTTTCAACGTTAATCGCAAACGCAAGTCCCCTTGCTCAGGTGCCGGCCCCCAGTCTTGCACCGTCTCGTTTTCAGGTGACGTCGCGGGCGCGGTTACCTCAGGCGAAACATTAACGCTGTCGTCAGGTTGACTAAACAACGGACTCCCCCACAACATAGCAATAAGAATGGTCGCCAAAGTGAATCGAAAGTTCATCGTTTTTCCCCGCGTTGGGTCAAATTTGATTGAATTGAAAACGGCACCACCTGTTCTAACACCCGGCCAGCGCCGAGGTTGCGATCAATTTTAAAATCATCAGCGAATTGCTACCAGATGTTTGCCGCAAAACGCTCGGTGCTCGATTCTCTTCGTTGCGAATCGAACGCTGGACCAAAGCAAGA
>CAZXLW010000087.1:0-19166 GCA_964641465.1 uncultured Pirellulaceae bacterium | reverse complement strand
GACAAACTTGCGACAAACTTGCGACAAACTTGCGACAAACTTGCGACAAACTTGCAACATTGCTCCATCAATCGGTCTAGAAAACCAGGGAAAATAAATCCAAAATGCCTGAGCTCGTCAATGTGCAGGCGGGCTGGGCTCTTAACCGTAGTGCGTGACGAAGCGTTAGCCGCCGTACCCGCGATTTGAGAGCCAGTTGCGAACGTAGAACTTTGGATTCAGCATATTTGAACACCATAATCGCTTTTTGCTGCAAATTGAGCAACGAAATGGGCCCAGAATAGTGATCAGTCCAAACGTGACTCCGAACAGGAAGAAGTAGTATCCCGTTCCAGAAAAGGAATGATAATGCTCGACTTCCTGTTGGCAATTGAAACAGTACAAAGTCGGTCCGTGTAGGCGTTCTTTTTTCGCGTGACGCCGCTTTGGCTTCCTACCTCTGCGTTTCATGCTCCGATGGCTTTTTCGTCGCGGTTTGTTGCCCGCAAACGGGTCCGGAGACTCCGCTCGTTTCTTGGCAAGTTCTTCCTGGCGAGCTTTCTTGCTTTCCGTGGTCTCGAAAGACCCCATCAAGCCATCAATAGAAAAGTCGCCTTCACCGGATGTTTCGTATTGCTCAGCCTGTTCCTTGGCAAGTTCTTTCGCAAGCCGCTCTTCACGAGCCTTGCGAATTGAGTCCACGACCGGGACCGTTTTCAGCTTTCTGCGACGGCGGCGACGACGACGTCTTGGCTGTTCCTCGGCTCCATCATCAATAATTTCAATAGGCTCTGAATCATTCGTAGGTGGAGAATCATTCGTAGGTCGAGAATCATTCGCACGCCGCGGATCAGTCACACTACCGTTCGAGCGGCCAGGATCATGCGTGCTGCCGTTCGTTGACGGTGAAACACCATTTTGTACTGTTACATCTTCACTGTCGTCGACAAGTTCCACGACATCTTCTTCGTATCGCGAAGACCGTGATCTTCTCTTCGATGATCCAGATCGGGAAGACCTCTTGGACGAAGTTGATTTGCCAGAATATTTCCAACGATGCAACCAGAATCGTGGATTCAAGGAGTTGTATCTTACGAATCGGCGATGACCGCAACAACGACAACGGTACGGCCCAAAAATCAGAGCCAACCCAAAAGTCAAACCGACCAGCAGGTAGTGATACGACTTTCCCTTCAGAGTGCTGTAGTGATACTCCATCCTGTGACAGGCAAAACAGTAGATGCGCAGCTTCGACGCACCGGAACTAGTCCCGACCGATAGGAAATCATCACTGATACCTCGCTGGTATTCCGCAGCCTCAATGACTTCGTCTTCCAGCTCAACGTTGTTTTCTGTTTCAATCATGTTGTAGACTTGTTGCAATTCACAGCGACGTTTTTTGGCTGCAGTAATCACACCATTTCAAAATAAGAAAAGAAGCACAGGTAGGAAGCGCCTTACTCCATTCTAATTGAACGAAAACCGATGGTAGATCGTCGGAGCCTAGATCAATCTTAATCCTTGGTAGCTATTCCAATTATAGCGAATATTACAGAGTTTCACCCCTAAAACGGGGCAAATCCAGCTTCTAATAACTGGATCCCCATCAATTGTGCAGGGCTGCAAACGGACGATCGAAACCGCAGTTTCCTAAAAATACGCGAGCACGGCCCGCACAAGCGATCAGCACGCCATTCGTTCCGGCGGCAAAACACCAATCTAAATAAACCAAAGCGATTAAGCTTCGGCGCTATCCAGAATCTGATTGAGGACGTACTGGAGAATCCCGCCACTCAGGTAGTAGTCAATTTCGGCAGGAGTATCGAGCCGAACGGTTAGCGGAACACTAACTTCCGATCCGTCGCTTCCTTTAGCGGTCAGCGTAGCTTTTTGCATTGGCGTCATTTCGCCAGACAACCCGGTAACACTGAACGTCGCATCGTAAAGCCCGGCCACCTTGTCGTAGTCAGCCTTGTTGACGAAATCCAGAGGCAACACGCCCATGCCGATCAGGTTCGAACGATGGATACGTTCGAAACTGGTTGCAACAACCGCTTTGACTCCAAGCAACAACGTCCCTTTGGCAGCCCAGTCACGGGACGATCCCATCCCATAGTCAGCACCCGCAATCACGATCAGACTGCGCCCTTCCTCTTTGTAAGCCATGCAGGCATCGAAGATGAAAGTCGGCTTACCACCGGCAATCGCATCCACACCGGTATCCGGTGTAGGAACGTCTGCATCACCAAAGTACTGCGTGTAACCGCCTTCGACTTGTTTGCCGCCATGAGTCGCCATCAAGTTCTTGATACGAACGTTGGCAAAACTACCTCGTGTCATCACACGATCGTTACCGCGTCGACTGCCGAAACTGTTAAACTTCGCCGGCTCCACACCGTTAGCGATCAGGTATTGCCCGGCAGGGCTGGTTGGCGTAATCGAACCGGCCGGAGAAATGTGATCGGTCGTGACTGAGTCCGCAAAAATTCCTAACGGTCTGGCATCCATAATATCGCTTCCTTCCGTCGCAGGCGTTCGCGAGAAACCGTCAAAGAATGGTGGAAGCTGAATATAGGTTGAGTTCTCGTCCCAGGAGTACGTATCCCCAGTGCTGGACTTTACGTCCACCCACTTCTGACTCGCCGCATCCAGATCACTGTAGAGCCGATTGAACACTTCTGGCTTGAGTGCTGCACCGATGACCTCTTGCAATTCGGCAGAACTGGGCCAGAGATCTTTGAGATACACGTCATGCCCATCGCTACCTTGTCCGACCGGGTCCTTCGTCAAATCCAAATCGACTTTCCCGGCTAACGCATACGCGACGACCAGCGGAGGGCTCATCAGGAAATTTGCCCGGATCGAACCATGAATACGAGCCTCAAAGTTTCTGTTCCCTGAAAGAACCGAGGCACAAACAAGGTCCTTGCTCTTGAGAGCTGACTCCAACTCCGGGTTCAGCGGTCCAGCGTTTCCAATACACGTAGTACATCCGTATCCGACCGTTTCAAATCCGAGCTCGTCCAACTCTTTTTGCAGGTCGGTCGCTTCCAAGTAGTCGGTGACAACACGGGAACCGGGGCCCAGTGAAGTTTTCACGTACGGCGGAACTTTAAGGCCCAAAGCATTGGCTTTCTTGGCGACCAAGCCAGCCGCCAACATCACGCTCGGGTTACTGGTGTTCGTACAAGATGTAATGGCGGCGATCAGGATCGAACCGTGTTTCAACGCGACTTGTTCGCTAATTGGTTCGGCTTCCACGACCGCAGTCCCGCCAATGTTCAGCAATCCAGCTCCGACTGGCGAGAAACCGGCTCGGCTTTTCAATTCAATCTCAGCCGTATCCTGGCGAGTCGATGCGTCCCGACCAAAACCTCCGTCGGCAACAGAATCCGTAAACAGCGATTCGAACTTCGTGCCCAGATCAGGGACGTCGATGCGATCTTGCGGTCGCTTTGGACCGGACACCGCTGGCACGACCGACGAAAGATCCAATTGAAGATCGTCGGTGTAGTCGATGTCACCTTTTTCCGGGACCCCCCACATCTCCTGTGCCTTGAAGTAATTCTCAACCGTTACGCACAACTCTTCGCTGCGTCCGGTACCGCGCAGGTAGTTGATCGTCTCGGCGTCGACAGGGAAGAAGCCCATCGTCGCTCCGTACTCGGGAGCCATGTTGGCAATGGTCGCACGATCGGGCAGGCTGAGTGCAACGGCACCAGGTCCGTAGAACTCGACGAACTTGCCGACAACTCCGTGAGCTCGCAGGATCTCCGTAATTCGAAGTGTCAGGTCCGTCGCGGTGACACCTTCGTTCAGCTTTCCATGCAGATAAACGCCGACGACTTCTGGGACCAGAAACGTCACGGGCTGCCCCAGCATTCCAGCTTCCGCTTCGATGCCGCCAACGCCCCAGCCAACCACGCCCATTCCGTTGATCATCGTAGTATGCGAGTCAGTACCAACCAGCGTATCGGGATAGTACGTACCATTCTTTTCCAGCACTCCTTTAGCCAAGTGCTCCAGGTTTACCTGGTGAACGATTCCGATTCCCGGAGGGACAACGCCAAACGTGTCGAATGCCTGTTGGCCCCACTTGAGAAACTCATATCGTTCCTGATTACGAATGAACTCGATTTCAAGATTTCGGTTCAAGGCATCCTGCGATCCAGAAAAATCAACTTGCACCGAATGGTCGATGACCAGATCGACAGGTACGAGTGGTTCAACCACAGCCGGATTAGCTCCTGCCGACTTGGCTGCATCTCGCATCGCTGCAAGGTCGACGACAAGCGGCACACCAGTAAAGTCCTGCAACACAACGCGGGCTACGGTAAACGGCACTTCGTAGTCACCGGGCGATTTCGCGTTCCAGTTAGCCAGGTTCCTGACGTCTTCTTCAGTTACTTTCTTGCCATCACAATTTCTCAGCACGGACTCGAGCACAATTCGAATCGAAATCGGCAAGCGAGCTACATCACCAATGCCCAGATCCTTGAGTGCTGGCAAAGAATTGAAATTTGATTCAGTCCCGGCGCCGGTCTGAAATGTCTTTAATGTGTCGAGAGCCATGGCCAGTTTAGGAGTTTTTATTTGAGTCGAAGGGACTGAGGAAGCGGACCATCGCGTCGCCATTCGCCGTTTGAAGACGGTTAAAAGAGACGGCCTGGTGCCTTGGCCTCCAGTATAAATTTTTTGGTGAATACTTCAACGCCATTCACTCATCGCTCAGCCGAATCCACTCTTTCAATAAGTTTGCGAAAAGGTCACAATCTGCCAACACTTTAATTCGAATCTCGCCCGCTTGCTCGAATGAATGCCAACTTGCTTATAGCATCCGCAGCCCATGTTCCGGCCTGGACAACCATCCTCTTTGGCTTGATCCTCGTCGGCCTGATTGCGTGCCTCGCGTTCGAAGAGCAGCTGCACGCCAAGAAATCCATCATCGCCGGTGGCTTTGCCGTGCTGTCACTGTTCCTTGGAACAGCACTCGGCATTTTCTCCTTCGAAGAAATCGTTGTCGGATCACACGAAGCGACGCTGACCGCAAGTACAGATGCAGAATTTGTGGACGAGCAATCTGGGCAATTGCAACAAGTACACATTTCAGGCGAAGATGATTCGCACCCGGCGACTGACAACAAAGAGCCAGACACGTCCGAGCAAGATGAGGACGTTGCTCACACTGACCAAGCTGACCAAGCTGACCAAGCTAATCGCACTGACCAAGCTGACCACAGTGTTCCAGTTCATATCGGCGGCCATGAAATTTCGATGCCCATTTATATCCCGGGAATCGATTGGAGTGTGATCGCCATTATTCTCGGGTCGAGTCTGTTCGTCGATGTCACGAGCCGAAGTGGACTGTTCTCATGGATCGCAATCAAAGCCACCAAGCTTTCCAAAGGCGATCCGTTAATGCTACTGATCTTCTACGGCGTGATGACCGTCGTATTCAGCGCTGTGCTCAATAACGTGACCGCCATGATCATTGTCGGATCGCTGACCGTTGTCTCGCTTGAAAAGCTGGAACGCCGCGAACAGTTGTTACCGTTCTTGCTGATCGAAGGCCTGCTTACCAACATTGGCGGACTGCTCACGTTGATCAGCAGCGTTCCCAACATCATCGTCGGTACGACAGCAAACATCAGCTTCGCAACATTCTTCTTCAAAGCAGCACCTTACGTCGTCCTGGCAACGGCGTTGACGATTTGGCTGGGAGCATTCATTTTCAAAATCCGCCCCAACCGGGACAAAGAATCACAGGAACAAGCCAATGCTCTGGTTGCCGGTTTCGATGAACAAGACGGGATCGAAAGCTGGACGTTCTTCAAAGTCTCCATCTTTATGCTCGGCTTGTTTATTTTCCTGATCGCCGGAGCTTCGGCATTGCCAGTTCTCAATCAATTGGGAATGGGATTCGTCGCACTCGCGATGGCCGCGGCAATGCTGCTGATGTTTCGCAGTGAAGTCGACCAGTTCTATCGTTCGGTCGATTGGGACTTGATCGGATTCTTTATGGCTTTGTTTGTCGTGATCTATGTCATGGAACACGCACAAGTTTTGCACTGGATTGGTGAATTTTTACAATCGGTCATGGGCGATGTAACCAACCCGACAGCCTCCGCAAAAGATGCGACTACGTTATTGCTCGGATCTGCCGCGTTTAGCAGCGTGACCGACAACATTCCACTTGCCGCGATGCTGGCGAGTATTTTGAGCAACTTGAATACGCCCGACTCTTCCGGGCTTTGGTGGTCAGTGATTTTCGGAGCCAACCTGGGCGGCAACCTGACTCCGATCGGCTCTGCATCCACGCTGGTTGCCGTAACCATCATGCACAAGCACGGCATCAAACTGAGCTTTGCCAATTTCGTAAAGATGGCGTTCATTTTCGCCGTCGTCCAAATAGCACTTGCGATCGCCTACGTCGTGTTCGTTATTCCTTTGATCCCGTGATCCATTCCTCTCCGAGCTCCGTTCCTCTTTCACGGCTTGCAGTTTTGGCCGTCAGCAATCACTACTGATTGTGTAATCCTTACAATCGGTACATGTCACAATTTGTGCACAATTGAACGCTATTCTGTCGCTGCAACGCCAGCATCACATCAAATGCATCACATTTCGTTGTCGTATTGAGTACATAATTCACGTCGGACTTTCTAGAATGCCCGCTTTTTCTCGGCTTTTTGATTTGGAACCGGATTTGCTTTTGAATCGAATATCAAAATCAAAAGTTCAACTCACAATCAAGTGGAGATAACATGAAAAGTTTCAATTTCACAATCGGATTCGCAGCTCTAGCCACCATCCTTGCTTTCCTTCCTGCAGACGCAAACGCTCAGAATTTCACTCAACGCGGAACACGGCAAGGCGCCGTTGCTGGAGCGATTATTGGTGGCCTGATCGGCGACCAAAACAATGAAGCACTTGCCGGTGCTGCGATCGGAGGGCTCGTCGGCGGAGCGACGGGTCGAGCCATCGGGCGGTCCAAAGACATTCGCTACAACTACGGTGGCAAAGGCGGCTTTGGTTATCAAAACAGTTACGTTGCCCCCCGCGGTCCATACGCACAACCACGTGGATACGGAAACGTTAACCTGAGTATTGGTAACAACAGACCTTACTACCCAACGAATCGAAGCTACCGCGGAAGCTACGGCGGACGAGGCGGTTGCTCAGGTCGACGCGGATACTAACATACAATCAAGCAAGATCCTTCAACTCGCGAAGTGTGGTTTCATCTCGAAACCACACTTTTTTTTCGCGCGGACATTGACCAAGGTCCGAGAAGGCAATCGCTACCGGGCCCGATTCTACTGAGCCTGCCTCACCCACGTTTTCGCAAGCTGCTCAAGATCCTCGGCATCGACATTTTCCGATTGACTGAAATAGTATTGCTCAACGCGATTGATGGAATTCTGCAACTCAACACCTTGTTCATTGCTGATACCGTTCCGTTCCTTGATATCCCTGAGCAACGTCAAAACAGTAAACGGATTGATGTCTTCCGGCAGGTTGAATCGTTTTTCAACGACCTGCTCCGGACGACTTGTCGCGTAAATCAGGCCACATAGCCCAAACAGGCCCAGCACAACCAATGGAATCAACCAATATAGAAACGACCAACTAAAAACGCTGTAGTTCTTCTCTAGCTCGATTGCCTGGGACACTTCAACCAGATCCGCATCCTCATAACGCTGGAACTTGGATTCCGCTCCGTCCAACTTGGCCTCGCTGAACGAAAACTCAGTCAACTCACTAGCGGCATCCGTTGCCTTGTACTCGACAGTCCAGCTACGTTCGGACAGTATTTGAATTTCGTTGGACTCCGCATCAAACTCAGTTGGCAATACTGGCTGATCATCAACACTGACGACTTCGAAATTATCGCGTTCGACGTCCATGATATCTTCGAGATCCGGGACAAGTCCTTTCCCCGACGCAGAAATTTCGACAATCAACTTCCCATCAGCCGCCTGCCGCTCATCCAAAGTTTGAGTGACCTTCAAATCAGAAACAGGTCGCATCGGAACATTCTCTTCCGAGCAATCCACAACCAGAGCAGGGGACTCAATTGGGATAACCACGTACCCTGAAGTATCCAGAAAATCGAGGTCCAACTTCAGCGGAGCGATGCGGTCGACTTCTGGCCCCTTCGGCTTCAACAAGACATACGCATACGGAGTCACTTTCCACCCTGGTTTGGCAGTCTCACGCGACTTCATGTTTTCCGCTTTTTGGAAAGTGATGCTCTGCACTTCGAAATGTTCGCCCAGAGCCTGCTCGACCGAGTCTGTGAATTTGTCACGGTAATCTTCTGTTGGCCGGCCGTAGTTATAAGCGTACATCATCGAATTCTGATTCTGAGCGTACTTGCCAAACCCGCCCGACTCGCGTTCAATTTCGTCGGTATGCAGGATATTCACATAAGCACCGAACGTCTGACCGCTACCAACTTTGTCAGCACCATCAATCGCGATGTCCAGTTTGATTTCGTGCACCAGGTCTTTGTAGTAAGCGAACAGGTTCTTGGCTTCCCAGGCCCGTGGGTGATCACCGGCGATTTCAAACCCACCCCGCAAATATCGGAACTTGATCTCTGGTTTGATCGGACTCATCCGCGTAAACAGGTTGTTGGCAAACTTGGCCATGTGCGATTCTGACAACGCAGCCGGCAAAGCTTCGATGGCAGCACGGATCTTCGCATATTGCTTCAAATCGGGGACCGTCTTATTCGTGATCTTACCCAGGTCACATGCCCCAAGCGCCGCGTAGAACCAGAAGTCATACATTTGCGTCGACTGGTCCTTTTCCTCAAGCGTCGAAACGACATCTGCATATTTGTCGGCCGCGACCTGAAACTGATCGAACGCCGCATCGCGCCGATCACTGAACTCAGAACTCTTCTGCACCAGCTGATCGTAAGCATTCTGATCAAACATCAGCATCGCCTGAGCCAGATGCAATTGCCAGTTATCAGGAGATGACTGTAATGATTCTTTGATCAAAGTCGAAGCAGTTCGATAGCCGTCGAGTACTGCCTGCTGTACCTCGGGTTCACGACGATTCGTTTGTTTCTGTTCCTGAGTCCGGATGTCTCGCCAGTTGGCCGAAAGACTGGCTCGCATTTTTTGCGTAATGGCTCCAATCGTCTCAGGCTTGAGCTTGGAAAGATCACCGAACACATCTCGAAAACGGTCCAGTTCAAATACTTCGGCACTGCTGTGGCAATTCGTAAACGCATCAGCCAGCAACTGTTCTTCAACATCATCTATCGGCAGTTTGCGAATCCGCGTTACCCAATCGGCAAGTTCGTTCAGATTCCGTTCCTGTTGAGAACGAGTCAACGGAATTGCTTCCGCCTTGCGATCGAACCCATAAAAGTAAATGTAAGGATTCCGTTGTCGCTTGCTACTGTTGGGGTCGTGGTTGCGAGTCCACGTCCGCAAGAACTCGTGCACCAGATCGCGACCGATGTCTGAATGCGTTTCAGCAATCTGCTCGATGAATGGAAACGCTTTGTCTTCTTCGTTAACTCGCAGATACAGCTCTGCTTTCTTGCGGCGAAGGCTGGTGTGCAAACTCTCGTGGATCAGGCCCTGCCAGGTCTCGCTGGGAGCAATCTCCAGCATATCGCTGACCTTGATAGGCCGCGGTTTCCGCCCACCGGATGATTGACGCTGATTCTGGTTCATCCAGTAATAGTTCCCGTACATGTCGATGTTCATGTTCGATCCCCGACTGGATTGTTGAGAATACTGCAAAGTCGTGGCTGCTTCCACCAACCAGTTTTGAGCCAACAAAGTCAACGCCGGCCGCCATTCTTTCGCTTGATCCGGTGACAGTTCAATCAGTTTTTCAACCGACTCGTTTTGCAAACGCAACAAGTCCAGCCTGGTCGATTCAGGAATCTGACTTGCCTTCGTTGCCAGATCTGAAGATTGCGTTCCCAGGTTCGTAAGGATTGTCTTGCCGCGTTCGGGCATCTCAGTAAAGCTGGCATTGATCCATTCGACGCCAACTTCCTTGTCGATTTTCGAAGACAGCTCAAGCAAATTCGTCAGTGCCAGGTCTCTGTCTTCTGTCTTGAGATCTTTCGTTGCGATGATCCATTGGTTGATCTTCCATGCCTTCTCCAGCCATTCAGCGACGCTCTTGGTCGAGTACTTACTCAGCGCAAGCTGGGACCAGATTTTCAACGCGGGTAAATTGTTAGGTGTGTCTTCAGCGTCCAACGGAGGCAAGAAGACTTCTACGAAGTCCATCATGTTTGACTTCATGAACAGTTCCGCAGCTGCAAGTTTCTTGTTTGTGTCGTCGCCACCAAAATGAGTGGTGCCCGTTTTCACCTGCTCATAGAAATCCGCAAAATTATGGCCCGACCGCTGCGAATGTCCGATCAGCAGGGCCAAGCCGTCAATATGATTCGTTTTCACAGCGGCGGCGTCTGGTTGCGGTTGACCTGCGACAACGGGCTGCCCGGTGGCCAGCGCCGGAACCGCACCGGGCGGCAAGACAACGCCAGGCGGAAGATTTACGACGGCAGCAGCCGGCGCAACCACAACGGCCGGCGCCGCATTGGCTGGTTGCTCGGCATCTCCTTCCGTTTCCGAATCTTCTTCCTCGCCTAAATCGAATTTGATTGGTTTTGGTGAAGCGTCCGCAACTTGCAGAATATCTTCCGGCGACAACATCGGAGTCGCCGGCTTCTGCCCGCGAGCAGGAGGCTTACCACTTACCTTCGGCGCCGTTGACAGTGACTTCAAGACATGAGCATAAATCTTGTCCGCTTCGTCTGCTTTAATTTCAGCCAGAAACGTTTTTACTTCCGCCCAGTTCCCCAGAATCACATTACGCTCGAATTCATCGACCTCGGCTTGAGCCTGCTTATCGACATCTGGCTTCGATTCTTTTGGTTCGACATGCGGCGTGAGGACCACTTTGTCGCCAGGACTCAACTCCAGCGTTGCCGCAGCTGGGTCGTTTGCTTCGTCAGTCTTGTTATCGACGGTTTCGTCCGCTGCTTCTTCGGCGTTTGGTTCTACGCCATCTTTTGTTGCTTCTTTGGCCGCTTCGTCTTTGTCTTCCTTATTCTCAGACTCTTTAGTGTCCGTTACCTTGCCACCAGCATCGACATCGGCCTTCTTATCATCGGCTTTGGTATTAGTATTGGCCTTGGACTTGTCTTTAATGTCAGCCTGTTCAGCCGCCTTCTTTTTCTCATCAACGCGTTGAGCAGAAACCTTGGTACCTTCGACGCTTAACAGTTTCCAGATCCCGAAACTTTGCTCGTCTTCTGCCAATTCAATTTTGTCACCGATCTTGAATTTCGAATCGCCTTCCAACTCAAAGACCGCAAATCCTTCATAAGCAATTCGCACAATCCCCGAGGCAGATTCTTCTTTCGCGGCTTCTTCTTTCTTAGCCTGCTCCTCCTTCGGACCATCACTCCATGCTTTCAAAACCGACGCAGCAGTCCGATCGAACTTGGCTGCCAAAGCCAACGTCACCTTCTTCTGCTCCAGAGTTTCAGTCGCAGCCTGCGCTGCCGCTGCGGGCACTGCTGCTGGAGGTTGCCCAACCGGATTCAGCGCACCGGGCGGCACGGCTTGCACTACCGCTTTGTCCGTTGATGTAACCGCCAGAGTCGGGTTGGCCGGTTTGGTCGGAGTCAGTGTGATTGTTGTAATGACCTGCTGAGCCCACAACTGATCTGTACAACAACCAAGTCCAATCAACATGCATGTCGCAAGAATAGTTTGCCGCTTCATTTCTTTCCTCGAACGTTACACAGATATCGAAAGAAGTTAGATGTCCATTGTACACCGCAAATCAAGCGAAGTTTCGACTTGGATATCCTCTGTTCAAAAAAACTGCTTACCCGGACAAAACATACAGAAACGCATACAAAAAAGGACAGGCATAAAAAAAGCCAGACTCATCGCCTGGCTTGGAAAATTCAAAATCTTACGAACCTCGTCCTTCCGGAATCTCTTCCAGAGTTGCACCGCTGCTCGGAGGCTGCTTCTTTTTGACGCGACCGCGTCCGCGACCTTTGCCGCTTCACGTGCCCTGTCATTGGCTGGGCAAGGGTAGGGCTTGAAGCTCGTTCAAGTCCATCCTCGCCAATCGAATCGCCGATTCCAAGTCTTCAAGACTGACATCGAGCGTTTTTTGATTTCCTGATTTCTTTGCTTCTTTTGACAATTGAGCGTAGTGCTGTCGAGCCGCTTCAATCTCCGGCTTCCATTCTTCTTCCGGACGACCCTCCAACCTCATCAACCAAGTCATATAGTATTGCGAGTTGGCCAACGTGGACTGAACATCAGCAGTCAGTTCCGGATCAGCGTTTTCGTCAGCTCGCAAATCAGACAGCAAGCTTTCCAGTGACGCCCGTGCTTTTGGCAGTTGTGCTGCCATCATTTGAGCCTTCGCCTTTTCCAACATCACGGCCCGCGACTCGTTTACTTTTTCGCCTGGCATTTCGGCCAACGCCGCATCAAACGATTGGATGGCATCGAGCCATTGCTCGTCCTGAACGTTGCTGCGAGCTTGATACAACAGTCCACTGATGCGATCAACCTCCAACATTTCCTGGCCAGGTCCAAAGTGGAAGATGAGTCCTCCCAGACCTACGAACAGCCAGGCCACTACTAACATGATTCTCATAAGCTTCCCTTCGCAATCAGCTGAATTCGGAAGTAACAATTCGTGGCTTCGAACCTGTGCATTCTATCGCAATGGCTCGCGATTTAAAATCTATTCGGCGGATTTTCGCAAATTTGATGAGCTGCAATCAAGGTCTTTTCCGGCAAATCAGTGCGCTATGAAGGAATTCCGGCCAAAAACAGAGGCCAACGTCGAAGAATGCAATTATTGCCGGCCTGGGACAACTGTTTACGCAACTATAAGTAAACGTCGAGCAGGGAAGGGCAGTCGGCGAAACCAAGTCGCTTCAAAGCGACTACTTAAAGCCATTGCGGCAAATAGAAAAGCGAGGTGGTCTCGGTGTTGGGCATGAGTGAATCAGCAAGCCGGCTCTATTCGTCGACGAATGCCAGTTGGATCTCAATTATCTGCTGAGCACATTCGAAAAACGCGTCCAAAACTTTTGGATCAAACTGCGTCCCACGCATCTCAGCCATAATTTCAAAACACTTTTGCCGTGGGAATGGGTCTTTGTAAGGACGCTTGCTTGAAAGCGCGTCGAAGACGTCAGCAACTGCCGTAATCCGGCCTTCGATCGGAATGTCTTCTCCTGCCAGCCCAAGCGGGTAACCGTTGCCATCCCAATGCTCGTGGTGAGTCTGGGCAATCCGAGCAGCCATCATCATCAGCGGCGAATTGCGAACGTGCAGAATACTCTCGCCGACACGCGCGTGTGCTCGCAACTGCTGAGCATCATTCGATTCGAACGGCGAAATGATATTCCTGCCAACAGTGCAGTGCCTCCGCATCAATTCGTATTCACTATCGTCCAACTTCCCCGGCTTGAAAAGAATACTGTCCGGCACACCAATCTTGCCAACATCATGCAGCTGAGCAGCCTGTTGAATCATTTCAACTTCGCTGTCCTCCCACTTGAGATGACGTGCGATTGCGGCAGCATAGTATCCGACTCGCAGAACGTGGTTACCAGTTTCGTTGTCCCGGTGCTCAGCCGCGCGGGCGAGGCTCAGAATAATCTGTTGTCTTGATTGATAGAGTTCATCGGTTCGTCGCGCGACCAACTGCTCCAGCTCATCTTTTTGCAACGCCAATTTGTCGAAGTGAGATTTCAACAACAGCGCGTTTCGCACGCGTGGAACCAATTCGTTCGGATCCACTGGCTTGGTTAGAAAGTCATTGGCCCCCATTTCCAAAGCAGTCTTTTTGACCTGCGGATTGGAAGCAGCCGTCAGGATAATCGTGGGGATGTTTTTTAGTTTCGCATCGAGACTGACCACCTTCAGGATTTCCAGCCCGTTGACATGCGGCATCTTGATATCGAGCAGCAACAGGTCAGGCATCTCCTGATTGATCATGTCGAGAGCTTTTCGAGAATCGGTGGTGGTTACAAAATTCTGGTAACCACTTCGCAACAGATACTGTCGCACCATCATGACGTTGGTTTCTTCGTCATCGACAATCATTACTGACTTCGATTTGATTTCCTCTTCAAGGCTCAACCGCTCATTATCGACCAAACGCTGTTCCGAAGTTTGTTCGACCGTCAATGCCTGAACAGCATCAAGCACTGAAACGGTGTCTTCTGGACTACGCACGTTTTGAACAGGTTGCTGTGAATCGGTTACGCCTACAGCACTCACCGCGTTAGTGGAAGCCTGCGTCACTTCAGCGCGAGGGGGAGTTTGTCGTGCAGGAAATGCCGATTGTTCGATTGAGTTTTGAGCGTCCATCAATTCATTGATTCCTGTTAATTCGCCGTCGACCAAAAACTTCTCAATTGACTGAAGCAAGATAATGCACTCAAAACAATAGGTCACACCCCACGTCGAAGTGAAAATTCCTGCGTTTATTCAAGTTCGGATTATATGGATCAACCAGATTCTGCAGCTACTATGCAGGTACCAGATTCAAATCAATCGCCGAACAGAGTGCAACGATCTCCTGTAAACTGTCCCGGCAAGCCGCTGCGTTACCGGCCTTGGATTCATTCTCCAGCACCGATGAAGGCTCAGTCAGCCTGTTGAGGCCGACGGTTCCTCCAGACCCTTTCAACCAGTGGGCCAGGTCGCTGAGCTGTGCCATGTCGTCTTGCTCTAATGCAGTTATCATCTCTCTGAGCTTCCCTGGAAGACTACCAACGAATTTCTCAACGATAGATCGGAACTCAGGATCATCCATTGGCAATGTCGAAGTCCATGGCTCAATCGCTTGAGTTGACATCGGGCCTTGAGTGCTCGCAGCGATATTATTTTCTGCAGTTTCAGAATTAACAGCATCAACCATACCAACAACAATTCCATTCATGTCAATAGTTGGGCTGCCGCCGACAGGCTGAGCTGCCTCAGCCGGCTTGCTTCCGGCACTTTCCTTTGTATCCAAAGCCAACTCCGGCATCAAAGGCATAGTCGAAACAGGCTGAATAACTGGAGCAGGCTGAACCGGGGCAACCAATTCCGGCTGCTGTTCAGCAACACTACTTGGCCGTTCCGTAATCGGCTCCTCGGAAAAACCAATAAATCCGCCCAGCAACTTCACCAAGGCGTCGATTTCAATCGGCTTCGGCAAATACTCATCGCAACCTGCAGCAATACACTTCTGCTTTTCACCTTGCATCGCATTTCCGGTCAGTGCGATGATCGGCGTACTGTCACCCATTTCTCGCAGCTTGGCGGTAGCGGTATAGCCATCCATGACAGGCATCTGCATGTCCATCAGAATGACATCTGGCTTGATCTCCAATGCTTTCTCGAGCCCCAGTTTGCCGTTTTCAGCTTCGACGACAGTCAACTTGTGCCGCTTAAGAACGACTGCTACCAGGTTCCGGTTGGTTTCACCATCATCCACAACCAATATCGTCGCTGGTTTCAGGCTCAGACCATTTTCAACAACAGCTGACTTGCTCTTCGATCTAATCAGCGCCATACACTGATCGTGATCCAGCAACTCGGCGTTCTCCGCAACCTCAATGGGAACCTCGATCGAGAAAGTCGATCCCACATTTAATTCACTTTGAACCGAAATGGTTCCACCGAGTGCTTCGACGAACCGTTTACTAATCGACAGCCCCAAACCGGTTCCGCCAAACTTCCGGGTCATACTGGTATCCGCCTGGCTAAACGGATCGAAAATTCGTTGTAACTGAACCGGAGTCATACCGATTCCAGAGTCAGTAATATCAATCTTTACGTTACCATTGGCGTATCCACAATTAAGTAGCACGCCACCTTGATCAGTAAACTTAATTGCGTTGCCGACCAGATTGATCAAGACCTGCTTGATTCTTGTCGAATCGGAAGTAATCAGGTTTGGAATAACTCCGTCGACTTCGAAACCAAGACTAATCTGTTTCTGACTGGCTCTCGCGGACAGGACGTTCGTTGTATCACGCAACATCTGTGGTAACGAGAATTCGCGACTTTCCAATTCGAGTTTCCCGGCTTCCACCTTGGACAAGTCAAGAATATCGTTGATCAGTTCGATCAAGTGATTACCACTGGAGTGAATTGTATTCAGGTATTCGATTCGTTGATCTGGATTCTCTTCCATGCCACGACGCAATACGTCGGTGAAACCGAGAATGGCGTTCATCGGAGTTCGAATCTCGTGGCTCATATTGGCCAGAAACTCACTCTTGGCCTGATTCGCCGCGTCTGCCGCATCTCGTGCTTCACGCAACTTGATCCGGCTTTCCTCAAGCTTGGTGACGTCATCAAAAGTCACCATCACACCCGCGTAGTCCCCCTGGTGTCCAAGCAGAGGAGAACAGTTGACCAGATAGATTCGCTCCTGACCGTCGCAATCGAGCATCCGAATTCTCGAATTGGAAATTGGTCGCTTCTCTTCCAATGCAATTTTCCAAGGGACGAACTGTTCCCCGAATTCTCCTTGTTCAAAACTGAAATCCAATTTGCCTGAACTTTGCCCAACCAACTTGTTCGCACTCTTTCCCACAACCTTTGAGAACGCGGTATTGGCGAGCAGGATGTTGTATTTTGTGTCGACGATCATCAGGCCTTCAGCAAGGTTGTCCAATGCATCGCGTACTCGTTGCGGAACTGCCTTCGACGGGTCCAGGTGTTTCAGCACGAGTCCCAACAGAAAACTGAACAGCAGAAAGCAACTGGAGGTAATAAAGAACATCTGTTCAAACTCCATTGCTTGCGCGAGACCAGCCAAACCAGACTTGTGGATACTGTCGTATTGCAATTCGACCATCCCCCAACGCCGGTCCGCAGTCTTATACAACGGGACTTGCATCTGCGAATCCGTTGACTGACTCTCCGGCAATGGCTTCCATTTGCGATCATGGTTATTGATGCAGACGATCAATTCGCCGCCATCAGTCCGCACACCCGCAGATTGCAATCGCTTGTTGCGTTGCACCACGCCTTTCAGATAGGCATCAAGCGTTGCCGTGTCTCCATTGATCATCGCTACCGAGCTCCCCAAAGCAATCGACTCGGACAATTCAGCCCGGGCCTTAATCTCCAAGGTTTCCTTGCTCGGCAGATAGCCGACGACTTTCGCAACACATAGGATCGCGATCACTACGCCAGTCAATCCAAACGCAATTCGGTTTCGTGGTGGTATAAACTTAAGCATTTTTCGTCTTATCAATTATTGATTAATGATTGTTAGTTAGTTAGTTAGTTAGATTTGCTTCCGTCAACAATGTCTTCCAATGACTCAGACTCGTCTCCCGTTCCCTTGTCAGCTACTGAAACAATCGCCAACGGGTCCAGGTAACTCCAGACAGGCATGGACGAAATTGCCAAACCGGAGAACATCAAGCCGCCTCGAATAGCCCAGATCACGTACCCCACGATAAGACTGGATGACACAGTACCGACTGAACCGATCGCAATCGTCTCATAAGACGCCTGCGAATCTGAAGCTGCACGGAATGAATCAAGTTCGCGCCAGAGATGACCCGACTGTGAGATTACATTTGCTAAAGATGAGATTTCGCTGCCTACGTTGACTTGACTGACAATGTCAAACGTCGTGGCTACGAATTGAGGATCCGAAATTGCTCGGCGAATACTTTGCAGCAGCGTTTCCTCCTGTTGTGAGAACAATGCGATCGCAGGCGCTTCTAATTGATCCTCTTCCGAATCCGGTTCCATTGAAGCATTTTGCGCCCCCGCATCTGGCCGTCCCGCATTTGAGGCACCTGAATCTGGTTCTGTGTTAACAAGCAAGTTGTCTTTTGCGGCTTCCTCGGCAACGTCCTCTGATTCAGTTTCCGTTTCAGTTTCTTCAGACTCGACAAACGGCTCCTCTTGCTCTTCAACGGTTGGCGAAAGGACACCGACAGGCAACAAGTTGACAACTACGGTCGCAGTTTCGCTGGGTGCAACACCATCTGAGACGATGAAACTGAATGAAGTCGAGCCAACAAAATCACTGCCAGGATCAAAAATGAAGCTTCCATCCGGGTTGACAACCAGGTCACCATCAGGCGACGGACTTGTTATCACAACAGACAATGCCTGACCGTCCACATCCCTCATTTCTGACAACAGAACACCAGTAACCGGGCCGGTGGTAACTGATTGGAACGTTTGATCTTCAGGCGTGAAGGTATCGTTGACTGGCAGGACATCAACAACAACGGTGCTGGTTACTGACTCGCCGTCCAAATCTGTTGCCGTGACCACAATAGAATTCAAACCATTTGCATCAGGAGCTGTCGAGAGTATCAAATCACCATTTGTGTCAACTTCGAAATTCAGCCAGTCATTCCCAATCGCATCAACGGTGTTAGTCAGGACGTCGTTAGCATCCACATCAAAGAACCAACTCGCAAAATCGACGACAGTCGGTAAAGCGTCTTCCGTCAGTTGAATTACTGACGGACCGACAAAGACAGGAGCGTCGTTAACAGAGATGATGGTAATTTCAACAGTCGCCCGATCAAGAGCTCCGTTTCCATCGCTCACGCTGTAAGTAAACGAATCGGTTCCATTAAAATCTGCGTCTGGCGTATACGTGAAACTCCCATCAGGATTAAACCGTACGACACCGTTGCTTGCGTCACTTTCCAGTACACCTGTCAAACGATCGCCATCAACGTCGAAATCGTTCAAACCAACATTGCCGACTAACTGGCTGTCTTCATTGGTTTCAAACTCGTCATTGCCGGCGACTGGTGCATCGTTAACGGAGTTGACCGTAATGTTTACGGTCGCCGTGTCGGTTCCGCCATTCCCGTCATCGACCAGATACGTGAACGAATCGGTTCCATGGAAGTCCGCGTCCGGTGTGTATGAGACACTTCCGTCGGGGTTCAGTTCCAATGTTCCATTGCTGACATCACCGTCGATAGAGAACGTCAGCACATCACCTTCAACATCCGTTACGTTCAGTCCTAGATTGCCTGACACCACGCCGTCTTCCTCCACTGAAACACTAGCGTCCATTGCGACTGGGGCATCATTCATAGCAGCAACCATGATTCCCACTCGACCAGTTACAGTACCGCCGTTCCCATCGTCCACCTGATAGGTGAACGA
>CAZXLW010000086.1:0-19268 GCA_964641465.1 uncultured Pirellulaceae bacterium | reverse complement strand
TGCGTTGTCGAGTTCCCGCCTCGACCTGCCTTTAGCGACTTGGCCGAACGGGTTCTTAGATTATGTCACTCTCTTTTCGATACCGTGATCGTGACGGGAACGATCGTTATTACTTCCTTCCGTTCAATCCTCTGTTCATCATCGCGATGATGGGATTAGCCTTCAGTTTCGCAATTCATCTATTGGTCGCTTTCCGCAACCTGGTCCACCATTCACCGCTAAGTGTCGCGTTGGCGATCGGTGCCGCGCTGGGCATCGGCTTTGGATCCTTCGCCGTTGCCAAGATGTCCGTGATTCGCAGCGGTACGCTTGTTTCGATCGGACCGAGAATGATGTCTGCGGCGATGCGTCGGTGTTATCTGGTCGGTTACATGACAATGGTTTGCGGCGGTTTGTTCGCAGGGCTTTTTACATTAGTCGCTTTGTAGCAAAGTGTTTGTTGGCCAATAAATGATCCGTGTTAATCTGTGCACATCCGTGGCTCTTTCACGTCATTGTTTTTAGCCACGGATTCGCACGGATGAACACAGATTTTGCGCTCTTTGAGCTGTCCTCGGATGCTAGGATCATCCATTGCAGCTAAACGCTATCTGTCGTTGTAAAAACTTTCCGTGAAACAAGTCAGTCCTAAATAGATGCAACGTCTTCACCAATTCGTATTCGTCACTTCTGTCTTAGCGCTGAGTTGGTATACGATGATGGCTGTCCATGAATTCGGCCATGTTGTCGGTGCGTTGGCGACCGGTGGAACCATTGAGCGAGTCGTGCTTCATCCGCTGACGATCTCGCGGACTGATGTCTCTCCGAATCCCAGCCCATCAGTCGTGGTCTGGCTCGGCCCGATTCTTGGCTGCTTCATCCCGTTGATGATCTGGTGGTTTGTTCCACGGCGATTTGATTTGGCCCGAAGTCTCGCATTGTTCTTCGCAGGTTTCTGCCTCATCGCAAACGGTACGTACATCGCGATTGGCTCGTTCGACCGTATTGGCGATTGCGATGTCATGCTCCTGCACGGTTCTCCGCATTGGACGCTCTTGGTCTTCGGAGCGCTGACGGTTCCGCTGGGCCTCTATATCTGGCATCGGTTTGGCTCGGTCAAAGCGTTCCTCGCTGATCCATCGCTGGTCGACCCTGGTGCGGCTTACATGCTGGCTGGCGGGCTGATCGTGCTGCTGACGCTGGAATTTACGATTTTCGCAATGTAGGCAGGCTGACGGTGGTTTGTTAGTGAATGCACCATGGTGGAGGAGCACAGTCGTGATTCATTGTCATTGCTCGGCAGGGAATTCTTCGCGTAACCACGCATGGCGTGCTAAATTTGTGGGGAGCGTGGAATTCGGGTAATCCGACGCTCTCGGGCCTTGAACTGATGTGTGTTCGGGATCATTCTGGATGGCTGACAGATTAGCGGCCGCCGGCTTTATGGCATGTCGAAAGAATACGAAGAATCGTTTTGGGAAAGCATCATGAAATTTCATCAATCAGTGATCTCTATTATCTTGTGCCTGTTGGTCAGCCCAGTGTTACTTGCTGGCGATCAGGATTGGTTTCGGCATACCGCAATCTCGCCGGATGGGAAAAGCATCCTGTTCAGCTATCACGGTGACATTCACACCGTTGCTGTCGAAGGTGGTTTGGCGCGAGCTCTGACTACTAACGAAGCTTGGGACGGCCATCCGGTTTGGTCACACGATGGGAAGCAGATTGCGTTTGCGTCTGACCGGCATGGAAACCTGGACGTTTTTGTCATGCCGTCCGAGGGCGGGAAAGCGAGTCGTCTGACGTTCCATAGTGCTAACGACATTCCGAACGATTTTAATCGTGACAATGATGCCGTGTTGTTTTCGTCGGCGAGAACTGAAAACGCGTCGTCCAGTTTCTTTCCGACGGGCCGAGTCGCCGAGCTGTATCAAGTCAAAACGACTGGCGGTACGCCGATGATGGTTACAACGATCGCTTCTTCGCAAGCTCGTTACAATCAGGACGGCGACAAGATTGTCTATCGCGACGAGAAAGCTTACGAGATTGAGTTTCGCAAACACGATGTGTCGGCGTTCGCGCGTGATATCTGGTTACATGATCTAGAGTCAGGCGAGCACACGCAGCTGACGGATTTTGAAGGTGGCGATCATCAACCGGTCTGGGTAGACAACCAGATCTACTATCTGTCGGAAGAGGAAGGCAGCAACTTCAACGTGTGGAAGATGGACGCTGACGGCGGAAACAAATCGCAGGTGTCCGAATTTGACACGCACCCTGTCCGGCATTTGACTGCTGCTGACGACGGGACGCTGTGTTATACCCAGCACGGCGAGTTGTATACGCAAACGGCGGGCAAGGATCCGGCTGGCGTGGAAGTCGATTTCCATGTGGACCCGCAAGCCAACGATTACGAGACACTGAAGCTCAGCAATATCTCCGAGTTCGCGGTTTCGCCGTCGGGGAAAGAAGTCGCGATCGTATCGCGTGGCGAAGTATTCGTGACGAGTCGCGATTTCAAGACGACGGTTCGCGTAACCAATACGCCTGAGCAGGAACGCAGCGTTTCGTTTCATAAGGACGGCCGCACGCTGTTGTATGCTGGTGAGCGGAATGGCAAATGGAATTTGTACGAAGCCACGATAGCTGACGAACGCGAGAAATATTTCTTTGCGGCCACGAAGGTCGAAGAGAAAGAGATTTACACTGCTGAAACGGAGAGTTTTCAACCGGTGTACTCTCCCGATGGCGAGAAGATTGCGTTTCTGGCCGGCAGGGATGAGATCCAAGTGCTTGATCGGAAGACAGGGGACACCAACGTGGCTCTTGGAAAAGAGCACAATTATTCTTACAGCGATGGCGACATATCTTTTGACTGGGCCTCTGACAGCAAGTGGTTGATCGCTGACTATGCTCCGCGTGGTCGGCTGTTCATCCCCAACATTGGGATCTTTCCGGCAGACGGGTCAGCTCAGCCAGTCGACATCAGCAAGTCAGGGTACACGGATGGTTCTCCGGTATGGAGTCGAGGCGGCGACGTTGTGATTTGGGCCAGTGCTCGATACGGGCAACGTGACCACGGCAGCTGGGGGCGTGAGTTTGACGTCATGGCTGCTTTCCTGAACCAGGATGCGTACGACAAATTCACATTGAGCAAAGAAGAATACGAATTGGCGAAGGAGCTGAAGGAAGAGAACAAGAAGGACGAAGGAGACGACGCCAAAGAGGATGCGGGTGACGATGTTGAATCTATCGAGATCGACTGGGATGGTTTGGACGACCGCACTGTTCGTTTGACGAAAAACTCCTCCAATATCAGTCAAGCGTATTTGCTTAAAGATGCCTCCAAGTTGTATTACGTGAAGAGCGATGCCAACGGCAGTGAGCTGTGGGAACGGGATTTTCGCGAGGACGGTACGAAGCTGGTCAAGAAGTTCAGTGCTGGAGGAGCCAGTTTCACGTTCTCGGCCGACGAGAAGTCAATCTTTCTGTTGGCTGGTGGATCGTTGATGCATGCCAAGGTTGATGCGATTGACGGAGCGAAACCGATCGCGATGGATGCCGTCATGCGATTGCAGCCGGAAGCTGAGCGAGCATACATGTTTGATCATGGTTGGCGGCAAATCAAAGACAAGTTTTACAAGCCGGATTTTCATGGCATTGATTGGGATGCGATGAAGAAAGACTATCAGGCAAAGCTACCGTCGATCGGAAGCAATCGGGACCTGGCGAATCTGATGGCTGAGCTTACCGGTGAGCTGAATGCGTCTCATATCGGAGTTTCTTTTCGACCGGGACCAGCGAAGGGCGCGGATCAGACAGCTTCTCTGGGCGTGATTTTTGATTTGAGTGATACGTCAGGTCCGCTGAAGATTGAGGAAGTTCTGGATAAGAGCCCTCTCAAGAAAGCGAAGAGCTCGATTGCTGCCGGTATGAAGCTGGCGGCGGTGGATGGAGTGAAGTTGGACGGTACAACGAATCTGGCACAATTGTTGAACCATAAATCCGGCAAGCGAGTGCGGTTGTCGATTTTACGCGAAGACGATACCCGGTTCGAAGAAGTGATGGTTCCGATTTCTGGTGGTGCCGAATCGCAGTTGATGTACGAGCGGTGGGTGAAGAACCGACGCGACCTGGTCGAGAAACTGTCAGAAGGTCGACTGGGATACGTGCATGTTCGCGGTATGAACGATCCAAGTTTCCGAGTGGTGTATTCGGAGATCCTCGGGATGAATTTTGACAAGGAAGCGATCGTTGTTGATACGCGTTGGAACGGCGGCGGTTGGCTGCACAATGACTTGGCGAAATTGCTTTCGGGCGAAGAGTACGTAACCATGCATGTTCGTGGTCGGGAATATCACGGCGATTCGCTTGACCAATGGAACAAGCCGTCGATTCTGGTTATGGGGGAAGGTAACTACAGTGACGCGCACGCGTTTCCGTTTACTTACGATACGCTGGACATTGGTGAGATGGTTGGGATGCCAGTCCCGGGGACGATGACTGCCGTTTGGTGGGAGATGTCTTTGTCTGGAGATATTCGTGTTGGGGTGCCTCAAGTCGGGATGAAGAACCGGGAAGGCGAGTACCTGGAGAACAATCAGACGGAGCCGGACTACCTGGTCAAGAATGATCCGGAGTCAACTGCCAAGGGCGACGATAAACAGATTGAAAAAGCTGTAGAGGTAATGCTTAAGCAGTTGGATGAAGAGAAGTAGATCGGATTTTGACGGCTCCTTGATGGAGCCTTCAACGAAAACGATTGTGTGGCAATCGACCCCTGCTCGTATCTGAATTCGAATCGCGTTATCATTTCGCTACTTTCAGTCTTAAAAGGAGGGAGCGATATGTCGACGGTAGATGTCGAAACAGAACGAGTCATGGTGGTGCCAACGCAGTTGTTTCATGACTGCGGTTACTTTCAGGGCTTCAGCACGGAAATCGAAAAGTTCTTGCCGGTTTTGCTTAACGCGGACAACACCAGTTATCTGCCGCGAGGCGATATGGAACAGGATCCAAGTTTCAAACAACTGATTCCTTATTGCATCTTTCGTTTTACGCCTGAATCCGGGCAACCGCAGATTTTCCAGTACACTCGCGGCAAACAACAGGGCGAGGCTCGCCTGCACAGCAAACGCAGCATTGGAATCGGCGGTCATATTTCGACATTGGATATTGGTGAAAATTCACCGTACGAAGTTGGCATGAACCGCGAACTTGAAGAAGAAATCGAGATTGGTGCTGCATGCCGTCAGGAATGCGTGGGGCTGATCAACGATGACGAAAACGAAGTTGGAAAAGTTCACTTAGGGATCGTGCACATCTTCGATATCGAATCGCCGCAGGTCACGCCTCGCGAAGATTCGATTGCTGACGCCGGCTTTGTTAGTCTGGATCAGTTGCTGGAAGACATTGAGCGATTCGAAACCTGGTCGCAGATCTGCGTACGGGCTTTGTTCGCTGGATAGTCCAAGTCGATTCATTCACGACTTGAACAAGCAGATATGAAAAAACGTGCGAGGGCAAACTACTCTCGCACGTCGTTTAGCAGTATCACTCTTTGTCTGAGTCCGACCACTCGTCATCCTTTACATACCCCTTAAGAACAAGCGGTACTTCGGTTGATTCGGAGTCTGTTGCCTTGAGCTTGAGCCTGTACTTCCCCTTTTGCTCAAACATTTTTCCGATGATTGGGAGATCAGAAATAATCGGAATCTGGTTTTTGACTTCTATTTTCGGCAGTGACACTACGTAAGTGAGGCGACTGGTCGTGGGCGGATTTCCCGGGATGGTTAATTCGTATTCACATTCATTTATTTCTTCGCCGGCGGATTCTAACGATTCGTGGTTTCGATTTCCGTGGAGCAAGCCCGGTCGGTAGAAACCAAAGACTTCGGTGTCTTCCGTATCGGCCTGCTCGACTGGAAACGCGAAGTCGAATTCGAGGTGCCGAGGTTCGACCTCATTGTCTTGTGAAAACGACTCCGTGAACTGACGCCACATGCCGTATAGCTGGTCGTGTACTTTCATCAGATGATTGTGCAAGTCATCAGAAGCCTCTTCTTCATCATCATTTTGCACGAACTTGATCGGCACGGTGCCCGCTTCGAAAGCATCACTGCCTTCAATGCAGGTGATCAGGGCTCCCGCCTCGTCGGAAGAATCCGAGTGTTGAAGCACTCCCATGGTTGCCATGCAGACAAGTGAAAATGAAACTGCAATCTTAGTAAGCATTAATTTCGCTCCAGTTTGGTTCAGTCCAGTTAAAAAACCGTAAACTGTTCCGGCGACGCCAGAAACAGAAGCAGTCACAGCGTTGCTGATCGTTGCAGCGGATAACGAAGGGCTCAAGGCAAGCACCGGTACAACCAGGGCAGCGCAGGTTTGATCGAAATCAATCCCTCGCAAACGTAGCTGCGATCGCAACGCGCGACGGGCTTGTCTCAGGCGTCCTTCGACGGCTGAAACGGAAATGCCCAATGTCTCGGCAATTTGCGACGTGCTCTCACCCTGGAAGTAAAACATCAGCAACGGTGTCTTATGCTTGTCCTTCATTAACATGATTTCCGCGCTGACCAATTCGTTTTCGTTTTTTCGCGCGACGAACTGCAATACGTCCTCGGCCAGACCGGGATCGACCGAAGTTTCGTACGGCAGCATATCGCGCTGTCGTCGCCTGCGAATGGAACTGGCCGTTCGAAAGGCAACACCGTATAACCAACTTGAAAGCGATTTGGGTTTGCGGATCCGATGGGCTTTCGATGCCAGTAACAGAAACGTTGACTGGAATGCATCTTCAGCATCGTGTCGGTTGTGCAATACTCGGCAACAAATGTTCCAGACAAGGTCTTCGTACTTGTGCACAATCCGCGCAAACGCTTGCGCATCACGTTCGTTAACGAACTTCGTCAGCAAAATGCAAGCTTCGGACCGTTTCGGCACTGTATTCCTTGTCTTATTCATGACCGCTTTTCAATATAGTGCGGGTAAGCGGAGTTTCCATTCAAAGAAAACAGACAATTCTCGCGAAAATGTTTAAATCGTTGATAGCGGGGTTAAACGAATGGTACAGGCGTAGTGCTGACTCGATTCGTCGTGCTATTCACAGCCAAGGTCGGTCACAAAGTTGGCTTCTTTGGTGACTTCGTCCCGGTCCACTCCAAGTTGATGCACGATCAGCTCTCTGAGTATGCCCCAAACATCGGCTCGGCTAATCGGCTCATGTCGCCGGGTCAAATTCACGGCGTTGATATATATAACGCGGGTTGTCAGGTCTTCGACCGTCGGCCATTTTGAACTGTATTGTGTTGCCCAGGGAGATGTGGCAACCGCCAGGATACCTGCTGAAAAGATCGCAGCCAGTAACACGTAAACACCGACAAGCAGGTGTGGCCCGTACATCTGGTAAGCAACAACCGCAGTGTAAAGACATGCAATCGCAACCGGTAAGATGCTGAGATACACAATCAACTTAGGTCTTACGAGGCTCGGCAGCCTGAGGTCCAGCTCTGCCTCCAATTGTTGCCAAAATGCTTTGCGGTCCTGAGATGGAAATACACTATCAACTCGATCTGCAGGCTTGATTGTTTTGCCCACCCCGAGTTTCGATAAACTTTGGCACAGTTCGTCGAATGTGGAATTCGCAACAGATTGCCCGTCGTGATCTGAGAGTTCGATATGTTTCACGATGAACTCGTAAAGCTCTCCCACGGTCATCATCTCAGCAGCGGCTTCGTCTGGTATGTCGATGTTGAAAGTTTCTTCGACTTCCATAACCAGTTCGATGGTATCGAGACCCATGATATGATTCCATCTGAATCTGAATTAGCTCACAGCTATTTTAATAACAGCTTCGGTACAATTTCTTGCCGAATGAACTTGTTGGCGCGTTGGTTCGCTTCGCGATCTTCGTAGTGACCGGCAGTCGCAACGACGACTGCGCCTAGCTCTGGCAACGCCAGTATCTGTTGTCCGCCTTTGCCCTTGGCTCCAATGCCCCGATACTTTTTATTGCCAATGGTATATTTCTCCAACCACCATTGGCTCCGGTAGCTGTCGTCTTTGCCGCGGTAATTGAGTAGCGACTCGATCCATTCCTTGGGAACGACTTCCTTGCCTTTCCATTTCCCTTTCTGCAGGATAAGCCTGCCAATCTTCATCATGTCTCGCGGAGTCAGTCGCAATCCATAGTGAGCTGCCGTATCGCCATCGCTGTCTTTCAGCCATTCCCATTTCGTGATTTCCAACGGTGAGAACAGCTTTTCCCGGGCGTACTTTTCCAGGCTGTTCCCGGTACCTCGTTTGATCGCTCTGCCCAGCAAAGCAGTCGCTCCACTGTTGTAGTTGAATTTCTGACCAGGCAGCGACACCATCGGCTGCGCCCAGACGTATTCAGCTGCATTCAACGAACCTTCGAGCTTCGATTCGTTGTTGACGTGGTCTTCGGATTCGTGCTGTTGCCAATCAAGTCCGGTTTTCATATCCAGCAAATGCCGGATCTTGATCGCGCGATGCCGATCGGTAAATGCTTCCGATTGTTCAAGTTTCAGGTCGGGGAACAACGTGTATGCCGGGAAATGCGCGCCTGGAATTTTCTCGTCTCGCAGCGCGATTCCGACCAGCAGCCCGACCACGCTTTTCGAACAGGATCGGAGATCATGCAAGTCATGCGGGCCGAAGGCGCGGTCTTGCGGCTCCCCGTAAACGAGGTCCGAACCTGCCCAGTAGCGTTCGACAATGAGCAGCCCTTTGTGAAAAACGAGGAGGGAATGAAGCAATGGATCGCTGGCAATGTCCAACTCCAGGAGAGTGTCCGTGAAACGTCTGTCTTGATTCTGTTGTCCGCATGCTGCGCCCTGCCACATTAAAATTAAAAAGATGGCAAGGAAGAGTGGGAGGCCGATGTGGCCGGGAACTTTGACCATCAATTCAAGTCTCGCATATTAAAGAACTTCCAATGTTAGTGGTTTCGCAATCTCGATCGAGCCGTATTGAGCTTTAGCCTTCCGCTTCAAGACGGTATTACGAACTATTCATTTCGGGGTTGAGGAACCATTAGCATATACGAATAAATTGGCGAGAATACAACCCGGAGATCGCAAGCTGTTCCTGGAAATTGACAACGAATTTCCCGGCGAAAGAACGAGAGCGATGACGTATCCGCGTTCTCATAGTTTGGCATTCACTATTTGGATGCATCTAGGCGGCTAGGCGACTAGGAAAGAATTCCTTCGACAACTTTACCGTGTACGTCCGTTAGTCGCATGTCGCGACCGGACCAACGGAAGCTTAGCCGTTTGTGATCGACGCCGAGCAGGTGAAGCATCGTAGCGTGCAAGTCATGAATCTCGACCTTGTTCTCGATCGCTTTGTATCCATATTCGTCGGTCGCGCCATAGACATTGCCGCCTTTGACGCCTCCTCCAGCCATCCACAAACTGAACCCGAATGGGTTATGGTCGCGCCCGGCTTTGCCTTGAGCAAACGGAGTGCGTCCGAACTCGCCCGCCCAAACGACCAGCGTGTCTTCGAAGAGCCCGCGTTGCTTGAGATCCGTCAACAACGCACCGATCGGCTGGTCGACTGCCATGGCGTTGGCCGCATGGCCTGATTCAAGGTTGTTATGCTGGTCCCAACGATCCTTCCCAACCGAAGCACAGGTGACTTCGATAAAACGCACGCCGCGTTCCAGCAAACGGCGAGCGACCAGACATTGACGTCCAAATGCCCCAACGCCCTTTTCTTCAGAGTCGAGCCCGTACATTTCCTTGGTAGCTCGGGTTTCGTCATTAAGCGAAGTGAGATCGGGAACTGCGGATTGCATTCGGTACGCCATTTCATAATTCTCAATCGCCGATTCGATCGGATCGACTGGTCGACTGGAAGCGATCCCAATTTGGTCCAGCTCCCGGATCAATTCCAACTTCTTCTTTTGCAATGCATCACTGGCCTCCAGGCGGCGGATGTTTGCCAGCGGGTTCTCGCTGTAATTTAAAATCGAGCCTTGGAACGTTGCTGGCAGGAAACCGTTATTGAAACAGTCGAGGCCTCCCGGTGGGATGAGACCTCCATTGAGAACGATGAAGCCGGGCAAGTCATTGCATTCACTACCCAGCCCGTAACTAAACCACGACCCCATACTGGGACGACCTTGAAACCCGTTGCCAGTGTGTAAAAAATAATTCGCGCTGGTGTGTTCAGAAAAATTGCTGACCATGGACCTGATGACTGACATATCGTCAACATGTTTGGCCATATGCGGGAACAGATCGCTGACAGGAATTCCACTTTCGCCGTACTGCTTGAATTTCCAGGGGCTGGCGAAGGTAGTGCCGACGTTGTTGAATTGCGTTTTGGCGATCTTCATCTTGAACGGTTGCCCGTTCTCTTTGTCGAGCTGCGGTTTGGGGTCGAAGCTGTCGACTTGAGAAGGCCCGCCGTCCATGTACAGGAAAACAACGCGTTTCGCCTTGGGCGGGAAATGCGGGATCGCGTTGGCGACCGGCGACTCGGTTTCTGATTCCTTGTCCGCTTGCGAATTGGGACTTCCGATGATCGGGATTTGACCAGCGTAGTTGCGATCGGTCATCAACGCAGCGAGCGCGACTGAGCCGAAACCACAGGCCGCGTTCTTCAGGATCTGCCGGCGCGTCAGGCCGGCGGATCGGAAGTTGCCACAATGTTCATTACGTCGCATTTCGTTACCTGATCGTTAACGGATGTAGATGAATTCTTTCATGTTAAACAGGACATGGCAAAAGTCCTGCCAGATTTGTTCGTTGGAGTCGATTTCGTCATCAGTAATTTTTAAGTCGCCGGCTCGTGCTTCAATGAACCGTTCGAACTTCTCGATCTCAGCGACAGTTGACGGGCGTCCAAAGGCTTGCAAGAACGCAGTCTCTATTCGTTTGTCGTGACTGTCTTGATTGGCCGTTTGTTTCATCAATCGCCGAGCCCACTTTTTCGACTGGTCCACGACGAACGGATCATTCATGAGGATCAGTGCTTGGGCAGGGACATTCGATTGGTGGCGATTGCCGATTGAGTTGAATGGAATCGGAGTGTCGAACGCCAACATCATCGACGGCAAAAAATTGCGACGGACTTCTGTGTAGATGCTGCGCCGCCCGTTGCCATCCAGCGGTCCACTCGCCCGTGGGCGACCGCGGCCTTGCATGAATTCGGTCAAATATACCTTTTCGCTTTTACCGTACAGTTTTCGCTCCAGAGATCCAGCGACATGAAGCATGGCGTCCCGAATCGCTTCACCTTCCAGCCGCGATATGTTGGCGCGATGCAGGAGGCGGTTGTCGGGGTCTGTTACGCTGGCTTGGTCGTTGAGCTGGCTGGACATGCGGTAGGTTCGAGTCAGTACCATTCTTTTGATGAACTGTTTCAGCGACCAATTGTTGCGTTCCTTGTCCGTAAATTCTGCCGCCAGATAATCGAGTAATTCAGGGTGGGACGGCTGTTGGCCGAGCACGCCAAAGTTGTCGACAGATCGTACGATCCCTTCACCGAACAGATGATGCCAGAGCCGGTTGACGATGACTCGGCTAGTCAGCGGATTGTCGGACGAGGCGATTTGGTCGGCCAATTGCATTCGTCCACTGCCACTTTCGAATAGCTGGGCATGAGTTTTCGAATCGGATGTCTCGATCGCCGTCAAGAACCTACGTGGGACTTTCTCTCCCAGAGTAGACGCATTGCCACGGATAAAGAGATGTTCGTTCTCGGGTGTGCCATCCGTTGCCGCAACGACCTTGATGGGGACCGGCACTTTACTCGCCAATTCAATCGCTTGCTGTCGGGCTTCTTTAAGCTTCGTTATCGTGCTATCGGTCGCGGCGGAATGTTCAGCAAGTACCGATGCGACATAGGCGACTTCCGCGATCGTGGAGTTTGGTGAATCGCTTGAATCCGTTGAACCCAACGCATTGCCCAGCATGCTTTGCAGCGAACTCGCGGCAGACTCGAGTAGCTCCTGCTGGTTGCCAGGTTTTTGTTCGAGAATCAATCGGACCAATTCGCTGGGCGGCTCCACTGGCTGCGGATCGCCATTGTTGAAAAACCGAATCTCGTCGACTTGGATGAAATTCGACCCTTGGTCAATAATCTCAAGATGCGCCAGGTGCCCTTTGAAATTTTGGATGTCGCTTTCCATGATTTTCCATGTGAACGCTTCATCGAGGTTTACTTCGACGCGGCAGCCACTGAACAGCAACGCGTTGTGCAGATCCATTTCATAGCCATCTATGATCAAACGAACATGGCATCCGTTGCCTTTTGCCCGCACTGCGATCTTGTCGTGAGTTATCTCGAAAGTCGGTGAGCGAACGACGCCTTGGAATTCCCCGCCCAGTCGCGCGGTTGTCGCGATCGAGTTGTGCGAAATCAGATTTCCGTGCGCTGAAAAACTCAATCGTTGCGGTGAATGATTAAACGCCCAGCCGTAATTGAACCAGTCGCTGGGGACTCCTGCTGTGAAATCGGCGAACGGTTCACTGGCTTCCATGAATCGATCGTACTTTTGTTTTTGCGAATCCCACTCTTTCTGGGCTTCCTTGATCTGTAGTCTGAGCATCAAGTCATCGTTCTTAGCCGCGATGTGGAGCAGGCTAAACGGGTTGGTTCGTGTTTCGGCAGTCTTCGATTTCAAGAACTCGTTTAGCGATTTTAGCGATGAAACCTCAGGCTGATCGGCCGCAGGCGGGCGGGTGGCCTGTTCAATTTTTGATATCCAGTCAGCAGGATCGCGATTTCCAAGCTCTTCCAGCCATTGCTTTACCAAGCGGTCGTTTTCTGCCGCGATGACGGCTGCTTTTTCCGCGAGTTTCGAAATCTTCTGCTTGGGATCCAGCATGGCAACTTGTCGCCGCGAACTTTGCAGGAAACCGGACATCGCATAGTAGTCTTCGGTAGAGATTGCATCGAATTTGTGATCGTGGCAGCGAGCACAGGCGACGGTCATGCCGAGAAATGTTTTGCAAAGAACGTCGATCTGATTGTCGATGCGACCAGCTTCATCCGCTTTCACGTCTACCGGAGCGTGGGTTGCTTCGCCCAGGAACCAAAAGCCAGTTCCGATGATTGACTCATTGAATTCTTTATTCGGATTCAGTCGAGGCTGCTTGAGCAAATCACCGGCAACATGTTCCCGGATAAAGTCGTCGTAGGGAACGTCTTCATTGAACGCGCGGATCAGGTAGTCACGGTATCGCCAGGCGTGCTTGATCGGGTAGTCGTATTCGTGGCCGTAAGTCTCGGCGTAACGAACAAGGTCCATCCAATGCCGTGCCCACCTTTCTCCATAGGCCGGAGTCTTGAGTAGCCGATCGACAACATCTTCACGTGCGGAATCTGAATCGTCGGCAAGGAACGCAGAGATCTGGTCAGGCGTCGGCGGCAGTCCGATCAAGTCGTAGTAGACTCGGCGCAGCCAGGCGAGTTTGTCGGCGTCTTCTGCCGGCGACAAGTTAGCGTCGTTGAGCCGTTTCAGCACGAATTGGTCAATCGGATCCAACGCCCAACTTTTGTCTTTAACAGGCGGCGGGTTCGTTGGGCGAACCGGTTGCCAGGCCCAGTGTTCGGCCTTGCGTTTTTGCAGATCAAATTCTTTCTTGAGCTCGAGCTGGTGCCCTGAATGATCCGGCCAGGGAGCTCCTCGTCGGACCCAGTCTTCGAGAATGGCGATCTCTCCTTCGGGGAGCTTGGAATTCGGAGGCATCTCGTAGTGGCCTCGGTAATTGACCGCATCGATCATCAGGCTCTCGCCCGGCTTGCCAGGAACGATCGCCGGTCCCGTTTCGCCTCCCGCTATGATTGAGGCTCGGGAGTCAACGTTAAATCCACCGCTCAGACTTTCTGCTGAATCGCCTGAGGCTCTTGAATGACACTCGCTGCAATGTTCAGCAAAGATCGGGCGGACACGATTTTCGAAAAACTCCAGGTCGGAGTCCGAAAATTGACTTTGCTGAGCAGCAACGCTCGAGCTGAGAATCAACAACAGGACAGCAATTGAGTTGACGGATTCGAAACAGCGGAAAGATTTTTGGGACAAACTATCGGCCTGGAACTCGATTCTGAAACAAACGTATCACATCTATGGTAACAAAAGGGATCACGCCTTCCAAAGTCGAGAGTAGCGAAATTGGTTCGAATGGTGTGATCGGGAAAAACTACCGCAACATTTGCGAATTTCGGTAGTTGTAACTAGTGAAGTTTGAAACTAACTTATCGGTGTGCCTGCCAACGATTGGCAGGAATTGGTGGCGAAGACTCCTTTTCATTTGCGATTTCACGATGAAAAACCTGGTTTGGATTGTTATGGCTGGTTTGATGCTGAGCCTTTCTGGGGCCGCATTGGGGCAAGCGGAAACTGATAAAACCAAGCAGGCTAAACAGTCGACTTCTAGTTCTGAAACGAAATCCAAGGCCCAAGCTGAATCCAGAGACGATGTTCCGAAGTCGGATGAGTCGGGAATGCTGTACTGGATTTTTCTGACCTCGGGCAAGTCCACAGAGGGCGTTGATTCAGATGAAATCCAAAACATGCAAACTGAGCATCTGGCAAATTTCAAGCGGCTTGCCGATATGGGGAAACTGCTCACCGCCGGGCCGATGTCTGACCCGGAAAACAAGTTGCGCGGTATCGTGATCGTCAGGGCGCAGAATCGGGATGACTTGATGGAGATGTTCAAGTCTGATCCGTATGTGCAGCAGGGCTATCTAAAGATTGAAGCCAATCCGATGCGGTTCGAGTATGGCACCGTCAACACAAAGATCACTCCACAGGGTCTCGATGAATTTCGCCTGATCGTGATCGAAAAGAACGGTGCAGAGCCAAACGAGTCGCAGGAAAAGCCGTCCAAAGTTGAAGAAGTTGTCTCGGCCGCTGCTGATGGCAAAGAGTTGCTGTTGGGGGTTTCTTTGGCTGATTCGAAACAGGATCGTTGTGCCCTGTTGATCATGCCAAAGCCTGAAGACGAAGATGCGTTCAGCCAGCAGGTTCAGGACCTGCCAGGCGTCAAATCTGGTCAGTTCAAGACTCGGACTTTTCCGTTATACATGGGCAAGGGATCGCTGAAGCCGCAAGCCACAGAACCGACAGGCTGATACAACCCCGACACGCCTGCGAGTGAATTTCTTAGTTCCAGTATCCGGCAACGTAGATGATTGCAAAGATGATTGCCATGAAACCAATCACCCAGACCGCCGACCGGTAGGACTGGATCAGGATGTCTTTCAGTGTTTCATGCCGAGTCGCGCCGTAGACGAGGCTGACGGCAACGACGAGCGGTAACGCGTACCAGATCTGAGCGTCCCAGATTGAGCGTGTGGCGAGTAGCGTTTCGAACATTTTGTTATCCAGATTCTGCGTCTTGGTACGGGTTTTTGCCCCAGTTTCGTTTCTTCTTTTTCTTGGCTTCCAGCTTCTCGCGTTCCTGAGGGCTAAGAATCGCCGGGCCGCAAAAGGCATCGTACACAATGAGCAGGTTCAGCAGGCCTGCGACAATGCAATACAGCGTACCGATATCGTATTTGTGTTTCATATCGTAATGCCACATGCCGAGGGTATCCCTCGTGTCCTGAATCACCGGTCCCGCCGGCGGGGCCATGAAGCCATCCTTCAAAGTCGGGCCAGTGTAATTGTCTTCTGGCTCAACGATGTAAAATCTTTTTGTCTGATGGTCAGGCGGGTAGCGTTCGGCAAGCACAAAAAACGGATCGCCGCCGTTACGAGTCTTGATTGCCTGTGCGGCTGCCGGCAGAGCCACCGCTCCGGCTCCTAATTGACAGATGTACTGCCAACGAAAGTCTCCTGGCTTGAACGAAGCGTAGACGACTCGCCCGCGCCCAATTCCCAGTCCGTAGAAGAATGTTCCCAGCACACAGATCATGAACAGGAATCCTTTACCAAATCTGCGTTGGTAAAAGTGCCCTGCTCCCGGCCATAACCAAGCCAAAAATGCTGCCCAATAGGGATCGCGAAGGTCGACTACAACGTCGTCCCCTTCATCCTGTTGAAAAATGACTTCAACCATAAACGATCTCGTGCTAGAACCACTTCAAATATCAAACCGATTATTTTAATAAGCTTCCCGATTCGCACTAGGTCAACTTAACCGATGCTCCGCCGTTTCTATTCTGAACGCCCCGTCGCCTCAGACACCGTGACAATCGACGGCGATGAGGCTCAGCACATCCTGAACGTCAACCGTATGGTAGTCGGTGACGAACTGATGTTATTCGACGGAAGTGGAAAAGAATTTCGTGCGAAAATCAACTTTGCGGAAAAAAAACGACTCGACGTTGAGATCCTCGAAGCTCTCGACATTTCCCGGGAATCCCCAGTCAATTTGACTCTGGCAGTTGCCCTACCCAAAGGTGACCGGCAAAAGATGCTGGTTGAGAAATTGGTCGAGGTCGGTGTTTCCAGGCTGATTCCTCTTCATTGCCAACGTTCGGTCGCAAAGGCGAATCCCAAGGCGACTGAGCGATTGCGTCGGCGAGTGATCGAAGCTTCCAAGCAGTGCGGGCGGAACTTGCTCATGCAGATTGACGAGGCGCAGGCGTTTGGTGAGCTGGTAGGTGGTTTCGACACGAGCTGTACGCGATTGATTGCCCATCCGCATGACTGCAAGCCATTGCATGAGTGTGAAATTCAACACGCCACTCGGCCGGCGATTGTCGCGATTGGACCGGAAGGCGGGTTTGCCAACGACGAGGTGGAACTTGCAACCGACGCAGGCTGGCAACCGGTGAGTTTTGCACCGAGTGTGATGCGTGTCGAAACAGCGGCACTGGTGGCGGCGGCTTTGATTGGGATGAAGGGCTGATTCCGCTTCGACATTTCAGTTGGTCGAATGCGGTGATTCGATTAAAATTCCTCCAGCATCTTTCACCAGCTGAGGAAACCATGTTTCGAACCCATAGTCACACGCTACAGTTCTATACCTTTTTTGCTTTCCTGTTTTTCATCGCCGCCATGTCGACGGTTGCTTTGGTTTCGGCAGACGAATCGACTCTGACGGAAATGGATGTGGCGAATATGAACTACGTCGTAAGTTCCGCGATATCGCCAGACGGAAACCATGTTGCCTACGGCCTTTCCCAGCAACGCGACTTATCGGACGGCGAAAGCGGCCCGGCGTTTGTCGAGCTGCATGTTGTTGACCGTGAAGGCAACTCACGACCATTTGTTACGGGGAAGGTTTCGGTCAGTTCAATAACCTGGACGCCTGACGGGAAGGGGATTTCCTATTTGTCGAAACGGAATGATGACGCAAACTCTTCGATCTATGTGATCCCGGTTGATGGTGGCGAGTCTCGAAAACTGGTTGAATTCGATACTTCGATTTCTGCGTTCACGTGGAGTGCAGATGGTACCAAGCTTGCGTTTCTGGCTAAGGAAAAGGAAGCCAAAGACGCCAGGGAGATCAAAGACAAAGGCTTCGATGCTGAGATCTATGAAGAGCAAGTGAAGCCAACAAAGGTATTTGTCGTCGATGCCGATTTTGAAACGGACGATGAACCAGTCATGCTGGAGGCAGCAGGCAGCGCTTCTGAGATCTCGTTCAGCCCGGACGGCCAAAAGCTGGCCGTCGCGTTTGCGCCATCCGGCAAGATTGACGACTTCTATATGTATCGCCGAATTCGTGTGATTGATGCCGCTACGGGTGCTGATATCGCGAAGATCGACAACCCGGGAAAGCTTGGCCCGATTGCCTGGAGTCCAGACGGAACGCAACTGGCGATCTGTTCTGGCGAGGACATCAACGACCCGTCGCAAGGCCGTTTGACGATCGTGTCAGCGAACGGTGGTACGCCCAAGGACATCATGCCAGATTACTTGCCGAACATCATTGAAATCGAATGGACAAGTGACGACCAGATCGCGTTTGTTGCCGAAGACAGCTGTGGTCGGGCTGTTGGGCAGGTCAATAAGGATGGCTCGAACCAGAAGATCTACTCCAAGACATACGAAACGCCAATCTTCCTGGGCATGTCAGCTTCGAAAGACAATTCCGTGTTTGCTTTCCACGGCTCCACGGACCAGCATCCAAACGAAGTCTTCATCTACTCGGAAGGGAAGCTGGATCGTCTGACGGACCACAACCCAGGTTTGAAAGACAAGAAGCTTGGGAAGCAGGAAGTTGTCTCCTGGCAATCTCAGGATGACAAACGCATCGACGGCGTTTTGGTTTATCCAGTCGACTACGCCAAAGGGACGCGTTACCCATGTATTGTGATGGTGCACGGCGGGCCGGAAGCCAGCGTGCCGCACGGTTGGAACACACGATACTCGGACCCGGGGCAGGTCGCTGCTGGACGCGGCTTCTTCGTGTTCTATCCAAACTATCGCGGCAGCACAGGGCGTGGAGTCGCGTTTGCCAAGGATCATCAATCAGATTACGGCGGCAAAGAATTCAACGACGTGATTGATGGTGTCGATCATTTGATCGAGCAAGGGTTGGTTGACAAGGATCGTGTCGGAATCACCGGTGGTTCTTACGGTGGCTTTGCAACTGCTTGGTGCAGCACATTTCACAGTGAAAGATTTGCGGCTGGCGTGATGTTCGTCGGGATCAGCAACCAGATTTCAAAATCGGGCACGACTGATATTCCAGACGAGATGTTCCACGTGCACGCGCGAAAACGGATCTGGGATGACTGGCAGTTCTTCATGGAACGCAGCCCAATCTACTATGTCGAAAAGTGCGAGACTCCATTGCTGATTTTGCATGGTAAGAACGACACGCGAGTCCACCCATCGCAGTCGATGGAACTGTATCGCAACTTGAAAATTCTTGAGAAGCCTGTCCGCCTGGTGTTCTATCCTGGCGAAGGGCACGGGAATCGAAAGTCAGCTGGTCGTTACGATTACAACTTGCGGATGATGCGATGGATGCAGCATTACTTGCAAAACGGCGGTGGCGAAATGCCGAAGCACACTTTGGATTACGCTCTCCAGGAAAAGGCGGAAGACGAAAAACTGAGTTCGAATGCCGATGAGATTCCGGAAAGGTGCTGTGAGATTGACTAGCGGCCTTTCCAGGCTGAGTTGACCAGTAATGTTTATAGTACCAACTTCAGTCGGTAATCCGGCTGAACGCGGTACCGTCTTATAAGTAGAGGAATAATATGTAACCTCCGCTATTCTGGCTGAAGCCGGAATAGCAAATGGACCATTTAGACTCAACCATGCAATCACCGCTATTGCAGTTGCGTCGTTTAGAAATCATGGCCTGGTTGAGGTTACTGTTCCAACAAGGATGCTGGATCGCCTG
>CAZXLW010000085.1:3127-19637 GCA_964641465.1 uncultured Pirellulaceae bacterium | reverse complement strand
TCGCCTTCCGGCTCGTCGTTAAACTGCTCACGAATCGAGATTCGTGCCTAAAGTAAGTGCATTGGACGCTAGCCCCGATTTTTGTATTGAAACCGTGCCGCGAATTCCTTACCCAGCTCAGTGCTCATGTATTTTGGTTCAGGCTGGATACCCACACGCGGCAAATCCATCCGATCGGCATCCCAGCAGGTACCGATCGTCACGTCTTCTGACGTAAGTCCATCGTTATGATACTTCAGCGCTTCCAACAATTGCTCCATCTGGGCGTCAGGCAGATCGAATTCAACTCCGTAAAGTTCTTGAGCCACCTTCGCCGCGCGTCTGCCGTGCTCTGGATCGTATCCGTCAGATTCTCGTTCGACATCATGGATCACCGCAAATAGCTTCACGACAGTTGCGTTGGCGCCGTTGAGCTTTGCCAACCGAAGCCCATTCCGTTCAACGTTTTTCCAGTGAGAAGGGCCATGGACCGACCGCTCACTAAGCGCGAATCGCTCGGTCATCTGTTCCCAGATTGCGTCGAAGTTAATGTCCATGCAGCTCTCTCAAGATTGGCCAACGAAATAGATTGCGGGACTAATATCGTACGACTTCAAAACAAATGGACTAGGCCGCATCATTTGATTCCTGAAAAGTGACTTGATCATCTTGCGCGAATGAGAATTTGGCACGCAGATCGCAACCATTGGATGGTCCAAGCAATCGCCGCCTGAATTGCACATATTCAATGAAGTTCGACACGTCGGCGTTGCGTTTGGGCATCATTTCGTTGGGAGAATGCAACATGCAATCAATCTTTTCACTCGAGACGGCACAAGAACGTGACTTTAAGCAAGGGGTCAAGGAATTGTTGGGAAAAGTGATTGCGATTGCTTCACCCAAGCGTGCAAGGACCCTCTACTTGAATCCCGCCAGTAGCCCGGCCAAGGTTTCGGATCGGATGATCATGTCGTTCCTGAAACGCCGAGCCGTAAACAGTAGCCAATCGGAATTCTTCGAAAGACTGCACAAAGACTTTTGGCGAGGTGCGGCTGGCAGCAATTTTTCAGATATGTGTGATCGACGCTTCGAGAGTCTGTTCCTGGCCAAGCAAGGCGAAGACATCGAGGCGCTGGCGCGGCTTTGGCAACATTCCCCTGTGCGAAATATCGTTGAGTTTGGTACTGGTTCCGGTCGTGTGTTGAATTACCTGACGCGCTGTTTGCCTGACGTCGGTTCTGTGATCGGTGTCGACATCAATCAGGAACAAGTCGACAAGAATCGGCAATCAGACAATTTCGACGAACGGATCGAGTTTGCCTGTGCTGAAGGAGCCGAATGGCTGGAATCGAACGGGAAGCCGAATTCGTTGTTTGTCACCAATGGTGGAGTCCTCGGGTACATTCGCCGTGAGAAACTGGATCGGATGCTCTCGCACATTTCCAATAACCTGGGACCGTCGATGTTCCTGGCGATCGAGCCAATTGCTGCCGATCATAACTGGCAAAGACAAAAACAATCGCTGCCGTTTGGCAAAGAACTTTCTTTCTCACACAACTACAACGACCTGTTCGAGTCCAATGGCTTTGTCGTATGTCACCAGCGCGTAACTGATTTCGAATCCTGGCGAATGGTCGCCACGATCGCGCGAACCAGTTAACGGCATGCTGCTTATACACTCGCTGCCGCGTCAGCATGTTTTGGTTCAACGCGACCTGGGGAACCACTAAACGAGCCGTGCTAGTGGTCCTGCCAAGCTGAATTGAATAGTTTGTGTCCCTGGTTTTGGGTGCCATGCTCTCGCTTTTCCGACAAGAAAGCTAACTTCCCGCAACGGCATGCTTACGCCAAGGATGAGGCACTGGTCAACGCGGCGTGAGCATGCTCGGGCGGTACGGCACACATAGCCACCAACGCTCGCGTGAAAATGGCACCCGTCAATTCAGGTCTGACAAACCAATAATGCAATGCATTCAATGGCTCAAGCCATCGGGATAAAATCTTTCGCTGAATCGATAGTGGCGGCGAACCGTGCCAACAACACGGCTGCGTTGTTGATATCCTCCAGCGAAATTGTCTCGACGCTGCTATGCATATAACGATTTGGAATGGCGACGATTCCAGTTGCCACTCCACCCCGAGTCACCTGCAACGCGTTTGAATCATTGGAGGCGGCACGACCGAGCGCTGAATCCTGTTTCGGAATCCCGTGCTCGTTGGCCACGCTGCAAAGCCGATCGGCAACCACTGGATTGATATTCGGGCCTCGCACAATGACTGGTCCACTTCCCAAAGATATCTCGCCCAACTGACGCTTATCGAAATTCGGGCAATCGGTCGCATGGGTAACATCAACAGCAATCCCGACATGCGGGTCAACTGAATACGCCGCCGTCCTGGCACCCCGCAACCCAATCTCTTCCTGAACGGTGGAGGCCGCGTACAGGCCACAGGTGACGCCCATTTCTTTTGCTCGACGCAACGCTTCGACAACCACCCAAACTCCGCACCGGTCGTCCATTGCCGGGCCATTAACCATGTTATTCTGCAGTTCCTGATAACCAAGCTGCAACGTTACCGAATCACCAACGTTGACCACGGTAAGTGCCTGTTCGCGATTGGCCGCCCCGATGTCAATCCACATCTCTTTCGTTTTGACGACCTGCTTACGCTCGGCCTCGTCTAACAAATGGATTGGTTTGCGCGAGATAATTCCATTGACCGGGCCGGACTCGGTCCACACCGAAATCCTTTGCCCGACCAGTTGCTGGGGATCCCAACCGCCGACCGTTTGGAAATAGATGAATCCATTTTCATCAATGTGCGAGATAATCAAACCAATTTGATCCGCGTGGCCAGCCAACAGCACCCGAACCTCCGCATCCGGGTTGATCGAGAGGATCAAGTTACCATGCAAATCGGTCGTCATATCATCAGCGAAAGACGAAGCGTACTCGCGGACGACTTTTTGAATTGGTTGCTCAAAGCCAGAAACTCCGGAGGAGCAAATCAAGTTAGCAAAGAAATTTTTCGAGGACTGTTCCATCGTCTTTCGAATCCTGGATGTTGGTTTTATGCGGGAAGTCAAATTATCGGCCGAGACCAACCGGTCAGGCAGCCGCTTTGTTCGCGGATTTGTTCAAATGTTGTAAAGCACGTTCGAGCGGTTGATCAACCGTTTCAGACAGATTGTCTTCGTCTCGTTGCATTAAGTTCTCAGGCTTTACGAGGCCCCGCAAATCCAGAAGACTGCGGCGACGTCGATTCTCAAATATCATCTCTTCGGACAATTCAATTTCCATCCCTTCGTTTGGCTGCACACCCCAAACTCCGGACTTCTGGGCGTCGGGGTCGTATCGGTCGATGTTCTTGCCGCTCGGTCGCCAATAGCTGGAGGTCGTAAGCTTCAGCGCGCTTCGGCCGCGTTCGATTGGAATCACGTGTTGCACGGTGCCTTTGCCCCAGGAAGTTTCGCCAATCACGACCGCGCGGTCATGGTCCTGTAAACAGGCAGACACAATCTCGCTGGCACTGGCGGAGTCGCGGTTGATCAACACGACGACTGGCTTATCAGCTGAAAACGACTGACTGGCAGACGAGAAATGTTCTTCCAATAACTTGTTACCGCGACCACGGGTGCTGACAATCGCCAATTCGGGTGCCAGGAACATGTCGCAAATATCAATAGCGCTGTCGAGCAATCCGCCAGAGTTATTGCGCAAATCAAAAATTAATGAGTCAACCTTGCCGTCGATCTCAGCCAGCGCGGTCTGAATTTCTTCTGTTGATTTGTTGCCAAATTGTCGGAGGCGAATGTAGCCAACCCGGGGATAGTCTTTGAGTCGATAGTTCCAGGTGCCATCGGTATTGCGAAAATCTCCGTGGACTGAAAGCTCGTGGATAAAGTCCCGCTCCAAGTCAAACGACAATTCTTCCTCGTTACGCAACACTTCCACCTTAACCACCGCACCACGAGGCCCGCGAATCAAGTCGATCGCGTCCGGTTGTTCCAAGCCCTCGGTAGAGTTCCCGTCGATGGAAACAATCTCATCCCCGGATCGAATACCGGCTTTAAATGCTGGAGTGTCCGGAATCGGGGCGAGCACTGTCAGCTTGTTGGTCTTGGGATCACGTTCGACGTACATCCCGACCCCGCCGAACTCCTGATTCATGTCTTCGTTGAAGATCCGAAACATGTCGCCGGATATGTATCTGGAGTGACTATCCAGCCGCTGGGTCATGCCATTCATGGCCGACGCAAACAACTCGTCACGCGGAACATCCTGCAGCGCCTGCGTCTCGATGGTCTGCAATGCCTCCGCAAACAGGTTCGCGTAGCGGTTTCGACTCGCCGTCGTATAGCATGTCAACGACACGATTATGGTGAGTGCAATGACAAAGATGTTTCGAACCGGCATGGCTGTTAATTTCGCTGACAGATTTGGATCTGACGGCATTGTATCCGCCTGAACGGAATTGCGACAACCGAACATCCAGAAAGCGAGCGGATTCTCAGTGGGGACAATGCGGCCCAGTTTGCCAGGCTCCGGAACCTCGCCCAATCGAGCTTGAAGCGGCTGTTACGGCAATAGGCCCCGTTCCTGGCTGAGTATGACGGTAACCGGCGACTAGTCTCGTACCGCTAAACATCTAGCAAACTCGGCCTTGGACGCTACTTGGCAAAGTTGTAGGCCGGGTTGGCGATATTGAAGTCATTATCAGTCAGCCCGACATTCAGTTTCAATTTGATGTAGGTATACTCTTCCATCAGCTTGGGCGTTTGTCCCGGCAACGGCCAATCGTAAGAAGCGAACCGGACTGGCATCTTCAGCTCGTCGTCGATGTAGACCTTGGCGATATGAAACTCATATGGCGACTTTCGCTCTTTGTGCTTAACTTCGATTAACGTACAAGCCCGATCTCTGATCTTAGCACCTTCGACGTATTTGACTTCGCACAGGCCCGCGGCGCGATCTCGCTCTGCTTTTTCAATCAGCTTGAGTGTTAAATTCTCGATACCGGCGTCATAGATCGGGTACCGGTTACCACGCATCGCCAACATGCCTGTCGGTTGCAAGTGGAAATTCTTGAACCGCAACAGAGCGCCCGTTTCGTGAGCGATCAGGTTATTGTTGTTTTGACCGTCTACCCAGATCACTTCTCGCCCGGCACTGCCACGTGGCTTGATAAACTTCATGTAAATACTGAATGGAACTTGCCCGATGTCACGCTGACGTGGGTTGCGAATTTTAAGTCGCATATAACTCGTATCACTGAGCTGGTTATCGACTCGCTCTCGTTTGACGAGGATTGCCGTGTAGTCGTTAACGTGCGAACGCATATTTTCAAGGCCAGTATTTGCCAGTTCAATGGCTCGGTCCAACGGATGCGCCACTGACTCCGTCGGAGCCACGGTCAGGTCTGGCGTGATGTTAAATGCCTGCTTGTCCCGAATCGGTGCCACTTCAGTTGCCATGGCTACTCGAGCTACTGGCGGTGCCGTCGCGTTGAACGCTGGGGTCGGCTGTGTGGGAGTTGGCTGTGCAGGAGTTGCTGACGTCGCAGAGCTCGCTACCTCGTTGAACAGTTGGCGTGCCGTATCGACTGAAGGTTGAGCAGCCGCAGGAGGCGTCGTTGGACGAGGAGTGAATGGCTGAGGCCAAACGGTCGTTGGCGTATTACTGGCCGGTGTTTTGATGGGTGGTTGGCCGTTACGAATCTTGGGGATTCGGAAAACTGGCTCAACAGTCTGCTTTTTGTCTTTGTCTTGAGAATCGGTTGAATCCGTCTCCGCAAGCAGTATGGCGGGCAGCAAGCATAAGGCCAGGGCCGAGCAGATGGCTTTTGAAGAACAGATCTTTTGCATACGATCCTCCCTGATCCGATGCTTTACGGCCCACCGTCTTAGCGGGCCATGATTAGCTAGATGGTTCTGACTGAGTTAATTTAATTTACCTGACCGATTTCCAAAAGCTTGATAAGTGGAAAACCAAAAATGGCTAACGCTAGCAGAAACGGAAAGCTTGGTCTTACTACTCTATCGCCATAAAAACCGGTCGCCGCCAATTTACGTTTTGTGGCCAGCGAAGTGTGCGAAGATTGCCAAACCGCGAAACGACTTGAATCGCTAAAGCCGTCAAAGTCTCGCGCCATTCTCGGAAACTAATTGATGCGATCACTCGAATCTATATTACTTGCCCGCAAATGGGTCTCATCAAAGGCAATTCGAAAAGCGGTGGAGCCGGGTGGCGACGGATTAACGTCAACTTTTACCCCGGCCTCATTCAAAATCCTGCTGGCAACCGCTAGCCCCAAACCAAGGCGATTTGCGTCCGTGCTGAAACTAAACGGGTCAAACAGGGTCTGAAGCTCAGATGGGGTCAGGACACCCTTATGAACAAATTCGACAACAGCCTGGCGCTCGCCGGCACAGTACTGGACCGAAGCATTGACCGTTCCCTCCCTTTCTTCGTACGAATGGATGCAAAACACAAGAATGTTTTCAAGCGCCCGAGCCACCAGTTCTTCGTCCAGCCAGATCGGAGGCAAATCGTCAGGAACTGACGTCATGACGATGTCGACATCCTCGCTGTTTGATTTGCGCAATGCCTTTTCAATTACATCGTCAAGCAATTTCAGTAGATCAATTTCCTGCGGTTTGCTTGCCACCGATTTACCGTACAGCAGCATATCCATCATCAGGTGCGAAAGTGTTTCCTGGTTTCGTTTCAAAATCCTCCAACCGTTGTGCACGAGCTTGGACGATTCGCTTTCCAGCCCCATTTCGATCAAGTGGTTGCCGCCATTGATGCTCTGCAAAAGGTTCTTGATGTAGTGTGACAGGGAAGCCATTGCGTTGCCGACGGCAGCCCCTCGTTCCGAACGCAGCACCATCTCGTAATGCTCAGCACTTTCGATCGCAACCGCAGCATGCAGGCCGATTGCACTGAGAAGCTTAAGTTGTTGAGCATCAAATTTTTGGCATGAAGTTGAGTCTTCCTGGTCCTGCGCATTTTCATCGACGATGCGCTCTGCATAGATTACGCCGCGGACCCCGTTTCGGCCGATGATGGGTGCACAGATGATCCGATTTCGATTGCCGGCAATCAGTTCACGGTCAAAGTCTGCAAAAAATTCAGGATCCAGGGAATTCTGCCCATTGATGACAACGCCTTCCCGTAGCCTTTTGACATACTCAATGATCGCGTCATGTACGTCAAATGGGATCGACGAATAACCGCACTCGACATCCGCATCCATGGATTTGGCAACATACGTTTCTCTGTCATGTTCTCGAATCTCGATATATGCACGGTCAGCTGATACCCAACTGAAGACCAAGTCCAGAATTCGTCGCAGCAGCGATTCTGAACTCTTGAACGACCCAGCTGCCAACGCCGAGTGGTAGAGGACGTCGAGATTGCTTTGCAGCGCAAGTACCTCATCGACAAATTCTACCGAATCTTGCGCCAGTCGTTCGAACATGCTTTCATCTGCAGACTCGCCAACTGTGTCGAACAACGCCTTAAAAGAACTGCCCGTGGTTCCGTCGCAGTACTCCAATTCCGTCTGCCCAACCTTAACCTTGTCTCCATCCGCCAATTCAACGCTCTTAATACGCTCGCCGTTGACAAAGGTTCCATTGGCGCTCGACATGTCGATCAAAAGTGACTTATCTCGACTGACATGCAATTCGGCATGGTGACGAGACAGTTCGAAATCATTGATGCAGATTGTGTTTGTCTTGGCCCTGCCCAACGACGCGATCCCTGACCGTACGCTGAACGTAGATCCTTGAGCAGCTCCGGTGATTACCCGCAATTCCGGCATATGATGAGATCAATGTAAAAGTTCAAGCCAACCCCAACCCCAATCGCATAGCTATACGAGTGGGTGTCAGCTAATGTTATTCACTCTCGCTCCCTGAATCCTCAGGGGTTTGGATAGACAGATCTTGAACAACAGGCTTTTTGTTTTCAACAGCTTCCCCGTCGTCGCTCGAACCACATCCAAGACAAATTAATATCCCGGTTACCAATACAGCAGGTACCGCAATCTGACCTAATTTCGAGAGCATTCCTGCGTATAAGTTGTTTGTACTGGGCATAGCTGCTTCTTATTTCTAATCTAAAAATGGTAGCAAATGATGGTGCTCGACCAAAAATTGTCGATTACCGCTAAATTTTCTGAGTGAATCCCGCAAACAAAGTGGTTTGCGTGACGATCCTTTTGCATCATAATAAAAACGTGCCGCTCGAAAATAGCTAAGTGATGAAAAATGCGAGCGTACGAACTGGATTCTCTGATTTCGGAATATGCCCGCCTTTTTTGCTTATTTTCCCAACCGAAACGCCTCATAAACGCGATGAATTCTCAGTTGTCTACAGAAATTCGTTCTCCTCATTCAAGGCGAAAGAGAAAGAGTCGCAATCCCGGTGTGCTTGAGGTGCTGTTGGAGTCGAGGTTTTTTCGGATACTGACTGGAAAGATTCCGTTGACGGCGCTTTTTCGAAGTGGTGCCGATGAAGGCAATCGAGGAATAGTGCGGACCAAGAATCAATCGCCGCTTGCGATCTTTATCGATGTTGTCATTTTCGCGATCCTTTGCCTGCTGGCTCCATTTTACACTGTCTACAAGTACATTCATGTTTGGGTACGCGAACGTTGGTGGATAAAGTTCACGCTAGGTGTGGCCACTGGAATTTTGAGTGTGTGCCTCGTATTGTTCGTCTTGCAAATCCTGTATGGGCTAAAACTCGTCTAGGCTGGCTAAGTTTAGATCACGGGCGGCAATTTTGGATTCGCAACGTGGCGGCAAGTGTCGCGTCTTAACTGCTGTCAGATTCGACCGTTTCCTGCACCACTTCCTTCTGAAGCTCAATCGCAATCCGATGAGCGCGGTCGCCTTGGTGACCTTTCTTGCGAATATCCAGTTCCTCAAGCCGGCCGCTGGGGCCGTACAACGTCATCACGTCACCAAACTGAACATTCGTTTGCCCGTTAGGACTGCCAATATATTGGCCAGACTTGCGATTGATCCCAAGCACCAACACTCCTTCTGCTGAAAGACTGGATTCGGCAAGGCTTTTGCCGTCGATCCAGTCACCCGCTTTTACCTGCAGTTCCATGACCACATACCCGTTGTGTAAGTGGAGCAACGATGTGTAATCGCGTACGTCGAGATTCGTCCACTTCAGCAACGCCCATTCGACCCAATCCGAAATCGCCGCGTCGATGTAACGGCTCGTGAACACTGCCCACAGCAATCCGATCCCCAGCAACAACACTCCAATTTTCCTCGCCAAATCGCCACTGCCGATCGTAAAACTCGCAATCGTACTGGCGATGACTGCCGCGACTCCGATATTCCCCCAGAACATCAGCAGCATCAATATTCTGCGTCGAACCGGATGATTGACGAGTGATTCGGCTTCGTCAGTCGTGAAGCCGACTCCTGTGAAAGCGGAACGTGCCTGGAACCGAGCGACTTCCTGAGACAACCCGGTGAGGGCAAGCGCGATGGCACCGACTCTTGTTACCAAAAGGGAGATGGTGATCGTCACAAGCAGTGAAACTATCGCAGCCAACTATCGCGCCTGAACAGGAAGGGGAATTTGATCGACAGAATAAATCATTCCAACAGCAATTCGCAAGGCCACCAACGATCTTGAAAAAGATAATGGCCTGGCGCTGCCATCGTTAAGAAAAACCGAACGACGATGACGCTTGAATCTCCAGAGCACCTGTAAACCGGCAACTTTAGGCACCGGCGACATCGAGAAACGGGTCCTGCCCCATTTCGAGCTGCATTTCGCTGCGAATCTTCTCTTTGTGAAGCAGCATCTTGCGAGATTGGAAATGCTCTCGTTCGACCTTAAGCTGGGCCTGACGGAACAACGACGCCATTCGATCCAGCTTTGCCTGAGGCGTAGATTTGTAAGTCGCCAATTGGTCCGCCCGTTTCTGTCCAAAGCCGACTTTCAGCAAATCGTCTTCCAATGACATGAATTGACGAAAGGTTCCGACGTCGCCTTGCCGCCCACAACGTCCAATCAACTGGCGGTCAATCCGAGCCGATTCATGCATTTCGGTACAGATCACATGCAGGCCACCCAGTTCTAACGCATCGTCGCCAACCTTAATGTCCGTTCCACGACCAGCCATATTGGTCGCCACGGTGACTCGACCTAGTTGCCCCGCTTCGGCGACAATCTCGGCTTCCCGTGGCAGGTTCTTGGCGTTGAGGACTTCGTGCTTGATCCCTTTTGTGTCCAGCAATCCAGCAAGTATCTCCGACTTATCAATCGAACGAGTACCAATCAACACCGGGCGGCCGGTTTGATGTAGCTTGGCGACTTCTTCGACGATCGCTTGCCACTTGGATTCTTCTGTCCCGAACACTCGGTCCGGCCACTGCTCGCGTTGGGATGGCTTATTGGTCGGCACACGCACGACGCCGATCTCATAGATCTTTTGCAACTCCGTGTCCGAGTTACCAATCGTTCCCGTCATGCCCGCGATTCGGTTGTATCGCAAACAAAGATCCTGAACCGTAATTCTCGCTGCTTCGCTGGTTGCGATCGAGATCTCAACTTCTTCCCGTGCCTCAATCGCCTGGTGAATCCCGGCCTTCCATTTGCGGCCTTCCGCCAATCGGCCGGTAAATTCATCGACGATCACGATCTCACCATCGCGGACGACGTAGTGCCGATCTCGGATGTAATTGTCATCCACGTAAATCGCCAACTCCATTTGTTCGTAGATGTCCAGTATCGGAGTCTGGGCCAGTAACGCGGGTTTTTTCAGCTTCCGGACAAATCGACGACCTTCTGGCGTCAAATCCAATTGTCGCGACTTGGGCAGGAACTCGTAGTGTGTCTCGTTTTCAAATTCCGAACAGACTTCTGCACACCACTGGTACAAAGCGATCGACGCCTTGGCAATCTCGTCAGGAATGCTGCTGACGATCAACGGAGTCCTGGCTTCGTCGATCAGAATACTGTCTGCTTCGTCAATCAGGACGAAGTTGTGGCCTCTTTGAACTGGCTCGTCCTGCGCAGTCGCGTTTTCGTCGCCCATCAGGCTCGAAACAAGACGCTCCCCTTGAAGCTGTTGTTGCCGGAGCAGCAATCGGTCCCGCAGGAAATCGAAGCCAAACTCTTTGGCGGTCGAGTATGTGATGTCGCACTGATAGGCCGACTGCCGAGCTGGCCGCTGAGTATCGGATTGAACGACGCCCACCGTCATGCCAAGAGCCGCATAGACGGGCTGCATGATCTCGGCGTCTCGTTCAGCCAGGTAGTCATTGGCCGTCGCCAAATGCGAGCCCTTGCCTGTCAACGCATTCAGATACAACGGTAGCGTAGCAGTAAGCGTTTTGCCTTCGCCGGTTTGCATCTCGACGATACTGTCGAAGAAAATTGCGATTCCGCCAAGCAATTGGACTTCGTAGTGCCGCATCCCCATCGCGCGGTCGCCAGCTTCGCGAACCAGTGCATAGGCATCGACAAGCAGTTCCTCCAACTGCTTGCCACAGCGTGCTTCATACTTAAGTGCCAGGCTTTTTTTACGCAGTTCGTGGTCGTCAATGTTGCGAAGTGGCTCACCTGCAGCATCGATGCGGCGAACAAGGCGACGCCATGAACTGATTTTCGCTTGCGACGACATCCTCCGCATACGCGGGATCAAAGTAAGCGGCATACCGAATCAAAAATTGGGATTATTGAATTATCTAGCGATTGAGTGAATCTCGACCGGCCGTCAACTCGCGATCTCGCCAACCATTTTGCAAGTTAGCATCATTGGCAGGGTCTGAGTAAACAGTTGATTGGGCGAGCACGCGAGGGTTCTGGGTCGAAAGCCCCTGGTAAATCTGTTGCGTTGGTTGCCCAAAGTTCGGCTGCCCAAATGCACCAACAACCGTGTTGGGCTGAGTTTGTGCAACGGGGACCGTGCGGATCTGCTGTTGGAACTGTTGCGGAACCGCAGCCACCCGTTGCCCGGCTGGATATTGCTGTGCGTTGGCGAGCTGCTGATTGGGTACGTAATACGGCTGGTTAAATTGGCCAATGGTTGTCGACGGTGAAAAACTTGTCGGTGCCCGGACCTGGCTGGCGTCCGTTACTGGCAGCCGTGAACCATCAAGTCGTTCGTCGATGGCCGTCGAGCGAAAATTGGTCGCGTCCGTAAACGAAAGGCCGTTGTTTTGCTGAGCGACTTGGTTGTTTTGGGTAGCCAAGCCATTGTTCTGATTGGTAGCAACGGAAATGGGATTGCGCGGGGCAATGTTGGTAAGTTGTGTTTGTGCAGGGTTCGGATTTTGCAAGACCGAAGTTTCGTTGGCAGCAGGATTCGTAACTGGAATGGTTTGCCCGGCTCCGTTTTGGATCGTGCTATTTGACGTGCTATTCGAAGTGCTCGCCGAGCCGACAGCTCGCCAGCCATTCTGCGAGTTTCCATTTTGCAGTGTGTTGGTCGCCTGGCGAACAGGTGCCTGGGCGTTGGCGATAACTCCTGTGTTGACTCCAGCCGCGTTCGGGCCGCCCGGAATGTTCAGGCTGTAAGTCGCCGGTGGGGCAATGGTAGTCGCTCCAGCAAACAAACCATTCGATTGTCCGCCCGAATAACAACCAACACCACAAGGGGCGCGGTTACGGCATCCGGATGATGCGACAAGCAGACAACAGATAATGACCAAACACCAATGCCTTGAATCAAACTGGCACACTGGAATTTCCTTCGTGAAGCCGATAAAACTGCCTTTGGCACAACGCTTTCGGGCGGCGTAGGATAGCAACCACTTACATCGAGGCAAGTCCAGTTTCTGTCATGATTTGCGGAAGCTTAAACTGCGGGTGCTGTGCGAAGCCAACCGAGTTCCTGAGGTGGTGAAAGGTAGTGGTAGGCAATGATAGCAACCGAGATTCACACGTTTAGGCTGAGATGAACACAGTGCGCGAGCTAGCAAAGCACATTTCGGTCTCGCAGCAGAGCTGAGTTGAGCCGTTCGCAGTAACGGATTATGTGAAAAGTGGCGGAATCCCGCCTCAATCGTCTGAAAGCAGCACTACGATTTGCCAGCTTGATCATCAGGGTGCTGCTGCTTGATTTGTTCGATAACATCAAGCTTATTGAAAAAGATGTCGAGAATTTGCGGATCGAATCGCGTGCCCCGTTCAGCCAACATGATTTCGAGACATTTCTCTTTTGGGAAGCTTGGCTTGTACGGCCGAGCGCTGCTCAATGCATCGTAGACATCGGCAACGCAGGTAATCCGCCCTTCGATGGGAATTTGCTCCGCCCTCAAGCCACTCGGGTATCCAGTCCCATCCCATTTCTCGTGATGCGTCAAAGCGATGTTGGCAGCCATAGCCAGTAACGGAGATTCGATTTTGCTAAGCATCGATTTAATGCGTCCGGTAAAAGGCGACGCGTTTTCTCCAAACGGCTCCATGATATGACAGCCAACGTTGCAATGTTCTTTCATCACATCAAACTCGCTTTTGCTTAGCTTTGCTGGCTTGAGCAGAATCGAATCCGGAATCCCGATCTTGCCGACATCGTGCAACTGAGCAGCGAGCCCGATCGTCCGGCAATAGATCGAATCGAATCCCAGTTCGCTGGCCAACACAGAAGCGATCTTACCGACGCGAATGACATGAGCTCCGGTATCGTTGTCACGAAATTCAGCTGCGCGTGCCAGGCAATGAATGACCTGTTCGCAAGTTGAATCAATTTGTCTGGTTCGGGCTTCAACTTCCTGCTTAAGACTTGCCGCATGATTCTGCAGGTGTTTGTAGTGCTTCCGGACGATCAATGAGTTCTTCACGCGGATCGCCAGGTCCGTTGGATCCACAGGCTTGGAAAGGAACTCCGTCGCACCCCATGCCAAAGCTTCTCGCTTGATCGGCTTTTCCGAATTTGAAGTCAGGATGATGAATGGGATATGCAATGCCAATTCGTCTTGTTGCCTCAGCTTGAGTATTTCAAGGCCGGACAGGTTGGGCATCATCAAATCCATCAGGACTACATCGGGCTTGAAGCTGTGGACCTTCTCGAAGACTTGGTAAGAATCCGTCGTGGTCACGAAATTCTTGTACCCTTCGGCGGTCAGCATCCGCCGGACAACTCGCAACACGATCGCCTCATCGTCGACAACCATGATCTTTGCGGATCTGGTTTCTGCCAGGTGCGGCGGCAGATCCGTAGCCTGTGCGCCCGTGAATGGTTCGACCGTTTGCTGAGGCAAGATGCCTGGCTGAGAAAAATTCGCAACGCCAACGCTATTGTCAGCGCCCAGTTGGTTGATAAGGTCTTGAGATTGCAACCCGCCGTTCATAGCACTGTCGTCTCTTAAAAAATATTTATTTGGCATTACCCATTTGGCATACCCAGCTTTGTTATCAGGGCTCGCTATAATAGGGGCATCGACTCAGACACACTTGGTTGCTCAGGCTAATCGGATTGTCACGGACTCAAACGGCTGTAGCGATTGACCACGATTTCTCGGTCATAACTCAAAGCAATCATTGGCTGGGGGCACTTCTGGCTTGTTATTGGCATTTGATCAACGGCAATTGATCCATGCTGGCCAGCATTCAAGGCAATTCGCCGGTAGAGATTATCCAACTGGTATGCGTTTTGCGTGTTCATTGGAGTAATGTTGTGGCAAACGCAAAAGAAAGTCCCATTTTGAGAGCTGTACGTCGTGTTTTCTGGCGACGTTGAGTTTGGATAGGGCAATTTGTTCGTTGCGGCAACATGCAACAAGGTGGTCGATAATGCTGTATCAGAATCGACCAAGACCGGTAATGCCGGTTTTCTGGTCCATTTGACGGATGCATGTGGCCAAATGGAGTTTTTTTGGTAGCACGAAATATCAGGCCAAAATAGAATAATTTGTAACAATAATGACGACGAAACAGTCCCCAATCTATTACACCGGCGGAATATCCCTTCGGTTACGCTACGTTGTGGGACGTCGATAATATTTTAATGGCGAGGCATGTCAGGCCAGATCAGGCTTGGCAAAATCTAGCAGGTTCGGAGTTTAATATGTCCAATTGCTTCAGGCATTTGTTTACAGCAGCCCTGGTTCTTACATTCGCGTCGATGGCAAATGCTACGTCGCTGAATGATTTTGGAACCGAGTCAGCCCGCTTGGCTACATTTCAAAACGCGACTGGAGAAACCGCTTTTGCTTTGTCGTTGAGTCCTCAGGTGGCTGATCAAAGTGAAGTTCCCGGTGACATCGTGATTTATGTCGATACTTCGGCGAGCCAAACCGGGATGTACCGCAAAGACACATTGGTGATGCTGCGACGCCTGGTCGCTAACCTGAGTGTTCAGGATCGTATCAAGATGTACGCGATCGATATCGAGCCAGTCGAATTGACAGAAGGCTTCGTGTCTCCCGGCAGCGACGAATTCAAAGTTGCACTGGATCGACTCCGCAAACGAGTTCCGCTGGGGTCGACGGATATGGCCAAGATGCTGGAACATGCAGCGACTTCGCTGGAAACTGTCCCGGACCGCAACAAGAACGCTATATACATTGGTGACGGCGTAAGCCGCGGCCAGTTCCTGAGATCTCGCAAGTTCGCTGAGTTGGTTTCGAACCTGTTCAAAAATCGAGTTCCGTTTTCAAGTTTTGCAATCGGACCTGAGCGAGACATCGAATCACTTTCGGCGATCGCTAACCAAACCGGCGGAAACATCTTTATTGACTCCGACGAAATGAAATCAATTACCGCTGGAGCCAAAGGCCTGGCCAAGACGGTTCACGCCAATGTCTTTTGGCCAAATGCCGACGATTTTGCGATGCCAGAATCCATCGGTGAAATGTACCCCGCACACTTGCCACCGCTGAGGACTGATCGCGATTCAATCCTGATCGGAACATTGAAGAAACCAACCAGTGAGTTCGCCCTCGAAATGAATGGCGAAATCGGTGGTGAGCAGAAAACAATGGAATGGCCAGTCACGGTCGAGGAATCCAACGTCGATTTTGCTTTCCTGCCACAGCTTGTCCGCAAAGCTCGATCCAACAAAGGGATCGCATTGCCAACAGTTGGTTCAGATGGGCTACGCGAGATGGCTCGCGTGATGCTGGCTCAATCCGGCCAGCTGACTCAGCTGGGTACGCAAGCTTTGAATCGTGGTGACTATTCGTCAGCGAAAACACTGAGCGAAGCGGCTCTGGGGAATGACCCGATTAATTCGGAAGCTGAAGCCCTGCTCAACAAGGCAACTCAGGACGAGGACGACCCATTCGGTGATGGTGGCGGTGACGCTGGCGATCCGTTTGGTGATGACACCGGTGCTCAAGACGACCTGTTTGGGGATAGTGTCGTTGAGCAAAGCGATGACGATCCGTTCGGTGGCGAAGAACAACTTCCGCCGCCACAACCTGATGAGAGCCTGGAACCAGCTGGTGCTGGTGGCTCGGATACTCGTGATGGTTCCGACACTCGAGATGGCTCGGATACCCGTGATGACGGCTCGGATACTCGCAATGATGGCTCGGATACTC
>CAZXLW010000085.1:1734-3027 GCA_964641465.1 uncultured Pirellulaceae bacterium | reverse complement strand
GGCTCGGATACCCGTGATGACGGCTCGGATACTCGCAATGATGGCTCGGATACTCGTGACGGATCGGACACCCGCGATGGATCAGACCTTCGTCCAACGCTTCCAAATCAAATCCAACCCGGTCAGGACGACCTGCTGTCACCCAACAATGGTGGTGGCGGTGCTTTGAGACTGGTAAACCCTGACGTTCCATCGTCATCTGGCCAATCGTTTGACGAAATTGATCAGCTGCTTCGTGAGTCATCCTCAGATGCAGCTGGTATCATTCGGGACGAACAACAACGATCCAAGATGTTGACAGATCGCTTGAAGGCTCGAGTTCGAGTTGAATTGCAACGAGCTCGCGAAGAGATTATTGGCGGAGCTCCTGGAGATGCAGTCGAAAGACTGAAGTCAATGCTGGATGTAGTCGACCAGATGGTTAACATCGATCCTGGCGTTCGGGGTGATTTGCGTTCACGGTTGGTTTCTGCATTGATGGCAGGACGTCGCGATAAGCTCGAGTATGACGAAGCTTTGGCCCGTGCCCAGCGTAATATCGCTGTTGCAGGTGAAATTGAAGCATCTCGAATTGCTTACGTAGATCGTCAAATCGAATTGGCTGGTTTGATCAACCGATTCGACACATTGTTGAAAGAAACGGAGTTTGCTTCTGCTGAATCAGTGATTCGGGCCGGTTTTGCGTTGGCTCCGGAAGCACCTGAAACGAACAGTGTTTATGAATCTGCCGGGATTATTTCGAACCTTGAGCAGAACCTGCAATTGCGACGTGATCGCGAGATTGCTTTTCTTGGGTCACTTTACGAATCCGAGAAATCGGCAACTGCGTTCTCAGGCAATCCGCCTTTGATTTTCCCCGATGCGGCTGAGTGGGCTAGAAAAGTTGAAGCCCGTGAGAAGTATCTAAACGTTCGGCTGGCCGGTAACGAAAGTGACGAAGCGATCCTGAATGCTTTGGACGAACCAGCTGACCTCGAATACGACGAGGTTCCATTTGCAGAAGTCATGGACGATTTGCGTGACAGGTACAAAATTAATGTCGTGTTGGACCAGACGGCCAAAGACGATAGTTTGACGGAAGATGAATTCATCACGTTTAACGTCAAAGGAATTCGTTTAAAGAATGCTTTGCGTCTCATGCTGAAAGAAAAGAACGCGACGTTTATCGTTCGCGATGAAGTCCTGCGAATCATCTCGCTCGACTCAGCCAGTGACCCTGAATTCTTTGTCACCAATGTTTACAACGTCGGCGACCTGGTCGCTCCCCGAATCCCGATTCAGGGTGGCGGTGGC
>CAZXLW010000085.1:0-1634 GCA_964641465.1 uncultured Pirellulaceae bacterium | reverse complement strand
CTCGGCGGTGGCGGCGGTGGCGGAGTATTCTGCATCAACGATTCGTTGTATTCAGAAGAGGCTGTCCAGTCAAAATCATTGACTCGCTTGGCAACGCCAAAGGGCGACACACCTCTGGATGCCTGGAATGAATTTTTCGCAGACCACCATCCGGATCCAGCACGTGTTCGCCAAACGGCTCGCGAGCTAATGAAAGAAAAGGACGCGGGGCAGATGACCGGAATGATTCTGGGAGCTATTCAGAACAACCAATCGCAACCGTGGATGTACGAAGCATTGATCCTTGCGTTACAAATCAGCAATCGTCCTGAAACAGAAGTTGCCCGCGCTTTGACTTCGGCGGTCGACCTTTCGTACGACAAGAACGATGTTCTGATCGCGGCGAAGTACATGATCGACAACCGAATGGAAGATCGAGCGATCAACTTGCTGAAGCAGGTGGTCGATTTGGAGTCAAACTCGCCAGAAGCGTTTGTAATGGCATTGGACGCTGCTCGACGTTCGAACAACGAAGAGGGCCTCAAGTGGGCTACAGTCGGGATCCTTAACCAGGCCTGGCCTACTCATCGGGAAGTTGTCAAACGAGCGAAACTGGCTGCGGCTGGTTTGCGTCTTGATATGCAAAAACAGGGTCGCACCAGCGACTTCAATGAATTCAGCCTGCAGCTCGATGACGCACTTTATCGAGACTGTATCATCAAGGTCAGTTGGACTGGCGATGCCGACGTCGATTTGTACGTTGAAGAGCCAGGCGGTACTATCTGCTCACGTAAGACACCGCGAACGACTGCTGGTGGAGTCATGATGGGCGATGCTTACTCGCGTAGCCCGGATGAATCAGGAGAAATGGCCGAATACTACGTTCTGCCACGCGGATTTTCCGGAGATTACCGGTTGTTGATTCGCAAAGTTTGGGGCGAAGTGACTGCCAACAAGGTTACGGTTGCGATCTATCACCATTTCCGCAGCGAAAACCAGACCAGCGAGCAACGTCAGTTGAATCTCGGCAAGAAAGGCTCGCTCGTTTTGTTCAACCTGAAAGACGGACGACGCCAACAGTCGCTCGAAGATCACGCAATTCAAACCATGGCTGAGAAAGAGTTGTTCGTCGGACGCCACGTACTGGCTCAACAGCTTCGTCAATCGTACTCCTCAGAAGTGGCCAGCGACTACTATGGTTCGCGTTTGGATGCTGCAGAAGACGGAATCGGTGGAGCTGTGATTACTGATGGTCCAGATCAGGATGGTTTATTGATTCCACGTGGCGTCGGTTACATGCCGGAAATCACACAATTGCCAAACGGTACTTTCTTGACAGTGTCAGCCACGACTGCTGACAGGTTATATGTTCTGGTGAACGCCGCACCGACGTTCTCGGACATTACAGACGTAACCACGTTCAACATTCTTGGCAACGCCGGGAACGCTGGTGGAGCCGGTGGTGGAGCCGGCGGCGGCGCTGGTGGAATCGGCGGCGGCGGAATCGGCGGCGGCCTGTTCTAGTAAATCAATTGTCTCGACTGACCACATGGCTTGGACGTAACTAACAAGGAAACGTTGCCTGCCATAACGAATAAGCGATTAAGCGAAGATAGCGACAAAGGCCCGCCAGATACCTTGGCGGGCTTTTTTTG
>CAZXLW010000084.1:13452-19777 GCA_964641465.1 uncultured Pirellulaceae bacterium | reverse complement strand
ACTTCCCTAACCCGCCGGCAACTCGATTTCGCGATCGTTGGGAACGGAATTTCCGGGTGTACAACGACCGTTGTTGACTTGCTCTTTCAACAGCTGAAGCAACTCCTCAACTTTTTCGGGATGTTTTTCATGCAAGTTCGTTCGTTCTCCGCGATCTGATTCCAGATTGAACAACTGAAGTGCCGGTAAGTTTTGCTCCTTGGCCTTCTTCTCGTTTGGCTTGCTCCAGCCACCGCTGCCGGCTGACAAACACAATTTCCATGCGCCTTTCCGCATTGCGAAAAAGCCACCTATCGAATGACTGACCAACGACTCGCGGGCACCTTGATCGTCGCCTTTGAAAACCGGCAGCAGGCTGAATGAATCTTCTCCACCCTGATCGATCGCAGGCTGTTTCGTGATCTCGCGCATCGTGGCATAAAAATCAGTCAGGCAAGCGAGCGTGCTGGTGGTTCGCCCAGGTTGGATATTTTTCGGCCAACGCACAACCATCGGCACGCGATGTCCGCCTTCGTAGATATCAGCTTTATGGCCTCGAAAACCCGCACTTGGATCGTGATCGAATTCCTTCAGCTTCTGGAAATTTCCTTGAGGTGAGCACCCGTTGTCGCTTGAAAAAATAACAATCGTGTTTTCGTCGATCCCGGCTGCTTGGACCGCTGCAAACAGCTCCCCCATGTGATGATCAACCTGCATCACAAAATCAGCATAAGGATTCATCTCACTAGCGCCTTTGAAAGGCGGGACTGGGACAATGGGCGTGTGGGGAGCTGGCAAAGGCAGGTACAGGAAAAATGGTTTGCCGGATTTGGCTTCCGGAGCACGTTCCTTGACGTATTCAATCCCTTTCTCAAACAGGTGCGGAAGGACCTCATCAATTTTGAAGTCCGGGCTGATCGGACCCTTGCGATACCAGCCATATGCGTCTTCCTTTTTGCGGACGCCTTCTTCTCGATCGGGTTGAGCAGTGATCTTACCCGTGTCGACCCAAACATAGGGCGGCATGTCGAGCGAGCCGCAATGACCGTAGTAATTATCAAAACCATTGATGTCCGGGCCATTTGCGACTGGTTTCGTGAAGTCGACTTTGTCCTTCCCGTCGACTTTGTTTTTTACCCAGTCCCAACCGAGATGCCACTTACCGATCATTTTGCTGTGGTAGCCTGCACGTTTGAGTAGATGCGCGACGGTCTCTCTTTCGGCAGGTATTAAATGTTTGCTGCGACCGGAGAGAACACCTTTCGCCAGTCGCGAACGCCAGTTGTACCTGCCCGTCATTAATCCGTAGCGAGTAGGAGTGCATACGGAACTGGGGGAATGGGCGTCCAGGAACGTCAGGCCTTGTTCGGCCATCTTCTGCAAATTCGGGGTCTTGATTTTGCAGTCGGGGTTGGTCGGAGAAACATCCCCAATCCCCAAGTCATCAGCTAGGACGAAAATCACGTTCGGATTAGAGTCTGGTTGTGCTATGCAGTTAGCTGCAAAAACCAGCAAACAAATCGAAAACGTCAGGACTGTTCGAGATAATTTCAAGACTAACTCTCAGGCAAATTTGCTGTTGGAATATTTGGTCGGACGCCTAATCAGCATAAACAGGTCGTTCGATTCATTACCGATGGCTACCGATTGTAAACGACTGCAACAGCAATTGCACCAATGGAAAAGTAAATCTAGTGGTCCCTCTGACCTGAATTGACGGGTGCCATGTTTACGCGAGCGTTGGTAGTTACGTGCGACGTACCGCCCAAGCATGCTCACGCCGCGTCGACCAACTGCCTCATTCCTAGCGTAAGCATGCCGTTGCTGGGAGTTGAATTATTGCTGGAAAAGCGAGAGCATGGCACCCTAAAACAAGGAACACAAACTGTTCAACTAGAGGCACAAGCTATTCAATTCAGCCAGGAAGGACCAATGACGTTGCCATCGGCGTCGGTCAATATGACTGCAACCACGAATGAAAGCCGAAACTCTACTCGCCTTTTTTGATCTTAACGAGTTGATCGAACTCGCTCATGTTTTTGTAGTGTTCGTCCAGTGGATAACAGCCTGAAACGAGTCCATGCCTTGCTGCGGTCGTGCAATCGCTGAACGTTCTGCAAATTTTCTTGCGAGCGAGTTTATTACCGCTCAGGACATCTGCCGGAAGTTCCGGATAAGACAACACCATGCGGCCAAGCCCTACCGAGTCGACCAGGCCTTCTGCTACAGCCGCTTCCGCAACATTGGGCAACCAATCCTGCAGGTACGAGTAACCGGAGCCGACCATCGTGATGCCTGGAAACGATTTCTTGAGTTGCCCGGTTACCTGGATCTGACGAGCAACGCCAACCAGTGGATCCTCCGGAGGTAGATACCCATCCGAAGGTGGGAAAGTAGCTGGTCGCTGAATGTGAGGCACATAGTAAGGGCTTCCTGCCGTCGTGCATAACAATCTGATATTCAGCTCTTCCATTAGCTGCAGAAAACGTTTCGGTTCGTCCAGATCAATTCCCGACCCATGCTCATCGCCGCCAAACGCAAACCTGGCAAACTGAGAACTGTTCTTGACCGGCTCACCTTTTCGACCCTCACCAGCTGTGAACGGAACGAAGTCGAAAACGCTCAAGCGAATTCCAATTTCAAGCGACTTTGTGTTTGCACGAATTCCGGATACGACGTCACGGAGGAACCGAGTTCGGTTTTCGAAACTGCCTCCATAGTCGCCGGTGCGATCGTACCCGGACAGTAGCTCATGGCCCAAATAACCGTGGCAGTGCTTGACGTCGACCCATTCGAATCCGATTCGTTCCACGTTAACAGCCGCCCGGACAAAATCATCAACTAATTGTTTTATCTCATCATCGGTCAAAACTGCGGCCGTGGGATCGACGTTGAATTTTTCGTCCAGGACTGGGTGGCGATAAGCCGTACGCGGTTCCAGTTTCTGGCGTTCGTTCGGGCGTGCGAAACGCCCCGAGTGTGTTAGTTGTAAACCAAGGGAGAGATCGCTCGTGGTTTCGAAACGAGCTTCGTGTTCATTCAGCAAAGTGGTACGAAGATTTTCCAAGCCTGGCAAATTGGACTCACCGATCATCAATTGGTTTGGGTTCGCTCGACCGTCATGGCGAACGGCCACCGCTTCACCACCCCAAATCAATTTCGCACCGCTGGCGCCAAACCGTTTCCAACGACGAATCGTTAAATCGGTTGGGTTGCCGTCAGGCGTACCATCCCAACCTTCCATTGGCAGAATGCAAAACCGATTTCCGATTGTCTTTTTGTAAACGCTCAGCGATTGGCCCAACGGAGATTCACTGCTTGTGTCTGAACTAGAACCGGCGTCTGCTGCCAGCGTGCTATTGAATGGCAGCTGGATCGGCAACGTCTTGTTGTGATTGATGAACGCGTCAGCTGTTTTCAGTTTCGCGACTCGTGGAAATTCAGCCATTTTTGTCTTCCATGATTTCCAATTGACTGGCAATTTCCTGCAAAATTTGAACGTCTGAATCTGGCCTGGCAAGTGAACCAGGATGCGTCTGCGACGAAGAAACCCAACCTCGCAATTTAAGGAACTGGGCCGCAGTATGTTTGTAAGCCGACGTCGGGTTTCTAAACGCAAAGAACCCAAGATACTGCAGTTTGTCGTTCAACTCGTAAAACCGCTGGTCGCTGTCTTTCCAGAACTGGTCCCGTTTGGCAAACAGATCGGGTGCCATCGTACTCAAGCCAAGCAGGTAGTCGCTGCCATACATGACCATATCAATCGCCAGATCGTTGCCGGTTAAGACTTCGAATTCAGGCCGGACGCTGTCACGTAAAATCAAGCGATCCCATTCGGCTTGCCGTTTCAGAGACGAATGTTTCGCACCGACACATTGCGAAATCGACATGAGGTTTTCGTAGACCTGCATCGAATAGATCTCACCAAACGGGGCAAACATCTTGCCCAATTCGAAGGCGTAGAACCGGTCGCATTTCTTCGCGATCTGTTGGTAGTTGTCGATGATTTCCTGATCGCCACCTGCAGTCAATCCATACGATTGAAAGATGATCGGCGTACCATTGAACTTTTGGACTTGGGCGACTGCCGTAGCATAACCATCCAAATCGAAATCGGCATCTTCGGAATCGCCGACAAAGCAACCGGCGACGAATTCACGTCCAGCAGCAATCTCGTTGCATTTGGACAAGACCTTTGCCCGCGTCGAATCGTCGATCAGGTTCGCGAAACCCGTGTCCATGTTGACGGCCGGCGCCAACCCAGCCGCAAATGTTCTTTCAATATGACTTTCCAACGACGACCAATCGACCGCGCCCCCAGTTTCGAATGGGAGCAAAATCGCTGACATGCCTTTGATGGTGCGGCCGTATTTGATGGCCGGCACGGACGGTGTTCGATCGCGAGTGTTCTCGTCAGAGTTCAAAGTTCCCATCCTGTTGAAGCAGGACTAACCGGCATCGGCAATGCTCTGTTTCATTTCAATGATGTTGCGTGCAGCATCGTTGCCGTCAAACACAGCACTTCCGGTTACAATCACGTTTGAACCCATCCCGGCGACCTCGCCAACATTTGCTTTCTTGACCGCGCCGTCGATACAAATCAACAGGTCTTCACGCCAGGATCGCAACTGAGCCACACGCTCTTGCATCTCGTGCAGGAAATTAGCCTTGCCAGAATCCGGGCTGATCGAAACCAAAGTCACGTAATCTACGTCATCCAAAAATGGCTTGACCGTCTCCAGCGAGGTTTCCGGGTAAATGGACAACCCACAACGGGTCTCCTTGCCTGCCTCATCAGCAGCACTGCGGAGGATGCTGATCGCGGCCCCAATATCGGCACAAGCTTCGACCGCAAACGCAATCATATCCGCGCCCGCATTTACGAACGCCGGGATCTGCTTCTCAGGGTCTTCGATCAGGAGATGGACATCTTTAAGTAACTTGGTTTTCAATCCAGCGACAAAGAAATGGCCGACAGTGATTTTCGGCCACATCCTTCCATCCATCACGTCAACATGCAGCAGCTCAATTCCTTGTTCCTCCAGCGTTTGGACCGCCGAGTGCTGAGTCATTACGTCGGCAGTCAACGTGCCGATACTCAAGCATGGATTCGAATTTGAAGTTGCCGATTTGACTTGATCAAACAAAGCTCTCGTGCTCATCTACGCCTCGTTTTTCAGCGTGTTGAACATTTCATAACCTTGTTCTGGAGACAGCCCTTCGTGAACCACACCGGCGACTGCCTTGATCATTGCCAAAGGTGCCTCCGATTGGAACACGTTCCGTCCCATGTCGACTCCCGATGCACCACACTGAATCGCGTTGTAACACAATTGCAACGCTTCAAGCTCAGGTAGCTTTTTGCCACCAGCAATAACCACTGGCACAGGACAACCAGCAACCACGTTTTCGAAGCCTTCGGTGTAGTAGGTCTTAACAATGCTGGCGCCGTTTTCAGCGCAGACTCGTGAGGCCATCCCGAAGTACCGTGCGTCGCGGGCCATGTCTTTACCGACCGCCGTAACACCCATAACCGGGATGCTGTATTTGTTGCCGATGTCGACCAGTCTACTGAAATTCGCAATCGTCGAAGCTTCGGCTGAGGCATCACCGATCGCCAGCATCGCTGCCATTGCCGAAGCGTTCATACTGATGGCTTCGACTTCAGAAATCAGCACGTTGTGATTCATTTCGGTCAGAATCGTTGTGCCTGTGTCGGTGCGAAGGCAAACTGGCTTATTGTTTTCAGGCGGAATGCACGTCCGCAGCATTCCTCGGCAACCCATCAAGCAATCCGCATGCTCGGCCAAGGGAGCGATTCGCAAATCGATTCTTTCGAGCCCAGAAGTCGGCCCCATCAGAAAACCGTGATCGAAGGCGAGCATCACCGTCCGGCCAGATTCTTTACGGAAGATTCTCGCCATGCGGTTCTTAATTCCCCAATCGGTGCTGTTCATACCTTTCAGGTAGAAAGCGTCGGTCGCGGCTGGTGTGTTCAGTCCAAAATTGTCACCGTCTCTGATGTCGTCTAAGTCTGCCATGGTTTCTCAAAATATTAAGTGGAATCGCAATTCTTGCAAAAAAGTAAACTGGCCTTCGAATGTAATGACAAATCAAAAATTGTCGAGGGTTAATGACGATTCCTGCCCGGGACTTGTGCGGCAATTATCAGATTCTGATCCGATTCAACCAAGGAATCCGATTCCACCGAACGGATCGGCCAAGGGTGCTGTTTTTGGCGTCGTTTCTAATAGTTGTGCTTCACGATTACAGTCTGCGTCCGCGAGAAGTCAAACCTTGCCGGCTGGACCGGCACTGCCGAGCAGTTCGGCCAAGGCAGTTCGGC
>CAZXLW010000084.1:0-13352 GCA_964641465.1 uncultured Pirellulaceae bacterium | reverse complement strand
GCAGTTCGGCCAAGGCAGTTCGGCTAATTAACGCTTGAGCTTCTAGACTGTCGGCACGGTTAGTTGCTAAACTGCCAGTGATTTCCAGTCTGGAAACTGGCAGCTCCAACACGGTGGAGGTCAGTACGTTTTACATTTTAACAAGATTGCTGGATCTGAAGCGCACGGGTAGGGAAAACCATGAACAATAAAACGATAGCGATTCTGGCCACGCTCGATACGAAGGCTCCGGAAGCTGGATTCATGAAGTCCGAGATCGAAAGCTTGGGGGGCACGGCCCTGTTAGTCGATATCGGCGTTGTCGGCGAAGCTGGCATCGAGGCCGATCTATCCAGATCGGACATCGCTGAAAAAGGTGGCACGCCGCTAGCCGAATTGTTGACAAATCCGACGCGTGAACAGTCACAACCGGTCATGATCAAGGGTGCCATTGCTGCGTTGAAGGAATTGCTCGACGCAGGAAAAATCCACGGCGCTTTGGCGCTGGGGGGAACGCAGGGTACGTCCGTGAACGGCGAAATATTGCAGTCGCTGCCGTACGGGTTCCCGAAAGTTCTGCTCTCCACGGCGGCTTCGGGGGACACGTCGCATTTTGTAGGGATCAAAGACATCACGATGATGTACTCGGTCAGCGACATCCTTGGGCTGAATGTTTTCTCGGAACGAATACTCGCCAACGCCGCAGCCTGTGCACTGGGGATGGCTCAAGTGGAAAGAGACGTCGCGAAATCAAAAGCGAAAGCGGTTGTCGGGATCACCAACCTGGGGGTGCTTACCAACGGCGCGTTGTATGCGATCAAGTTGCTGGAGAAGGCCGGATACGAATGCATCACCTTTCACGCGATCGGTGCCGGCGGCGACGCGATGGAGCGGATGATGGACGAAGGAATCATTACGGCTGTCTTCGATTATGCGATGGGAGATATTGCCGATGGAGTTTTCGGCGTGCTTCGCAGTGCCAGTGATACTCGATTGACGACCGCCGGGAAGCTCGGGATTCCACAGGTGCTGGTTCCAGGCGGTTCGGAACATCTTGGAATTCTCACGGACCCCAATGTGACTCCGCCGGGATACGAAGATCACCAGGATACCTGGCACAGCCCGGTGATTTATGTCCCGCGAGTCAACGAAGAAGAGCAGGGCAAGATCGCTGCGGATATTGGTAAGCGGTTGCAGCACACGAAAGGCAACGCTGTGTTTCTGTATCCGCTCAAGGGCGTGTCACGGTACTCCAACGCGGAAGTAGGTGAGATCCCGAATGCGGAATTGGATGCCAAGTATTGGGAGCAGCTGCAAAAGGTGCTGCCTGACACGATCAAGCAAGAAGCACTTGATTGCAACGCCGAAGATCCCAAATTCGTTGAACATGCCGTCGAAACTCTTATAGGACTGATTGAAAGCTCTTAATGAAAAGTACCTGGACCGATGCCGACTCATCGGAAATTGAGGGCGACGATTTAGCTTTGTGTGCCTACGCATCCCGATTGCTGGGGGCGGACGATTACTTCTTGTCGATTGACGGAGTTACGACTTCGGCAAAAGTCACGGCCCATGATTTGTTTGGGCGTGAAGTTGAAGTGCTGCATGTGAAGAGTGCAAACGTCTGGTCGGAGTCTGTTCAGAACGAAGATTTCGATGCGTTGCGTTTAAATGAAACCAAGCTGCTGGCCGACGTCGAATCGCTGACTGACGATGAATTGGCAGAGCAATTGAGTCTGCAGTCGGTGAGTAGTACGCTGAACTGCCCGTCATTGTATGCACCGGTTCACGCAGCGATTTTGGCAAAGTTCGTAATCCAGTCGCACGCCGACTTTGTTATCGCGCTCCTGAACAACGCAAAAGCGGACGCGTTGATAGCGGAGCTCTACCCGGATTGTCTGGTTGTGCCTTACAAGACGCCAGGCGTTCAGCTTTGCCGACACCTGAGCCAACAATTGCAGGGACAGGACATCGACAAATACGCGGGCATCATCGTCAAGCAACATGGCTTAATCACCTATTCGAACGATTGTCAAAGCGCATACGAAATTCATTGTGAGTTGGTTGGCCGGGCCAAAAAATACGTTGACGATAATTGCTCGAACCCGATACCAGTTCCGGGTGACGCTGCGGAATTGAAGACGGGGAAGCGGCCAGAACTGTTACGTTTGGCAACCATTCGAAAAGCGATTTCGAATGCGAAGGGTGCCGCCCAATTAGTTCAACTGGACTCGACACCCGCTGCGATTGCTTATGCGTCCCGTGGCGATATTGACAAGGTTTCCGCGAAAGGCCCAATGATCGTTGATCACGTTGCTCGGACCAGGCGTATCCCAGCGGTGCTTGAATTCCGGGAAACCGGTGCAGGCGATGACGCGAAAGAAACACTGGTCGGGTTGGAGGAGTATTCAAGTGAATACCAAGCCGGATTGGAAAAACATCTCAACGATTCTTCCGGCAAGATCGACACGGCACCACGCGTTGCGATTTGGAAAAACAACGGAGTCCTTGCGGTTGGGAACTCCGTTCGCGATCGTGCCGAGGTTGCTGAAATAGCTCGGCATACTTCATGGTGCATGCAAACGGCGGAAGCGATTGGTGGTTGGAGTCCGTTGCCATCGGAAGAAACACTCGCGTTCGAAGCTTGTGTTAAAGACCCGACGTGTTCGGAGCGATTGGATCGGGAATCCAAACCGCATCTTGGCAAAGTTGCGATTGTGACCGGCGCGTGTGGTGGGATCGGTCGAGCGACTGCCGAGCGTTTGCACAGTGATGGGGCCGTTGTGATTGGTCTGGATATCAATCCAAAGATTACCGAGAACCTTGATTCGGAGGGTTTGATCGGCAGAGTTTGCGATTTGACTAATGAAGAAGCGGTCCAACAAGCTGTCGAAGACGTGGTCTTTGAATTTGGCGGGTTGGATATCGTCGTTCTCAACGCCGGGATCTTTAAGTCGGGCGAAACGATCGACCAGCTCGACGAAACCTGGGATCGAACGATGGCAATCAATCTGACTGCTTCCCAGCGGTTTCTTAAACATACGATTCCGTATTTAAAACTCGGCGTTGATGCATCGATCATCGTCATCGGCTCCCGTAACTACCCCGCGCCCGGAGCTGGGGCCGCAGCTTACTCCGTTAGCAAAGCGGGCATCACCCAGCTTGCGCGGGTTGCTGCATTGGAGCTTTGCAAATCCAACGTTCGCGTAAACATCATTCACCCGGATGCGGTTTTCGATACGGAGCTGTGGACTCAGGAAGCACTTGAAAAGTCCGCCAAGCGATACAATATGACTGTCGAACAATACAAGACAAAGAACCTGCTCGGGCGGGAGGTTCGTTCTTCCGATGTCGGGCGTCTTGTCAGTGTCGTCGCCAGCGATGTTTTTTGTGCGACGACCGGAGCCCAAATTCCGATTGACGGCGGTAGTGATCGAGTCATCTAGTTGCAGTTGGTTCTTTTGCCATATCGCCGTTTCGCGAAACTTCAAAACCGCTAGAAGGCGTTTCAAAACCATAGTAGCACGACTCTCCGAGTCGTTTCATCACGATGTTTACGACTCGGAGAGTCGTGGTACTTTCGTAAAATCGGTTTTGAAACTGCTTCTAGTATTTCACCAGAACACGCGCGTCGCGAAGGTTATGGTGAGTCGGTTCGCATATCAGAGCGTCATTCAGATGGTTGAAGTAACCGAACGAATCGCAATTGTCTCTGAATTCAGAGAGGTTGAGTCCGAGCTCGATTCCTCTTCGCAGTGAATCAGAATCTGCGTAGGCTCCGCCTTGTCCCGAACCGTCTCGCCCGTCAGACGCCCACGACCCGACCGCAATTCGCTTGCCCGCAATCAACTCAACCGTTTCCATCACGAACGCACTGTTGCGACCTCCTTGGCCGGTCGCTTGTTCGGAAAATCTGGAAACCATTTCACCTCCGGAAATGATCGCGAACGGTGTCTGGCCTTGATGTGATTCCAGTTTCTCAATCAATCGAGGTGCCGATTCTTCGACTGGCATATGATCACAAGAAGTGTCGATAACGGCCTCCCAGCCGAGCTGTCGACAAAGATGCTGAAGGTTCTCAAGCAAATCCAGGTTCGATGCCAGGCAATGCCATTGAGAATTGCTTAGCCGCGGATCGTCTTTGAAAATTCGTTCGTGTTCACTATCCAGTGAATTCAAAACGGACTTAGGCAGGAGTTCACGCAGCTGATATTTGTCGACAATGTCCTGGACCGATTCTGAATGGTTGTCTGGGAAATACATCGTCGGTCCTGAACCGATGGCTGCTAGTTCATTTTCGACATCGGAAATCAGCAGCGTAAACTGTTGCGATGGATAGGCCGCTACCGCCAATCGTCCAGCCTTCACACGGCTAATCGCCATTCGAACTGAATTGATCTCGTCTATGTTTTGGCATTTCAGGATCAGCAACTGGTAAGTCTTCTGCAAATCTCCAAGTGTTATGTCAGGAGAAACGGGCAATTCGAACGCCGCGGAAGCACCGCCGGAAATGAGGAAGATCGTCAAATCATGTTCCTGCGAATTGGAAACCAGTTTCAACGCTTCTTCCGCAGCCTCAAGGCTAACCTGATTCGGCAACGGATGACCAGAGACATGCAATTTCAGTTCCCAATTGGGCGGGAACGGGAGTGTTGAGGGAATCGAGGGATTGAAAGCTTGTGTAGCTGGTCCTGCCCCTGGACGATAGGGAGTGACGATGATTCCGGAAACGTGGCCAGGCAGATGGCACGAATTGGCCAGTTGCATCGTCATATCGTTGGCAGATTTTCCGATCGCAACCAATCGCGTCTGGCAATTGTTTGCCTCAGCGAATGCATGCCGCTTGGAAATTTCTTCCAGCAAGTCAGGCTGTTTGGCGAACAGACGATCAAAGCTGACAGATCGCAACAAATCGTCAAATAGTTTTAGGATAGTTTGCCGCATGTCGCCGGTGCGAAGCTACTCGAAATCCAACTTGGCGAACTCTTTTGCCGCTGCTGTGACGGCTCTTTCAATTGGCAATCGTTCGGTTGACGATCCAGTCCAGAAACCGTGTCCAGAAGTGTTGTTGAGAATATACTGAGCGTCTTCAGGATTTTCCATCGCCGCACCATGAGCGACCAGAATTACTTCGGGATGTACTTCTTTGACTTTTCCGTACGCTTCTTCTGTCTGTTCAGCGGTCTGCTCGATAGTCAGTCCACTATCGTAGCCCTTGATGCCGCCTTTGGTGGTACCGGCGTGGTAGCAGAAGACATGCGGCTTGGCTTGTTCACACATTGCGATCGAATCTTCTAAAGTGAACGCGAGGCCGATTGTCACCATGCCCATTTCTTTGGCCAGCTTCAGGAACTCAATTTCGTTTTGAAACGTGATCCCTGCCGACGTCATGACTTTGAAGATCTCGCTGTCTTTATCGACGTAGCTGATCGACGGCCCAATGTTCGAAACCGAATTGACGCCCATCGCCTGGCATTCCTGAATAACCATTCGCATATCCTTCAGCGGATCGTTAGCGTTCAGGCAGGCACAGACAAACGCTTGCCCGTTCAATGCAGGCAGAATGTCTTCACGAGTGTAGTCAAGCGTTTGTTTGTTGGAGTCAAGAATCGGCCACATCATCGACATCGTGCCCATTCCGTTGGCACGCAGTCTGGCTCCCGAAAACGTGTTAATGCAATCAGCACCGTTCGACTCCAGTAGCTTGGCGACCAGGCCACTCCCCGCGCTGGAGATCATGATCGGCTTTCGAGCAGCTACCTTTTCCTGTAGGCGGCTGAGAATCGTTTCGGTTTCAATTCGCTTAGTTATCATTTGTTCTTGCGTTGAATTATGGTTGTCAAAACGTGTACTGCTGTTGGTTCAGAAATTCAGCCACCGTTCAGAGCAAGCGGCTAATACGCCATTGGCGTTGCAGATCTGGCGAATTCGGCAATCTCGAACGAGCTCGACTGGAATCGCGTCAATAATATAACGCCGCCAGAAATCCGGGTAAATACGGCGGTGCAATTCAATAGCCTGCGAATCCAATTTTGACCCCAGACACCATTTGCAATCCTTGAAGGTTAAAGATGCACATCGCGATCCTTGGTTTCGGCTACCAGCCACCACTTCAAAATCTCAAATTTGCCGAACAGGCAATTACCTTGTTGTCGGAACACAATTTCGGGATTGCCGTCGGGAACGTCAGGGGCACTTTTTTGACGGCACTCGAGACAGCAAGTTTGCTGGGGGTTCAAGGGATCGCGGTGATCGATGACACCATGTCAATCGAAGCTTTACCTTCGTCGACCAGGATTGAAGTGGTTGCCAAAGAGGAGAAGCATGCTCAGATCGCAAAACTCGTTTCAGCCGGCTTGGTTCTTGGTGGCGCCGAAGGAACACGCAAGCTATCCACAAAGCTCGTTGAGGCTGACCATCCAGTGGTTGCCGTGAAAGGTACGGGAGGAGCCGTTGATGACGGAAGCTTGCCCGAGTTGATTCCGGTGGTGGAATCAGTTGAGCAAGCTGTCGAATTTCTGGTGGCGAAACTTATGGGAAAACAATCGCCCTGAGACCGGAACACGCCAAGCTGCGCCGGTTCGCGGATGCTATCGCAACTGGTGGGTTGTTCGTCAGATTTGATTTCGGAAAACGTTTGAGCTCGAAAAAGCAAGGGACGCATCGCTGCGTCCCCTACCTGTCGTTTTGTCGTTCTCATATCAATTCGTACGATCAATATGAACTTACAGGGATCACTGTCCGTTCGTGCGATAATCATATACCGCTTGCGACCTGCAACTGCTCGGACCACTCCGACGCTGGGTCTGAACTGGCTGGTAGGATTCAAATTGCCCGCGAATTGTCGAACCCTGGGAAGGCAGGTTCTGACTTGGCGGCAGTTGCTCCGACTGACGAGTTGCCGATCCTTGAGCTTGAGGTCGCAAGTTGGTAACTGCAACGGCATTTTGCCTTGGTGCTAGATTCAGGCCCCAATCGTAGTCCAGATATTTGATCGTCGCTGAACCGCTGGCCGCTAACCTGCCAGCGTCCTCTGGCATGAATTGCGCAAGGTATTGCAATCGTTCTTGCTCACTGCGACCGAAGTCTTCTCCAAACCACTTGATGATCGGTGACAACCCAAGTTCGCCTCGTTGCAAGTCGTAACTGAATTTGCCTGGCGTGCGGAAAAACAATCCAGTGCTATATGCCAAATGCTGCTCCAGCGAATCTGCGAAGTACGCTCGTTGTGACAGTTGCGGACAACTTTTTGATGCACAAACGATGGCAAAGTGAATACGCGGGTCACCCATTTTGCGTAGGACCTTATGCTCGATATCGTTCAGTGAATACTCACTACCGCCCACTGGCAATTTGAAATCATCCCAGATGTTGAAACCGTTCGCGTCGGGTGCATGGTCTTTGATGCTGTTGGTTGGGAATACTTGCAGGATGCCTTCAATGGTTAGTGCGTTGTACGCGTTGATCCAAAACGCCATCTCTGATTGACGGTCTGAAGTGACGGAAGTGTTAACCGAACTCATGCCGCGCAGGTAATCAAGCAGCGTCGCTCGGTCCTGCCCGTTGGCTTGCCAACTGGCATAGTCTACGTTGCCGCTTTGATCAACATACTTTTGCAGCAGCGAGTCCCATGCTCGGTGGTCGTACTGGTCAAAACTGGAGCCAGCTATTTCGCGAGAAAGACCTCGCGGCGTGCCATAAGTTTGTGCTTGTGCTGGCAGTGTTTGTTGGGCCTGATATTCATTGACTCTGCTGCCCGATTGTGCGGTGACAACTTGCGTTAAAATCATCGAACAAAATATTACAGCAGTCATTCCAAAGCTGTTTTTCAAATAAGATTTCATGCTTCTCTCCAGTTGAACGAGGGGACGGTGAAGGAGAATAAGAACAAACCTCGTGCCAATTACCGGATGTTAAAATTTAACGATTGTTCGTGTACGCTGTCCCACGTAACAACCTGACTGAGTACGCTTTTGCACGTATTGCTAACTGCAAGCATCCAACTGCCGACTCGAATTGATTACATCATTTGCAAAAATGACACGCCAGCACCGGGCTGCTTACAGCGTTTTCGAATGAGGGATTTCGCCAGACGTCACTTGTTTGTCGACAGGATGGCTGACAATCGTGAGAGTATGAACGATGCAAAATTGCAGGTGCTGAGGCAATGCTGATGGTTTTCTATCAGCATGAATTGGCCAACAGCATTTCTCCATGACCAAGGTGTATTTCGGGGCATTTCGAGTTAAAATCTGATTCTGTGATTTTGACACCCCAGGAATCGATATGAGAAACTTTCAACCAGCATTCATACTGTGCCTCCTCGCTGTTACGACTTCAACGGTTATCGCTCAACAACAAGAATCAGATGAAGGATTGAAGGTTGCGAGTATCTTTGGCAACGGCATGGTTCTGCAGCAGCAATCATCGGCTGCGATCTGGGGTAAAGCCAAGCCAAACTCGGAAGTCAGCATCCGGGCGTCCTGGCAAAAGAAACCAACGGTCACGACTGCTAATGACGCTGGAAAATGGCTGACCAGGATTGAAACGCCAGAAGCGGGCGGTCCGTTTACTTTGGAAGTCAGATCTGGTCAGGCAAAGAAGCGATTTCAAGACGTTCTTGCTGGCGAAGTCTGGATCTGTTCGGGCCAGTCCAATATGCATTGGAAGATGCGAGGATTCGGGGCAGATCACTTTAAGGAAGATGTCGAAAAAGCGAACTATCCAAACATTCGTTTTTGTGAGTTACCCAAAATCCTGGCACTGGAACCTCAGGATGATATCAAAGCGAAGTGGACGAAGTGCAAGCCGGCGACTGCTCTCAACTTCAGTTGTGTCGCTTACTTCTTCGGCAGCCGGCTACACCAGGAACTGGATGTACCGATCGGTTTGATCTCGACCAGTTGGGGTGGTTCGTCGGCAGAAGCGTGGGTCAACGGAGAAACGCTGGAAGCTGAGTTTCCTCAATTCAAGAAGTCGCTCGGTCGTTTCGACTCGTTGATCGCAGAACATGGGCCCGTACATCGCAATGGCAAGAACAAGCCCAAAGGGCTCAATCAGCGCATGCCGGCTGTGCTGTACAACAAAATGATCCGCCCAATCGTTCCGTTCGCGATTCGTGGTGTGATTTGGTACCAAGGCGAATCGAATGTTGCCAGGCCGGTTCAATACCGGAAACTGTTCCCAACACTGATTAAGAACTGGCGGCAGGAATGGGGCCAAGGCGACTTTCCGTTTTATTACGTTCAAATCGCTCCCTTTGACTATCGCCAGGAAAAGCTACCCGCGGCAATGTTACGCGAAGCTCAGTTTCAGGCATTGAGTGTTCCGAAAACTGGCATGGTCGTCACGATGGACATCGGGAACGCAACCAACATTCATCCAAAACAGAAGAAACCTGTTGGCGAACGACTGGCGCGGTTGGCGTTGGCGAAAGATTATGGACGCACTGATTTGGTTTACTCGGGACCAGAATACGCCGGGCACGAGATTGAGTCGAATCAGGTTCGGCTTCGCTTCAATCATGTCGGCGGTGGCTTGGCATCGCGAGATGGTCAGCCGCTTTCGCACTTTTTGATTGCTGGAAAAGACCGTGTCTTTCACCCCGCTGAAGCCGTTGTTGACGGTGACACCATTCTGGTGCAGTCCACGAAAGTCAAAAACCCGGCATCCGTTCGGTTTGGCTGGGGGAACGGTGACGCACCTAACCTGATGAACAAAGAAGGATTGCCGACATCGTCGTTTCGAACTGACGATTGGGAAATCAAGCCAAGCAAGCCGCAGCCCAGGAAGCGTGCCAAAAAGGCGGCGTAATATAACACTTCAAATTCATGAAATCATTCAACATGTTAAAGGGTCAAAATGACTGATAACAGCAGAAGGCAGTTTATGAAGGCATCAGTTGCCGCAGCGACGGCAGCTACCGTGACCGGAACGTCTACTCTCAGAGCCACCGAATCGAAATCGAAATCGAAATCTAAAAACGACAAGATCCGGATCGGATTCATTGGCCCCGGCGGTCGAGGATATAGTGCGCATGTGAAGTCGTTGACCAGGCTGGCGAAAGAAGGGCAGCCGATTGAACTCGTCGCTGTCTGTGATGTGTACAAGATGTACAACGATCGTGCAGCTGAGCACATTGAAAAGAACCTGAACGTTGCTCCTACCAAGTATGTTGACTATCTCGAGATGCTTGAAAAGGAGGATTTGGACGCGGTTTGTATCGGGACTCCGGACCACTGGCACCATCGCCAAACCATCGACGCGCTGAACAAGGGCTTGCATGTCTATTGCGAAAAGCCGATGACGAAAACGGTTGAAGAAGCGGTCGACGTTTACAAGACATGGAAAAAGTCAGGCAAAGTCATGCAGGTCGGCGTACAATCGACCAGTCTACCTCTCTGGAGCAAGGTCAACGATTTGCTGAACGAAGGCAAGCTTGGCAAGGTGCTGATGTACCAGACCGAATTCTTTCGCAATTCAGCACAGGGACAATGGCGGTACTATCCGCTGAACGAATCCATGAACCCTGAGAATATCGATTGGAAACGGTGGCTCGGCAGCGATATCGGTTTGACTCCGCACGAGCCGTTTGATCGCGAGAAGTTCGCTCAGTGGCGACGATTTTGGCCGTTTGGCAGTGGAATGTTTACTGACCTGTTTGTGCATCGGACAACGTCGATGTTGAAAGCGACTGGTCTTCGATTCCCTGGTCGGGTCGTCGGTGCTGGTGGAATTTATATTGAATACGATGGACGGCAGGTTCCGGATGTGGCCACCGTTGTCGCGGACTTTAAAGAGGGTGTGCAAGGACTGGTTACGGCCACGATGGCATGCAAGAACACGCCTGTTCGCCAATTGATTCGAGGCCATTTTGGTTCATTTGTTTTTGGTAACGGCGAAGATTTTGACGGATTCGACTACATTCCGGAACGCCCTCAGGTGACGCGTAACAGTAAGTTAAAAGACGAACGGATTACGACCGATAAGCTTCCAGATTCTACGTACGTCCATTTTAAGAATTGGTTAGACGCTATCCTCGCCGACGACCCCAGTGCCGTGAACAACGATCCGTATCTTGGTGCGGCAGCGATTACGACAGTCATTCTGGGAGCGCTCAGCTATCGGCAAGGTAAAGTTTACTTCTTTGACGAAGACGAACTGCGAGTCCGTGAAGCAGATTCCAGTTGGGCTACTGGCTGGGAAGATAAATCTGCGAAACGCGATAAGCCGAATCATATCCCCGGATGGACAGCGGAAGATTATGGTAGCGTGTTGGAAGAGCCAAAGTACATGAAGCTCGCCGGCCCATGGAAAGATGGAAAGCCGCCTGAATAGTGGTGTAGAGCCGAAACGAGAAGATGATGTTCGAAAATTTTGAAATCCAGAGGAGGCGATTTCTGGCTGCGGCGGTCAGTGGTATTGGCAGCCTGTGGATGGCAAAGAAATTTTCGTTTGGGACGCTATTTGGGAAGTTCTATAAAAACAACGATAACCCCGTTTCCTTGAAGGAAGCTCATATCGGTTCGCTGGAGATTGATCTTCGGATCATGAATCAGTTCGGCGAGCAGCCTGCAGAGTTGCAAACGTTCTACACTGATTGCCGTCGCGCGCTGACTGGAAATAACCCACAGAGCGATCTCCTGGTCGTTTGCCATCGCGCCAAACGATCGAAGCTTGGTGGGCCTTTTCTCGGTGACATAACTCCGACGAGCCTGTCAGTTTGGATGCACTTGGCGGAGCCAACCAAGGTGAAGGTGGTGGTGACTGCGGAAGTTGACGGGAAATCGAACACGTTCACTTCAGCCAATGAAGAGTCCATTCTTACGGTTCGATGTGACGGTCTTTCACCAGATACTGTTTACACATATCAGGTCTTTTCCATTGCAAACAATGTAGCGCTCGGCAAGGGACGATTCGTGACGCCGCCGAAGAAACTGTCAGACAAACCGTTCCGCATTGCCTTTGGTGCTGACTTTCACAAGATCGGAATGTATCGCCCTGAGTTGATGAAACTGATTCGGGAACGCCAGAATCGGGCAATGCTGTTGATTGGCGATTCAGCCGTCGATGGGCGCAAAGACGATTTCGGGTTGATCGGGACTGACTACCTGCTGCGCAATTTGTCGCCGCCTTTGCAAACGTTGATGGCCAACGTTCCAGTTTCAGCGACTTGGGATGATCACGATTACTGGGGCAACGATGTATCCGGAAGCTATGCGAAGAAACCGAAGACTCCAATCGACGTCGATGGTTTACGCCGCACCTGGAAATTGCATTGGAACAATCCGGAACGGGAAGTAAATCGCAACGGTATCTACTTTCAAACCAAAATTGGGCCTATCCACTACATCGCACTCGATACGCGATCGTGCCGCGTGAATGATCGACGTGGGAAAATCAACTCGTTTCTGGGCGCCGAACAGATGGCGTGGCTGAAAGATCAGATTACGACATCCGAATCGCCGTTCATCTTGATTAGCGGCGGGACGATGTGGTCGGATTATATTTCCGCTGGCAAAGACAGCTGGGGGACGTGGGACCGAGAAGGCCGTGAAGAGATTTTCAAGTTGATTGACGGCAAACGAGATTCCAAGGTGATCTTAATGTCTGGAGATCGCCATGGTGCGCGAGGGTTTGCTATTCCTCGTCCTGACAATCAGCGGATCGTTGAGTTGGAAGTCGGCACGCTTGGTGGCGTGCCGGGGCCTGCCGCATTTGCTGATGATCGGCAACATCAACTGTTTGGATTGCCATCTAAATCATGGGCATTCGGCGAGTTGACCTTTAGCCTGAAAAACGGATCTCCACATGGGATCTTCAGGCTGATTAATGAGCAGGGGAAAATCCTGGAAACGGTGACGGTTTAGCATGTTGCTGAGCACGCACTATTTTTGTGATGCTTCGATATAATGCAGAAGCTCGTTAATTTCCTCCCGAGTGAAATTGTCCATCAAGGCCTTGGGCATGATAGATTTCGAGGTCTTCACCATCTCATCAATGTCATCTTTGGCAATCTTAATCGTCTCGGTTGATTCCGGGTTGTCGAGCAATTCAAGCTCGTCGTCCGTTTCAGATTGAATGATGCCTGAAATAGTCACGCCGTCGAGCGTTACGATCACATGCATCGAGTATTTCTCGTCGATTCGATGTGATGGCTCGATGATCTCACGAATCAACGAGCGCCGGTCACCTTTCCAGCGTTTAACCACTTCGTCCAGTGCAGGCCCAACTTTTCCGCCAGTACCGCCCAGTTGATGGCATGCGGCGCAAGTTGCTTCGGTAAAGACTTGCTTGCCGGTTTCCAGTGAGGATTCTGTAGCCTTGGCTTGGCTGTCGTCGACCAATTCATCGACGGTCCATTTTTTCACGAA
>CAZXLW010000083.1:9249-20288 GCA_964641465.1 uncultured Pirellulaceae bacterium | reverse complement strand
GATTAAGCGAAGATAGCGACAAAGGCCCGCCAGATACCTTGGCGGGCTTTTTTTGTCCAGCACAGCGGCAGACAGCAACCCGCCCGAGTTCGGTGACTACGCAACCGCCGTCGTCGAGGAATTAATTCTGGTTAGAACGACAGATGCTCACGTTGTTCAAAGCTTGGTGGCTCTCGCAACAAAGCGACCAGTTTATCGACGTCACCTCGCTCTTGTCGCCAATCCATGTAAGCTTGCTGGCTGGCCGCTGAATCCCAGACTTCGTGAATGTGAAACGCCTTATCACCCGGATCGGCCGAACAAGATATTAGCTCAGCACCCTTATATTTGGCCGTGTCAGGCAGAATGGCTGTCAGCGTCGCATGCAACTCATCATAGGTATCATCTTTGGCTTTGAACGTAACTGCGAAAACAACTGACATTTATATTTCTCCTTGAAGAGGTTGCAAAACCAATTTCGCCACAGCATCCACAACCGGGGAAACGCATTCCAGTTGGCTAATTGGTGTTTCCTTCAATCCTATCGGCCAAAGCTTATCTGGAAAATCCCACCTTCCTGAATGACTTTTCAATGGTGTGCGACAAAGCACCGAACCGTTAGTATGTGTTTTCCAATTGAAGCAGGTAATTTTGGAAGCGTGAAGGTTCCCAAAACGAGTTCCCGCACCAACAACCTGCCCTTTTGATCACGCCAGTCTCGATGAAACAGCTCGGCAAACTTCCAACTCAAAATACAAACGAGGAAACTTGTGAATGAATGTTGTCGCTGGGGGTTCCTCAGCACTGCCGGAATCGGGAAAAAGAATTGGCAGGCCATCAAGCTGGCTGGCAATGCCAGGCTGGTTGCAGTTGCCAGTCGCAGTTTGGATTCCGCCCGAGACTTTATTACCGCATGCCAGCGAAGCGCTCCCGTCGAAGAACTCCCGATCGCGCTAGGAAGCTACGAAGAGCTTATTGAGCGTGATGACCTCGACGCCGTTTACATCCCGTTGCCGACCGGGATTCGAAAAGAATGGGTCCTGAAAGCAGCCGCTGCCGGCAAACACGTGATCTGCGAAAAACCCTGCGCCGTGGATGCCGCGGAGTTGAAAACGATGATTGACGCCTGCCGTGATAACAACGTGCAGTTCATGGATGGCGTGATGCTGATGCATACTGAACGTCTCGCCAGGATGCGACCGGTCGTAGACAACGAGATTGGTGATTTGCGGCGGATACATTCGCACCTTTCGTTTCCGAGCGATTCCGAATTCGAACGGACAAACATCAGGATGTGCAGCCGACTGGAACCGCATGGATGCCTGGGAGATTTGGGCTGGTACAACATTCGGATCGCTTTGTGGGCGATGAATTGGGAGCTGCCAACACAAGTAACTGGTCGGATGATCAACAAGCTGAAACGTTCAGACTCCGACGAAGCTGTGCCCGTTGCTTTTGCTGGCGAGTTGTTTTTCGAATCGGGCGTCACCGCCAGTTTTTACTGCAGCTTTCAATCCCATCATCAACAAGACGTGACATTCAGCGGTACTGACGGACTCGTTCGGGTGCCGGATTTCGTTTTACCAATTGCCGATCGGAAGCTTCGATTTGAAGTCGTCAAAGCTGACTTCCAGCAAGAAGAATGCAATTTCGAAATGATTCCGGTGACTCACGAAGTGATCACCGACGAAGACCCAAACAGTTCGCCCACTGCGCAGGAAACACGATTGTTCAGGCGATTTTCTGAGATCGTGAACAGCCGGAAGCTGGATACGTTCTGGCCAGAAGTCGCACTGAAAACTCAACTGGTTCTCGACAGTTGCTTTCATTCCGCCAACAACGGCAGTGCGTCAATTACAACCACGCCAGCGCGTTAGTCGCATTCGTAAGCTTCAATTATAGACGTGCAGTGCTAGCAGGAAAGTGTAAAGGTTCACGTTTTATTTTGCGTGTCCTAGTTGGAATGAAAATCCAGTTTTGAACAGTGCGTGATAGCGTGTAAGTGTCCATCAAAATCCGCAAAGGTATCTTAGGGTGGCTGCAAGCATTCATGTCGTACTAATTGCGAGTCATTCCCATACAGCCGAAATATTCATGAGCCGATAACAATGAATAAGCCCGAGGGGATTGCTACTATTGGTTAGGGCAATTATTTATTCTGGCATCGGGCAGGTAATGAACAATTAAAAATTTGTTTCGGCGACAAGTGGTTTGTTTAGTACCTGTCCGGGAGGACATCGTATGAGAAAGCAAATCAATAAGCTCCTGTGGTTCAGCTGCATTGCATTTTTAATTGTGGCTCCAGCCAACGCTCAAGTTGGCAAGGAAACCGATCTTTGGACTTGGACCAAAGGCTCACTTCATCACCAGGCGATTGTTCAAGTAGACGCAGGCGATGGCACCGGTACCGGTGTTGTTATCCACGTCAACAAGAACAAGAAAGTAAAAGACGGTTACGAAGGTTACGTTTTGACTGCCTGGCATGTTGTGCAAAGCGTCCCAGGTAACTCGATCAAGCTTAACTTCCGCAACGGTCGCCGCGCCAAAGGCTGCCAAGTCGTCGACAAAGACGAAGAGCGCGACATCGCAGTGCTATGGGCTTGGATCCCGGAAACGATCGTTCCGTCGAAATTGGCTGTCAAGCCGATACAGGCAGGCGATAAGCTGGAGTTTGCCGGGCTTGGAGGAGGCTCGGACATTCAGTCGAACCTGCGGCATTTCAGTGGAGTCGCATCTTCACCGTCCAGCATGGAAAAGATCTTTGCCGACGTTCCATTGTTGCCCGGCGATTCCGGTGGGCCGGTTTTCAACGCTGACCGCGAAGTCGTAGGGATCATCTCAGGAGGTTGGTTCTGGTACGACGGTGGCGTCAAGCTGCCCAACGGAAGCGAAATCAAAGCTACCTGGCCTGCCAGAGCAAGCAATGTCGACCCGATCAAGGTGTTGATTGCCGACCTGGATACGATGCCTGCTAACTATAAATAAACAGCCGGACTCACCAAGCGATCACTTCGCAGACAATCTAGCGCGTTTCTAAATGGCGTCTTTCCGACCAACGGATCGGGTAGACGCCATCTGCGTTTGCAGATGGTCTATTCAACAACCTCCACGACGAACTTGAAGCCATCCACGTCGGTAGTTCCGAGCAGCTTTAATCTCGATCGAATGTGGTTGGGAAGTGACTCGAAACTCGGCCATGCAGACCGATTCATTCTCGGCAATGATTTGTCTAAATTGGAGAGCCGAAGCAGTGCACCAAGCCCACCCGCACTCCGGCCGTTCTTCAATTCGTCGTGCCGGCTTCCAATCAACTGGCGCAGGTCACACGAGTATGCAAAACAATACTTGTCTCCTAACAGCTTGGTATTTGCAGGCGTGAACCAGCTCTCGGGCTTAGCTCCGGAACGCTTCCAGGCTGACTGGATCGCCTTCATGTTTGGACCATAGATCAAGAAACCATTCTGCAAAACGACGGCAAAGTCTCCGTTACTACTGCGGCTATTCGAGCGCTGGTCGCGCTTCGGCCGGACTTGCCAGCCAACGATCCCTTGTTCTTCAAATCGTTTTGCTTGTGGATCCCCCGCAAATATTTTTTCGAATGCTCGTCGAACAGTTGCCGCATCCGATGTTTGAATCGCAAACACGGTTTGCCCGTCGGCTGTGTTTGGCAATGTGGAAAAGTATATCGGCGATACCAGGTGTTTCATGATTTCGTTGGAGATATCGACTCGGGGACCTTTCGGATCGTTCAGAAGGTCATCCAACACGACTTCGAAAATCCCCTGTTCGCCTTCACCGACCACAGTATCGAAAACAGTCGAACTGGATTCCAGGAACCGGTCTGTATGAACGTTGAGGAACCCGTGGGACAAACCATTCCCCAACCATTCGGGTTTCGCCTTGGATTTCTCGTTTCGCAAGTCGAGCATTCGCATGCCGCGTTGAAACGGTCGCTGTGCGTGAATAAAACCAAGCATCTGCATCTTGGGATTGTTTGCAGAAACCGTTCCGACACCTCCGAGTGCCTGCAGCGTGTCGAACTTTTCGAGTCTCGCAAACTCCGGGAATTTCAGCTTCGTGTTACCAATTGGCTTGGCGTCTCGGTCGTCGGACAAGGCTAGTGGATCGACGAACATCCAGAACAGGCTTCCGCTGACTTCTCCTGCCGCTTTGCCAACTGTCGCGATGAAGCGCTCCGACGATGCCAGCGAGTTGGCCTGATCAGGGTTGGCGAACCGCCGGTTGCTCGCCATTACCTGGGAGCCACTTGCAGACACAGACAGTTCCAGGTTCGCGTCTTTGGCCGTCTGGCGGATAGCAGCAGTGCATTCGTTGGCTGAATTCTCGTCGCGACAATCGATCAGGATTAAAAACGTGGATTCTTCGCCCGGCACAATAGACAACGTGACCTGGCCAGTTGCGTATTTGCGGATCAGACGAGAACGCAAGACCGTGAGCAGGCCCAGGCGGTCATCTGACACTTTCGCAATATCTCCGATCATCTGCCTGACTTGGTCTTCGGCAAAATATGCCGACAGGCCAGTCTTGCGAATGTTTTCTTGCCATTCAGGGAAGTCAACAATCGAAAACGCGACCCCTGTCGACGAGGGCAAAAGCCGAGCGTGGCTGGTTTCCTGTGCGGCAAGCGCAAGGGGGCAGCTGAGCAAACATGCTCCAACAGCGCAAGTGGCCAACAGAACCAATTTCAAATGAATTCGCATATCGCACATTGTAGTGGCGGGGACTACCGATGTCGTAAGTCGACAACAATTGCTTGATCTTGGGCAGAAAGGCCGCCTATTTTCAAGTCCAGATCTTTGCGAACGTGGTTTGGCAAGCGTAACTCAGGTAATGGAAATGTTGTCGGGACCACAGTTTCCAGCCGCTTGCGCAGAATAGAACGTACAATTTGCTGCCTTGCACCGGAATGTTCCGTTTCAATTCCAATTTCTCCAGCCCGTGACAAATACCAGCGTCCACGGTGATTTTTTAATTCGTAGTCAACGTCAATCTGGGTTGGCGGCAGTACTCGGTCACCGGTATTGAACTCCGACAGGTAGAACCGAGCTCGAACGTGGTTGTTGAAGAAACTTAATTGGATCGCATATTGATCGAACGTAATTGTCCAGTCTTTTTCAGCGGTCGTGTTCGACTGCTGTGGATTTCTCGCGGTCATACTGCTGCGCATCACCCTTTGTCTGATTTGATTGGCATCAAAGGTCCGTCCGCTTAACCGCATATTCGCGAGTTCATTCGCGAGTTGTTCGTGCAAGCTCACGCGGACCGGCGCAGTGGAGTGACAGGCAGAAAAGCTGGTTGAATTCCCTGAGAAGTAAACTTTCTTCTCGTCAGAGGAAACATGCCATTGCAAACTTGACAATACCGGATAGCGATTGGCAAGCTGCCCCGCCGACCGATATAAATCTTCTTCCATGCGAGCAAGGCTGGTCCGCAGATTCCGTTCGACTTGGTACTTGGCGAATGGCTTGGCCTGTTTGTCAACCTGGTCAGGGAACTTTCGGATCCCCGTTTTCACGAATGCTCCGGCCAGAATATTCTTGCCTGACTTGACGCTCTCCAAACTCAACTTTGTCGAAGTTTTGATCAACGGCTTACTATAGCTTAGCCCCGCCGTGCTGAGAAACAGAGTTAGCTTCGCTTTGATATCCGTCAACGAGTTGGCAACGAATTCAACGTTGTTCGAATTGGTCCGCGTCTCGCCAACCGCCACTCCTTTCATGGATACCTGGATCACGGCCCCATCCGGAGAAGGCACCGGATCCAGGATGAAGTTAATTTTCGAAAACGGCTGGGACTGAATATGCCGGTCGTCGAATTCTTCGTTGATGCATTGCCAATGCCTCGCCAACCCGATGCCTAATAATTCATCAGGGTCAACGGCGACCACCAGGCCGGTGGCGGGAATTTCCACGTAGCCCGCATTCCCGTAGTCTGCATTCGACTGGCAGTATTCACACTGCATCAATAGCAAGCCAAGGAATAGTGATTTCAGAGTTAACATATCTGTCCCATGCGCTTTCTTACGAAGCTGGTTCCGTCGACGGTTGATGAAACTGCAAGAACTTCTCTGGAATCGAACGCAGCAATGCGGGCAGGAAAAACAGATCCCCAACCAAGGCCGCCGCTAACATCACAAACATCAACTGCCCAAATCGCGCCACTGGCATGAAGTCGCAGAAAAAGAATACGAAGAACCCCAGACCGCAAATGAGTGATGTACTGGCGATTGCTCGCCCGCAACGATTGATGGCAAGCCGGATCGAGTCGTCTCGCGTCATTTGGTTGGCCATGCCTTTCCGAAACCAGTACATGAAGTGGATCGTATCGTCGACGGCAATCCCCATTGCAATGCTGGCCGTCATGATGGACCCGATGTCGAGGCTGGGACGAATGAAGCCAAAGATTCCAAACGAGAATACGATCGGAAACAGATTGGGGACCATGGCCGTAAGCCCGAGTGTTAGACTTCGCAAAGCAATAATAACAACAATCGAAATCAAAATGATTGAGGTAAAACAGCTTCTGATCAAGCCACCACCAAGCCTGCTTGTGATGACTGCCATGCGTGAACCGAGCCCGGCATAGGAAACCCGAGCACCTGGAAAGCTTTCCACGTTCGCAGACTCGTGATCGGCGATTCCGGACTTAATCATCGCAAAATAATCGCTCATCGTGAACTGTTCAGAACCGAACGCGAACACCGACAACCGCCAGAGCTCATCGGTTTCCTCTTCGATCACGAAGCCCGTTTTCTCGAGAGCGTCCCGTTGTCGATTGAGTTTGCGATCGAGGATCGTTCTTCGAATCGCTTGCCTTGCACCACTACCAACGTCATAAGGGATCATCGCTGTGGCCGATAGCGTTTTGGTTGGCAATGCCATCGCCTGGATTCTGTCCTGCATCTCGTGAATGTAGCCCAGGCACTCGCTGGGCTCGGGCAAGTTGTCTTTGGGGAACCGGACCAATAACTCGAATGGGATGACCGGCCCGATTTCGCTCTCGAACCATTCGGTGTCCCGATTAATCTTGGCTGATTCCGCGAACTGATCGTTAAGCTTGTTCGAAAACTGCAGACGCGAGAAACCCAACAGTGTGACACCGATCAGCAGCAGGAACAGGATCGCTGTTTTGTATTGAAACTTTGCCGAGAATGTGCCGTACCAATTCCAAAACCGCATACCAGAAGAATCCAATTCCGGTTTTCGCGGTTGCTGATCGACGAACATGAACATAAATGACGGCAGGAACATGTACAGACTGACGAAACTGCACGCCAACCCGATCGACGCGTGAAAACCAAACCTCCATAGCGGCTGGATATCACTGGTGCACAACGAACTAAGTCCAATGCAGGTCGTCAGGGTAGCCAGGAAGGATGGTCGAAATGCGACACGAACTGTCTGCGTTGCAACGTCTGTCAGGTTCCCTGAATCGTTGTCGTCACGGGTTTCAAAAAAGTAATTAACAAAGTGCAGACCGGCAGAGATACACATGATGAACCAGAACCCGGGCAGCAACATGAGCAGCGGATCCATCGGAACAGAAAGTACGTAGAGTGAACTAAGAGCGATCGCGGAACCAACAATTGCGTTCAAGAGGATGGCCAGCATCTCTCGTAAGCGTCGAATGCAAAGCCAGGTGCAAATGGCGCTGATGAGCACCGCCAACGGAGTGAAGTTCGTTACAATCGCCAGGCCGGACTCGTCTACTTTGCGAGTATAGACAGGACCGCCAAAATACTTCAGCTGTTGAGCGTCCAGACCATCAACTCGGCCTGTAGCCTGGATGATCTTTTCAAACGCCGCATGACGAAAATGTGGCTCGCGGTGCGAAAGCGTCGCGATCACACAAGTAGTCCCTTCCGGGCCAATCATCACATTGGAAAGCTGCTCGTAGACTTGTTCGTCAGTCAAATTCAAACTGGTGCTCTGCATATCGCTAACGAGCTGATCAATCGTCACCACGTCATCAAACACATTTTCATCCGCTTGCGCCTCGTCCGTGTCGCCCCATTTCAGTTCACGCAGTTGCCCCGCGAACTGTAGCAGCCGTGGATCTGACTCAGTGCACCCGGGCCAGGAGATACGAACAACACTTCCTCTTTCCTTGCCCGCAACCTCGCTGAACTTCTCCATGTCTTGAATCAGCAACGTGTCGTTGGGTAGCCAATGAGAAACGTCCAGCAGGTACGCGGACATGTCGCCAGGCGTCAGCACCTTCCCGGCCATCCAAAAGTAACCCGGTGCGAGCAGCAACAAAAAACCTAATATCCAACGCGCGTACTTGCGGTAGAAACCGGACGGTCGATCGGGGCGTTCGGCTGGACGCTCCGCTTTCCGATCAGTTTCGCGATCGTTGCTGGAGGGCGGGTCGGGTGGCAGGTTATGGTTTTTCATTTCCAGCTGCTTGCGACACACAGGGTGTCACAAACGTGATGTTAAAGCTTGCGGGTTAGCAAGGAAGTTTTGATTGAGCGGGAGTGGTAATCAACGATCTGTTTAACGATTCATTGCGATTGAAAACGCAAACAAGAGCCGTCTACTAAAGCATCGTTTGTCGGGCACGTCCTTTTGAAACTGTTTTTGCGATTTTTCCAAACTTGCCGATTCATCCAGTTAAAGTGGTCGAATTGAGTTGGACGATTCTAAGGTTGCCCAGAAATCAAAAGACCCAGGAGATTACGATGAAGGTCCCAACTTGGTTAGCATTGCTCACCTCAACCTTAATTCCCGCCATCGCCGCATCACAGCAGTATCAGGTTTCCTCCGTGCAGCATGCACCCGCAGCGGGATATGGACAGCCTGTTTCGGCATTATCACAACCGGCCTACGCTCCTCAGCCGCAGCCCACTTACGCGCCACAGCCACAACCATCCTTCGCGCCTCAACCGCAACCAGGCTACGCGCCACAACCAGCCTTCGCGCCAGCACCTGTTGCACCGGCGACTTACCCTTCAGCGCCTAACATAGGCGTCGCCCACTCGCTTGGCGATCAAGGAATGCAATATAGCATTGGTGGTGGGTGTGACTCCGGTGGATGCTCAGGCTACGGTATGGGCGGAGGCGGGTGTGACGCTGGCGGTTGCTCAGCCAACATTGGTGGCGACATGATGTTGGGTGCCGACTATGGCGGAGGCTTTGGAGGCGGCGGATACGCTGACGGTGGCTTTGATGGTGGAATCTCAGGAGGCGGTTGCGGTGGAATTGCTGGTGGCTTAGCTGGCATCGGTGGTTGCCGAGGCGGCGGAACTTACTTCACGGCTATAGGCGGTGGAATCGAAATGGACAGGCAACGCTCGACGGCTATCGGGCGTGACTTGAGTATTGACTTCAATCAAGGTTGGGCTATCGGCGGAGCGATCGGGCGACGTGTTGGCAGGAACCTGCGTTCCGAAATTGAATATGTCTTCCGAAATCAGACTCCCGAAGTCATTGGATTTAATGGAAACGCAGTTGGCAACATCCGCGGTTTTCAAAATTCTCATGCGGCGATGCTTAACTTTGCTTACGACCTCGTCTTCGGGAACGGAAGGATTGTGCCTTACGTCGGTGGCGGTGTTGGGGTTGCTTCGATCGACTCGCGTGTCCAGTATGGCCCTGGGGTAGCTGCCTTGGACGGCGATGATGCATCCGTAGCCTACCAGTGGATGGCCGGCATCAGTTTCCGAGCCAGACCGAATATGGAAATGTTTGTTGAATACCGATTCTTTGAAATTGATGATCCCAAACTCAATCGTTTTGGTGGACCAGCAGTCGGTGCTGCAGCTAACCCGAACGTTTTGCTTGATTCTGAGTACCAGAGCAATGACGTCATGGGCGGAATCCGATTCAATTTCTAATCGGTTGGTTCTGTGGTAAACGCGGTCTTTTGATGTTCTGTCAGTTTTCAGATTGGGCTTCGCGAGAAGCCCTATCGGCTACTGTTGGTTCGCAACGACTGAAGGGTTCAGCATTGCATTTGCTTACGTAGGAGTCTTCAGCCGTAGGAAGGGGCTCCAGCTAGAACCTGTAATTTGCCAGCGATCGAGCCTCGCTCCATTTTGACAAATCACTTAGTTCAGGTTTGGGTCGATCTTGGGGTTGTTCGGCAGGATGTTGTCGAAGACCGTTTGCTGTCCGTAACGCTCGCAAATCTCCTTCCAGAATTCTTCGTCATTATTAAATACATCGTCAGCCTCTACCTCGCTGACTAGCCAACCGCCACTCTCGATTTCCATGTCGAGCTGCTCCGGGCCCCAGCCAGAATAGCCGGAGAAGACCTTGAGCTGAGCGTCGCCAGAGACAACCAATTGATTTAACCGAGGCGTTGTCATTGACATAAAGACTCCCGGAATCACCTGCTCGTCAGCAAACCCGTATTGGTCGTGCAATGCAAGCACTGGCCCATCGACGGGCCCACCTAGAAAGACCGCCTCCGAGCGATGGACCTCGACTTCCGGATCAAGCTTGGCCCAGAGCTTCGGCACGTCCAGATTCATCGGGCGATTGAGAATGACCCCCATCGCGCCTTCGACCGTGTGCTCCATGACGAAAACGACCGTCCGGAAGAAATTCGAATCGGGCAAATCGGGGATAGCGATTAGCACTTTGCCGGCAACTGAGTCCACGTCGTAATTCCGGTTAGTTAGAGACTGTTCCCGATCAATTTTAGGCTAAATTGTCCATTTGACGATGTCGAGAATTTGGATACACTACTGGATTACTAAATTTAATGAGTGACGAAAATGAAAGCTGATATTCACCCGGAATACCGTCAAGTCGTGTTTAAGGACAAAACTGCCGACTTTGCCATTTTGACTCGATCTTCTATCAAGACGAGTGAGACTATCAAATGGGAAGACGGTAACGAGTATCCAGTTTATTTCGTTGACATCTCCAGTGCCTCGCACCCTTTCTACACCGGCAAGCAGCAGTTCGTAGACACGATGGGTCGGGTCGAGAAGTTCAAGCAGAAATTTGGCGGTCAGTACCAGTCAATGCAGAAAAAGAAGAAGGCCAAGAAGTAGCCTTTTCGGTCTGCTGAGGTCTGTGCAGATTGGC
>CAZXLW010000083.1:0-9149 GCA_964641465.1 uncultured Pirellulaceae bacterium | reverse complement strand
GGCAAATTTGGCTGGCCCGTTCTCGAAAAGCCGGCCGGATACAGTAAGTACCCAATACCGGGTCCTTCTGCGAACAAATCTGACTTTTTTTATCGACTATTTTCTTACGCTTGTCTCGACGGCGTCAGGCTACTACCCTGAATGATATCAGCATCATTTGGACGTAGTTTATGGGCCGCAATAACTTATTGGATGAGATTCGAGAACGCCTGCGCCGGATCATTCGACGCAAGCGCCGGAACTACGTCTCACCGCGGTTCGACACTTCTGATGTCGTCCAGGAATCGATGCTACAGCTGCTCGGTGATGGCGATTCCAACGACGATGATATAGCTGAAATCAGCAACGGTTTGTTGGGGACGGTTGCCCAGGGACACCTTGCCAAGCAGCTTCGATTTCATAACGCGGCCAAGCGATCGGTAGAACGAGAAGACCCCGCGTCGGTCGGTCCGCAATCTTATTTCGTCGGCACCGACCCCTGCGATGCCAGTATGCGTGCGGAGCTTACAGAGAAAGCGATCAATGCGTTGGCCGAACTGGATGAACTGCATCGCAAAGTCGTCACGTTACGATTCTTCGAAGATGCAACGCTCGATCAGATCGCCGAACGACTTGAGATCAATGTCTACACCGTACGTTCAAAATTAGCAGAAGCACTTCAACACCTGAACCAAAAGCTGGATTCCTAAGCGATGGTAACCGGAAACTTTCAAAACATTGGCGACTCAGAACTCTCGATGCTTGAGAATCGCATTGGGCCGATTTTTCGTGAGGCGAATGACGAGATCGAGGTCTCGCGAATCATTGACAATTCGATGTCGATCGGAAAGTACAAACTGAAACAACTGCTGAGCTGCGGTGGGCAGGCGTATGTGTTCCTGGCTTTCGACACGGAGCTTGATCGCGACGTTGTTATCAAACTCTACCGACGACGCATTTCAGACGATCGCAAAGCGCGGATTGTGCGCGAGGGCAGGGCGATGTCAAAGATTCGCAACGAGAACGTCGCTCGTTGTTTGACCACGGATGAATTCAATGGCATGCCGTTTTTGGTTATGGAACATATCGAAGGCGACACGCTTAGTGAATACGCGCAGCGTCGGCACCCGGATTCCGAGGAGTGTGTTCGGCTGGCGGTACAAATCACATCGGGGCTACAGGATGTCCACGAGGCGGGGTTCCTGCATCTGGATCTCAAGCCGAACAACATCATGGTTGATCATAAAGGTGTTGTGAAGCTGATCGACTTTGGCCTGGCCGAAGCGATCGGTGATTTGTCGACGGAGCCAGGTTCAGGCACACCTTCGTATCTGGCTCCCGAGCGAGCAAATGAGCAAGCCGAAAAGGTCGATGCACGGACGGATTTGTTTGGAGTGGGAGGCATCTTGTACTTCTTGCTGACTGGGGTTGCACCGTTTTCCGGTCGCACGAAAGAAGATGTCCGTTCGGCGGCGAAGCTCGGCCGGATTGAGAAAGTTTCCCAGCTCAACCCGAGCGTGCCTGGAAATATCGAAAACCTCTGTCACAAATGCTTGGCTACGGAACCGGCAGAACGGTTTCCCACAGTCAATGCGTTCAAGAATTCCGCTAACGGAATCCTGGAGTCAAAAACGCGGGCGAAGGAGTTGGTTTGGCGAGGTGCACTCGGACTTGGCACCACCATCGCGATTCTGGGGGTGTTGCTTTACCTCTTGCCAACGATGGCTCGAAATCGTGAGAGTGTTCAACTATCAAAATTCATTGATACCCGTGTGCTGGATGTGCTGGACAATGTTGCCGCGATTACGCCGCAGGATTTGAAAAGCGGGTTCGAGTTGGAAGGCCAGTTAATTGGATCGGACGGAACTGAGTTTTCCAAAGATGAGTTCGGCAGCTACCTGATTCCAGACATTGCCAGTTTTTCGTTGCGAGTAAAGGCCGCCGAGGCTTGCCACATCGGTGTTGCCGCCTTGAATCAAGGTGATGCTGAAACAGGGATCAAGAAAGTGGAGCCAATCTTCCCGTACACTCAATCTGAATTATCGAGTGCTCACGTGATGGCTGGCGAGTGGCGTGAATTGCCGGAGCTAAAGGCAACCGAAACGGGCGTTGTCGAGTATTTGTACGTGGCTGCTTGCGATTTCGCCTGGCTGCCTAGTTCCTTTTCCAAGGAACAGACCGAAGCAACAGACGACGAAGAAGATACGCTGCGAGGAATAAAACGCACGGACAAGCCTGAACCTAAATCGGAATTATTAATTCCGTTTAAAGTCGTCTCAGGAATCAGTCATTAGGATTGCAGCGGAAGCAGTTCGGCGATGGATAGCTTTACCAAATCGAATTACCGATCGCTCTACTGGGCACTCACCTACTATGTGATTGTCGTCATTACAACGTCCGCCCGGGCGTTCATCTTCTCGCCTGATTCCGGTGCGTTTCTTTTGGCCAAATTGGCAACGAGCCTGCCAGCGTGTTACTGGTTGATATTCGATGCGAAAGCAAGAGGTATCTTTGTGCCGCACGTCTTGCGGCCAGTCATTCTGTACCTGTGGTGGATCATCGTTACGGTTTATCTTGTGGCGACGCGAAAATGGATGGGACTGCTTTTTGCAGTCTTTCACGTGGTACTTTCTATCGTGCTTTCGACAGGATGCTATTTCCTGGCGATCTATCTCGCTTGGGGGCCGGACGCATTTTTGCCCCAGTGATTGACGAAAAATGGCGTGACGACGTGCCGGTGGCAACCAATTGAAGGCATCCGAACCGACGAAACTTCATCAGCGTCTGAGTGTGCTGCCGGAGGATTCTGGCTCTGAGTGGCTGGCTGAGCGAACGGATCCGCCGATGACTTCGACTGGGATCGTCTTCTTCAGCATCGCGATGTGGTCTTCGAAAGCCGCGACCTGTCTTTCCGCTTCCAGAGTCTTGCGGATCTCAACTTGCGCTTCGAGGAAGTCAACTTTGCCAGCTTCCTTCCGCTCGATCACGCGAATGATGTGATAACCCTGTTTTGTTTTGATCACATCGCTTAGCTGGCCAACGGGAAGGCTGAAAATTGCTTCGTCAAGTTCTTTCAACACGAGACTTCCCTGCGTTGTCCAGTCATGTTGCCCACCGGAGGAAGCTCGAAATCCTTGTGAACTTTTCTTGGCAACCCCATCGAATGAAGCACCGTAAACGATCTTGTTGCCCATTTCGACAATCGCTGTCATCGCGTCAGCCTTGGATGAAAACTTGTCCAGCCGCACCATCACTTGCTCCCAACGGGCTTTGCCTTTGAACGCGTAGTCGGCTTCATGCTCGCGATAGTAATCCAGCAATTCTTTATGTGAAATTTGGATGTCAGTTCTAATCTTTTGCGTCAACAGATACCGAACTACCTGGTTCGTTGTCCATGTTCGACGCAATTTACGAAGGCTCGATCCTTGAGCTCGTAAGTGAGCATCGAATTCGACAGGTGAATTGACTCCGGCACCCTTCATCAGTTCTTCGAGTGCATTTTCGTCAAACTCGGAGCTGGCCGATTCGATCACGTCTTCGAAATCCGCTCCTTCCGGCAGCCCGTTTTTGGCATCAACGAGCAACAGCTTTTGGTCAATGTATTTCGGTAACATCCGAAGCACCAGATTCGGCCGCTCCCGTTCCACCGACGCTCTCGGGGCCTGTGGCATGAATTTGGTAATCAATTGATTGACTTCGAACAGAATGTCGCCAACAAAAATTGGTTCGCCGCCAACGATTGCCAGAACGCGACCCGGCTCGAATTCGTCACCGCTGGTCTCTTCTTCATGGGCGACCGCAACTGGAGCGATCCCGATGACAAATAACACGATCAGGAATCGGGCGACTCGATAAGTCACAGTTAGCATTTTTTTCCCGCATTCAAACGAACGAATTCCGTAACAATTCGCGAGAAGATTATTGAGCTATCAACCCGGCTGCAAGATTGATTTTACAAGTGCCAGCATTTTGTCGGGCGGGATAGCAGTCGATTTGAGCGCGACATAGGCCGTTTGGTCATCGACAATTCGCAAAATGCCTTTACGCAGCTTCGCCAGTTGCTCGATTCGATCCCGGCTGTTGTAACGAATCCCAAGGTATTTGCCTTCGAGGAAGATTGCCTTGATTTGCCAAACCGTCGCTTCCAGCTTCAACGTACAAAGTGCCAGCAGTCGGATGCCCTCTGGGGTAAGCTCACCAAACCGGTCAACCAACTCCTCTTCGAATTCCTGAATCTGATCGAATCGTTCCAGACGCGTAAGGCGTCGATAGACATCGATCTTCTGGCGTCGATCGGGGATGTACTCGTCGGTCAGATAGGCTGCCAGCGGTAAGTCGATTTCGACTTCGATTCGCATCTTCGGCGGCTCTTTCTTCAGCTGAAGGACCGCGTTTTCCAACAGCTGACAGTACAGTTCATACCCAATCGCCGCGATATGGCCACTCTGTTGAGTGCCCAACAAGTTTCCTGCTCCCCGAATCTCGAGGTCGCGCATTGAAATGGCGAAGCCTGCCCCCATTTCACTGAACGTCTCGATCGCCTGCAAACGCTTGGCCGCGAGCGGCGTTAAACTCTTCCGCGGATCAAGTAACAAGTAACAATACGCCCGGTTCTTGTATCTGCCGACCCGACCTCGTAACTGATGCAGGTCGCTGAGCCCGAATGTGTCCGCGTGATCAATGAAAATCGTGTTCGCGTTCGGAATGTCGAGTCCGCTTTCGATAATGGTGGTGGCGACCAGGATATCGAACTTACCGGCGATAAAATCGACCATCACCTGTTCCAGTTCGTCTTCCTGCATCTGGCCGTGGCCGACGGCTATTTTTGCTTCCGGAACAATCCCTTGCAGTTGCTCTTTGATGACCTGGATATCAAAGACTCGGTTGTGAACGAAAAAGACCTGCCCGCCGCGATTCAGCTCTCGATGAATTGCAGTTCGGATCAGCTGCTCGTCGAATCGCGTAACTTTCGTCTCCACGGGTACTCGATCTTCAGGAGCGGTTTCCAGATTCGAAATGTCGCGCACACCAACTAGTGACATATGCAGCGTGCGAGGGATCGGAGTCGCCGATAACGTCAGGACGTCGACCGTGTTCCGCAGCAGCTTCAGGCGTTCCTTGTGGGCGACTCCAAACCGTTGCTCTTCGTCTATGATCACCAGGCCCAGGTTGTAAAAATCAACATCCTTGGAAACGATGCGATGCGTGCCGATCCCAATATCGGCCTGGCCTGATTTTAATTTCTGCAACGAGTCCTTAATCTCTTTCCTTGAGCAAAAGCGACTGAGCTTTACGATTTCCAACGGGAATTCGGCCATCCGCTGTCGGAACGATTTGGTGTGCTGCTCGGCGAGGATTGTGGTTGGCACAAGTACTGCGACCTGGTAGCCATTTTCGACAGCCTTGAAAGCGGCTCGCATCGCCATTTCGGTTTTGCCAAATCCGACGTCACCGCATAGTAAGCGGTCCATCGGTCGCGGCAGCTGCATGTCCTGCTTAATCGCTTCGATCGCCGTCAATTGATCCTTCGTTTCGCGGTACGGGAACGATTGCTCGAATTCGGTTTGCCAAGTCGTATCCGGTCCGAACACGATCCCGTTTTGGCTGTCGCGAGCTGCCTGCATCTCCAGCATCTCGGACGCCAGATCGCAAACGGCATCCGCAGCAATTTGCTTTTGCTTCGCCCAGGACTTGCTGCCAATTTTGGCCAGAATCGGTTGCGTTTTGGTTCCGCCAATGTACTTCTGAACCAGATCAATCTTGGATGCGGGAACGTAGAGCCGAGTACCGCCATGGAATTCCAGCTCCAGGTGCTCAGTGTGTTGCCCGTCCTTGTCGAGCATCTTCAACCCACGGAATCGGCCGATGCCGTGGGAAAGGTGCACAATCAAATCACCTTCGCGCAAGTCCAGGAAACTGTCGATCGCTTTGCCTAATCGACGGCGCCCTTTGCGTCGTAAGTCCGTCCGCTGAAAAAGCTGATCGGCTCCGAGGATCAAAATATCGTGCCCGCGTAGCTTAAAGCCCTCGTGTACAACGCCTTCACTGATCTGCAAGCGATCCTGTTCGGCGCATTGTGTCTCGCTGAGTATTTCACGAATACGCGAGATCTCGGCGGTTGTCCTGACGACGATGTGGACGTCCGAGCCTTCGGAGACGCGATCAAGCTCAGTTCGAATCTCCGCATAATCGCCGCTGAATCGTTCAACAGTTTCCGCCGGCAGTTTCCAATTCACCGTCGCCGAACCACCCAACAGCCTGCCCGCCGTCGCCATCGCGTGCTTTGCTAATTGTTCCCGAACGGAATCCCAGCTATGCAACGACTTCACGTCGGACGATTGGCGAATAAATGATTTTACTCGCGTATTGATTTCGTCTGGCTCAACAAACAGCACCAGCGTTCGATCGGGCAGGTAGTCAGCCAAATGCTCCTTCGATTGATGTTCGGACGACAGCAACGTGATTTCGATATGGTCAACTGGCTGATCGCTGCGTTGTGTATCAATATGAAAGTATCTAAGCGATTCAATTTCATCGTCAAACAACTCGATGCGAACTGGGACCGTCCAGTCTGGCGCGAATAGGTCCACGATTCCGCCGCGTGCTGAAAATTCTCCCGGTAGCTCAACCGCAGTCGTCGATTGGAACCCGTGCTCCAACAACCAACGCTTGAATTCCTCCAGGTCAATCCGCTCGCCCGATCGCAAAACTCGCGAATGCGTGTCAATTGCCTCCGCCGCCGGAACCGGTTGTATCAAAGCAGCAGCGGTCGTCGCAGCAAGTCTGGCCGGAACTTTCGCCGCGTAGTTCTTCAGGATCCGCAGTCGATCGCCATATTCATAGTCAACGGTTGGACGCCCGTCGGGATGTTCCAAACAATGAGGGAACCTGTCAGCTCGCTGATCACTGAACGTCGAGAAATCGTCCAGCAGGTTATCAACGGCCTTGTCGTCTGGGCAAACGATCAAGAGGTGATCGAATTCAGTTGCCAGCGAAGCCGCCAACAGCGCGCAGGATGACCCCCAGACTGAATCGAAGCTGGCCGTCGTCCCTGAATTCAACGCGACCAGACATTCAGCAAAGTCATTGTCGTTCAAAAATAGATTGTGCAGCTCCAATAGCCGACCGGCTACCTTTGCCTGCTGCGAAACACCTGCCATGGCCATGCAATTGTAGGCAAAATCGGCAATTCACATAAGTTCGACCTGCCGCCGAGTGGTGGGCCGGAAACATCATGATGAAAAAATCACCCAGCTGAGACGGCCGGATGATGCTTTTTCACTACGCCATGGAGCAAAATGCCCGGTAAAACGATGCATTTTGCGTTTGGAACGACGCTTGCTTAATTGATTGGCAAAACAAATCTACTGGAGGTCAAAAAGATGGAATATCAATCACTTGCTTCTCAAGCTTACTGGAACGCCAAAGTAAAAAGCGAAAATCGCATGTCGTTTTTGTCGCGAATATTCGACGGCGTCAAAACTCTTTTCCTGGTCGCACTATGCGTGGCGTTGATGGTTGGAGCTTTCATCGGATACATGACTCACGAAACATGGTTGCCAACCTATCTCGCAGAGTTTGAGAGCTTTTACAGCCAGGCCCCGCAATTCACTAGCAACAAGTTCTTCAGCTCGTTCAGTAAATAGGAACCGGTGAAAATAGTGCCGGAATGCAGGGCCATTCCGGCTGCAGCGTCTGAAGGCGGTACTACAGACATTCGAAACCGGGTTGCAAACGCCCTTGAATTACTCACGTGGCGATTAGTTTGTAACCCTAGCTTTTGGGTGCCATGCTCTCGCCTTACTAAATAAAGTGTAACCATCCAATAAGGCATGCTTACGCTATGAATGAGGCAGTTGCAAAAGTTGGCGTGAGCATGATACGGTTGGCGTACTTAAGCCAGCCAACACCGTTCGCGTAAACATGGCACCCATGCTCACGCGCAGCAAGTGCACGTTTCTGCTTCGCGTAATTATACACCCGTCAATTCAGGTCTACAGACCATTAGAACGGCAACGTCATTTCCATGTCGTATGGATCTCGCAAGCCATCGCCGAGCTTCCGTAACGCTTCCGTTTCGATTTGCCGAACACGCTCGCGGGTTAACCCGAGTTTTTCACCGATCTCTTTCAGCGTATGTGGCTCGGTGTCTTGCAAGCCAAACCGCATCCGTAAGACATTCGATTCACGCTCATCGAGTTCATGCAACATTTCGCGGACGTGATTGAGCACGTCTGATTCCAGAAAAACGTCATCGGGAGTCCGCATCCGCTCATCGGTCACCATCTCACCCAGTGACCAGCCGACGTCCGCTTGATCGGTTTGCGGAGTCGAATTGTAGATCTGGATCGCCTTTTTGATGATCGGCAGCTTTCGCTTTGGCAAACCCAGTACGCGCGCGATCTCTTCAGGAGTCGGGTTGCGTTTCAATTCGTCGGTTAGTCGAATCGTCGCTCTTCGCCATTTGGATAGAAGTTCTACCATGTAAGCCGGGATGCGAATCGTCTTCGCCGAATTGATCAACGCGCGTTTGATCGACTGCTTGATCCAGTAGCTGGCGTACGTGCTGAATCGAGTCCCCATCGTTGGGTCAAACCCTTCGACAGCACGCAGCAAACCAAGATTGCCTTCTTCGATCAAGTCCTGCAAGCCGAGGCCCTTGCCGGTGTAGCCTCGAGCAATGTTAACAACCAGTCTCAGGTTCGCTCGCACCATTCGATCGCGGGACCGTACGTTACCCTCAGCGATCTCACCGGCCAATTCTTTTTCTTCGTCCGCTGTCAGCAAAGCGGTCTCATTGATTTCGCGAAGATAAGTTTCCAGCGGAGTCTGGAGCGAAGACGTTCCGCCTTTGCCGCGAGACATTGCAGCTCGCAAGTCAGCCAACTCCTGATTCTGAAAATCGGTGGTATCATCGGTTCTGTTGGTCATGTGCAAGCTTTCGGTGGATGGAACTTCGTTGTCAACGCAAGTATCTTCGTCGAAAATTCATGTGACTCTGCAACCTTGGCAAACTGTGTCGATATAAACCGAGTTTTCAGGTGGTAGTGATTATCGGCAATCGAACGATTCATCACAGGAAACGACAGGGAATTCATGACCAGCTCGACAAAACGAATTGGATTCGCCGTTGTTTTGATCTGGTTTTTGATCGGCGCGCAGTGGTTGAT
>CAZXLW010000082.1:0-20361 GCA_964641465.1 uncultured Pirellulaceae bacterium | reverse complement strand
TCGTATCCCGCGATAAGAGCTTGCAAACGTCCAAGGCCGGCTGAGCAAGCCGCGCCTCAGGCGGTCTACTGCGGCTTCATTTCGCCGCGGCGTTCGATCGGTTCAGCCAGAGTCGCGCGTAGAAAATCACCGTTCATGTTGCTGATGAAGCCGATGCTGATCCCTTTGGGGCATTGAGCTTCGCATTCGGCGTAGTTACGACAGGAACCAAACCCTTCTTTTTCCATCTGCGACGTCATACTCTTAACGCGATCGAAACGTTCCGTCTGGCCTTGAGGCAACATGCCCAGATGCGAAACCTTGGCAGCCGTGAACAACATCGCCGACCCGTTTGGACAGGCCGCGACGCAGGCTCCACAGCCAATGCAGCTTGCCGCATCCAACGCCGTCTCGGCAACTTCCGGTTGGATTGGGATCGAGTTCGGCTCGGGCTTAGGGCCTGAATGATTACTTATGAATCCACCCGCCTGGATGATTCGATCAAACGCGCCGCGGTCGACCATCAGATCGCGGACCACCGGGAACGCCGCACTGCGCCACGGCTCAATGTAAATCTCCGCACCGTCATTGAAATGCCGCATATACAGCTGGCAGGTCGTGGTTTCCCGTTTCGGGCCGTGTGCTTCGCCATTGATGACCATCGAGCACATGCCGCAAACACCTTCGCGGCAATCGTGATCGAACGCGACCGGTTCCTGATTGTCGTTGATCAGTTTTTCGTTCAACTGATCCATCATCTCGAGGAAAGACATCTCGGGCTTGATGCCATCGAGATCGTACGTCTCCATCTTGCCAGGAGATTTCGTGTCTTTCTGTCGCCAAACGTGTAGCTTGAGTCTCATGTTTTGTAATTCCTCGTCATCAACGGCAAGGCATTGAATTCCAGTGGTTCCTTGTTAAGTTCCGGAGCCTGGTCGGGACCCGTGTATTCGAACACGGATGTGAAGGCGAAATCATCGTCGTTTCGTTTGGCTTCCCCTTCTGGCGTCTGATGCTCCTCCCTCAAGTGGCAGCCACATGACTCGTCACGCAGCAAGCCATCCTGGCACATCAACTCACCGAACTCCAGGAAGTCGGCGACACGACCCGCGTGTTCGAGCGATTGGTTGACGCTTTGTCCGTCACCGGTAACTCGACAGTTGTTCCAGAATTGTTCCTTCAGCTGCGGGATTTTCTCGAGCCCTTCTTCCAACAGCTTTCCGCTACGCGAGATGCCACAATGCTCCCACATGATCTTGCCCAACTCGCGATGGATTGAATTGGTGCTGCGATCACCCTTAATTGCCAACATCCGTTCCGTATTGTCCTGGACTTCTTTTTCAACCTTGGCGAACTCGGCATGGTCGACGCCCACTTGGCCACTCTCATGACGGCTGAGGTAATCGCCGATCGTGACTGGAACGATAAAGTAACCGTCGGCCAGACACTGCATCAGAGAACTGGCACCCAACCGATTGGCACCGTGGTCAGCAAAATTTGCTTCTCCGACTGCGAACAGACCGGGGATCGTTGTCATCAGGTTGTAGTCCACCCACAAGCCACCCATCGTGTAGTGAACCGCCGGGTAGATTCGCATCGGCGTGTAACAGGGATCGTCATCAGTGATCCGTTCGTACATCTCAAACAGGTTGGCGTACTTCGCCTTAACCGCCTGCTCCCCGTTCTGCTCGATCGCTGATCCGAAATCGAGATACACTCCGTAACCGGTGGGGCCGACGCCCAGCCCCATATCACAAACGTCTTTGGCGTTTCTGGCTGCCACGTCACGAGGAACCAAGTTTCCGAAACGCGGGTAGCGTTCTTCCAGATAGTAGTATCGTTCGTCTTCCGGGATGTCGCTTGGCTTTCTAGTTTCACCTTTGTTCTTGGGCACCCAAATCCGTCCATCGTTGCGAAGTGACTCGCTCATCAAAGTCAATTTCGACTGGTGGTCACCACTGGCGGGAATGGAGGTCGGGTGGATCTGTGTGAAGCATGGGTTGGCGAACCCCGCCCCACGTTTGTAAGCTCGGAAAGCTGCCGTCACATTGCAGTTCTTGGCATTGGTCGACAAGTAAAACACGTTGCCGTACCCGCCGCTCGCCAGAACGACTGCATCGGCAGCATGACGCGTTAGCTTACCGGTAACCAGATTCCGAACGATGACTCCTCGCATCTGCCCATCAACGACGACATAGTCCATGATCTCGGCGCGGGTATGCATCTTGACATTCTTGGCCGCGATTTGTTCTTCCAGCGCGGAATAGGCTCCGAGGAGTAGCTGTTGCCCCGTCTCGCCGCGACAGTAGAACGTCCGCTCGACCAATACGCCGCCAAACGAACGGTTGGCAAGCTTGCCGCCGTACTCTCGTGCGAACGGGACGCCTTGCGAGACCGCTTGATCAATAATCGCGGTGCTCAGTTCGGCCAGCCGATACACATTTTGTTCGCGGGCTCGAAAGTCGCCACCTTTTTGCGTGTCGACAAACAATCGCCAGGCCGAATCGCCATCGTTGCGATAGTTCTTCGACGCATTGATTCCGCCTTGAGCGGCAATGCTGTGTGCGCGGCGGGGACTGTCTTGAAAGCAGAAACAATCGACGTTGTAGCCCATGGCTCCGATGGACGCGGCTGCAGAAGCACCTGCCAGCCCCGATCCAATCACGATGACCCGATAGTTGGGTCGATTCTTGGGGCCGACTAAACGCAACGAATCTTTGTGATTCGTCCACGCGTTTTCAATCGGGCCACCAGGCAGTTTTGCATCTAGCGTTAGCATTTCACCGAATTCTGGATTAGTGGTTGGACAACAATTTGTGGTCGTATTCGTAAATTTGCTCCATCCCTCCAATGAGGAACGAAAGCGGTATCAAAGCAAATGTCAGAGCAATTAAAATCGCTGCTGCAATTGCAAACGCCCGAAGGAACGCATTGCGGTCCGGGTTATCGAGCCCCATCGTCTGGAACAGACTCCAGACTCCGTGATACAAATGCACGCCGATCATGAGCATGACGATCACGTAGCCAATCGCAATGATCGGGTTCGTGAACGCTCGTGACATGTTGTTGTAGACTTCGCCGTGCACATGCGTTCCCAGGAACTGCAGCGAACCGGTTGTGAAGTGAAGAATGTGAAAGACAACAAAGACAAGGATCATGGTCCCCGTGATCATCATGTAGAGAGCCGCTGGCGTAGCCGCCGACCGCTTCTTCACGACGTATCCTTCAGGCCGCGACGATTTGTTTCGCAACGACAGTTGAATCACGACGACGACGTGAACCACGAACGCAGTCAGCAAACCCATCCGCGCACCCCACAGAGCGAGCATCGGAGGCAAAGCTGGTGCTCCAAAGTCTTTCAGGAACTGACCGTAGTGATCAATGTGCGGAATGCCTGACGAATCAACACCCGTGAAAATCTTCAGGTGCCCGGCGGCATGGCCAAGCAAGAATCCAAACAGCATCAATCCTGTGACTGCTGCAATGAATTTTTTGCCAATCGAGCTGCCGAGCAGCAATTGAAGTCGTTTCATTTTCTCCCGCAGAATTCTATGTAATTCGGCTCGCCTACTGAATTGACCGCGATTTGATCTGCGGATATATCAACTTTCAGAAAAGAAAATAGCAAATTTTGGAGTGTGCTGGTAGACAAGGTAGGACAAAACGAATTTTCGTCTGGCAGAGACGACGAATCTAATGCGGGCAATTGATACGTGTTGGCGTCCAAGATAACCGCGAATTAGCTCCATATTCAGGCCCAAAGCGGGCATCATGAACCGCGTCGAGCGTCGTACCGCAAAATATCTGAGAAATCTCGTAACGCTTGCAGCCTACGCGTTCGGCCAATCGACCAATTCGAATTCGAAAACAGCATCAATTAGTGCTGTTTTATTATTTGAATTTTCTTTCAAACCAAATTTCAATGATTCAGAATTACGAAAATATTCGCCAAGAGGTTTGCGAGAATCGGCAGTTTCGATAACGGCAGCTTCGAGGTTAACATCCGAATAAGCTGCTGGAGCGATTGTTAACGTAACTCGATCGCTCCGTTCAATGCTGTCGCTGCCAACTGGAGCGCGAGCGATGTTGGTGGCTATCAAATTTGGGGTGTAATTCGGTAGATCCAGGTTACCGGCTCCCGATTCGACCAGGTTGACTTGCCAAGCTACCTGATCGAGATTCAACGACCAAGGGAACCCGAGCACCGGGCCAACAGTTGTCCAAGACGCTTTCGCCCGCAACTCGCCTGTCGATTGATTCACGTATTCGCTTAGCTCACCGGACAAAATGACTTCGACTGAGTCGTCCAGTGTCGAAGCGGCTTGAACGTCGGCGACTTCGAATTCTTGGGTGGCGAAATTGAATAGTTCCACCTGCTGCTCGACGTTTGGCGTACTGACTCGCGACTCCAGCACGAAAGTAATTGAGTCCGGGGCAAAGTCAGGGATGAAGGCTTGGAAATCAACTACAATCGCAGCTTCGACAACTGGCTGCGCGACCGCCGAATAGATTTGCAAGAAAGTATTGTCCGTGAATTGAAGTTCCGGCACACCTCCAGAGCCGATCGTTCCATTGAGAACCGCGAACGACTCTGCGGGAACTTCTGCCGCAAACGGGAAGAAGTTGTCAAAACCAGGCGTAATGACGGCACCGTCAGGAAGATTCGAGCTGACATTGTTCCCGTAGGACCTGTCCGTACCGCTACCGATCACGTCGCCGTTGTACCAGGCATCGGCTGAGTTCACGTCAAAGTTACCCGGAATCCGACTGGCTGCATCGGGCACACCTGTTTGCGAAAGTATTGTTCCGGCGTAAACATGATCACTCGCCCCGCCGTCTGTCCAGCCAACGGAATCAAAAACGCTTGCCCAGGGCGAGTTGTCGATCACACCATCGTTGTTGCCATCCAAGTCGAATCCGGCTGTCGCCGTGAATTGTTCGACCAGTAAGAAACTGATCGTCCCGTTCTCAATCGGCGAATTTACTAAATTGGCAATTGTCGTTTCCGGACTCAGTCCTCGTAGCCAGGGATTGCTGGTCAAGTAGTCTTCGCCAAGTAACAGCAGCCCGTTCGATCCGAAATTCAAGTTCGACAAATTGACTGCATTGTCGATGATGCCCGCGTTGCTTCCGTCTCCTTCGACTTCCAACAACCACACGTCAGCCAATGAGCTGTTGGCTGGCCCGAGAATTTCAATGAACTCGCGATTGTCGTCCGCGCCTGGCGGATTCACGAAGATCTCGTTCAACAATGGCTGTGTAAGCAACGAGTCGTTGTCTTCGATGGTGACCGAGACATCGTCAACTTCCAATTGGTCGTAATCAGTATCGGTGCTTGTCAGGAAATGCTGAATCAAGTCACTGTGGGTGCCTTCGTCGAACAGATCATCGACCGCACTGACAGTAATCGTATGTGTCAACGTTGTGTCAACCGAAAAGTCCAGGATGATACTGTTGCCAGCTCCAGCACCCAAATCCAATTGAGATCCAGGCACAACCGTCAGTGTTACCACATCGGTCGGTTCAGTTCGCAATGAGATTTCATAGGAATCGGAGTTCCCACCTTCGGCAACGGTGGTCGAACCGCTGCTTGGAACGATGATGACTCCCGGCGACGCCGTGACGATTTCAAAATCAGCAACAACCGGCAGATGGTCACTGACTGAAGCCAGAGCCGAAAGTACCTCGGGAGAAGCTCCAGTGCCAGTTTCAATTGAGTCGTTGAAATTGTGGCTGCCATCGTTTCCAAAAACGTGAATCGAATTCTCGACGTAATCCAGCCCGACACCATCGGTAAGTTCGTCCGAAATGAACTGCAAATCAAATCGGTCATCTACTTGTGAGACCGAATGGGTGTGCCATTGACTGAACGCCGGATTCTCAGACCACTCACCCGGAGCATTCGCTGCATCAAACGCAGAACCGTTGCCGCTGGCCGTAATCGTGCTCCAAACCGCCTCGCTGCTGCCGCCAAGATTGAAATCGCCAGCGTAAATAACGTTCGCATTCGAACCTAACAGATCGGCATCGTTCCTGATGATCTCCGCTTCTGCCGCTCGAATATTCTCGTCGGCACTCGAACTTCCCGATTTCAGATGAATTGCATAAACGAAAAAGTCCTCGGCTGCCGTCGCATTGATGGGGCGGAACTGACCGCGAAGAATGTGGTGCGTCAAGGTAGATTCGTTCAACTCAAACGTATCGAGCAATGAAACCGTTTGTGAGTTGTAGATAAACCCGGTTCGATCGCCACCTCCGTCGGCGGTCGAGAAAACGTTTTCGTAATCCGACGTCGAATACAAATTGTCGAACACGTCTTCGAGCTGAGCCGCAGACGACGAGTCAGTTTCCGACAGCACCAGCACATCCAGCGCGCGGCTTGCACCCTGGATGACTTCCTGGCCGATCGCTGAAATCACTGTTTCAAAATTCTGATCGTCGGTCGCTGTATTGGGACCGTTGTCGACGTTCCAATTGGCCAGTCGAATCGCTGCCAATAAATTACGAGGCTCAAGAACTTCATAGCGAAATTCTCGCGCGCGCCAACGTCGAGACAGATTTGGGGGTTGGGGTTTACTCAATGTGAAGCAAAAGGGCTTTGGTAGGGACTTGGCACTAAATGCGTCAGCTGGATTGTATTCGGTCGCTATCTTTTCTGACAACCGACGTTTCGCATGGGTGGCAACTTGATGTGATGCCTGTTGTGGAGGTCATCAATGATAGTTAGGGAAACTACATAAACGAGCCGCTTTGTAGCCCAAGCCTGTTTTCTTGCCAAACACTCCGTAATGCGGAATGTTGGAATGCAAGGCATGGTTCGTTACGGATGCCGTCGGCTTAATGCTTGCATTCGTGGTCCTTCATACATATCGCACAAAGTACGGAGCAGATAATTCGCTGAGAAGAAGAGCCAGGAACTGTAAGAAGAAAGCACGTGGACGCAAATGTCGCTGGCGCCCCTTACCCTGTTTCAGCGGACTCAGCAAACCGAACGCTGGTTCTCGACCTGAAGAGCATTTGCGAAAGAGATTGGCTGTTCAGATGTTGTTGCCAACAAGACCTCCCGGATCTGGTCAGCATCCAAAGGTTGCGAGAACAAATAACCTTGTCCAAACGGACAACCCATCGCCATAAGTTCACGCCGTTGTTTCTCGGTCTCGATGCCTTCTGCGACAACATCCAGGTTGACGCTTCCCGCCAGCGACAGGATCGCGCGAACAATCGCCAGATTCGAGGTCGTCCGCAACATGTTGTTTACGAACGACTGGTCGATCTTGAGCACATCCAACGGCAATTGATGCAAGGAGGCGAGTGAAGAGTAACCGGTTCCAAAATCGTCAATCGAAATTCGGATCCCTTGCGCCCGCAGCTGTTCCAGTCGTTGAGCGGTTTCGGCAGCGTTTTCCATCATCGTGCTTTCGGTGACTTCGACCGTTAACGCACTGGGCGGTAGTTGTGTCTGGTCAAGCACCCGAGCGATATCGTCGATCAAGCCCGAATCGGCAAACTGTTTACTGGATACGTTGACACTCACTCGAGCATCTGCCAAGGCCGGAAATTCCGATCGCCAGGCAACCGTTTGCTGACATGCTAACTCCAAGATGGCCTTGCCGATCGGAATGATCATTCCGGTTTCTTCCGCGATCGGAATGAAATCGGCCGGACTTACGACTCCGCGCTGTGGGTGTTTCCAACGAGCGAGTGCTTCGAAGGAAAGGAGTCGGCCGGTTTCGATGTCAACAATCGGTTGATAGTTTAAAAAGATCTCTCCTCGCTCGCTCGCGCCTCGAAGGTCATTCTCAATATCGAGCCGGGCATTCATCTTTCGTTTCATGGCCGGTTCGTAGGCGCAAAATTTTGAACGTCCCTGAGCCTTGGCGTGATACATCGCGGTATCGGCTTCCCGCAACAAGTCATCCACATTGCCGATGTCGCAATTGGGTTGAGGGCGGCTGATTCCCAGGCTGACGGAAGTGAACACTTCGCGACCGTTTCCAATTGCGAATGGAGACTTGAATGAATCAATGATCGTTTGCGAGATCTGCTCCACCTTGTTGTAATCAACGTCATTGAGCAGTATCGTGAATTCGTCGCCTCCCATTCTGGCTACAAAAGCATCGCTTGATTGGACGCAGCCTTCTAATCGGCGAGCCACGGCAACCAGCAACTGATCGCCGACGTCATGGCCAAGACTGTCGTTCACCAATTTGAAATCATCGAGGTCAAGAAACAAAACGGCAAAATCAGCCTTGTTGCCACTACTTGCCACAACGTTTGCCAGTCGATCGTGAAACAGTATCCGGTTTGGCAAACCGGTCAATGCGTCGGCAACTTTTCCTTCGGTAATATCAGTCAGCGATCCAGCGATTCGAGTTGCTGTCCCGTTTTCGTCACGGATCGCCGCGCCTCGACAAAGCATCCAACGAAAATCGCCGTCGGTGTGCCGAACCCGCATTTGGGTTTCAAAGTGCGTGGTATCGCCTTTCAAATGCGCCTGCAATTCAAGCAGAACGCGTTTGTTGTCTTCCAGGTGCACCAGTTTGAACCAATCGGAGACCGAAGAAATGTCTTCTGTTTCCTCCAGCCCCACCATCTCTTTCCAACGCGGTGAAAAATAGATCGTGTTATCATTGATTTGCCAGTCCCAAAGTCCATCGTTGGTGCCTCTGGCTGACAACGCGAATCGTTCTTCACTCGCCTTGAGCGCGGCTTGTGCTCGTTGCAGTCTTAATTGGATGTCGATACGAGCGATCGCCAGTTCGGCATCAATCGGTTTGGTGATGTAGTCGTTTGCACCAGAATTAAATGCTCGAACAATCTGCTCCCGTTCGGTGTCAGCGGTAACCATAAGTACCGGCAATTCAACTTCGGTCTTCGTCAGCCGAATCTGCCGTAGCACTTCGAAACCGTCGATCCCCGGCATCGTGATGTCGAGCAACAACAGGTCGATGCTTTCCTTTTCAAGAATTTGCAGCGATTCCTCTCCGCTACTTGCCTCGACTACTTCGTAACCTCGCGCCAAAAGCAATCGGGACAGAATCGCTCGATTCAATCGCTCATCGTCAGCGACCAGTATTCGCTCTGCTCCTAACGCGCCAGGCTTAGCGGTCGATTGAACCGTCTGCTTAAGATCCGAATTGTCGAATGCTTCGATCACGTTTTTTTGCCGGTGCGCAGTGATGCCTGGAAACTATTTCGTAACGCCACTGGGAACTACCCTTTCGGCATTACCAAAAGTAGGTTTTTAAGAGCATCCAATCCGCCTAAAACGCAAAAGTGACCTACGTTATGAAGGTTTCCACTCTCGTCCCATTCGAGTGGGTGGATTGTTCGGAATTTTCCTGTTTTCAGGGCAGTTTGTCTTCCTTCGACCATTCGATTCAACACGGTGCAGTGCGAGTTGATACGTTTTATCCCTTTAATAAAGGCTTGGGCTATCGGCGTCGGTGCATGCACATGTTGGATGACTCGTTACAAATCCACCGCAAGTTTTTCTGTTGATTCGGTTCCGGCTCAATGGCTGTCAGACGCCGGATCACCACTCCAACTGTTAAAAAGTGAACGAATAGCAACCGAGTTCGGATGCGCACTGTTTGCGGCAGCCAATCAAGGTACTTGAAATGAATACGATCAATGATTCAAACGCGATTGCAGCGGACCTGATCACGCAGAATGCCAAGCGCCTACTCGCTGAAGAACGTCAAGTCGTCTACCGTCGCACGGACCAGATGTTTGCCGTTTTGATGGTCCTGCAGTGGTTGGCGACAGTCGTGGCGGCGTATTGGATTTCGCCATACACCTGGTCTGAAATCAATTCTGAATTAAACACGCATCTCAAACTGGCGGTTTTACTTGGCGGTCTGTTGGCGGCGTTGCCAATGTTTCTAGCGATGCGGTTTCCTGGGCATGTCGTTACAAGAAACGTAATCTGTGTGGCGCAGGTCCTGTTTTCCGGGTTGCTGATTCACGTTTCTGGCGGTCGCACGGAAGCTCACTTTCACGTGTTTGGTTCGCTGGCTTTCATCGCGATTTACCGCGACTGGCGAGTGCTGTTGCTGCCGACGCTTATTGTCATCATTGACCACATTGCGCGGGGTTACTTTTGGCCTGAGTCGATTTACGGCGTCGCCGCGGTTCAACCCTGGTTGTGGTTCGAGCATGTGGCGTGGGTAATCTTCGAAGACATTTTTCTGATTATCTCCTGCCACCTTGGTGCCAAAGAGATGTGGAAAACGGCAACCAGGCAAGCAGAGTTGGAATTGACCAATGCCACAATCGAAAAAACTATTGAACAACGAACTGCTGAATTGAAAGAGGTCGCCGAAGCCGCGCAGGCAGCCAGTACTGCCAAGAGCCAGTTCCTGGCAAACATGAGTCATGAAATTCGTACGCCAATGAATGGCATTATTGGTTTGACCGATCTGCTGCTTTCCACGAAGCTGCAGGCCGATCAGAGACGACAGTTGGGTTTGGTACAGACATCCGCCGACGCTCTGATGAGAGTTCTCAATGACATTCTGGACTTTTCGAAAATCGAAGCTGGCAAATTCCATCTCGATCCAGAACCGTTCGATATCAGAGACGTGGTCGGTGACACGATGAAACTGTTTGGCCACCTCGCTCATGAGAAAGGTGTCGAGTTGGCGTTTCGCGTCAAGCCTCTGGTACCGGAATTTGTCATCGGTGATTCTGGTCGGTTACGACAAATTCTGATCAACCTGATTGGAAACGCACTGAAGTTTACCGAATCTGGCCAGGTTTATCTGAGCGTTTCTTGTCAAGAACAGAGGCCAGATGGAGTCCAGGTGTTATTTGAAGTTGAGGATACCGGGATTGGGATTTCTGCTCAGAAGCAAGCAGAGATTTTTGAGGCATTTACTCAAGCTGACGGATCAATGACTCGTCAGTTCGGCGGCACAGGCCTTGGGCTCACCATCAGCAAACGACTTGCTGAAATGATGGGCGGAACCATGGACGTCCGTAGCGAACTTGGGCGTGGTAGCGTTTTCAGTTTTACGCTTCGCCTTGAAGAAGCGGTTGATGTGGAAAACAAAAGAGAGTCACGCGGTGATGTTTCCTTTGACGGCGTTCGGGTGTTAATTGTCGACGATAATTCGACCAACCGGCTGATTCTCCATGAGATGACGAGCAATTGGCAAATGGATCCGACCGTTGTTGAAAACGGTTTTGACGCACTTACAGTATTGCAGGAAGCAAAGGAGAACAACAAGCCATTCTCCCTCGTGCTGCTTGATGCTCATATGCCCGAGATTGATGGGTTCGAAGTCGCCGATCGAATTCGAAATGAGTTAGAGATGCTCGGTGTGACTTTGATGATGCTCACTTCGGATGACTGTTCCAATAAGATTGAGCAGTGTCGAAAATTAGGTCTGGCAGCTCATCTTGTCAAACCAATCAAACAGTCTGAGTTGTTTGATTCGATTGCTGAGGTCATTGATTTACCGAGTCCTGAAAAGATAGATGTGATCAAGCTCGAGGCGCAGGACGAAGTGGAATGCAAAGATGAAACGCAGCTGCGAGCTCTCCGCGTGTTGCTCGCCGAAGACAACCCCGTTAACCAGCAATTGATGTTGCGAATCCTCGCGCGAGAGGGACATGAAACTACAGTCGCCGTTAACGGTCAGGAAGCTGTCGACATGTCGGCAAGTCAAGACTTCGACGTCATCCTGATGGACGTTCAAATGCCTGAGCTAGATGGTTTGCAAGCGACGGCTTTGATCCGTGAAAGAGAGCAAAATGGATCCTACCGACTACCAATCGTCGCTTTAACGGCTCATGCGATGCAGGGAGATCGCGAGCGTTGCCTGGACGCAGGAATGGATGCCTATGTTTCCAAGCCAATCCAAGTCGACAAACTTAAAGGAGTGCTGGTCCAGGTTCTTCCGCATTGCATCGTCGAAACCGATTCTCATGCTGATGAACAACTCAATGCGGGCCCATCGACTTCATCGGAACAGGAACCGGCAACGCAATCGCGTCTCGACCGAGCGGACTTGCTCAGACGTATTGGCGGCGATTCAGAGTTTCTTGTCGAACTTGTTGAGATTTTCCAGACGGACGGCGAGTTGCAGCTGGAACGGGCCCGCGCGGCATTGGAAGCGGGAGAGGCTGATGGGCTACGATCGGCGGCTCATACGATCAAAGGTACAGCCGCAAACATTGGCGGCAACCAGGCTGCAGCGGCTGCGTTGGCGTTGGAAAAGTTGGGGCGATCCAACAAATTAGATGATGCCAACCAGGCGATTGAAACGCTGGCGCGAGAGGTCGATCTACTGGTGGATGAGTTGCGGGAATTTGCCGCCACATCAAAATCCTCGAAATAGCAGCGTCGATCGCTTCTCAAAAATGGCTAGTAGTTCGTCAGACCTGAATTGACGGGGGCAATGTTTACCTGAATTGACGGGGCCATGTTAATTGACGGGTGCCATGTTTACGCGAGCGGTGCTAGTTATGTGTGCCTTACCGACCAAGCATGCTCACGCCACGTTGACCATTACCACATCCCTGGCGTAAGCATGCCGTTGCTGGGAGTTGGCCTTTTGCTGGAAAGGCGTGAACATGGCACACAAAAACCAAGGACGCAAACTATTCAAGTCAGCTTCGAAGGACCACCAGTCCTCCAGATTCAAGAATCTGGCCATCCACTTAGCAGTCGCTCTGCATACTTCGGCCGATCTTGTTATGTTATGAAGACTGACTGGCTACGATGCAGGTTAAACTAAGTCCTAGACGGTTGCCTTTGAGACGAGACAGGATGCGTGCGAGAAACAGAAGAATGCAAAAACGAATCGAACAGAAGAATCATTTCACTCGGTTGCGATACTTGATAGGAATTTTCCTGACCATCAGCCTGTGGGGTGCTCAGGTAAATGCGAACGAACGGCCTAACATTCTTTTTGTTTTTTCCGACGATCACGCGGTCAGTGCAATTTCAGCCTACGACGGTCCGTTGGCTGGCGTTACTAAAACTCCAAACATTGATCGCCTGGCCAAACAAGGCGCCCTTTATCAAAACTCTTTTTGCGCTAATTCGATTTGCGGCCCTTCCCGCGCCACGATATTGACTGGGAAGCATAGCCACAAGAATGGTTTTATGCGCAACACCAGGAAGAAATTTGACCAGTCGCAATGGACGGTATCCAAGGCGCTGCAAAAATCAGGCTACCAGACTGCGGTTATCGGTAAATGGCATCTGAATTCGAATCCTGTCGGGTTTGACCATTGGGACGTATTGCCTGGGCAGGGGAATTATTACAACCCGGAATTCATTGGTATGGACGGAGGACGATCGAAAGTCGAAGGCTATGTCACCGATATTACGACCGCCAAAGCGATCGATTGGCTAAAACAACGAGACGATTCGAAGCCATTTTTCTTGATGTGCCAACACAAAGCGCCGCATCGTACTTTCTCGCCCGCAATACGAAAACTTGGGCAGTTGGATGATGTTGAAATTCCAGAACCGGCGAGCCTGTTCGATGACTATGCAACGCGCAGTAAGACCCTGCAAACAAACGAAATGGAAATCGACCGTCATTTAACCTGGGCCTATGATCTGAAATTACGAGAAGAAGAACGTGACGGGCTCGCGCTACCCGAGTTTCGAGATTACGGGGCTCCCGAATACCGGCGAATGACGGACGAACAAAAGAAACAATGGGACGCGCACTTTGCCCCGAGGAACAAACAGTTCGTGGACGATTGCAAGGCCGGAAAGCTGGACGATCGTCAAATAGTGCAGTGGAAATATCGCCGATATGTTCAGAACTACCTGGAAACGGTAATGGCGGTTGATGACAGTGTTGGGCAACTTCTGGATTTCCTGGACGAAACTGGACTCGCTGAGAACACGGTTGTCATTTACTCATCTGATCAGGGATTTTATCTCGGTGAGCATGGCTGGTTTGACAAGCGTTGGATGTTTGAAGAATCCTTCAAGATGCCGTTTGTGATTCGATGGCCTGGCAAGGTTAAACCTGATTCCAAGCCGACTTCACTGATTCAAAATATTGATTACGCTCCGACGTTCCTGGAGGTAGCAGGGGTGGAGATTCCTGAGGAGATACAAGGGGTTTCGATAGCGCCGACGTTTAAGGACCCAACGCATTCATTGCGAGACTCTATTTACTACGCTTACTACGAGGTCGGCGAACACGCCGTGCCACAACACTTCGGCGTACGTACCCAACATCAAAAGTTGTTTTATTTGCCGGCAACGAACGAGTGGCAAATGTTCGATTTGGCGAAGGACCCGATGGAGATGGTCAACATCTATGGACAACCAGCTGTGGCCAGCGTGCAGAAAGCGTTAAAAGCTGAGTTTATTGAGCTTCGTCGGCGCTACGAAGCGCCGAATTTTGCGGAAAACGCGGAAAAGGCCGAAAACGAATAGACAGCGTTCATGATTTATCAACCGCTACCTGGTCGCGATCGCCGATGCTTACAATTTTCTACGCTTAAAATTTTTCGACGTATGGCGCCGAGTGGTCGTCATCGTCTTCCCAGGTCAATTCGATCTTCAGATCGGACACCGCTTCTGTGATATCGAAGTTCAATCCAGATGATTTGAAACCCGAATACTTTTGCGGAGCATGCCATCTTTGAGACGTTTCGTTGATTGGTTCAATTGCCAGTACCATCACTTGATACTTGCCAGCGAGCAAGCCGTCATTTGGCGTGTACGAAGACAAAGCGAATTCTCCGTTTTCGTTAAGAGATCCACCTCCGGCCCTTGATTCGCCAGTCGTTGCAAGGGGCATGAACGTAACCGACCCGTGCGATAATGGTTGCCCGTCAATCGTGACGGTGCCAGCGACCGGCACGCGTCTCGTTCTGCCATCACCACAACCGCTGAGACTCAAAAAGATTACTGACGAGATGACGACGAACAAAACAGAAATGGATTTCATGGCATACACCGGAATGGAGTGCTGTTGATATTCGACTAATGGCGGAGCATCTTAGCGGCAAGCAGATGCGGTGAGTAGTGGCCGCTCTGCGGTTTCCGGTTCAGCTACCGTTGACCAGAAACTCAAATAAAAAACAAGTCTGTTACGGACGGAATCCGTTTTTTTACAGCTCGCTAAGATTTGCAAGTTCCAAGAGTTCACGAGTTGCGATCGCGCGGTACAGGTCCAAGTCCACGCTTTCTCTGACGAACCTCGCGGAGCCATCGCCGAATCCAAAGTTACCACCGCCTGGATGGTTACTTGCAAAACCTCCATTGGAAAGGCCTGATCCCGCTCCAGAAACCGATCCAAAGAAAATCAAGCCGCTTTCTCCGTTAGGCTCTAACGGGAAATTAAGCGGTGTGAAAGTCGAACGAAGTGAAGACGTAAAACGATTCCCGTTGGACCAAATGTTTGATTGCCCGCCTCGATGGCCTTCGATCGTTTCACCAATGAACATAGTATTGCTCGTTCCGTCCTCGATATCTCTTTGCTTAAGCATAGTTACGTAAACGAAAACGCCGGTTGCCTGGTCAGGAAACCCCAACCCTGTGTACTTCTTTTGAAATTGAATGCCCGTAATCGAGTCGCCCATACAGCCGGCGTAACTTCCGGTAGCAGCCTCAACATCCACCTCATGGCTTCCGCGACAAACTGGCTCCAAGAGATCGCTTGGGCAAACGTAGCTGGGGATTTGTTGGCCGATGACCGCAATTGATTCAGCCACCACCGGGTCGCTTAATGGGGCCCAAACATTATCTGCTGACCAGATCGGCACGTTGTCCAAGTCGATTACATTCAATGCGTTGTTGCCTTCCAGGAAAGGCAAAATCGAAACGAATAGACTGGCACCCTCACGCTCGAGATTCAGTCCTGTCACGGGGCTTGTTCCCATGGACGCGGGACCAAACTTATTCCAGATGTTTGAATTGTATGTGTCGTATCCTTTTCGACCCGCCGGATATGCGTCCTCGGAACTTTCAAAGTTGAGAATAGCCAGAACTGTCTGCCTGATGTTGTTCGAACATTGTGTTCGCCTGGCAGCCTCACGAACTTGCTGAACCGCGGGAAGCAACATCCCAATCAAGATTCCGATAATTGCAATCACGACTAACAATTCAACTAATGTAAACGCCGAACGGGTTCGCATTTTCATTTTCTAGACCTCAATACGTCGATAAGAACCGGGTACTTAGTATATATAAATTCACTTCAAAATTCGATTAGATATACCCCTAAAGATCGCATATTTGGGGAGTCTGGTCAATAGAACGGCTGTAAGGAGTGATCGGACACCGCTAACAATAGCCGTGATAGGCAGTCAATTAAGCAAGCCACTGTTGCCCGCCCGTATTGGGGAAATCACCACTTGAAATTCGGTCCACAAATGGGTGCACAAACAATGACGACTGTTAATAAACGCACATCAATTCAAAATGTTGCGGCGTGTCACCAAGAGTTTGGGTAAGTAAAATGAGTGCACCTAGCGTATTAGACGCATTCTGGGGTGGCCAGTTGAAAGGTTTGCATTGACTGAAGCCTATCAGTTAGCGTTGCTCTTGAGTCCCGGATTTCCAAAGCTCGATTTCATTGGTGTCGTTTTTACTTGAGGCTCGGTTTGCACTGCTGCCTGAGTTTACGTCCTGCTCCAGATAGGCAAGCAGTTGCTTTGCGATCTTGCCTTGATCGAGATAGCGATTGCTCTGCTCGCCAATGTCCGATTCCAAATCATACAACTGCGCGACCGGAGCATCATCAGCGACTTGATTCTCTTTTGGTGATGTCCAACCGCCGGAACCCTTAGCCAATAGCAGTTTCCAATTGTCTGTGCGATACGCAAAATGACCGGAAATGGAATGGTGGATAATTCCTTTTCTCGGTGACTCGATTGGCTCACCTTTTAACGCCGCCAGAAAGCTGACGCTATCTTCGCAACTCCCGTCAGGCACTGGGACATCCAGAATGTTGGCGAATGTTGCGAAGTAATCATTGAGGCAGATCAGCTGCTCGCTTTTCGAGCCAGCCTCAATCTTGCCCGGCCACTTGGCGATGAATGGCACGCGGTGCCCGCCCTCCCAGATGTCGGCTTTGGAACCGCGGAACTCACCACTTACCTTGTGTCCCTGCTTGGCCAGCTTGTTGATCCCAACAATTCGCGAACAACCGTTGTCGCTGGCGAGCAAGACCAATGTGTTGCCAGTCAATCCCTGCTTTTCAATTGAGTCCAGAATCTGCCCGACCACACCGTCCGTTTGCATGACGAAGTCCGCGTACTTGCCCAGCCCGCTTTTACCAACCCAATCTTTCGTCGGAACGATTGGCGTGTGTGGAGAACCGAACGGTACGTACAGGAAAAACGGCTTCGAATCTATTGAGCGGGACTCAATGTATTTCGTGCACTTCTTGGCCAGCCGCGGCAGAAAGTTCTCTACGTTGTCATGCTCGACGACTTTGTTCTGTTCGATGATTGCTTTCATGCTACGAGCATGCTGGATCCCAAAGAAGTAATCGAAGCCGCGGTCAACCGGGCCATCGGGAAGCTCGGCACCTACCGGTGGCGTGAACTTCCGCTCCTTGCCATCCGTGTACTCTTTACCGGTTTCGGGATTCATATACCGGCTGTTGAGATGCCATTTGCCAACGATCGCTGTATCGTAGCCTTGCGATTTAAGGAAGCTTGCCACCGTCGGGCGATCTTCGTCAATCAAACAAGGTGCGAATCCTTGGACAACGCCTTTTTGGAATTTCGTCCGCCAGCAATAGCGACCAGTCAGAATTCCGTATCTCGTCGGAGTGCAAACCGACGACGCTGAATGAGCGTCGGTAAACATCATCCCTTCGCTGGCCAGACGATCCATGTTGGGAGTGGCAATCTTTCCGTTCGTGGGGTTGAACGACTGTACGTCTCCGTACCCCAGATCATCGCACAACAGTAACACGATGTTAGGTTTGGCTTCATCGCCGCTCACGTCAGAGCCGGCAATCCATACCAGACCGACCAGCAAAATCGTGAATCGAAACAGGAGGCGGCCTGAATTTGAGTTGTCCTGAGGCAGAAACGCGGTTAGCCCGAAACACTTTGAAAGCATGAAATTAACCTGTTATAGAATTGTCTGCGATCGGCTGCAGTTGAACTTCGCAGCGATAAGTTTACGCCATTTGAAATCAAACCGACACGGTAAGGCAGCGAGATGGTGCCACAGAAACGAAAAAAGTACGCCTCACCAACGGCAGGGCGTACTTTCAAATTTCAACGTGTCGATCTGGATGTTGGCCTAATTGCCAAGCAAGATATCGACGAATGGCTGAACGTCAAGAAGGTCGACAGTGCCGTCCCCGTTGACATCACCCTCAGCTTGGAATATTCCGTTAACAATCAAATCGACGAAAGGCTGCACGTCCAGCAAGTCAACCGTGCCGTCCATGTTGACGTCGCCAAGTAGCACCGCGCCGCCCAGAGTAAATTGGATATTGGTCACCGGAGAATCACCGACAACTGGCGTCAAGTTAAATCGACCGTTTCCGTCTCCATTGTCCGTCGCCGTGACCGCCAAACCGGCCAGGCCTTCATCGACCCAGCGTTGTGCTGTAGCACCATCAATGGCAAAGAAGTACGCTTCACCTCCACCTTCTAACGGCAGGTTTGGAGCATCATCGGGTAGGTTGATCCCAGGAGCTGAACCGAGTTCAGTCAAAGCACCCAGTAGATCGCCTACCGCCATGCCATTCACATCCACCCAGTCAACTGAACTGGCGCTATTGAATTCTGCTTGATGGTTGAAACTGACCGAGCCATCAAATGCCGGCGTGTCGGCGCCGGTAATCGCACTCGAACCCGTATCGAATCCCAAGTTTCCGATTGCGATCTCGTGAAGGAATACGGTGTCCAGTTCAGATCCCTCGGTGCCCGCCATAAAGGCTTCGTTGATCTCAACAGTGACCATCGCACCGGAGACTGACATACCCATCAATGCAGGATCAGTACTGATTGATGCAAAATCGTGGACGATAATATTGTCGACGCCACCGGGGTTAACGCCAATGAGTGCACCAGAGATCGTGTTACCGCCATTGTTGTCGTTCCGTTCGCCAGATGGTTCGTTGATCAAACGAGCATCACCGTTGGAATCGACTTGAACAATGTCTTGGCTAAAAGCCGTGGTGGGCAGAATCATTGCTGCCGCTAATAAACAAAAGGTGAATTGCTTCATCGGATTTCTCTCTCTCGGGATAAAGAAAAGCGTGTTGTAACGCCGAAACGTGGCTTCAATTGACCTTCGATGATACCTGAAGAATCAAACTCTGCAAAATAACCAAATCGGGGAAGCGTTGGCCTCTTGCACAAAACGCGTCCAAGACCTATTTTGAGTGAGCAAATTCACACTATGGCTTAAATTCTCAATTTGCAGTGTCCGTGAACTATCCATTGCCCCACCCGAACACTTTTTACGCTGGCATTACAACCATTGGCTTGGCGGTTATTTTGAGCGCTGCTGTTGGTTGCGGATCTGGTGACGCGGATGTTGGATCCGAGTTTTCTGAATCAACTCTCAGGGCTCAACCAATTGGTACGCTGTTAAACAGCGCAATCGAACAGATGGACGAAGTGCAATTCTGTCTTTCTGAAGGTGCTGATGCCCGAACTGTACAACGTCCGATAAGCCAGTTCCGAAGCGTTGCCAAAGCGATTCCTGCAAGTGTCGCCAGTTCCCAATTATCAGATGATGAGAAACAGGAATTGCAGGCAACGATCGACAAGCTTGCGAACCTTTGTGACGAATTGCCCACTCAAATGACGCAGAACCAAAACGATTTGAATCGGCTACAAGGTGAAATTGCGGGGCCACTTGGCAAAATCAAAGAGATTGCTGGCAACATGAATTAAATTTGAACGACCTCATTTATCAAACATGCAAATTACTTATTCCCCGATCATCCCTTGTTGCGTCTAAACCACCTTAGTCCTTCAGGAAAAGGAAGAATCCCATGGCAGAAGTTTCTTGCGGTAAACGAACCAGGCCGAATGGATTTACGTTGGTTGAGCTGCTGGTTGTGATTGCCATCATCGGAATTCTGATTGGAATGTTGTTGCCAGCAGTCCAGTCGGTTCGGTAGGCAGCCAGGCGAGTATCGTGCGCGAACAACATGCGGCAATTGCCACTGGCTGCTTTGAATTTTGAAAGCGCGATTGGCTTGTTGCCGACAGGGCATGAACTGATTTCAGGGACCGGTAACCCCAACGATCCTTTTTCGAATGACCCCACCAGCAACGGCTGGGGATGGCGAACTAAGATCCTGCCCTACATGGACCAGGGCAACCTCAACACCCTGTTTGATTTAACTCTACCTATCGCCGATCCAGTAAACCGCGAGCTGGCGGAAACCGTTATTCCGAATTTTTCATGTCCGTCCG
>CAZXLW010000081.1:0-20815 GCA_964641465.1 uncultured Pirellulaceae bacterium | reverse complement strand
CCTTCCGTCAAACGAAATCGCAACTTCTTGGACCCTACTTCCTGAATCCTACTTCCAGGACAGCCCTTCTGGTAGCTCATTGAGATTGTCGCAACCGTCTTCGCGAACAACCACAATGTCCTCCAGTCGAATCCCGCCAATTGCTTTGCTGTACAAACCCGGCTCGATTGTGATCGCGTCGCCATTGACCAATGCCGGGCCTTTGAAATCCAGCAGCGGCGGTTCGTGAACGTCCAGACCGATGCCGTGCCCAGTCCCGTGGACCATGCCGCAATACTCGTCTGGTTCCGTGGCAGCTGGAATCCCGATCTTGTAGCCGTGCTCTTCGATCTTACCGATCGTTGCCTTGTGCACCGCTTCGCCCGTGACGCCAGCGCGGGTCGCAGCGATCCCTGCTTGTTTCGCTTCCTTTACGGCCGCGTGCATTTTCGTTAGCTCCGGCGGTATTTCGCCATGCACCACTGTCCGCGTGCAGTCGCCGTTGTAACCGCTGGCCCGATGTTCTGGGAAAATGTCAACGATGATGGGCGTGCCAGTTCTCAAGACACCGCTGCCGTGGTGATGACAATCTGCGCCTTGCGGTCCACCAGCAACAATCGCCGGTGTCGGGGCGCAGTTGTGGTTGATCAGGTACACGTCAATCTCGGCCTGCACCCGTTCGCTGGTCAATTCCGCGCCGTCGTGCATGAGAATCCCGTTAGCTGAAACATCGGCATTGGCGATCCGTTCGCAAGCGAACCGCATCGCGCCTTCTGTGAGTTTTTGTGCGTCACGCAGCCATTGGATCTCTTCCTCCGACTTCGATCGCCTGCTTGTAACCCCAAGCTCAAGGTCGCAGGAGACGTCGATTCCTGCGCGGCGGATCATGTCCGCAAAAATCAGCGGGAGTGTACGGTCTGCAGCAACGGCTGTAATCGAGTTCCGCTTCAAAAACTCCGCCGCAGCCTGCGCCGTCGCCGTTTCACGATCACCGGAAAGCCCCTGTTCCGGCTCGAAGTCCGCGGGGCAATGAACATGGTTCACGCGGGCGTGTTGCTTCGCTCTGTCCATTTCGATGTCGCGCAGTATCAAAGTTGCATCACCGTTAACGCGAATCAACGCGACCGGATCGCCAACGCTGAACCGGATCGCATGAAAGAGGGCCGCATTCTTCGCAGGAATGCCTGCCATGATCGTTGCTTTGGATTCCATATTTTTTCTCTCGTGTTTTGATACAACGGAGATTATCGGAGGAAAACGATTTAGTGCAAGTTGTGGCCGGTTGCGTTAATCCGACGCAAGACTCGTAAAAAAGATGCTTCAATGCTTCGTTTACTAAAACAGCAAGCCGATAAGAACACCGACCAGGATTCCGGCGGCAGCGCAGGCCGCGCTGGCGATGAATAGCGTTTGGACCGTCACCGTGACTGCCTCGTCGGGCAGATGGCCGGCGGCCTGGTATTGGCCGCTGATGGACGAAGGCTGTGGAGGCGCAGGTTTGCCGGTAGAAGAAATGAATGAGCCCGTGTCCTGACCGGGATCGCCAATGCCGATCGTCGGAGAAGCAATACTGCTTTGGGCGCCATCGCTCAATTCGCTCATCGCCAAACTGGCAATGTCGCTAGGATCGGTATCTTGATCATCGACCGATTCGATGGGAGCCGGCATCCATCGCGGGCGAGCCGGCTCTTCGCTAAGCAGTAAACTGTCGTCGCTTGCCCACGGAGCCAGACGCTCGGCGACTTCTTCTGCGGTTTGGATCCGTTCGGCCGGATTCTTTTCCATCATGTCGCCGATCAAATCGACGAATTCGTCACTGACTTCCTCGTTAAATCGTCGGGGGTGCCAAGGCGTTTCTTCCAGGTGCCGGCGGGCTTTGCTTTTCGGCGTGCCGCCTGGAAATGGAACCTTGCCCGTGATCGAATAATACAGCGTGCAACCGAGCGAATAGATATCACTCACGGTGGTGACTTCCGTCGGCGTCTTGATTTGTTCGGGCGACAAGTAATCGGCGGTCCCGACAATCTTGCCGATGCGTGGATCGGTGGTGTCGTTCACATAGTACGCCAGCCCCAGGTCGGAGACCTTCGCGATTCCATCAGGAGTCACCAGAATGTTGCCCGGTTTGACATCGCGATGGATCAGTTCTTTTTCGTGTGCGTGCGCGAGTCCTTCGGCAGCCAGTTTGACGATATTGGCAGCTTGCTGCACCGTCAGCCGGCCTTTGGTTCGCACCAAGCGACGCAGGTCCGTGCCTGGCACGTACTCCACGACCAGGTAGTGCACGTTGCCGTCTTCACCCGCATCGAATGCACGAACGAGGTTCGGATGGTCGAGCTTAGCTTGCGCGACGATTTCACGTCGGAAATTTGCAATCGAGTCCGGAGTATTTTTGTGCAGTGGCAGGACCTTGATCGCCGACTCGCGCCCCAGCATCTCGTGCATCGCTTTGAAGACTTGCCCCATTCCACCCTGGCCGATCCAGTCGGTAATCACATAAGCGCCCAACTTGAGCTTCTTACGCCCTGACATCAACTGGTCCGCCTGGTAAGCCGTGATGACTTTCATCTTGACCAGTTGCGACGCCAATTTCTTGTCAGCAATTTCCAGCGTCCTGGTGGATCCTTTTGAAGCCGACTTTTGCAGAATTTGCGAGACTGCCAAACGCAATTGGTCCTCTGTGACCAAGCTGCTGCCTAGTGCGGCTTCGCGAAATTTTCCAGTTGCGTTCATGCTTCAAAAAGTCAAATGTGGAGACAAAGCTACCGATCGTTCGGCATTGGAAGACAAGCTTTATATTAACGGAAGGGACTGGATTTTTCCAACGAATCGGAAATAGGCATGGGAAATAGGCTTTCGAATCGCGTCTAGCTCGCGTGGAATCGGCGTAGATTCCAATATTCGGGAGGGGCTTGTTCGATCGTTACCGGTTCCTTTTTCGTCGGATGTTCAAACGTCAGCATCTGGCTGTGCAACGCAATTCCTTTGGGGAATGTCAACTTGCTACCGTACTTACGGTCGCCCACAATCGGACACCCGATGGCTGCAAGTTGCACTCTGATTTGATGTTTGCGTCCGGTGAACAGTTTTACTTCGACAAGATTCTGTTGTTGGAAGTGTCCGATTTGTTGAATTTGCAAACGTGCGGACTTAGGAGAGTCTGGGTGGTCTTTTTCAACAGTCATCATGCGATGATTTCGCTCGTCTTTCACGACCCAGTGTTCCAGTTCCAGCGGTCCAGATGCCGACGACAGCTGGCGGATGTCAGGGGTGATCGCCAGGTACGATTTGTGCGGTTGCTGTGTCGCGAACTGTTTCGTCAACCGAGCGGCGGCCTTGGACGTTCTCGCCATGACGATGACGCCAGAGACGAACGAGTCGAGCCTGCTGACAACGCCGATGTACACGTTGCCCGGTTTGCGGTACTTTTGTTTGAGGTATTGTCTGGCTTTGTCGACAAGGCTGGCTTGCCCCGACTGGGCTCCCATCGTTGGCAGCAAGGCAGGTTTGTTGATGACCAGCAGGTGATTGTCTTCGTATAAGACGTCCAGTTCGGTTGAATCCAACACCGATATATTTGACCCGTACTTTCAGACTCGACACGTATGAATCGTCCATTGGTCCTCGCGAGTGCCTCGCCCAGAAGGAAAGAGCTGCTGCAAACCGCTGGTTACGATTTTCGTGTCATCGTAGCTGACGATTCTGCCGAGACAAGCGTACCGCTCGATCTGCCGCCAAATGAGTATGTTTCCCAAGCGGCGTTGCGCAAAGCCGAGAACGTGGTTGCCAAAATGGAATCCGACGCGGTTGTTGTATCTGCGGATACGATTGCGGTGCTAAACGAGCAGATTATCGGCAAGCCAGTTGATCGAAATCACGCTCATGAAATTTTAATGAAACTCAGCGGGACCATTCACCTGGTTCTTACCGGCGTCACGGTTTGGGACATGTCCAGCGGCAAACATCTGACGCACGTCGAGTCAACGGAACTGTCGATGATGAAGCTTTCGGACGATCAGTTGAAGGAGTATCTCGATTCAAATCAATGGGAAGGGAAGGCTGGTGCGTTTGGGTACCAGGACGGCTTGGACTGGGTGCGAATCGAAAGAGGCTTGGAGTCGAATGTTGTTGGATTACCAATCGAACGATTGCCCGATTTGATCGAACAGGTGATAGGCATCTAGGCGCCCAGAATAATTAGGGGCCGGACGTTATTGGATTCCACTCGCTTTTCGCACCGCTTCTTGAACGCGAGGATCGTCCATGAGGCTACGATGACTAAAATCGTTGCGTAGATTCTTGACCTGATACCCATCTTCGATTGCTGCCACAATGTAGGGTATCGCTTGTTCGTTTTGTCCCAGCAAACCATGCAGCCAACCAAGCTGGACCCGTGAGATGTTACGGAACTGGGTGGAGTGAATGGTCTCGTTGTAGGCAGTGACCGCCTCCCGTATCAACTCCTTTGCACTTTCCGGTAGCTCCGCCAGCTCTTCATGGCGGGCCTTCCGAATCGCGCTGGTAATCTGTTGGCTCAAGTTCCAAGCGTACGCAAGCTGCGCGCCCGAGTTCAACTCATCTGAGTCCGCGAGTTCTTTGTAATACCGCGCCGCTTCTTTCCAATTCTTGTCTTGCCAATGCTGATCTGCGGTCCGCTTCAGATACGAGAACTCGTGCTTCTTCAATTCTTCCTTAGCACCAATCAGATTGAGAACGGCGGTGATTCCGAAGAACCCTGCCCCAATCACGACCAAGGCGAGTAAATTGGTAACGAATCGACTTCTCATTGAATATCCCGAAAACGCAAATCAATACGGACATGATACACGTTCACAGGCAGAAAGTTAAATCGCCTGAATGGAATTGGTTGGCTGAATTGCCTCAAAGCTGCAGATGTGGCTGGACACCTGCCGATTCATTTCTACTTGCGTTCTTTTTTGTCGGTCTCAGAAACGCGAGCCTGCGGTTGGATCGGATTGCCGATCACGATTTCTTCGGTCATACGTCCGATGTACTGGAGAAAGCTATCGGCACCTGCGTATTCTTGCACTTTCTCATTCCACAGGACTTCCTTGCCAGCGATGCGGCCATTATTAATGTCAAATGCTACGTAGCCGTCGTTGAGCTTCTGCAGCAATTGTGAACGGATCTGATCTGTCTCGATCGGAGTGAGGACTTCCGAACGAAAAGAAATGATCGCATCACCATCGGCGACTTTGACCAACTGGTAGTTGATACGTGCTTTGAGTTTCAGTCGCTTGCCGTCTTCGTCAACGGCATCAAAAACAGTCGGCACGAACCAACGGTGTCCAATCGGAATCGCTTTGTCAGGTAGCGGGATGCAGAGGTCGCCAACGCCGAACTTTATCTGGTTCACATCGGATTCACGATTCACGATCTTGCCTTGTGGGCTGATCGTCACAACAGCTAACGGGCGGCCAAGCATTTCTTTCGTACCGGCGAATTGTTCGGGGGCAGTTTTGTCAGTGTTGCTGTCGTAGGAAACGGGCTCCTGATCGCCGATCTTCTGCCAGAGCGAAGTCGATTCAACGCTATGTTCAAACGTCATGTTTCCGACGTTGTCGACGCTGCTTACCGTCCAGCGTTTCACTGATTGAGTTCGGCTGGAAGTAGTCTCGTGTTTACCGGCAATCTGAGCTTTGGTGGTTGCCACGTGCTCGACGTTCCAGCGGACGACGTCGCCCCGCTTCAGTTGATAGCGAAGTTCAAACTTCTGTTTCTTGGCCAGCTTTTCCGTGGCCGCAGCGATGCGATCCGTGGTTGCTGCACTGCCCTGTGCTTCTTGTGCCGAGGCAACACTGGAACTGGCAATTATCGTTGTTGCAATGATGATGCAAATATTGCGAGAAAGAGTCATCGGTCCCTCCTTGAACGATTGTCAATTGTGAATGTGTTCTACTGTGATTTCTTGCGACGTCCAGCTTATCAGTATCGACTCGGAGAGTCGTGCTACGATTTCGTCCCTGCTCTGGCAGAAGATCCGATCTTCAAAAACTCAAACAAGTGTCGCAGCTATTGGTTTTCCTGCTCGGATATCAGGGCTCCACGCCACCCGAGCTTCTCTCGAAGTGTCCGATAGTAACCTTTTCCGGCAATTTCGATCAATTGGAATATTGCGTCGGCTTTTTCGATCCGAACTCGATGCTCAGCTGTCAATTGGCACAATATCTGGCCATCGAGAACAATTGACGTCGATTCGTTCGGTTCCCGGACCTGAACTTCGTAAACCCGGTTCGCCGAGTCGACGACTGGACGTACGGTCAAAGTGTGTGGACTGATCGGAGAAATCACGAATGCTTGCAGATCTTTTCGCACAATCGGGCCGCCAGCAGACAGGCTATGAGCGGTTGAACCGATTGGAGTGCTGATAATTAGCCCATCACAGCTATAGCTGGTCGCAAACTCCCCATCGACCGTGAGGTCAAAGCGTTGGATCTTGAACGGCGGGCCGCCCAGCAATGCTGCCTCATTGAGTCCAATTTGGTCGAAAACCAGCTCGTCATTCTTAAAGACCTGGCATCGCATGATCAAGTGTTCGACCAAACGATATTTTCCAGCGACAAGTAGTTGCAGTGCCTGATCGAGAGATTCGGGTTGGATGTCGGCCAGGAACCCCAGCTTACCGAGATTCACTCCCAGCACCGGTATCTGACGGGCGTTCATTTGCTTGACCGCGCGAAGGATCGACCCGTCACCGCCAAGCACGATCGCGACATCAGCCTGCACTCCGTCGAGCGTGCCAGAATACTCGAGGTCCTCATGAGTGACCTGCAGATGCTTTTCAACGAGTGGTCGGATTTCCTCGATCGCCGTCCGGATTTTCGGACGACGGTCACCGGAGCCCAACAAAATTGCAGTATTCAAATCCATCCTTGTCGAGTCCGACCACCGATTGCAAAACTAAACGATCGACGACTCATCGCGCGGAGCCGTGAGAGGTTTGCCAAGTTCTTTCGCGGCCGTACGACAAGCTTTGGCAATTCCTTCTTTATCAACCTGGATGTCGGCAAGTACTTCCGCTCGACTGCCATGCGGTACAAACTCATCGTCGATTCCCAAACGCGTGATCAGACGTGTATCGAGCTTCATATCGGCAGCCGCTTCGAGAACCGCACTACCAAATCCACCCATCAACATCGCTTCTTCGACAGTGATCACAAATTTGTCGTCGGCAAGTGCCTGCTTCAGCATTTCCGTGTCGAGCGGTTTAACAAACCGAGCACTGACGACGCCTACGTCGAATCCTTCTTCGCGAAGTTCCTCGGCTGCTTCAACTGCGGCTGCCAAGGGAGTCCCGGCACAAAGAATGTTTCCGTGCTCACCCCAGCGTAACACTTCCGCTTTACCAAGCTCGACCGGTTGCAACTCCCTTTGGATTTCAACTGCATTGTCCTTTGGATACCGCATCGAAACAGGCCCATCATGCTTCAATGCAAAATCTAACATCGCCCCGATGTCGTTTGCATCGCCAGGAGCCAGAACCGTGATGTTGGGGAATATCCGCATGTAACCAAAGTCGAACGTACCGTGGTGCGTCGGACCATCCGCAGCCGTCAGGCCACCACGGTCCAACATAAACGTGACTGGCAGATTCTGCAGGCAGACTTCCTGGAAGATTTGGTCGTAGCTGCGTTGCAGGAACGTGCTGTAAATATCAACAATCGGACGCAAGCCGACTTTGGCCTGACCGGCAGCAAACGCTACCGCGTGCGATTCGCAAATCCCAACGTCAAAGAAACGATCGGGGTACTCAGCACGGATTGGTTCCAATTTGTTGCCTTGGCACATTGCTGCAGTAATAACCGTGACCCGGTCATTGTGTTTCATTTGGTCAAAGATCGCATCGCGGGCGTGATTTGTATACGCTTTCGAGCCGCCGCTTGATTTGGGGACTGCCTTGTCGCCTTCCCGCTCAAACGCTGGTGGTGTGTGGAAGTAAACCGGATCTTCGGCCGCTGGCTTGAAGCCGTGCCCTTTGTTCGTCAAAACATGCAACAGAACCGGCCCGTCGATATCCTTGACCATCTCCAGGTATTTCTTCAGCAGCGAAACGTTGTGTCCATCAATCGGCCCGAAGTACTTAAAACCAAAATCCTCGAACATCATGCCGCCGTGCAAACCGGCCTTCACGCCTTCTTTGATCTGATACAGCAGCTTCTCGGTTGGATCGCCCAGAACCGGAACCTTACCCAGCATATTGACGATCTCGGATTTCATGCCCGTGTAGATCGGATTACTTCGCAGTCGGTCGAGGTAGCTGGCGATTCCACCCACTCGCGGACAAATTGACATTTCATTGTCGTTCAAAACCACCAGCATTTTGCTGTTGAGCTCGCTGGCGTTGTTTAGCGCTTCGAACACGATCCCGGATGGGAACGCACCATCACCGATAACCGCAACGGAGTGATTGTCCGTGTTGCCCATCACGTCGTCGCCACTTCGCAGCCCAACCACCGTCGATACACTGCAGCCAGCATGCCCCGTCATGAACAAGTCGTAGTCGCTTTCGTTCGGATTCGGATAGCCCATCAAACCGCCGCGCGTGCGGATCGAATCAAAATCCTTGAATCGCCCAGTGATCAATTTCTGAGGATAGATCTGATGCCCCGTATCCCAGACCAGCCTGTCCTGCAGGAAGTCGAACGTGCTGTGCAGTGCCAGCGTCAATTCGACGACGCCCAGATTCGATGCAAAATGCGCGGCCCGCAGGCTGAGCAAGTTGCAAAGCGTTTCGCGGATCTCGTCGGCAACTGTTTCCAGCTCGGCGACTGACATCGCGTGAAGTTGAATGGGAGATTCGATAGTGGGCAGTATCTTGACCATAGTCTTGTCTACTTGTTGTTAAAGCCGAAGCATTCGTGGGGGTAATCGCGTCGCTTCAATAGTTCCTGTTAATTACAAATTTTGCAAATCTGCGTAAGTCATCGGCAACGTCACCGAACGAGCCCAGTGACTCAATCGCCCGGTCACCAAGTTCGACCGACAATTTACGGCTCGCTTCCTCGCCCATCAATTCCGGGTAAGTCCGTTTGCCACGCTCCGAGTCCTTTCCAGTGCGTTTCCCTATTTTTGCTTCGTCGCCGCACAAATCCAATAGATCATCAGTAATCTGGAACGCCAGGCCCAGATTTTCACCATAATTTGTCAGCGATTTGAGCTGATCTTCCGAACTGTGGGCACAAATGGCCCCCATCCGCAAAGATACCGTAAATAAGGCTCCGGTTTTTCTTCGGTGGATAGATTCCAATATTGCCAGATCTATTTCAGAATTTTCCAGGTTCAAGTCATCTGATTGCCCACCGACCAGCCACTGGGCGCCGGAGGCGGAGGCCAATTCTCGGATACATTGATTGGCAGCTTCTGACGGTGTGATATCTCTGGCCACGACTTCGAACGCCAGCGGGATCAAGGCATCGCCAGCCAGGATCGCTGTCGCTTCGTCAAACGCCACGTGACACGAAGCCTGCCCCCGCCGCATATCATCGTCGTCCATCGCGGGCAAGTCATCATGGATCAGGGAATAAGTATGGATCATCTCCACAGCACAAGCCGCCGGCAAAGCGTCTTCCATAGGCCCGCCGCAAACGTGCGAACCAGCCAGCACCAACATCGGCCGTAGCCGCTTCCCGTTCGAGAGCAACGTGTATCGAAGTGCATCCGCCAATACTTGCGGACATCCCTCGTCAAATTGCAGGTATTCAGCCAACCGCTCCTCCACGCGTTGCCGCGCCGCGATCAACGCTTCGCCAAATACCTCTACCTCCGACACACCCATACTATCTTTCCGTTTCCAGGATTCCTCGAATAGAGCGATGGATTTCGCGGCACGCCGCTAGCCGCCGGTACTTCGACGCATCGCACCGACGTTTTGTCGCTCAAAAACATCGATTCGGCAGATTCTCAAAATTAACGAACCGCCAGTTTCCGTCGAAACCGCTCTATTCACAAACCCTATATGATAAACTGCAAACCGGATTTGCACATTAACCCGTAATCCAAGATCTGGGCCATTGAAAGATGGAGATGTTGCTCTCGCTAATCGGAATTCCATTGAAGGAATTCGTTAATTCACAGCCAAATTGGCTTCTCGTTTCAGATACCAACGGCGCAACAGGTACACCGGAATAAGCAACAAGCCAATGACGACCAGCCACGGTAGCAAATACGCTGTGACTACCGCGATATGCTGAACGACGGCGGATAGTAGCTCAACGGAATGATCCCACGATCCGCGGACTCGATCGACAAAGCTTAATGCGACGATTGGTTCCGGTTGGCGTTCCTCGATGGCGGTGATGGTGATAGATGCGAATTCTGTTTTCTTTGCCAGTGAATTCAAATGCCCTTGCATCCGCTCAATGTCGCCGCGGATCCGTCCCAGTTCCTTTTCAAGACCGATAACTTCTTGCAAGTCTCGCTTGGCGTTGATCAATTCCAGGATCCGCTGCTCCATCCGTTTCTTGTTGACGATCCGAGCGCTCAGATCAACAAATTGATCGGTCACATCCTTGGCAGTCTGATGATGGTTTTCGATTACACCCAGTTTTTCCAAGCCATTGAAGAAGGCCTGGAAATCAGTCGAACGGACTTTCACTTTCCAGGTGCCTTTACGACTGCTCCGCCGTTGATTGATCACAACATCAGCGACATAGCCTCCGTTTGCTGCGACAAGATTCGGAAGCTGGTGACCGAACGAAACGAAATCATCAACGATCAGATCGACGTCCGCATCGTAAATCACGTGTCGCGGGACGCTGGATGATGCAAGGGCAGGCCCCGCCTTGCTTGTTTCGGCAGCAGGCAAGCCGGAGGACGTTTTTTCGAATTCCACCGCTTCAGAATATTGTTCATACGGTACTCCGTTTTCACTACACCCCAAAACTAACGTCGCCAACAACCAACAAACAGCCAGGCAACAACAATTCAAACATCCGCGCATTACACCTACCCCACGTACTGAAATCGAAACGTCGAAAACAAACAGGCAGAAGTTTTGCGTTTCTTTTTATACGACGGGCAGCTTGATGAGTTCGTTCCAAAATTTACACAGAATCAGCAAACTTATACTGTGAGGCATTCCTGAACATGAAACGGGATGCTACCGCAATTGACAATTGAAAATAGTCAAACTTGTGTTGTCGACAGGAGCCTCCACCTCCGTGAAGACCAGTCGCGAAACTGGCGAAACTGGCGCTATTCCTGTTCTGGTTCAGTCCGACTTTTGCCGGTTGCCGCAAATCCAATCAACGCCAGCAAAGCAAACGTCACGATGCCGCCGAAGATCATACTGCCGGAATGCAGCTCGATCAGCGACCCAGTCGCCGGGTCAAACAGTTTCGTGTACAACGCCGACCCCGCCTGCGCCAAAGCCGCGAAGACTCCGAACGCCATCAATGCGTTCCAAATCCATCGCCACGCACCGGTCAGCATATCGTCTTTCAACAGCGTACGATTATTCATCAGCGCGAAAAAGGCGATGTAAGCGATCGGTAACAAGATCGCTCCGAACGTCGAAGCCAAAATAATCAACCAGGTCTTCGATTCACCTGCCCAGACCAGCGGCCACATGACTCCGATCAAACCAGCCAGCACAGCGCCGAAGACTTGAACGCCGATATTGCGATGCATTCCAAGCAGCTCGCCAATCGCAAAACCGTTGATCATCATCAGGATGATAATTGTGGAAAAGCCCATACCGAACGTGCCTAGCCCGAACACCAGATTCGCATACGTCTTACCCAACAAAGGCTCCAGCGATTTGGCCAATTGGGCAGAGTTAGGCCGAGTCAACATCGCGGAAAGCTTTCTTTCTTCCGGGCTCACCTTGGCGACAATGTTCGCCACTTGCTCTTCGCTCAATTTACTGGCGTCGATACTCGGGTCTCCTTCAACGACGCTATCCAGAATAATCTTCGAAGCACCGCCAAAAAGTGGGCTTTGTTGTACGAGAGCCGGATCGTCGCTGAGAAAATTCTCGTCGGCTTTTCCGTGAAAATTAAATGACGTGGCGATCACGATACAACTGAACACCAACACAAACGGAATTGCCAGCCCAGTGATCAAATCAAACGTGGCCAAGCCGCGGAACGGGCGATCCCAACCACGGTACAGCATGGAGTACGGAAGCAGGAACGTCATGTTGATGCCGACCACCGTGGCTGTCGTACTGATCATCACGTTCCGTTGATTGGAAACGAACTGCGTCGACCAAAACTCTTGCCCGCTCTCCGGTAGCGTATTGATCAACTCCGCAACTGTTGGCACCGGCGAAAACCAATGGTCTGGGCGAGGGATCAAACCGGCAAGAATTGACTCAACCTCAAGATACCCCTCACGGTACAAACTAACCACGACCGCAACGAAGCTAACCACGATGACACCGACCATCAGCTTGAGCAGGATGTCAAAAATCCGTGAAGCCCAACCGCCTTTCAAATTCAAAAAGACCATCACGGTCGCGGCCACGAACAAGACAATCGACAAGCCGTATTTGAACGTATCCGTGTCTTCAATCAGATCCGGAAGCAGGATTTTATTGGCAACGTCAAAGCACAAACTGAACTGCGGCAGCACCCAAATCATGTTGGCCAGAATCGTGGCGGTTACCCAGCCGACGCCGAGGACTGGGTTGACGTGATCGTTGATTGCTTTCAGTGGTCGTTCGCCAGAAGAAAGAACCACATAGCTGATCGAGGACAGCATGATAACGCCAACGATAATCGCCAGCAGACTCAACCACATCATCGACGTGCCGCACAGCACCCCCAAATACAATGCGCTCCCCAGCGATCCACCGCCCAGCGTGATCGCACTTTGCAGCCAACCCGGTCCGGAGAGTCGAAAGTACGCGCCGAAAGTAGAGATTGCCCCTTTTTCCTGAGCCGCTACCAGAATGTCTCGGTTGCTGGAGGTGTTCGGATTGTCTGGCATGTTTGGTCGTCAATAAATTAGAGGCTGGTAAAATTCGGAGTGGAACTAACGAAGATAGTCCAATTCAACAATTTGGCAACTGCTTGATACCCGCGAGTGTCAACCGATCAATCACCGGTAACGCGTACACCGAACTTGTAGATCGTTGAGCTCGCGTATGTCTGCCCGGGGCGTAAGAGCGTCGATGGCCACTCGGGACGGTTCGGTGAGTCGGGGTTGTGCTGGGTTTCCAGGCAAAGTCCGCTGCGATGCAGGTAAGGCTGGCCGGATTTGCCGGTTAAACTTCCGTCCAGATAGTTGCCGCTATAGAACTGAATCGCTGGTTCGGTTGTGAAAACCTGCAGCTCGCGACCTGACCTTGGTTCGTACAGAGACGCGGCAAACGTTCGGACCGCTGCTTCACCGATTATGTTGTTTGGTTGAACTGGCCTATTCAGAATCCAGTTGTGATCGAATCCATTGGCCCGAGCCAACTGTTCGTCTTCGTTTTTACATTCCAGTCGACTGCCGATGACTTGGCCTTCGCCGAAATCGAAAACCGTTCCGGCGACGCTGCGAATTTCACCCGTCGGGATACAAGTATCGTCGACTGGCGTGAACGAATCTGCATTGATCTTCAACACATGGTCGTTGATCGTCGGGAACCCTTCGCCGCTCAAATTGAAATACGAATGGTTGGTCAGGTTCACATGTGTCGGCTGATCGGTTGTCGCCCGATAGGAAATCAACAACTCATTTTCGTTGTTCAGTTCAAACTTCACAACAACGTCCAGATTCCCTGGGTATCCTTCCTCGCCGTCTTTGGCCCGATAGCTGAATTCGATTGCGTTCGAATCTAGTACTCGGGGCGTCCAGATCACTTTGTCAAAACCGATGAAACCGCCATGCAAATGATTTGGACCATTATTGGTTCCCAGTTCATATTCTGCACCTTCAATCGAGAACCGCCCCTTGGCGATCCGGTTACAGTATCGACCAGCCGTGCATCCAAGATAGAACTGATCCGCTCCCGTGAGGTACTCGTCTGGAGAGTTGTATCCCAACACGACATCCGCAAACTCCCCCGCTCGATCCGGAGTCACAATCGAAGTTACCCTTGCGCCGTAGTTTGTAAGCTTTACGATTAATCCGTTTTCATTTCGGAGTTCGAACAGTCGAATTGTGGATGAATTCTTGTCGTGCATTTCGTGAGGAAAACAGTTTTGTATAGCGGTACGGCTCCGACAGGCTCTAGAAGCGGTATCAAAACCGATTTTACGAAAGTAGCACGACTCTCCGAGTCGTAAACATCGTGATGAAACGACTCGGAGAGTCGTACTACTATGGTTTTGAAACGCCTTCTAGCCTGCGGATTGGTTTGTTGGGAACCAACAGTGTATTTCCAGTTAGTCTAGCCACGTTCCCGCAGCGGCTACAATCTGGAAGCTCGGCCGCCGCAGTTTTTTATCTCTGGCGACAGCAGGAAACGAGAATGTGGATAGGGACAATCAGGTGACCACTAACTGGCAGTTAGGTGGTGAAGAATGCCATCTAACCATAATTTCCCCGCACAAGAATGTTCGCGGGCAATTCTGGGTTGTTCTTAATTACAATAGGCTTTCTACTGTTACTGAGATAGGTGCTTGAGGTTTTAAACAGCCGAAAGGCTAGTCCTAAGTTTCGAAGAATTTGTGACTTAGGATAACGCTGACACCCATTCAAGCACGAGCCTGACCTAATGAATTTTGGCGTTGCCACAACGGTGACGTCGACCAGAATTGGTTGTCGTCGGCTCCTAATAAAATGCCGTTCCAAGAATGGCGGATTCAATCGCCTGAAAAAAAATCGAAAGGGGCCCCGTGCCAATCACTGCAATTCCAGATGGAACCTACCGTATCCGCCAAGCGGGTGCGAAAAGCGAAGTCGCGAACCTGATTTCAAATGGCAAGAAATGCCTCTACGTCCAAATTGGTATCGAGCTGTTTCACTTTCCGAACATCGATGAAGCAAAAGAATTTGTGCTGGAAAAAGGGCTGACCGCTGATCCAATGTCATTGGATTTCGGTGAAAAACCCGCTCCGCCAGCGGAAGAAGTAGTCGAAGACGAATCCGAAGCAACCGACGAACCAGAAGCAGAAGCCGATTCGGAAGCAGAAGCCGATTCGTAAGCTGTCGAATATGAGAATCGCCCGAACGGCGCGAATTCGCTGATTGAAATTCATGTCGGCGTGTTCTTCGAGCTTGCAACAACGGAATAGTTGCGAGCTCGGAGAGCACGCCGACATTTTTTTATGCCTGGCATTTAAGGCCCATTGGTTGGTCCCAGCGAGGAAACGATGGGAAATGCCCAATGTCGAGCCACTGAGTGAATGGGGCGTACACTAAGTGAATGGGCAAAAAAAAGGGACGCCATTCGGCGCCCCTGATGTTCAATTGCTTCACGTTTTGTTTACATGAATCCGTTGAGTTTTTCCATCAAGGAATCAACAACTGGCTTGAGCTTGCCAAGAATTCCTTCATTGGTGATGCCGCCCATGGCTGACTTGATGCCTTCAACAAAAGTTGAAATGACTCCACCGGCAGCTGTCTTCGCAGGGCCTGTCAGGCTGTCAATTCCCATGCCGTCGATTGAACCGCTGAGGTCCGAGATCTTTGACGTCAAGCCATCAACGTTTTCTTCTGTGACGTCTTTGAATCCGTCTGTAATTCCAGTGAACTTGTCTTTAAGCCCACCCATGTCAAAGTCACCAAAGTCGACGTTGGCCATTTCAGCGGCTTTGCCAGCGGCGTCGCCAACAACATCTGTCGCGGCGTCGCAGCCAGCGAACAGGACCATCAGGCCCAGAAACAATACGCTAGTTTGAGTTAAATTCTTCATCTATAGGTTTCCATGTAAACGTTTTGGATTTGCTTGAGTACTAAATGCTTGAGTACATCTGAATTAGCAGCGACCAAGCTATGCCATTACGCCAATGGTGAAAAGAGGTGCGACGCTTTCTTAAGCAAGGGACAGAAAACAAGCGATCAAAACCCAGACAATCGGACGCAAAATGGCGCGGCTACGCAATTTAGGGGGTGTCAGCCGTAGGTGGATGCAACTGAATTCGAGCCGGACTCATCGCGACTTGCAAGTCAACCAAGCCTCATCGACACGCTATTTTCGCGGCCGCTTGGCCGCAATGAGAGCTTCGATTTCCAGCACGTGGCCGTGCGGCACACGGTTACGTTGATACTTGTTCGAGATGACTTCCAGCAACGTCTCGAGATCGTCGAGCTCGATAGTTGGAAACTTTGTCCATTCCGTTTCCGTCTTGAGACGAGACCGCAGCTGCCATTTGCCGGCATGACGAGTGGCGGTCACCAAACGCGTCTCGCCCTCTTCGGTTTTCTCACGCCATTCGTGTTTCTTCATGCTACGTAGCTCGGCTTTCCTATTGCTTGCTTGCTCACGACGATTTTTTCACGTAGCCTCGCCTCTGCTCTGAAAGCACCGATCATACGATCAGGTCGATTCGGTCGGCTGCGAAAACAACCGTTATCCATCAGTTTCGAACAACGGCGTCGACAGGTACCTTTCGCCCAGACTGCAAGCGATTGTCACAATGCGTTTGCCTTTAAACTCCGGTCGGGCCGCAAGCTGAGCTGCCGCGCATACGTTGGCACCGCTGCTGATTCCGCCCACGATCCCTTCTTCTGACACCAACTTACGGCCCCATTCGAATGCTTCGTCGTCACTGATCTTGATCACACCGTCGAGGATCGACGTATCAAGGTTGCCCGGCACAAACCCAGCTCCGATCCCTTGAATCTTGTGCTTGCCGGGATCGCCTCCAGAAATAACGGGCGAAGTAACCGGCTCAACTGCGAACGCTTTGAAATCCGGGTTCTTGGATTTCAGGAAACGAGTTGCGCCAGTGATCGTGCCTCCGGTTCCGACGCCAGCAACAATCGCGTCGATCTGCTGTCCGGAATCTTCCCAGATCTCCGGGCCAGTGGTTGCTTCATGGATGGCTGGATTGGCCGGGTTTTCAAATTGCTGCGGCATCCAGGCTTTTGGATCGCCGTCGACGATTTCCTTGGCCTTCTCGATAGCGCCAGGAATCCCGTTGGCTGCAGGAGTCAAAACCAGATTAGCGCCCAGGGCTTTCAGTAACGTCCTTCGCTCGATCGACATCGACTCCGGCATGGTGAGTGTCAGCTTGTATCCTTTGGACGCACAAACGAACGCCAACGCGATTCCAGTATTGCCACTGGTCGGTTCGACGACGTGCGTTTCGGCCGTCACCAATCCGTCCCGCTCGCCAGCTTCAATCATGGCAACGCCGATTCGATCTTTGACGCTGTTGAGTGGTTGGAAAAACTCACATTTGGCGAAGACCGTGGCGTGGTCTTCAGGGATAAGGCGGTTGATTTGGATCATTGGCGTGTCGCCAATCGCTTGTGTCACGTTCGCAAATGTCTTGGATCTAGGCATCCTGTTTCCGTCCTCAGATAGCTAATTTCTGCAATACCATCAAGCAACTACGTTCGTTGCAGGCAACATTGATAATTCGGCGTGCTTTTGAATTAACTAGATCATCTACAGTTTCACGCATTCATGCAATGTCGTCTTGCTTCTAGGGTTTTCACACCATGATCATGTTCCGTGGAATTGCGGCGACGCATAACCGCCGCTCGTCCGCGAACTACCGAATCAACAGAAAACAGAGTGCCGTCACCACGACAACGCCGATAAGGTTCAACACCAAGCCTTCTCGCACCATGTCTTTGACGGCAAGCTTTTGCGAACCGAAAATAATCGCGTTGGGCGGGGTTGCGACCGGTAACATAAAAGCAAAACTGGCGCTGATGGTTGCCGGTATCATGAAGATCTTCGGATCCATCTCGGAAGCTATCGCGGCTGCCAACAGAATCGGCATCAACAGCGTCGTGGTCGCTGTGTTACTCGTGACCTCGGTCAAGAACGTCACAGCAAGACAGATGGCTCCGATCAAAAGCAAAACCGGCAGCGCATTCAGGCTCGCCAGTAAACCGCCCAATTCCGCGCTCAGCCCGGAAACTCCGAACGCTTTTGCAATACAGATCCCGCCAGCGAACAGGAGCAGGATGCCCCACGGAATATTTTTTGCCGTCTCCCAATCCAATAACTTGCTCCCTTTCCCGTTGGGGACAAGGAACATCGCGATCGAGCCAAGAATCGCAACCTGAGCATCATTCGCCTGCGGAATGCCCAACAACGTACTCCAACCGCCAAACGGTTGTTGGCGAGTAACCCACATCAGGGCAGTGATACCAAACACCAGCAACGTGAGAACTTCCTCACGTCGCCAGCTGCCAACGTTGGGCAGTTCGATGGCCTCTATTTGCGACAACCCACGCGTCAGCCAGATCCCGACTATCGGTAGCATCAGTAGTACGATGGGTAACGCATACGCCATCCAATCAACAAACGACATTTCGCTACCTGTGTGTGCGCCGAGGGCACTAATGAAAACCACATTGGGCGGAGAACCGATCGGCGTGCCAACTCCGCCCACACTGGCGGCATAAGCAATCCCGAGCAACAGGCTGATCTGAAGTCTGCGGTTTTCGGTTTGGTTCACGACCGCCATCGCGATCGGAAGCAGCATCAATGTGGTCGCCGCGTTCGATATCCACATGCTCAGAAACGCCGACGCTGCCATGAAACCAAATACCAGCGCCTTCCCGTTGGAGCCGCCGAACAAGTTGACCATCCCCAGAGCAATACGGCGGTGGGCTCCGCTTTTCTCCATCGCGGCAGACAGCATAAACCCACCGAACATCAGCAGGACGAGCTTATCCCCATAAGCGGCGGCAACGTCCGCTTCGGAAAGCACATTCGCCAGCGGGAAGACAGCCAGCGGAATCAACGAACTGGCCGGGATAGAGATTGGCTCAAAGATCCACCAAATCGCCACCAACGTGGTGACTCCAGCCGTCCAGCACATCGCGCTGGAGTACCCGAACTGCAGCATGGTTAGCCCGAGTGCGAGGGCGACAACCGGCCCCAGGAAAAAAGCAATCGTTTTCATTTGCTCTCAGTCATCCTGAATGCATTTCCAACTCGTGAGTTCCTTCGTCGGCTACAACGCAAAGTAAACATATATCGCCAACGCAATCCCGGTCAGCAACACGCCGACGAACGGGGCTGGTTTCCACGGCGTCAGATCAACTGCCTTGGCATCCTTTTGCACCCATGGCGCTGCCAAGCTCATTCCAGTGGCAGCTAAAGCAAATTGCAATGCTAGAAGCGATGCGAACACGGCACCCATGTAATGAAAGCCAGACCCAAACAATGATTTCAGCCACCCACCGTCGCCACCAGAGAAAAACGTGCCAACAATCATCAGCCCGAGTCCTGCGAACAACGTGATGATTGCAGATGACTCGTTCGCTCGACGATGAAACATGCCGAACATGATGATCGCCAGCAGTGGAATGAAATAGATCCCGTTCAGCGTTTGGAAGAAATCAAACACCCCTTGCTTGCCATAAAAAATCGACGGTGCAGCAACGACTGCAAATATTCCGACCAGTAAACTGCAGAGCTGCCCCGATCTAACCACAGTCTTGGTTGATGCGTTAGGAGCAATGTACTTCTTAAACACATCCAGCGAGAACAACGTTGCCGCGGAATTCAGCACCGAATTGAACGTCGACAAGATCGAACCAACCACAACCGCAGCAAAAAAGCCCAACAGGTAATCAGGCAACACGCGGGCAACTAGCGACCCGTAGGCTCGGTTCGATGCCCATTTGCCATCCGCGTCCTGACCGACAAGCTCGATCATCTTCTCGTCCTCGGCAGCGATCACCAGATACGCAGCGATGATGCCTGGCAGCACGAGGATCAATGGAGCGAGGATCTTGAAGAACGCGGCCAGCAATACTCCCTTTTGTCCTTCCGCAAGGCTCTTGGCACCAAACGTCCGTTGGATAATCTGTTGGTTAGTGCACCAGTAAAAAAAGTTCAACAGTAGCACGCCGGTAAATAACGTCGGCCAATGCGTGTCTTCGTCCGCCGTTCCTAACGACTGAAACGCATCTGGATCTGCTTCTTTGATCTTTGCGAATACCTCAGGCACCCCCCCCACATTGTCGCCAATGACTTGCAGCGAGAACCAGGTGATCATCAAACCACCAACCAGCAAACCAACGCCATTGAAAGTATCCGAGACCGCGATCGCTTTCAGTCCTCCAAAAATGGCGTAAGCACCTCCGAGGACTGCGATCAGAATCATGACTGCCCAGATCGTCTGAAGGTCATCGAGACCGATCCGAGCTTCCAGTCCGAGCATACTGTTCAACCCGTTGGCACCGAGGAAGAGCACGAACGGAAGCAGGATCAGCATATAGGCAACAATAAAAACGAACGCGGTGATCGCACGAATTGCCGGCCCGTATCGTTCCTCCAGGAACTGAGGAATAGTCGCGATCCCGGACTTCAGATACCGAGGCAAAAAGTACAGCGCCAGAACCACCAGCGAGAAACCGGCGATCACTTCCCAGCACATTACCGACAGGCCGTCATTGAACGAACCGCCGTTAAGCCCGATCAATTGCTCCGTCGACAAGTTGGTCAGCAACAGTGAACCAGCAATGAAAACACCAGTCAAACTTCGACCGGCCAGAAAGTAGCCTTCGTTGGTGTTCAATTCTGTGCCGCGAGTCAGCCACCATGTCAGCCCGGCTACCAGGGCAGTAAAAAAAACGAACGTAGCAATGACCATCAATTTCTCCGGAGCTTCTGGTGTTTCGCGGCCTCGGCCTGGGAATGCTCTAGCAGGTTATCAACTTTCAACTTTTTGCCAACTGTAGGCCAACTGCAGGCTATCGGCGGACGCAGTTTTAACATTCCGCCTAAGAATGGATCTGGGATGGATCT
>CAZXLW010000080.1:7897-22307 GCA_964641465.1 uncultured Pirellulaceae bacterium | reverse complement strand
TCTTCTGCTTCCTGCCGTGCCTGCTCTTCTGCTTGGGTTTTCAGGTCAAATTGACGCTCGGCAAGCTCTTGTATTCCCTGGAACCAAGCCATCCCAGCCATCGCTAACTCGTTGCCAGGTTCCTGATCCAGTGCTCGGTAAAGCTCTGCTTCTGAATCTTGCAACGTAGGACATGTCCAGGCACGGATAATCATTGCTTCGATTCGAGACGCAATCTCTTGCGGGCATGAATCGAGATAGCGTGATGCTGTAAAGCGATCGTTATCAGCGATTGCTTCAGCTAAAGCGTCCATTCCAGGATCGTAGGCTTCGGGTTTATTAGTCATTTGACGTTTTCACAATGAGATAAACGGGCGATTCTTGGCATTCGTTATCTGCACTTTTTGTTCAAGTGCTCTCCGAAGGGTAGTTTTCAGCTTGTGATGCGAGCCAGCAATTCAATACAAACCGTAAAGACAAATTGCCAATACTGTCGGCAAAATCCTTCAAATCGTTGGAATGCGACGTTCAGCCCAGAAAACTGGAGCGTTTTGGCACCACTATCGAGATACTGGGCAGGAAAAATGTCGAATTCATCGACCACGACTATCGCCCCAAGCACCACGTTTTGGGCACGCTCTAGCGTCCGCTTTGGCCTGAGCCTAAGAATCAGGCATGCCTACCGGCACAGGATTGCTTACAGGCAAGAGAACCGGGAGCTAACGCTCTACGGCTGATTGATGGGGCGGATTCGTGGCGTTACGACAAGATCCAACTCAAGCCCCCGAACGTCCGTTGTACACAACAGCATCACTGGCCCCGAAGTCGCGAAGCACTTCGCAAGCCTCTGATTCCAACACGTTCTCGGTAACGGTAATCCCCCGGGCTTGCAGCTCCGATTGCCAATTGGGATGAATCGGGCCTTCGTCGAACCCCGTGAGCTTTTCAATGTTGTCTCCGGAAGCTCCAACTACCAGATCAACAACGCCTGACCACGGAATCGCTCCGAAACACATCGCACACGGACGCGCGTTGACGACCAACTGATAGGCAGTCGAAGAGTCCGCCCCCAAATCAAAGCTGTTCAAGATCTGTTGAGCCAACGTTAACGCCACAACCTCAGCGTGAGCGGACGACATATTACTCGGGATGACTCGGTTGACTCCCACGACGACCACTTTCCCCGAGTCCCTTTCGAACACGCCGGCAGCAAACGGGCCGCCGGTTTGATGTTCAAAATTCAATCGCGAAAATCGGATGACTTCCCGCATACGGACTTCCAATTCCGGTATGCAATCAGGAAGCTTCTGATTTTCTTCGATCGCCCAGTCAGGCAGGGCCACTTCGAAACTCGATTTGGATAGATTGCGACCGGCCATCAGAACCTCTTGGAACGGTCGTCGGGAGGTCGAGGCTCCCGCCGAGACAAACTTCACTGTGTATCCACAGGAGCCTCAACCTCCCGCTTCAACTCTTCTAAACTTTGTCTGCTTCGCCTTCGATCCGCTTGGCTATTTCGGGCAGTGGAACGTTGTGAGCATCGGCAATCGTGGTCGTCATACTTGCGGGACTGGCAAGCGTCTTTTCCCAGTACTCTCGGGCTTTATCAACCGCACTCGCCAGAACGGTCCCTTCAGCATAATCGCCACCTTCGCTACCAGCCGGTACGCCCGTCATTGCTTCGATCGCTTCATAGATGGTCGTAACCGCGTACACATGGAACTTGCCCTGTTCGCACGCTTCCACAATATCCTCACGCAACATCAAGTCACCCTGATTCGACTTGGGAATCACAACCCCCTGATCACCCGTGAGCCCAAAGTGATTGCAGGCATCAAAAAAGCCCTCGATTTTTTCATTGACGCCACCAATCGCTTCAATATGACCGTGCTGATCAATCGCACCGGTCATCGACATGCCCTGATTCACTGGGATACCCGTCAACGCGCTGAGCAGGCAAACCACCTCGGCGCCGGACGCGGAATCGCCATCGATGCCTCCGTAACTTTGCTCAAAAGCGATCGAGGCGCTGAATGCGAGCGGGTGTTCGTTTCGAAGCAGATGTCGAAGCAGTCCACCAAGGATATGGAAACCTTTGGTGTGAATGGAACCTGACATCTGGGCCGCACCCTCAATATTGATCAAGCCAGCTCGGCCGGGCCCAATCGTGGCCGTGATCCTGGCAGGGAACCCGTACGTCAACGGACCCGAACGCATCACCGCCAGCCCGTTGATCTGACCGACAACGAATCCGGATGTCTCGACTAGAATCGTCTCGTTGGCGACCATCTGTTGAAACTTCCTGGACGGCATCGCGGCTCGGTGCTTGGTCCGTCTGATGGCGTCACGAACATGATCGCCGTTAACCGTTTCGCCCTTGGCCAGAAACGCAGCCTCGCGCACCAAGTCTGCGATCCGTCCGAACCTGGCCGTCAACTGATTCCCGCGTGAGGCAATACGGGAACCGTGCTCCACCAACGCAGCGATCGCGGTCTTGTGAAACGCAGGCAAGTCCTCAGATTTGGCGATATGCGCAACGACAGCGGCATACTGTCGTATCGAATGTTCCGAGCGTTCCAACTCACTGTCGAAATCGGCGAGGATCTTGAAATGCTCACGGAAATCCGAATCGCCACGGTCCAACAGATAATATGTCTGCACGTCGCCAACCAAGATCACGCGAACTTCAATCTCAATCGGCTCTGGTTGGATCACCACGTGTTGTCGCATCCACCCCATCTCGGGCGGAACGATTTCCAACCGCCCTGTACGGATCGTCCGCATCAACGACCGCCATGCGCCCGCCTCCGTCAACACATCGTTGGCATCGAGTATCAGGTAACCATGATTCGCACTGAGCAAAGCACCGGCCCGAATCCCACGGTAATCCGACAGCGCCATCCCGCCGGGTCCCCATTTGGATTCCACGGTCCCGAGCAAGTTGATCAGACTGGGGGCACATTCAAAAACCACCGGCTTCATCTCTGAGTCTTTATGCGTCAGAACCACGTTGACGCCGTACAACTCAGTCAGATCATGTTGTTCATTTTCTTCCGGAGGATCGAGACGATACTCAACCGCATCCTCAACAACGTCTTCCAGGAACGCATGAACCGGCTTCGATTCAAACTTTTCAAAAATCGGTTTGGCGACGTCCCGGATCAATTCAGTGGCCAGCTTATCACGCAGCGTTGTCAGCTTTTCGTTGCCCTGTCGAAATGCTTCGGAGACATTCTTGCTGACTTCTTCCAATTGCTTTTGAAATTTGGGGAGCAGCTCGGAGAATTTTTCCAGCTGCTCTTTCGATGCCTGGCCCTGTTCGACAAGTGCCTTGAACTGAGTCGGAGGAACTGGCTCTCCATTAACCAACGGCAAGATCACCGTTTGAGTCGCCGGACCATTTTGCATCGAGACCAGGCCCAACTGATTGGCAGCCAACTCTTCTTCCAGTGCTTGCGAGAACCCTTTGACTTCCTCTTCAATGGATTCCTTCAAGTCATTCAGCTGCGAACTATTCGGCTCGCTATCCAATGCCTTGGGCAGTTGGTTTTCGATAAAGTCAGCCAGCTCGCTGACGACTTTGCGAAAAATCGGTGCCTGCCCTGGCAACAACTTGATCAGCCGCGGTTTCTGGGGGCTGTTAAAATTGTGCACATAGCAATAGTCCCGTTTCTTGTCGGTCGTTGGCTTGAGGTCTTCCAGCATCTTCTCGACCATTCGCATGCGGCCAGTACCGCGCGTACCGCGAACGTAAATGTTCTGGCCTGGTGCATCACACTGGATGCCAAAATCCAACGCTTCCAAAGCCGCTTGCTGGCCAACAACCTGAACGGCAGGATCGACGTCGTCAGTCGTTTCAAAATCCAAAGTTTGCGGATCGCACTTCCAGCGAACCTGTTCGTGACTTAATCGGCTGGGAAGATCAGTAGACATATCGTTATTCAAAGTGTTGTTTGTAAAACAGGTTATACTTCCAGGCTTCGCCACAAGTACCAACTGGCAATTGTCGCGTAGGGACTCCAGGGTTCAGCGATCTGGAGAATTTTTTTTCGCGTCAGCTCACCGCGCACAGGATAGTTCTTTTTAATCGCGTTCTGGATGCCGAGATCACCGTCTGGAAAAACGTCGAGTCGTCCGAGCGAAAACATCATGAACATCTGGGCTGTCCAGACGCCGATCCCTTTGACCTGCGTAAGTTCGTCAGTGACTTCCTCGTCGGTCTTGCGACCAATGTTCCGCAGATCGACTGTACCATCGTGTACTTTGGCTGCCAAGTCTAACATGTAGGCCGCCTTTTGACGCGAAACGCCAATCTCTCGCAGCGCGTCCACATTGAATTGCAACAGCGTCTCCGGGGTAATCGTTGCCGGCTTCACAGCGTCGACCAGTCTCCCCTGAATCGTCCGCGCCGCAGCCCCTGAAATTTGCTGGGAAACAATCGACCGAACCATTGTTAGAAACCGGTCGCGGCGGAGCTTACAAGTGAACGGGCCTACCTGTTTGATGATTTTCTTCATCACAGGGTCGGCTTTCTGCAGGTGCAATCGACCGGCCTTAATGTGTTGTGCGGCAAACGGCATGGCCAATCCAATTTACGGGACGCTGTCTTCGGCTTATCATCAGTTCATGCATTCAGCACCAACCCCAGCTAGACTTTCGCTTACAAACGACCAACGTCGCGCGCTGGAAAAACTGTCGCCTGAGGACTTGACCGAACACCAGCTGACTCGACTCAATCAGTTACTGGAAACGATCTTACCAGAAAACAGTTTTTACCGCGGGCACCTCAAAGAGATTGAATTCCCGCTTCGATCGCTGGACCAGCTCGCCGAGCTGCCGTTTACGTTCAAGGATCAGCTGGTTGACGAAAATAACACCGGCAACCTGGCGACCAATCGGACGTATGAACTTGCCCGGTACTGCCGCTTTCACCGGACCAGTGGGACGCGTGGCAAGCCGTTGGTGATTCTTGATACAGCTGATGATTGGCAATGGTGGATTGATACGTGGCAGTTCGTCTTGGACGCAGCCGATGTCAAACCATCTGATCAGGCTGTCATGGCATTCAGCTTCGGGCCCTTTATTGGGTTTTGGAGCGCGTTCGATGCGACTGTTGCTCGCGGGACTTTATGTGTTCCGTCAGGAGGCTTGTCGACTTTGTCCCGACTGGAACTGATTCAATCAACTGAAGCGAGCGTGCTGTTCTGCACGCCGAGCTACGCATTGCACATGGCCGAAGTTGGACTTGAAAATCAGATTAACGTTCGAGAGCTGCCGGTCAATCGAATCATTGTGGCTGGCGAACCGGGCGGTTCGATTCCTGAAATTCGTGATCGGATCGCAACTGCCTGGTCGGCCAAGGTATTCGATCACAGTGGAGCTACCGAAGTCGGACCATGGGGATTCCCGGATCCGGAAGCTCGCGGTTTGTACATCAATGAAAGCGAGTTCATTGCGGAGTTCCTTTCGGTGGATCACGGTGAACCGGCTGGCGAAGGCGAATTGTCGGAATTGGTACTGACCAGTCTTGGTCGTTCCGGTAGCCCAATCATCCGCTATCGAACGGGTGATTTGGTTCGTCCAACCTGGAACGATAATCAGCCCTGTCGTTTCGTTTTGTTGCAAGGTGGAGTGCTCGGTCGTTCAGACGACATGATGATCATTCGCGGTGTGAACATCTTTCCTTCATCTATCGAACGGATACTGCGAAGCTTCCCTGAGATCATTGAGTATCGAATGATCGCGTCCAAGAGTTCCCAGATGGATGAACTCAAGATCGAAATCGAAGACCGCCTGGAACAACCGGAGCGGGTAACGCGAGAGCTGCAAGTCCGTTTGGGCCTGCGTGTGGAAACAGAATGTGTGCCGATCGGGTCGCTGCCAAGATTTGATTTGAAGGGCAATCGTTTTATTGACAATCGGCAGGTACCTGAATGAGTAAACCACAGCCAACCCCGGAGTCTGTCCCACAACCTGTCGGACTTGAGAAATCTCCTGATCGCCAATTGCAAATTCGTTGGTCAGACGGGGAAAAACAAGCCATTCCGTTCAAGACGCTGCGCGATTCGTGCCAATGTGCGACATGCATGGAAAAGCGGACCAACCAGCCTGACCAACCCGTGGGTCAGCTGACGATTCTGTCTGCGGCGGAGGCGATGCCGGTTGATATCACATCGATGACTCCAGTCGGTAATTACGCCTATAACATCCATTTCAGCGACGGGCATACCACGGGAATTTTCACATTCGAAGCGTTGCGTGGGTTGGGTTTGTTTAGCCAATGAGCTGCTGCTGTGAGCTCAATCACCACTAACCACCTTGCACGGGGCAAGTTGTGACTCTAGTCAATTGTGCCTCGCGGGTATTCGTATTGGTAGTGGCTCAGCGAATCAAGCACCGATTCGAGTTGCTTCGCTTGCGATTGCGATTGTTAAAGTTCGGTTCAAATGCTGACCAATCGCTAGACGCCCATTGGCATCGAGTTAGAATCGGGGGGCATTCGCGGTTTCTGCGGTGCCTCTAGCATCTAGATAGACGTATCTAAAACTCTAAGGAAATATGATGATTCGAAAGTACACATTCTCTCTGCTCGCGCTGACCGGGTTATTGTTGCTCCCGGCCGTCAGCCATGGGCAAACGGTCGTTGCTGCCGAAGACTTTGATGGTGGCGATGTAAACATGACCTCCGGTTTTGACACATCGTTGAACTTTGCTGATCCGGCTATTCCATTTCGCCTGTTCGGTGTCCACGATCTCCCCACACTGACATTTGCTCCGCGTACGCTCACCGACGACACGGTCGAAGACGTTTCTCAATCAGGCGATCCAGTCGGAACTCCATTCGAAGGTGACTTCGTCGGTATCTACGGCATCAACAAAGACGACGCGTTCTTCGCGGTCAGTAGCTACGACGAGTTCTTCGCTGGAAATGCTGCTGCGGTAACTGGTAACTGGACGTTCGATATTTCATCGGCTGGCCTTGAACAAGTGACTTTGTCTATCGACATGGGTCAATTGGCTCCCGACGACTTTGATGGCGTCGCAGGTTTCAACAACGTAATCTTCGAATACAGTATTGATGGCGGGGCGTTCCAGCCTGCGTTCACACTGGAGCCAATCGAGATGGTTGGAACCGGATTCGAGTACCGTCCAATGGACAATGGCAACCAGCCGTTAATTGATTTCTTTGGCGATGATCCAGAGAATAATGCAAACGCCGGAACTCACCTTGGATTTGCTCCGAGCAACGCGGGTGTAACAAAGACCTCGGCCGATACAGGTGCCGAAGATCCAATCCTGATTCTCAACAAGAGCGTTGCCGCGACCGGTGCTTTGGATACGTACTCCATTGACCTCAACGGTTCAGGTAGCTCGGTTGAATTGAGAATGATCGCAAACTTTGCTTTCCTTTCATACACTTTTGACAACATCGTGTTCACAACAGCTGGCGGCGACAAAGGCCTGCTGGGTGATGTGAATTGCGACGGAGCGGTTGATCTGCTGGACGTCCAGCCATTTGTTGCATTGATCCAAACTGGTGGATTTTCCACCAAGGCAGACATCGACATGAATGGCGTTGTTGACCTGCTCGACGTACAACCATTTGTTGACTTGATTACTGGTGGCTAGTCGCAAGACGAACACCCAAAAACAAAGACCGGTCCAATTCGAGGTTGGGCCGGTCTTTTTTTGTAGGTTCAAATGAAACCAGTCGCGATCCAGTTAGTGCTGGAGTCTCACGTCTTGTTGGGCGTTGTTGAACCGAGCAACCTGGTTTGGTTCGATCGCAACATCGCCACGCACCTTGGTGATTGCATCAGCGATTTGGCCCTGAGTTAATGGTCCTGCAATCTTAATTGGTTCCTCAACTGCGGGACCGTAAATCGCATAATAGGGTATTGCCTGTTTCGGATTACCCAGCTCCACCAATATCTCTTCGACTGCATCAGGTATAATTCCCTTGTCGGCCTTGAGCGCAACCACTTCGTGATGTTCAAAAAGTTCTTTTGTTGATTTGACGTTTAAGGCACCTGCCTCGTTAAGAGTACATGTAAATCAGTTCGGTCCGGTGAAATCAATAAACACTAACCGATTTTCATCCAGCAACTCACCCAACCTTGCCTTGGAGTACTGCTGCCAATCCAACTCGTACTGAGATGGAATCAGGTATGTAAACGCAACGAAGCTACCAACGGCGACGATCGCAACCCCGGTTCCCCAGGCCCGTAGCTTCTCGGAAGACGGACCCATGTCTGCCCGTCCGATCCACCAACATGCCACCGCAACACACAGCAACAACGACATCATTGCGACCAGGTACTCACTGCGAGGCTCGTCTGAAAACGGAGCCATCAGGAAAACCACAGTCGCCATCAAAATAAATCCGGTGATCTGCTTGAAAGTCGTCATCCACGCACCAGGACGTGGCAGCCAACTGATTAGCGACGGGAACATCCCAACCAGCAAGTACGGTAACGCCATCCCCAATCCAATGGTGCCAAAGATCAAGTACGCGACCCATGGTGGTTGTCCGGCAGTAAACGTGATTGCCGGAACAAGCATTGGACCAGTACACGGGGTTGCCAGAATGGTTGTCAGGATGCCGAGGAAAAACGCACCCAGCAACCCTTCCTCTTGTGACTTTTCGCCGATCACACCGCCGCCCGACATCCCCGGGATTGGCAGCTCCCAGACGCCAAGCATGCTGAGACCAAACGCGAACACGACCGCAGTAATAATAATCGCTCCCGTCAGGCTCTTGGTCAGCCAGTCACCCCAGCCGAACCCAAAGAATGCGGAAAGAGTCGCCAGGATCATAAACACGCTCAAAAGTCCGAGCGAGAAAACCAGATTCAACAGGAAGATACGACCTCGATTTTCACCCGCCTGTTGGATGAACGACATTACCTTCAGTCCGATAACCGGCAACACGCAAGGCATCGCATTCAGGATCAATCCGGCCAGGAAAGCAAACAACAGATACAAGGCCAGATCGGAAAGCGGTGCCGCTGCCTGACCTGTCCTCTGTTGAGCAGCCCAGAAATCCTTCGACTCAGCCATCAGGATATCGCGATCCCGCTGTTCACTGGGCGAGAACGAAACATCGGCCGGCCCAGCGACTGACTTGTCACCAACAATTAGCGGTACTTTGAAATCGAGACTCGCCGGCTGGTCGCAACTGGCATCCGAACAGAATTGGAAAATGATCTTTCCGGCAATTTCATACTTGCCGGGAAGCGTATCTTTCTTCGGAGTAATTTTGACTTGCCAATCAACCGGATCTTTATGGCAATAGTATTCGTACTTGGCGTCGGCAGGCCCTGACTCAGACCGCACAGGTTCCTGAGCCGGCTCCGGGAACGAAACATCAAAACCTGTGTTGCGAGTGAAGTACACGATTGTCGGCTGGTGAATCGTATCTTCGGACATGAATTTTTCGAGCTTATAGATATGCCAACCTTTGGCTGACTCAGCTCTCAACGTCAGCAACGCACTTTCCTGCGGCCCGACTGCGGTCTTGTCAATGCTTCCGGTAAGCACGCCGTGGGCTGAATCGTATTTGTTGTTGGACTTGGTATACCCAGAAAACGCGGCCGCGATTTTGGATCGTTTGCCAGCGATCGGAATGCAGGATGTGTTGCAGACCTGACCATTGACCTGAACATTGATTATTGTTTCTTCGATGTTCGCCGATTCAGCGAACTCAATCGGTGCGGCCCAAATGACTTCTCCAGAGAACTCTTCGGCCGGACCTATCCCTTCAATGATTTTTGCCTTTGGCGCTTTGTTGGGAACAAACGGACCGGTGACCCGAAAGTTATCACTGGGCGCGACTTTGATCTTCGTCGGCGATTGACCATCCAGTTGTTTTTGCGAGTACCCATGCCAGTCCGGCTTGATCTGCAACGTGACAGCCAACGTCCCCTGTCGGGTTCCGTCTTCGACTGAAAATTCGCCGCTCAGTTCATATTCCGGCGAATCATCGCCGTCACCACCGAACAGACCTCCCAACTGGCTGTTCCAGGGTTGCTCATTATCTTGAGCCACCGCCGGCAGCACTCCGACCCCGGAGGCAAACAAACAGAAAAACAATAGAACCGTTAGACGGTTTTTCAAAATATTCATTGTCATTGATCGCATTGCGGGTAGACGCAGCAAGACGATTTTAGATTACGGATTCTTCGTGAATTCGGTAGATATTGTATAGTAAATATACCAACATTTGGTTTGGTCAAATCGCTCGGAATTTCCAAAATTGGCGTAGAATCCCTATTTTTTCTTGATAATTGGCAATTGCATTTTGGCCTCCCGCTGATAGTAACCAGCGAATTTGGCCTGGACCGTTTTGTTGTTGATTTGCTTACAAAAGCCACGATCGGAACAGATCTGCCCGGAATACAGCACGGTCGGCTTGAACGTCTTCAAGTCGGTTTTCGGGGCGATTTTGATTGGTACGTAGAATTGGACCGTGCCAGAATGCTTTTCGACTCGTGTCTCAAAAACTGGATCTCGCTCGATCACTTTCGGTTGTTTGTCCGGCTGAAATTTCGTTTTGGCAATGAACTGCTTGCTGGTTGCCACACTCAGTTTCGACGGCAGCAACGGTGACGATTGGGTCAAACTATAGATATAGCTGTCATTGGGGATCTTGATTTTGACAATCAAGAAACCTTTCGCTGTGCCCGTTTCCAAATGAAACCGAGCGGACATCTGCAGGTCGTCGTCAGCCTTCTGGTTCAACCCAAGTTGAGCAATGGCGAGGTCGCAAGACATCAACAACCCCAAAGCACAACCAACTAATTGAACGCAGCTTTTGAATTTGACCTGCATTTTACCTCCTCCGATCGAGCTGGGCAGATGGGCAGAATCGTCGACCCAAAGCCAGCAACAACTATTGCCAACATCGACGGCGGACAGTACCAATAATTGCCGAGGCAGCTCAACGTCGTTTTGGATGCGCGAGTTCCTGGCAGAAATTTTAAGTGCTATCACTTTCGAGAACTTGTAAACCCGTTATGAAACTGGTCATCGCCGTCATCCAGCCAACCAAGTTGCGAGCTCTTAAGCAAGCTTTGACCCAAATTGGTGTTAAACGGATTACGATCTGTGACTCGCAGGAATTTGCGAAACATGTCGATCGCGAGCCGGTCTACCGCGGGATGGAGTATCGCACTGATATACTCCGGAAACTGACACTCGAGGTTGCGGTCAACGACGACTTCCTGCAAAAGACAATTGAAACAATCGAATCGGTTGCTCGAACCGGAACTCTGGGTGACGAAGGCAGTGACGGCGACGGGAAAATATTCGTGATGAACCTCGATGAAGCTGTTTCCTACCACCCCGAAACTCGTGGACCAGGAGCCATTTGATTTTCCTACCGCATTGTCATTTCCAACCCGCCGCATACACCTGTCACCCAACCACCTACCACCATGATTATATTTTTAACCAAAGACCTGTTGGTCCAATCGCAGGCCTCTGCCGCCGCCAAGCAATCGGACGCAAAAATCAAATTCGTCTCAGACCTTACCCGCGCCATCGCCCAATTGCAGGACCCTGCCAGCGGCGCGGGGGCGTTGATTGTTGATCTACAAACCCCGGGGCTGCAAGTCGATCAGCTGATACAGCAACTGGAAGCTGTTGAATTGAAGATCAATACAGTCGCCTTTGCACAGCACGTCCTGGTCGACTTGCTGGCGTCCGCAAAATCAGATGTCATCAACCAGGTTCTGACGCGTGGACAATTTGTTTCGCAGCTGCCAGCAATCATCAGCGAATTGATCCATAAAGAAGCGTGATTGTTAAAACACTCACGTTTCGTTTTAATGATGCAGTCCTTTGCCCCCAATTTCTTTTGTTGAACCAATGCAGAATTTTGAAAAACTCGGAAGCTTCTATCTTGGCCGTGAATACGATCTTGCCGCAGGCGAAGCCCGCGAAGACCTGTTGCTATACGATTCCAAGGACCTGACAACTCACGCCGTTGTCGTCGGCATGACCGGTAGCGGAAAGACTGGCCTGTGCCTGGGGCTGTTGGAAGAAGCAGCCATGGACCGGATCCCGGCGATCGTTATTGACCCCAAGGGCGACATTTCGAATCTGCTGTTGACGTTCCCGGACCTGAAACCGGATGACTTCCGGCCATGGGTAGATGAAAGCGAAGCCTCCCGCAAAGGAGTTTCGGTTGATGAACTGGCAGCCAGCGAAGCGGAGAAATGGAAAGATGGGCTCGAAAGCTGGGGACAATCCGGTGAGCGTATCCGCAAGATGCGCGAGAATGTCGACATGCGAATCTACACGCCGGGCAGTGATGCTGGCCGACCAATTACGATCTTGAAATCATTCGACGCTCCCGACCAAAAGATCATCGACGATTCCGACGCGTTGCGAGAACGAATCAGTTCAGCGACTTCCGGCTTACTGGCATTGCTCGGGATTGATGCGGACCCCATCCGCAGCAAAGAGCACATTTTCATATCGAACATTCTGGATACAGCTTGGCGCAAAGGGGACAACCTCGATCTGGGGCAACTGATTGGCTACATCCAATCGCCACCTTTCGAACGGGTTGGCGTGATGGATCTCGATTCGTTCTTCCCGTCCAAGGACCGAATGGAACTGGCCATGACGCTGAATAACTTGCTCGCGTCGCCATCGTTCTCTGCCTGGATGACTGGTGAAGCGCTGAACATCAAGCGGTTGTTGCATACACAGGATGCCAAGCCATGCGTTTCGATCATGTCGATCGCACATCTGAACGACAATGAAAGGATGTTCTTTGTCACCATCCTGCTAAACGAAATACTGTCGTGGATGCGGACTCAGGCTGGAACTTCCAGCCTCCGGGCGTTGTTGTACATGGACGAAGTGTTCGGCTATTTCCCACCAACCAAGAACCCGCCGTCCAAGCCGCCGATGCTCACGTTGCTGAAACAGGCGCGGGCGTATGGACTGGGAGTTGTCCTGGCGACCCAGAACCCAGTCGATTTGGATTACAAAGGCCTGTCCAACATGGGAACTTGGTTCCTCGGTCGTTTACAGACCGAGCGAGACAAAGCCCGGGTACTGGAAGGACTCGAAGGTGCCGCCGCGCAGGCCGGTAACTCGTTCAACAAGTCAACGATGGAACAGACATTGGCCGGACTCGGCAGTCGAAAGTTTCTGATGAACAACGTCCACGAAGACGAACCCGTGGTTTTCGAAACGCGTTGGGCGATGTCGTATCTGCGCGGCCCGTTGACTCGCAACCAAATCCAGGACCTGGTTGAACAACAAGATCCAGCCGAACAGCGAGACATCGAAGAAGTCGGCCTCGCTCCGTCGCGATCGGAGAAAGTGGCCACGTCGAAACCAACCGTGAACCCTCGGTTAATGGTCCCACCAGATGTGGAGCAGAAATTCATCGCACCTCGTTCGCGAATCGGCGACGGGCATCGACTCGTTTACCGCCCTGCCCTGCTGGGAGTCGGCCGTTTGCATTATGTCAGGGCGACCTACAAAGTTGATTTCTGGGAAGAAAAGACATTCCTGCCAACAATCAGCGGTGGCGAAATGCCGAGCGATATCTGGGAAGATTGCGAAATCAAGGATGTCAGATTCGACTACGAGCGTGAGCCAGTCGAAGGAGCCGAATTCGCAGAAGCCTCCGACGATTTGTTCAAAGCCAAGAACTACAAAGTCTGGCAAAAGGAGCTCAAGGAATCACTTTATCGGGATTACCAATTGACGCTTTGGCGGTGTGAGAAACCAAAGGAGTATTCCGAACCTGGAGAAACGCTGGGCGATTTCAAAGTCCGTTTGGAACAGAAAGTTTCTGAACTGCGTGACGATGCAGTGGAAAAGCTCCGCAAGAAATACGCGTCCAAGTTCCGCACTGCCAAGGATCGCGTTCGCCGTGCCGAAGACAAAGTTGAGGTTCAGGAAGAACAGTACAAGCAAAGCAAAACCAGTTCCTGGATTGCGATGGGACAGACTTTGATGGGGGCTGTTATGGGCCGTCGTCTCACCAGAAGTGCGGGAACTTCCATTCGCTCATACGGTCGGGCAGGCAAGGAAAAAGCCGATATCGCCCGAGCTGAGGATAGCCTCGACGATGCCATCAGCCGTTTCGAAGAACTGGAAATTCAGTTCAACGAGGACGTCAGTGAATTGGAAGACAAGCTGGACGTGGAAAATCTTGAGTATGAGGAATTGAGCCTTGCTCCTCGCAAGAGCGACATCCTGGTCGAAGAGTTTTGCGTGTGTTGGGTTCCTTGGAAAGTCGACTCGTCCGGCATCGCCGAACCAGCCTATTAATCCAACCAGCATCACCTGTGCGCTGTGCGAATCTGTTGCAGAAGAGTGAGTAAGCTCCAGTAGCTGTCAACGCTGAATAGATCTACACGACAGAGATCAGCCGTTGAGCGTTAGCTCACGGTTCATGGCTCAC
>CAZXLW010000080.1:0-7797 GCA_964641465.1 uncultured Pirellulaceae bacterium | reverse complement strand
ACACGACAGAGATCAGCCGTTGAGCGTTAGCTCACGGTTCATGGCTCACGTTTAGGCCGAAAACAACGTGCAACACAAACCGGCACGGCGAACCGGACGCTAACGCGCGTCGGCTGATAGTCGCGCGGGCGCGGCGGTAGCAAGAAGGCGGCGTGTGCGATTGATTGAGTCACTGCCAAAAAAAATGGGCCAGGCAAAACGCCTGGCCCAAACTACAGGTTGTCAATCAAAATGCATATTCAAAGGAGTACTGACTTTAGTTGCCCTGCAAAATGCTGACAAACCCTGCGTTGTCCAGGAGACTGATGATACCGTCACAGTTAACGTCTGCCTCAGGTGAATAAGTTCCAAGCGTCAACGCGTCCACAAATGGAGCAACGTCAAGCAGCGTCACTGCTCCATCACCATTAACATCTCCCAAAATAATGTCTTCAGCGAATGTAAAGAAGTCTACGCAGAAGTTCGCGTCGCCACCGGTCGACGTCACATCAAAGCCAGGATTAAACGTAGCGTTAAAGGTACTAGCCGCAAGGAAATAGGTTCCAGCAGGCAGGTCCTTTAAAACCAATTCGCTTTGAAGGGTACTGGAAGCATCGTCATTCGCAGCGACCAGATTTCCAGCAGCGTCATACAGACCGATTTCAGTATCGAATCCGTTGGCATCAGCAAAGAACGTGTTGATGATGACATCGCTGACGCCATCGTAGTTCACTTCAATGAAGTCCGCGGTACCTGCTGCCGGATCAACTTCCGTGAAGGTAAAGAAGCCAAATCCGACGATGTCAATCGTTGCGACTGTCGGCGGAGGCGTTACTCCGTCATCCGAACCGGTAATCACGTCGATACAGAAGGAACCCGTGCTGGTTGACGTCGAAGTGGCGTCAAAATCAAAGTCTCCAAACGTCGTATTGAACAAACCGGCAGCCAGGTAATAAGTACCCGCTGGCAAGTCATCCAAAACAATTTCGCTCTGAAGTGTTCCGCCAGCATCGTCATTGTTCGCGATCCGGTTTCCAAAACTGTCGTACAAACCGAGTTCAGTATCATTTCCGTTCGCATCATTGAAAAACGTGTTGATGGTGAGTTCAGCGACACCGTCATACTGGATTTCGAAGAATTCGACCGCCATTGGATCGATAGTGACGTTTTGAAACTGCAGGAAATCGAATCCATTGGGCGTAAAAGGCACGCCTGTGGTATTCGGAACACTAGTGATCACATCAAGGCAGACGAAAGCATCGATGCCTGAAGCCGAAGATGCCTTCAGATCAGTTCCATCGAAAGTCGTGTTAAAGTGACCGACCGCAACGTAATACGTACCGGCGGGAAGATCCTCGACAAAAAGCTGACTTTGAAGTGTGCCACCAGCATCGTCATTGGAATCGATCAAGAATCCAAACTCGTCGTATAATCCGATTTCAGTATCCGATGTGGCAAAGAAAGTATTCAATTCCAAAACAGCCAAACCGTCATAGTCGATCTGAAACACTTCGACTTGCCCAGGCCCAATCTGGGTCCCCTGAAATTGGAAGAAGTTTCCACCTGTGACATTGTAAACCCCACCAGTGACATTCGGAGTTCCTGCCGTGTTGAAATCAACGCAGAAATTGCCTCCCGGCCCAGTCGAAGTCGCATTGAAACCGGTTGCGCCAAAAGTTGTATTGAACGTACCGACTGCCACAAAATAGGTCCCCGCATCCAGATTGGTCAGCACTAGCTCACTTTGCAAAGTACCGCCAGCATCATCGTTATTGACAATCAGGTTACCAGCCGAATCATACAAGCCCAACTCGGTATCGATCCCGTTTGCGTCGTTAAAAAACGTGTCGATAGTGAGTTCTGCGATTCCGTCGTAATCCAACTCAATAAAAATCACTCCACCCGAAGGTACTGATACATCCTGGAAAGTGAAGAAGTCGAGACCGCATGGCGTTTCGATTCCGCCCTCGGGCTGCGCCAAAACTGGTGTTGCCATACAGGCAATTAAACAAATAAATGAAAGTAAAATTTTTCTCATCATGTCTCCAAAACAAATTCATATGAAAGGTGTTAAAGACAAAAAGTTGAATAGTCAGAGCTCGACCCATGGTCCCGGTAAAATCGAAGAAACTACATGCACTCCCCAAGAGCGCGTACCTTCCCCGCGAAACGCTGGTTGACAATTTTCAACTGTGTCAACTGCGCATACCGGTCCCACATTTGGGACAACTATTCAATTTTCCGCCGTCGATGGTTTGGATCCGCATAAGACACGGAAGATCCCTAAATGAGAAGGGACAGCAAATACGCTTCAGGCCAACGCCCCACCTTTTCGAGGCCTGATATTTGTAGTGTGTTCGCGTTTATATGAGTTCAATGTGGCATGTTCAACATGCTTATAAATAATTCCTGCAAAATACGTTATTTGGTTAATGCGATTCAGCCTCTCTTGTTACCTGCGCTAAACGTGAGCTTCCCCGCAGCAAAACAAGGAAAAAACAAAAAAACGCAGAATGAATCCTGCGAAACCAAATAATGAACATTGGCCGTCTCGGGTCAGCATCCCATGTCTATTGGAACACTCGCGTACCTAACACTTGAGCCGCCAAGTACAGGGGCAAAATCGAGGACGAGAAGCAAAAAAGAAAACCGCCCAAAGGTTGTGTACCACCAATTTGTGGTTTCACCAAACCGAACGGCTACGAGGTTTAACCAGTCTCTTGAAGTTGAGCCTGACTCAAACTTCCGTTCAGCCAACCATCTTCGATTTTGGACTGGTATTTCGCATAAAATTTGAGCGCCGGTTCGTTCCAATCCAGAACCTGCCACGTCATTCCGCGATAGCCTTCCTCCCGAGCCTTGCGAACGGTTCGATCGAACAACGCTTTCCCAATGCCTGTCCGTCGACATTCCTGAGTGACGACGAAGTCCTCAAGGTACAAGCAACGCCCACGCCAAGTCGAATAACGGTCATAAAACAACGACATTCCGACAATTTTGTCGTCGCGTTCTGCTACAAAGAACCCATACACGGCGTTCTCACCAAATCCGTCAACTCGCATGGACTCAACCGTTGTCACAACGGCTTCCGGCTCGCGTTCGTAAATGGCCAGTTCTTTGATCAACGCCCAAACTTCGGGCAAATCTGATTCCGTTCCTTCACGAATCGTAAATTCGGCAGCTATTTCTTTGGGATCTGGCATTTCTCTTTCGAGTCCTTTTTCTGTGGTTAGTGCGGGTCAAATTCCTGCATTTTTTCGACTAGCTCGGCAAGATATGTCGCAACCATCTTACAAAGCTTTTCACCTTTCTCAGGTGACGATTTCGAAGGGTCGCCCTCGACCGTTCCCGGCCAATAGCGTCGGCAATCACGGACAACGATCGGAGACGGGAACTGGCGTTTCTCGGCCGGTGGGAATTTATCCGTGTGAACCAGCTCGGGATTCAGGAACATGATCCGCGACGTCTCGATCTCACCGGCATGAATATCGCCTTTGGATTCAATGAAATCGGCTTTCTTGGTCACATCGTAATCCGACACGACCGCCAGGTTGATATCTTCTATTTCGTCCGCGAACTGTTCGGCAGATTCCTGCATAGACGCGAGCTGTTTTCCGCTGGCATGCCCGGAGTAAAGAATCACGTTTCTGAACCCGGATTCATAAAGCGCCCCGATAATGTCGAGGGTCAAGACGCGAAACGTGTCACCGCTGATACTGATCGTGCCGGCATGTCCGGAAGCACTGCGGCACATTCCATAATTAACCGGCGCGGCGACAAAAACGTCTGTTAGCTTCGCCGCCATTTTTGAAGTCTCGTAAGCCTGTATCGTATCGGTCGCCAGAGGTAGATGTGTTCCATGCGCCTCCAGAACGCCGAACGGAACAATCACGCTTTGACATTTTGCCATCGCCGATTCCACTTCGGCTGTGGTCATAAATTCAAGAATCATCGGAAGCTCTATCGCCTTGGGGCCTTGGGAGAAATCGGTTAATCATTTCGCAGATATCGTAACCGATTTCGCCCTGACAATCAGGCCGGCTGCAGGCTCCACGCGACAACATCGGTTCGCTCAGCGAACTGGATGAACTGGGGACCATCAGAAACATCCACGCCATACGGATCCAACATCGAATTCCGATGCATAACGATCTGTGCGTTTCTCAGTTGCCAGGGTGCATGGTCGATATCACCACGAAAGATTTGGCCCTTCCGATTAACCACATACAAGCAATACCGCGCCGTTAACCATTCCGCGATCGAACCCGGAACCGCAGTGCTGGCGACACCCAGCGGTCGGTAATCAACCTTCAACTCGCCACCAGGTTGTTTCCGATCGGTACGGACCGAATGGTACTTAAGCCAGTTGCCTTCTCTCTCGATGTCAATTCGAGCGTCAACATAATTCAAATGGAACCAACGTCGGGCCGTTCGAACCGCGATCGGATTGGTAGCATCCAATGTGAAGAACCAGACTCCAGGAATTCCGTCATGAATAACATAAGTCCTTACATTCAACTCTGGAAACTTTGACAGCCAGGGAACATTCGGCATCCAGCGGGGAGCCACCCCTGACATATGAAAAGGCACGACACTGATCCAAGCCTGCCCCTCCCATGTATCGAGTTGCAAATTACCAGGCAGCATTTCACCCAGAATCGCTGGCGCGACTGGCCAGTGCATGAATAACAAGTCATGCCAAACCATTCTCATACTCGGTAAGCGCGACGGTGGCGGTGTCTGACGACCTGATTCCTGGCCAGCCATATTGCCTTCAACTATCGTTGTCTGTTGCATTTGCGTTGCATCTCAAACTCGGCATAAACGTTTTGCCGATGAGCCAATTCATCGACCAATTGAATAACCGTTGTGTATGGCAACCATTAACGGGACACACGGCCAGCTGGGGATCTGGAAACGCAAATCTGCATTTCTGCACCATTGCTGTACTAGTCAGGAATCCGTTCAAAAATATCTTGACTTTGCCTATGGCTCGTCGATAATCCGGCAGTCTCGGAAAATGGAGAACTAGTACGGTCAATGAATCGACCACGCTGTTGCTGTTACTTTCTGAGATGAGCCGACCTAGCACTTGTAAAGGATTCCAAGCTACTAGCTTTTCAATTCGGTTCACTAGTCAACTTTTCTAAACTCAAGGTATCTACCGATGGATAAAGGTAACCCGAAAATCAACAACGTTTTTGAAGCAATCCTGGAATACGGACACGATGAAGACTTCGTTCCTGACGAAGGGGAACGGTTTTCTGCAACTGATGCTCCAGCCGGCTCGGATGAGAAGATTGAGGCGCTGCGACTGCGCGTATTGGCTGGTCAGCCGCTTTGGCACGGCGAAGACCGCAAAGACTACGGCGGTTTGACAGGCGCTGTTCACCCCCGCGAGTAATCAACCAAGCTAATAGAGAAATCCAATACCGGAATCCTGGAATCCTGCCGGGCAAACTAACTAGCACTAGCCGCTAATCAAGTCGATGAAGCTGTTGACGTCGAGTAGGTTGACGGCGCCATCTCCGTTGATGTCGCCTTCGAGTTGAAATTGGCCATTGGTTAACAAATCAACGAACCCGGATACGTCGAGAAGATTCACGACGCCGTCCTGGTTGACGTCGCCGAGAACAAAGTCGGGAGCGTCGATTAAAATTTTCAGCTGAGGCGTTGCAGTTCCTTCCCGGCTGGAAAATTCGATGGTCTCGCTGCCTTGCGATTCGTCTGTAAAGATAAACGAGATGTCATCACCGGCATGGTTGCGCACATATTCGGTTACGTCCCATTCGTACCATTGCTGGCCAGGTCCCATTTCAATGGTCGCGATTGCCGCACCTTGGGGCGGGACGTTGTTGGCATTGACGGTTCCTTCAGACCAAATGTTGCTTACTTCGCTGACAGTCACCGTGGTCGACCCGGAAACGTTGGCAAACATTCGGACGACCGCCGCGTCCACTTGATCGACCGAGGACAAATCAAATTTCATCAGAGTCCGGCGGAAAAAAACCAGATTGGATGACTGTCGGACTTCCATCTCCGCTGCACTGCCGAAATTAAGGTTACTGGAATTACCTGAACGCACATAGGAGTCATCGGTTGGCTGGAAGGCAAGGATTTCTTGATTGGGGCTGGACATCGCAGCCATGCCGAGCGCGTCTTCACCGCGTCCCGCATACAGTAAGTAAAGCGAGCCATCTTCGTCCTCAAAAACAAATGGATCGCGAAGTTGATTGGCATTCTCTGGTGCCGCCGACGCTTCAGAAGGCTCGGGAATGAATTGGCCACCTTCCCAACCTGACACAGCTTGCAGGAGTTCTTCGCCTGGATAACTGAATACCCAGTTGGACCAATCCCCTACGCTCAAGTCAACGGTCGACATCATCACCCGTTCCGGGCTGTCTCCTCGCTGTGTATAGAACACTTGCAGTTCGTCTCCAACAACGCGGACCGCCGTGTGACGAACTCGCAAATCCTCTCGCTCAAGTCCGGTGTAAGCGAAGATTGGGTCCTGGGTGAATTCTTCCGGGTGTCGGTCCCACAAATTGGAAATCGTATCGCCATCGTAATAGTCTGGGGTTGGCTCCCAAGGGTTCTCCGCATCAAGAGCACGTCTGGGGTATTGGCTGTTATCAAAAGCGTACAGTTCTCCGCCATGTGCAAAGACTCGAAAGTAAGATGTCGATAACCGGACAGGTTCAATGTTCCCCGCGAATTCTAAACCAAACGGCGAAGTCGTAACCCATGAGAACTGACCATTCATTTCGGTGTCATGAAAGAACGTGCTGGACCCAGAATGAAAGTACATAATGATTCGCTGGTTATCGTTGTCGACGTGAACGTCCGGAGAAGCCAAGTGATTCTCTTCGATGACGATTCCCATCCCGACGTCTATATCCATGTCGCCATTGTCGAGGACACCGCGATCGCCCAACATGACGTTGGTACCGGTATCGTACAAATGCCAGGGGCCTGAGATGTCGGAAGCCCAAGCCATACGAATGTAGTCGCCAGAATGGTGGCCGAAATACAGATAGTAATTCGCGGACGGATCCGCGCGGTCTTCAGGTGCAATCCAATCCGGGACGCGAATCAATGATGGGCCGTTAATGTTGCTGCCTTCAGATGAGACCCCCAGGTCTGCGAACATCTGTTGCGAGATAACCGGTTGGCTGCCGTTGATTCGAATAATATCGTCCGCAACAAACGCCTGCCCAACAACACTTGTACAGGTTGCAACCGAAAGAAAAAGAACCATGTTGATAACAGCGAGTTTTCTTAGCAGCATTACATTATCCTATTAGTGATTGACTTTATCCTGATCAGGTGTTGCCAGCTCTTGGGCTGCAAAAGCGAATTGATTATAGCGAGAAGCCTGCCTCTATTCCTTAGCTATCGGTGAGTTTAAAACCGAAATCCAAAAAAAGAAACGACGCCGATCTTGTTTGTGGTCGCGCTAACGTTTCAGGCCATCCGTTTGAAGGGAACTTTTATGTTGACCGCGAATAGATGCAAATTAACGCGAATTTCTTCCCCTCCATAACATTCAGGTCTGTTTGTGCTCATTCGCGGTTGCAAGATTACTGCTTCATCACTTTTTCAGACGAGTCCACGCTTTGCTCACTGGCGGTCAGCACCGTACCGCTAAACAACGAAACACAATCTATCTTTAACGCGTGACCATTCCGTGATATTAACGCAACCACTCTGGCGGCCCGCCTTTTTTCTCCCATTCCATGACCCGTTTGTCGAGTGTGTCGGGCTTCCATGAAGTCGAACCAGCGGGCAGTGCAATGGACGAAGGGATTCGCTTGCCAA
>CAZXLW010000079.1:14984-22596 GCA_964641465.1 uncultured Pirellulaceae bacterium | reverse complement strand
CGACTCGGAGAGTCGTGGTACTTTCGTAAAATCGGTTTTGAAACTGCTTCTAGTAATGCGGCGGACGCTCGTCTTCCAGATCACGTTTCTCTTCGTGGCCGCGGGCGTCGAGTTTCATTTCCATTCGCTGTATTTGACCACGCAGGTCAGCGATCACCTTTTCCTGATACAAGATCGAATCATTGAGCTGATCACACACATGCTGCAAATGAGCAAGTGCCGATTCCAGTTCAATCATTCGGCGAGTGGTTTCGTCGGCTGTCATGAGTTTGCATCGCTGATCATTTGTTGCTGTTTTCTACGCGTCGTCCAACAACTCAACCGCCGCAAAGGTTTTGCCTTCCAGCATGGCCAAACTTGCTCCGCCGCCAGTGCTCACGTGAGTCACCTGGTCTTCGAACCCAAGTTGGCTGATCGCTGCCGCGCTGTCGCCGCCGCCGATGATGCTGGTGGCGGAACTGTCCGCAATCGCCTGGGCGACGACTTTGGTGCCTTCGTCGAATGGTGGCATTTCAAAGACGCCCATCGGCCCGTTCCAAACAACGGTCTTTGATGACTTGATGATCTCCGCGAACTGCTTCGCCGTTTCCGGTCCAATGTCCAAGCCTTGGAAACCGTCTGGAACTTCGCCTGTCTGGCAAACCTGTTTACTACAATCCGCTTTGAAGTCATCTCCACAATGCGTGTCGACTGGCAAATGCAATTTGTCTGCTGCCTGTTCCAACAATGATTCGGCCAAGTCAACTTTGTCTGGTTCGACCAAGCTGTTCCCAACCTTGCCGCCTTGCGCCAACGAAAAAGTATACGCCATGGCACCGCCGATCAGCACGTGGTCGCACACCCCAGCCAGGTTGTCGATCACTTTAATCTTGTCAGAAACTTTTGCTCCACCCAGGATCGCAACAAAGGGGCGGGCAGGATCAGAAATCACATCCTGCAAATACTTGATTTCTTTCTCCACCAACGTTCCGACGACTCGTGGCTTCCCGTCCATCGCTTTAGGTACCGCCACCATCGACGCGTCTTCACGATGGCAGGTCCCGAACGCATTGTTGCAGTACACATCCGCAAATCCGGCGAGTTTGCCCGCAAACGCTTCGTCGCCCGATTTCTCGCCCGGGTCAAACCGCAAGTTTTCCAGCACCAACACATCGCCGTCCGACAAACTGGCTGCCTTCGTCGAAGCATCTTCGCCGACGGTATCGCTGGCGAACGAGACCGGCTTGCCCAGCAGCTTCCCCAGCTGCTTAGCCGCCGGCTCCAGGCTCATAGCCGAGTTCGGTTTTCCTTTCGGACGCCCCAGATGGCTCATCAGGATCAACCGCCCGCCGCGCTCGATCACAGATTTGATCGAAGGCATCGCCATCTCGATCCGCCGGTCGTCCGTAATATTTCCGTCGTCATCCAGCGGGACGTTGAAGTCCACTCGCATGAGCACTGTTTTACCTGAAACGTCTGTTGCGGTGATTGTCTGTTTGGGCATGAGAACCAATTTGATCCGGTGTTCGTATGACTTGTTCGAGCGATAGTACGCTGAGCCTGCCCCGTCGACAGACCACTGGTTGTACTATGTAATGATTTCCAGTCGAAATTTCAATTGGCCTGCCGAACGAATGATCAAACGGATTGAACTAGTCAACTTCATGTCGCACGCTCACACCGTGATCGAGCCTGCGGACGGCCTAACGGTTCTGGTTGGCCCCAACAATTGCGGCAAGAGCGCGGTAATGTCGGCCTTGCAGGTGCTTTGCCACAACGATTCGTCGACCTATGTAACTCGGCACGGCGAAAAAGAATGCTCGATTCGCGTGACGACCGATGATGGACAAGAAGTCGTCTGGAGCCGGAATCGGAACGCGGCCAAATATGAAATCAACGGGACGACCTACGATCGCCTCCGCGGCAAAGTTCCGGAAGCTCTCTACGAAGCCCTGCGGTTGCCCAAAGTCGAACTTGACCAGAGCGCAGAAGAGTTCGATATCCATTTTGGCAATCAGAAAAAGCCAGTGTTCCTGCTTAACGAATCGGGCCGGGCGGCAGCCGGGTTCTTCGCGGCTTCTTCGGATGCCAGTCGTTTGATCGAAATGCAGAAACTGCATAAGCAGCGAGTGCTGGACGCCAAACGCGATTTGACTCGGCTGGAAACCGACACGAAGGACATCGAATCGCAGATCGAATTTCTGGCGCCTTTGCCGGCCATTCAAAAGCTGTTTGATGTCAATGTTGCGTTGGCGAACGAAATTGACAATCGGAAAATCTCCGCAGACAGGATTCGCGATCTGTTGTCGAAAGTTTCCAAGCTGACGTTGACGTCGGGTTATCTGGGCAAACGGTCCGATGCGTTAGACGAATTGAATCAACCACCAGAGATCGCACCAACGAAAGTTCTGCGGGAACTTGCCACCAACATCAAGACGGACAGTCGCTCGGCGGAATACCTGGCAGGGAAGAGCAAGGCATTGGATACAACTAGTGCGCCACCCGAAATTCACGCGACCAAAAAACTGAGCAAGATGCTGGGCAGTTTGCGAAAACTGCAAACCGGCAACATTCGCTATACACGAACGCAGGATTTGCTGGTCAAGACGACGTCTCCGCCGAAGCTCGATTCGATCGGCGATTTGCGGAGGTTGGTTTCTGAAATTCGCGGTCATCAAAAAGCAGTGGCGATGACTGCGAAGGCGGAACAGGCGGCCCGGAAACTGGCAACGCCACCGCCTGCGACTCAGCAGGATCCGCTGCGAGAAATCATTCGCAAATGCCGGGAACTGCAGGCCCAAATGGATGCGTTCACAAAAGAGATTAAGCCGCTGGAATCGCAGTCCTTGGAACTCGACAAACAAATCGAATCATTCACCGCTTCGAATCCTGTTTGCCAAACCTGCAACCAACCGCTCTCATCAAAACAGATTTTGAAAAGCGTGAAGGGAGAACAGCATGCCGAATAAAACCGAATTGTCAGGTTGCTTGTTCATCGGTGATCCGCATATCGCCGGTCGGTGCCCGGACTTCCGCGCCGACGATTACCCAAGCGTGATTTTGGAGAAAGTCGCCTGGTGTCTGGACTACGCCCAATCCAACAAACTGCTGCCGGTGTTTCTTGGCGACTTATTTGATAAACCACGCGACAACCCGACTTGGATGATTGGGCGACTGATTGAAATCCTCAACGGTTCATCGGCAATCGGAATTTACGGCAACCACGATTGCGCGGAACCGTCGCTCAATGACAACGATTCGCTCATGCTGCTGGTGAAGTCCAATTGCCTGCAACTGGTATCAGCAGAAAACCCGTGGACCGGAGCCATGGCTGGACGACCGGTTCTCATCGGCGGTTCCTCTTACCGGGAGCAAATCCCGGACAAGATAGCTGCCGGTACTAAAAAGCAATCTACCATCGAAGCTCCGAGCGCGACCACGACCGAGCAAGCTTCGTTGTTTGACGAGCCGGCCGAACCACCAACGAAATCCCGCAAACCAAAATCCAAGAAACGCTTTGGCATCTGGATTACGCATCACGACCTCGCTATCGGCGATTACGAAGGCGGCCGGTTCGCACCGTTTGCAATCGGCAATGTTGACCTGGTCGTCAACGGACATATTCACAGACGCAATGAACCGGTTCAATGCGGCAAAACAATGTGGACCAACCCGGGCAATATTTCCCGCCGCAGTCGCAGCGAGAAGTGCCGTGTCCAGGCACCGGCGGTAATGCAATTGACGTTTACGGCCTCGAAATTCAACCTTGATTACATAGAAGTCCCACACCAATCGTTCGACGATGTCTTTCACGAGCCGGTGCTGGACGGTGACCATGAAGACGGGGCGTCGGCGTTTGTCGCTGGTTTGTCGGAGCTTCGGCAACGGAAGACTTCCAGCGGTGCGGGGCTGATGAATTTTCTCGAAAAAAATATAGACCAGTTCTCAGAAGAGGTCGGTGACGAAATAATGTCATTGGCAAACGATGTTACAACTGAATAACAAAGTGACAAAATGGCGAAAGCGAAACAGACAACCCAAACCCTCGACGAACTGACTGATCGGTTCCGAGACCTGGAAACCCAAAAGACTGTCGTGCAAACGCGGCTGGAAACAACCAAAGAACGGTTGGAAGAATTGCTGGCGGAGGCAGAGCGGGAGTTTGGGACCCGGGACTTGGACGAGTTGGAAGCCAAGTTGAAGGAACTGGAATCTGAAAACCTGGAGAAGCGGAAAACTTATCAAAAGAGTCTCGATACAATCGAACAACAGCTGGCTCAGATCGAGGAACAATTCGTCGACGTTACCGTAGACGAGGAAGAATAGTGTCTAATTCGTTGTCAGCTCACGGATCAGAATCGGCCGATCATTCGGTACAGAATCGACTCCGCGCCCGCCTCGACCAACTGGCGTGGAAACGGGATGACAATCAAAAACGATTAGCCGCTTGCAAACGAGAGCTGGCGAAGGTCAAACAATATCTCGAGCTTGCGCCGCAAGTTTCCGAGGCGTTGCAGACCCTCGGGTCAGAGCTGTTCGAGCAAGACCTGCGATTGCTCGAAGAAAAAATGACTATCGCGATCCAAGAGGTCCTTCGTCAGCCAGTCCGGTTCAAAGCGACGGCCGGGTTCAAGAACAACATGGCTTCCGTCGATTTCCACATTGAACGTGACGGCAATGAAGAAGACGTCCGCCGAGGCCAGGGTGGTTCCGTCCACAACATTTTGAGCGTTGGGTTACGAATGTTTGCTTTAACGATGCTCGATCCGAATCGTCACCGACGATTCCTGATGCTCGATGAGCAGGATTGTTGGTTGCAGCCGGAGCTAGTCCCGCACCTGGTCAAGATCGTGCACGACGCCGGCAAAGAACTTGGCTACCAGGTCATCATGATCAGCCACCACGACCTGCGTCTGTTCGAGCAGTATGCCGACCGGATCTATCGGTTCCAACCGCTCGGAAACGCGGTAACAGCTCAACTAGTCGCGTCGTCCGCTTGCGAAGAGGATCGGGAAGCTTCTTGATTAGTGTCACCTCGCGAACGGTAAATTAATGCCAAAACGCCGAGTGAATTTTTCACTGTCATTACTGTTGTTGGCCATGGTAGTTGCCGCAATGGGTTCGCTGGCCATCCGGGATCACTTGTCAATTCCACCAGCGATAGATTGGAAAACGTTCACCTATTCCCGTATGGAGAAATCACTCGCACAAGGCAGGCCCGTATTGATGATTGTGAAACCATCTTTCGCCCTGAGTGGTGAGATAACAATTCAAGAATTCAATCAAGAGCCGATTCGTCGTGCCTACCAATCCGATCAATTTGAGGCCATGCTGCTCGAATACGATGACTGGCAAGAACGCGAAATCAAAAATATATTCTCGCGATTTGGGCATACGAAATATCCAATGGCATTTTACTTTCAACCAAATGAAGAACCAATTCGCTTGAATCCTTATCAAGCCAAGGATTTTCTGAGGCATGTGCAGGTTCCGGAGCCCAAACAGAGAATGCCAATTTCATTGTTGATCCTGGCGTTTGTTTTGTGGGTAGCAGCTTACCTTCATTGGAATTCAAATTTGGCAGAAAACGATAAAGGTGGCGTTAGTGATGATGGCCGTCGTCTTCAGGAATGACCGGAATGTGGCCTTCCATGCCCATCAAGTGCCTGGTCTTCAAGCCAAATTTCTCTCGACGCGATAACACTCCGTCTTGATCGAGAACGGATTCCGGATCCTTTCGCATCTTCGTCAACATCCGCCAATTCAGTGCCATCAGAGAAACGAAACTGCGACGGGCGTCAAAATCCAGATGGCTGGCAAGCTTGCCACCTTCGTACATCAATTTTTCGATACGAGATCCGTACAATCGAACCAGATGCTTGAGCCCAGGACTCGTCTTGCGAACTTTCAGCCTCGCCAGATCAACTTCGGTTTCTTCCAAGTCCTGCCTGGCGAGGAAACATTTATTCAGTTTGACATCTTGCACTACATTCGCGACAGCATTCGTCAAGAAGACCGCTTTGCCGGCTTGAATCGCAGGCTCCTCGTAACCTGGTTTGATGAACCCAAGGATCGGAACAGCCGCCGCCAACGGCGCGCCGCCCATTCTGTAGGCAAATACCTCGGCGTCGTCGTAAGTCTCGAACGATCGGTTGCGAATCCACAGGTCGATTCCATCGAGCAAGTCAAAGAGGTACTGGCGGGGAACATCGTATTTCCGGACACCGGCCACCAAAGCATACAATTCTTCGGACGAGTACGAATCCTGAAACGCTTCGCTCAAGTCATCCCGCAACTCACACCAGACGTCCAGCGACAACCCGTTGGGACTTTCCAAGTCCAGATAATCCGTGGACTGAATCACGAAGCCCAGCAGAGCATTGAGGGCTTTCTGTTGTTCGCCAGGGATGTTGCGGGTGATCCAACGATATTCAGCTAACGCGCGTTTTACGGTACTTCGGCAGGACTTTTGGCCGAGATCCAACGTGTCAGGAGTTACTTCTACTTTTGGGCGAGATTGTTGAGCTGTCATGATTGTTCATTTTGCAGTTAAAACTTTACAATAAGATACCCAGCGATGACGAACACCAACAGGTGCCCCATTTTACAGCCAGAAAAATAAACGGTCATTATGAAAGTATATTTAGCCAGTCCCCGCGGTTTTTGTGCCGGCGTCAACATGGCGATCGAAAGCCTCGACCTGACTTTGAAGAAATTCGGCCCGCCGATTTACGTTTACCACGAAATCGTGCACAACAAATATGTGGTCGAATCGTTCCGTGAAAAGGGGGCGGTTTTTGTTGATGATTTGGAGGAAGTCCCGCCCAAATCGACACTTCTTTTTTCCGCGCATGGAGTTTCCCCGGAAATACGCCAGTTGGCTCGCGATCGGCAACTGACCGCGATCGACGCCACTTGCCCGCTCGTCACCAAGGTCCACTTGGAAGCGGTCAAGTACGCCCGGGAAGGATATACGATTTTCCTGATCGGACACGAAGGACATGACGAAGTCATCGGGACGATGGGGGAAGCACCCGAGGCAATGGTTCTGGTTGAAACGGTTGAAGATGTCGACAAGCTGGATGTCGCCGACGATGCCAAGGTGGCTTATCTGACTCAGACGACATTGTCCGTCGACGATGCCAATCGCATCATCACGCGACTGCGCGAGCGATTCCCGCAAATGGTCAATCCACCGAAAGACGACATTTGTTACGCGACGCAAAATCGGCAGGAAGCAGTACGCGAAGTTTCCCCGCGGGTTGACGTCTGCCTGGTACTAGGCAGCCAGAACAGTTCCAACAGCCAACGGCTACGTGAACTGGCGGGAGAGAATGGCGTGAGTTCTTACTTGATCGACGGCGTGGTCGATATCGACAAGAGTTGGTTTGACGGCGCGGAGTCGGTGCTGGTAACGGCTGGAGCAAGTGCCCCGGAGGCAGTGGTCGAAGATTGCCTCGATTGGTTAAAAGACACTTTCAACGCAACGATCGAAACCGTGATCACCCGCGAAGAAAACGTGAAATTCCCGCTACCCAAAGAATTGCGGCAGCTAACGTCTGGTTAGTAAGTAGTACGGGACGCGACAAGATAGTTTGGCAAGTCGTCTGTCTGGCAAGTCGTCTGTCTGGCA
>CAZXLW010000079.1:0-14884 GCA_964641465.1 uncultured Pirellulaceae bacterium | reverse complement strand
GGACGCGACAAGATAGTTTGGCAAGTCGTCTGTCTGGCAAGTCGTCTGTCTGGCAGGACTGAATTGACGGGCATCATGTTACGCGAAGCTTAAACATGCTCATGCTGCGTCTGAACATGGCACCCCAAAACTATTCAATTCAGTTGACTTGGCAATCAATCTCTTCGTTTCGTGTCGTTCGTGTTTTTCGTGGTTAGACAAGGCTTTCGCCAACTACGACGCGACCGACTACGACGAAACGGGATCGCTCGCGTTTTGTTCGTCTGCAACGCTCTTTTCCTGAGCAGCAGCTTCGGCTTCTTCTTCGGCGGCCTTCTTACGTTCGGCCGCTTTGCGATCCAATTCGTCCGCGTGGACCGAACGCCCGATCAGCGAGGTAATCTCGTTTTGATCCAGCTCCTCTTTATCCAGCAGGCCATCGGTGACTTGTTGCAAATGCTCTTGTTTCGATTTCAGCAATTCCAACGCATCCGCAGAAGCCTTTTGCAGGATCTTGTGAACTTCTTCGTCGATCGTGATCATCGTATGTTCACTGAACTGTCGATTCTGGTGAATCTCACGACCGAGGAACGGGTCTTCGTCAGTCATCTTGTAACTAACCGGCCCCAGTTTTTCGCTCATACCCCAATGCGTCACCATCCGACGAGCCATCGAAGTCGCCCGCTCGAGATCATTCTCTGCACCAACCGTTAGTTCGTCGTAAATCAATTGCTCGGCCGCGCGACCTGCCAGCAGAACAATCAGGTGATCCCGAATTTCATTCTCTGACATATTCATGCGGTCTTCGTCCGGTACCATCTGAGTCACACCCAGTGCCCGACCACGTGGAATAATGGTGACTTTGTGAACCGGATTGGCACCTTCCAGGTTCCATGCCGCGAGTGTATGACCAGCCTCATGGTAGGCCGTTCGTTCTTTCTCTTTGGCGGTCAGCACCTCTTCGCGCTTCGCACCCATCAGGACTTTATCGTGGGCGTAGTAAAAGTCACCCATTTCGACTTTCGATTTCTCATGACGAGCCGCCCACAAGGCAGCTTCGTTGACGAGATTCTGAATGTCCGCACCAGTCATTCCGGCCGTCGCCTGAGCCATCGTTTTGAGGTCAACATCCTGCCCCAACGGAACGTCGCGAACGTGTACCTTGAAAATCGCTTCGCGTCCCGCCATCGTCGGACGACTGACTGTCACATGCCGATCGAACCGCCCAGGACGCAGCAACGCCGGGTCAAGAATATCCGGTCGGTTAGTGGCCGCGACAACGATCACCGAATCGTTGGCTTGGAAACCATCCATTTCACCGAGGATTTGGTTCAACGTTTGTTCGCGTTCATCATGACCGCCGCCAAGTCCGGCACCACGTTGCCGGCCGACTGCATCAATTTCGTCAATGAAGATGATCGCCGGCGATTGATTCTTGGCTGACGCAAACAGGTCACGTACTCGGCTGGCTCCAACACCAACAAACATCTGAATGAATTCACTACCATTGACGCTGAAGTAAGGCACGTCGGCTTCGCCAGCAACGGCACGGGCGAGCAACGTTTTTCCGGTTCCAGGAGGCCCCACCAGCAACACACCTTTGGGAACTCGTCCACCCAGTTTTTGAAACTTCGACGGATCGCGAAGGAACTCGACAATCTCTTGCAGGTCACGTTTGACACCTTCGAGCCCGGCCACGTCCGAGAAAGTAACCGGCTGCGCGGATGCATCGTATCGTTTGGCAGGACTGCGTGAGAAATTCGAAAGGAACCCCGTGCCCCCCATCATCTGACTTTGCGCCCGACGCAGTGACAGGAACATCAGCAGCAGTAATCCCAGCGAGACGAAGAAAAACATCACCAGGTAGTAGTTCAGTAAATTGTTCGGCGGCGGGTACTTGATTCGTTTCACACCAGCTTCTTCGAGCCGGCTCAACAGCAGTTTGCGAGAATTTTCGTCGAGACCAACGTAAAATTTCTTCTTCAGTTGTTTTGGTTCGACACTGGGATCAATCTCACCTTCCGCATTGAAAACTGGCTCCGGATCAGGTTCTCGCGAGAACGTACCAAACGCACCTTGCTCGACGAACTCGACCGATTCGACAATGCCGCCGATACTTTCGCCGTCACTGTTCTTCAGTTCATCGCCGTTGAAGTCCTGACCGACGACCAGCCTACTAAGGTAGCTGTAGGAGATCGTCGAATAATCGAGATTCTGCAGACCGAACAGCATCCATGCGATAAGAGCACTGACGACAAATACCAGGATCCAAAAATTCAGCCCTTTGGCTGGCTTTCGAGCCTCTGGGTCCTGGTTCTGGTTGTCATCCCTTGAGTTGTTATCCATCAATTCTTCCTGTAGGCCACCAAAGTCAATAAGTTCGACGGGGCCAAAGTATACGTCGCGGCTAAGTAAGTGCTTCTCAGTGCTTCCCAGTCGGGATTTTTCCGAATCCGGCTAGAACTTGCCGTCCTCACAGCATTTTTGAACGAGGTATGAGGATTCCCAAGTTCCCACTTCGGAATGATCGCCAAAACCGGAATTTAACTACTGTATAATCCGGCAAATTCTAATGCATTTGGCAATTTGATGCGACGTGCGATCACAGCACAAATTTCGTGTCGAATCGAATCGCCAAGATGCTTGGAATGCCTAATTCTGCGTTCGGGACTTCTGGAAGTACATCAATTGTTGCGCGGAAATGGATTTCGGCAACCGGGAAACCATGCCCGCCAAATTCGATTCGGTGTGCTTCCCAACAAATTCTTCGATTCTGGCAATTTCATCCGCGTCCAACAGCCATTCCGGTTCAGATTTCAGCCGATCATCGGCGGCTCGGATCAAATGGTCCAGCAATGTCGATTCGTCGATCTGGCGAGCCTCCAGTACTTCTCGATGCGTGTAACCGTCCGATAACAACTTCCATGACCAATAGTAGGCCGGTTTCACCGATTCCGGCCCATCGACCCGAATTTCCTTTTTCGATCCTGCTTTTTTTGATCCCGCCTCTAAAGACTCCGATGAAGAATCCGGTTCCGGCTGCGTAACATCCTCGTCCACCACTTCATCGCTCAGGTCTGCCACAGGCGTTTCCACTGCTTTGTTCTTTTTCTTCGACTTCTTTTCCGGTTCAGCCGGGCCTGGTAACCCAGTTTTCGTTTTTTCGCTCTCCGGCGAGGAACTCGCAATCTTTGGCTTCTTGCCTTTTAAAGTCGCGGAAATTTTTTTGGCCAAGGTTGCTGGCATTCGATTCCAACAATTTTCAATTCCGTGCCCTGCCATGATCGCTTTACCAGATTCCGAGATCTGAAGCAGCGGACGGAACTTGGTCGTTTCCATCTGGGCAATGTAGCGACTCTCCAACAACCACTCGATCAACTCACCGGTATCCGACTGCCGCATTGGGCTCAACAATCCGAAAGTGCTGAGCTTCTGCAGCCCCATGCCCTTGACTTTTTTCGAGTTGGAGCCCGTTAACATTTGCGAGATCAAGTTCTTCCCGATCCGACCGTGAGTTCTCGCGACCCCACTCAACGCGACTTGAATCGCAAACATGCAGGCGTTGGCATCGCCGTCCGCCAGGACGTAGGAAGTCGCCCCACCGGCACCTTGCTCCGTACATCGATCGCACTTCTCGCACGTACGAATTTCCGGATCGCCAAAATACTCCAGGATCTCGATTTGGCGACAGCGGGTCGTCGTGGCAAACCGCAACATGCTTTCAAGCTTTTGATACTCCGCCTGCTTCCTGCGCTCGAGTTCCTGGAAGTCAATTTCAAGTTCATGAAACTTTTTGTCTTTGCTCAACAGATGCAACGCGCGGCCGCGGAATGGTGGCACGTAATCTACCGCCTCCAGCTTACAAATATTCCGAATCGCCCGGTTCACCGCATCCCACTTCATGTCCAGCGATTCCGCGAGCTGTTTCGGCGCGAAGAAGACTCGCTCGCCGCGCAGCGATCCGACCCGATACTCCAGCGCCTGCAGGACTCGCCGCTGGGCTTTCGCATCGCGGGGCAACATGTCCACAAGTGTCTGATGCTCGGAGTCAATCTTGATCGCGGCCATGTTCCGCTGGGAATCAAGCCGTTCCAGCACACCAGCTTTTTCCAACAGATTCTCGCTTGTCGAAATCGCTTCCGTACCGGTCGAAAGGCCCAATTCTTCCTTGATTTCCATCAAAGTCATTTCGATTGGATCGACATCGAATGCACACAAATACTCGTAGACCTGCTTGACGACGCCCCGTGACGGATAGGAATTCTCGATAAAGAACTCCTGGATAAAGCGATCCTGATACGAATAAAACAACAGGCATTCAGAAGGATCTCCGTCACGCCCTGCCCTGCCCGCTTCCTGATAATACGCTTCGACGCTCCCAGGCAAATTGTAGTGAACGACAAATCGCAGGTCGGCTTTATCGATTCCCATCCCAAAGGCATTCGTGGCAACGACGATCGGTGTTTCGCCCGACATGAATTTATCCTGGACTGCGCGGCGGCGTTCCGGAGTAAGTCCAGCGTGATAAAACGCGATCGGTCGGTCGATCTCATCGGCTAATAACTCGACCAGGTGTTCACAGTTCTTCCGCGTCGATGCGTAGATGATCCCTGCCCCGGCCGTTGCATTCAGGAACTCGACCAACCGGCGATCCCGCTGCGAGTTGCTGGAAACGGACTCGACATTCAAGGCCAGATTTTCCCGCGCAAACCCGGACACGAAAACACTTGGCTCTTTCAGATCGAGCACTTTACAAATGTCTTCTTGCACCAGACTGGTCGCCGTCGCCGTCAACGCGATTGTCTGTGGGTTACCAACGTATTGTCGCAACCGCCCCAACCGCGCGTAGTCCGGCCTAAAATCGTGCCCCCACTGGCTGATACAGTGCGCTTCGTCGACAGCCAACAGCTGAATGGTTACTTGCTGGATGGCTCGGATAAAACTGCTGCTGCGAAGACGCTCGGGCGCGATGTAGACGAGTTTGAATTCACCGTCCTGCATCCGTCGGATGCGGGATCGTTGTTCCTCGGCGGAAATGGAGCTGTTGATCAACGTGGCCGCAATGCCCAATTCTTCAAGCGCATCGACCTGATCTTTCATCAACGCGATCAGCGGGCTGACCACGATGGTCGTACCTTCCCGAGCCATCGTCGGCAATTGGTAACACAGACTTTTGCCACCGCCAGTCGGCATAATGCAAAGCGTGTCCGAGCCCTCGGTCACCGCCTGCATCACATCGACCTGCCCACGTCGGAACGCCGACAGTCGAAACGTGGGAAGCCATTGCTCCAGATTGTCCTGTTCGGTTACCACTGCACTCAAATCCATGATTGAGTTTGACTCTGATTGATAGGCACTTGCTCGCGCCGAATTGCATGTCGCAGGCATGTCGCGGGAACAATCCACACGCCGGGGAACAATCTGGCGAGATGCCGCGATTATAGATTTTGTACGGCTAAACGTACAGACAACAGCAGGTCGGACAACCGTCGAACATTAGCTAATCAATGGCATGTCTTTTTGAAAGCAATCTTGAAATCAATCGGCGCTATCGCCGCCGCCTTCCGGCTTGTCGTTAAACTGAGGCTCGCTTTCGCTCTCCGAATTTCCCGGACTAGGCAAACTGCCAGCCCTTGGGCCGGAGGAACAAGCGTCAGTCTGTCGCGTCAGTTACCAGCTACACCGGCAATTTCTGTTGTCATGAGCTTTTTGACGCCTGAATCGGAACTGGCAGTCTTCCGTTGAAGGGTCGCCTGCCCGACCAGATAGACGCCCATCAGCAAACATAACCCGCCGATGCAATACAGGATAATTCGGGTCGCAGGTCGCCCCAGTGAGGCGTCCATCGTTTGTACCGATCCGAGTTCCATGCACTTGGAATAGTTAAACACGGCCGCATGCACAATGTTCAGACCCAATCCAATCGCAATCAAAGCGACTAACAGGTCACGAGTTTGAGTTGGTGAAAACTGGGCGAAGAGAATCGTATCGGCGGCTAGTTCGTGCATAAGTCTACGGTGAAAAAACAGGAAGATAATTCAGTGGCATTTGCAGAATGATCGAAGCCATCGCAGCTCCGTACTCCGGGCCCGCTTCGCTGGAGCTCCAGGAACCATCCGCTGCCTGTGACGAGATCAATTGTTCGCGAATCGCCGGATACCAATCGTTCCAGTACTCGCCGCCGGCGTGCCACATGGCCTGCACCGCGTAATAATTGGAATAGAAATAATGCCCGCCTCGCGCGACTCCTGACGGTTTGAACTTCAGCAAGTACTGCAACGCCTTCTTGACCTGGTCCCCTTCATAGATTCCAGCGCTATACAATGACGTTACGCCCGCAGCCGTCATCGCGAACGTTGTGTGACCGCCGTTAAGTGTGTAACGAAAACTGCCATTGCGATTCTGACTCTTCTTGACGTATTCGATACACTTTTTGCGAATTTCATCCGGAACGTCGATGCCAGCGTCACGTGCACCACGCAGGCCCATGATCTGGCAAACAGTGATTGATAGGTCCGCGTCGCTCTTGCGGGGCTGGTATCGCCAACCGCCGTCTTTGTTCTGGCAACGACAGGTTAACTGGACCGCCTTGCGCAGCTTGTCACCAATCTCTTTCTTTTGCGTCATGCCGTACGCTTGCGACAGGAACAGCATGCTGAATCCATGCCCGTACATATTTTCGCGGGCCGAATTATCCAGCTTGGCAATGTAGCCTTCTTTATTGACATTCTTGAGTATGAACTCGACGCACATGTCGATCGCTTTGCCATACTTCCCAAACCCTGGAGCATGCCCGCCGCACATCAGCGCTAATCCGCCAAGCGAACAAGTGGCGACACCAGCCGACAAACCCGAGTTCCCAAACGCTCCTCGGTTGCGACCGCTTTTGACTTGTCGGTTGATCAAGAAAGCCAAAGCCTTTTCGACAGAACGTCGGGCACCGTTGGTCACCAGCTCAGCCGGCGACTTTTCAGTCGGAGAATTCTCGCGATCCCAAGCCCCCGCAGTGCGAGGAAGGAACATCGAAGACCCGACAGCGGCAGCTGCCAGACCAAATTTGCGGCGGTTCATAGTTGGTTTCATAGTGCTTCCCAGGTCAGGGCCTCCGGCTTAATAATAAACCGTACCCGCTGAACGGTCAAAACGAGTCACTGTTTCACTAGTATTTCATGCATTCAGTGCGAACTAATACGTTCGATTAGCCGCACAATTCGCGGGCCCATCAGATTGCCCAGATTATATCTTTTGGTCGACATTGCGAAGGGCGGTCCGTCAACCATACGCTCCTCGTGACGAAGATTCGGATTGCCGTGTTCCTTATTCTACAACGGTCGATAAAATGTTCGCTTTGTCTATCGTTTTAGTCGTTTTAGGTTAGGAATACCGCATGTCGACATCCGCAGTAGATGTACAGCAGTTGGCAATTAACACCATTCGAACGCTGTCAATGGACGCCGTTCAAACCGCCAACAGCGGGCACCCGGGGACTCCGATGGCCCTCGCACCGATCGCTTACTCGTTGTGGACGAAGCATCTGAAGTACGACCCGGAAAACCCAAATTGGATCGCCCGGGACCGTTTTGTGCTTTCTTGCGGGCACGCGTCGATGTTGCTGTACTCCGTGCTGCATTTGGCCGGAGTCAAAAAGAACAACGGCGAGCTGGCGATTTCACTGGACGATATCAAGAACTTCCGGCAGCTGCATAGCCCGTGTGCCGGGCACCCGGAATACGGAGAAGCACCCGGGATCGAAACGACCACCGGTCCGCTCGGGCAGGGACTCGGGAATTCAGTCGGCATGGCGGTCGCCAGCAAATGGCTATCGGCGAACTATGGCGAATCCACCTGTGGGTTTGACGTATATACAATCTGCAGTGATGGCGATGTGATGGAAGGGATCGGCTGCGAGGCAGCTTCGCTGGCCGGGCACTTACAGCTCGATAATCTCTGTTGGATCTACGACGACAACAATATCACGATCGAAGGGCGGACGGAGTTGGCGTTCAGCGAAAACGTTCGCGAGCGATTCAGCGGGCTTGGCTGGCACGTCATTGAGGTCACGGATGCGAATGATGTCGACGCGATGGATAAGGCGATCGAGTCGTTCAAATCGACTTCCGGTAAACCGACTTTGATTGTTCTCAAGAGCGTCATCGGATTCGGAGCTCCTAATAAGCAAGATACTTCCTCCGCACACGGTTCTCCGCTGGGTGACGATGAGATCAAGCTGGCGAAAGAAAGCTACGACTGGCCGTTTGAGAAGTTCGCAGTTCCAGAAGGAGTCTGCGAGCATTTCCAGGAATCGCTGGGAGAGCGAGGCAAGCAGGCATTTGAACAATGGTCCAATGCCTGGGATGAATTGAAATCGGCCCAACCTGATCATTGCAGTCAATTGCAAGCGATGGTTGATGGAAAGTTGCCGGAGGGTTGGAGTGCCAGTTTGCCGGTCTTTGATGCTGACGAAAAAGGGATGGCGACGCGGGCCGCGTCCGGAAAAGTCCTCAATGCGGTTGCCAAAGACATCCCCTGGCTGATTGGTGGTTCCGCAGACCTCGCAGGCTCAAACAAATCGCTGATTGATGGCGCTGCGAGTTTCGGGAGCAGTCAATTCGCTGGCCGCAATTTTCATTTTGGCATTCGCGAACATGCGATGGCGTCGATGAGCAACGGGATGTCGCTGTGTGGGCTCCGCGTCTATTGTGCAACGTTTTTTGTCTTCACCGACTACTTGCGTCCAGCTTTGAGATTGAGCTCGTTGATGCATCAGCCGGTGCTCTACATTTTGACTCACGATTCGATTGGGCTTGGTGAAGACGGACCCACCCATCAACCAGTCGAACATCTGGCCGCCTGTCGCGCGATCCCGAATGTACTCGTCATGCGACCGGCCGATGCAAACGAAACGTCAAGATGCTACGAAGTTGCGTTGTCGCAAACGGATCGACCGACGGCGATGGTGCTCACTCGCCAATCACTCGCGACTCTGGATGCCGACAAGCATGGTGTCACCGAGGGCGTGAAGCGAGGTGGCTACGTGGTTCAAGATTGCGATAATCCGGAAGCGATCCTGATCGGAACTGGCAGCGAACTTTCGATTTGCTTTGATGCGGCCAAAGAACTTGCGAACCAAGGCATTCAAGCTCGCATTGTCAGTATGCCTTGCTGGGAAATCTTTGACGAGCAATCGGACGAGTATCGCGAATCGGTGCTGCCCAAGGGGATTGAAGCGAGAGTTGCGGTCGAAGCCGGAATCCGGCAAGGCTGGGATAAGTACCTGGGAACTCGCGGCGAATTTATCGGAATGTCATCCTTCGGAGCCTCGGCACCGTTTGAAACTCTGTACGAGCATTTCGGAATTACTGCGGAAAAGACAGTTGCCGCGACGAAGGGAATTCTTGGGAAGTAAGTCAACGCCCCGGCATTTCAAGCGATTACGCTGGCAACGGCAACGACTTAGCAACGGCAACTACTAAGGCAACGGCAACAGGAGCGCGAGGATGGCAGAAGCTGCTTCGGATGAATGGATTATTGACCGCATTCGCGAGATGCGACCGTGGCACCACAATATTCAAATCCGTGATGGATTATCGGTAGCCAACGCGTTTGGTGGCGAGCCACGATTGGCACGCGATGAAAACGATGGTGTTTCGCTGATCGATACCAGCGAGAAATTCTGCGAACGCATGCTGGGAGTCTACCCGGAAGGAATGCAGGGCAAACGATTCCTCGACTGCGCGTGCAACGGTGGGATCTATTGTTTCCTCGCCCGGGAGTTGGGGGCAGAATACGTTTACGGTTTCGATGTTCGGGACCACTGGATCAAGCAGGCCGACTTTATTAAGGAACATCGAACCGCTGCACCGACCGACAACATTGATTTCGAGGTCATGGATCTGTACGACTTGCCGGGCAAAGATCTGGAGCCCTTTGAATTCACGTATTTCAGTGGCATTTTCTACCACTTGCCAGATCCGATTCACGGCTTAAAACTCGCTTGCGACCTGACCAAAGACGTGATCGTCGTGAACACCGCGTCCATGTACGATCCCGACAACGCCGGTGGACTGACGCCTCGACGTCGGGTTAGTTCCGACTATGTGATGTCCGGTGTGTCAGAGCTGGCTTGGTTTCCGAACGGGCCCAAAGCGATCTTGCTGATTTTGAATTGGTTAGGATTCAAAGAATTCAAATTGACTCAATTCATGCGTCGAGAAGATCGCCACCGGTTTGAGATTTTCGGAGCACGGGAACCTGGGCGACTGGCCAACCTCAAAGGCAATGAAATGAAAGTCCGGGAATTGGACTTCAGCTAGCATCACCAGTTGCTGCTGCCGTTCACCCATCCAGCGAGATTTGTTAGTTGAAAGCATGGGCAATTTGACAGATCAATCGACAGGCATTGATTCCGCGGCAACCAGTCTGCAAACGGACCAGGACCATGCGGCACTGCACCGCCAGCTAAAGCGGTTCTCTCCGTGGCGGATGAGTATCCAGGTCACCGACCAGTTCAACACCGGGGAACTGATAGAACTCGCCGGTAAGGATCCGGCACAGTGCAAACGAAGTCGTGACAATGCTCGCGTGAAGTTCTTGACGCTGATTGATAGCCTGTACCCCGATGGATTGTCGGGAAAGCGATTCATGGATTGCGGCTGCAATGCCGGCGGTTACTGTTTCTGGGTTCGAGAACGCGGTGCGGAAATTGGATACGGTTTTGATGCCCGGGAACACTGGATCAAACAAGCACGAGTCGTCAAGAACAAACGAACCGTTGGTCCGAAAGACCGAATTCAACTGGAGGTCTGCACCCTCCATGACTTGCCGGCCAAAGACCTGAACCCGTTCGACATCGTTCAATTCAAAGGCCTGTTCTACCATCTCGCTGATCCGATATCAGGACTGAAGATCGCTGCCGATTTATGCCGCGACGTATTGATCTTCCAGACAGCTTTTCTGTGGGACGAAATTGACGGGGCGTTAGTCCAACAGATCGAAGAACCAGACCTCCTGCATGGCGGGCTCGAAAACCTGGCCTGGTTCCCGACCGGCCCGGGAGTTTGTACCGAACTGATTCGAAGCCTAGGCTTTGACGACTTGAAGCTAACAAGCATGAAACAAGTTCGAAAACGCCCGGAACGTGGACGATTGCAAATCATTGCGGCACGAGACCGCGGACGCCTGAAAGATTTGACCGGCGAAGCTGTCTGAACTCGTTCCGATTGTCAGGCACCCCTCTTTTTTTCCTGCCCCAGCCGTCCGTTTGCGATCGGCATTCGTTGATTTCTGGGACCCCGGTCGTTAAACTGGTCGGCAATGAATAACTGAAATTTTCATGGAGTGATCGTGAAACAGCCATCTAATGAAACGCGTCGAGATTTTCTAAAAACAACATCAAAGATAACTGCTGCCGGCGCAGCGGCCGGATTGGTTGTTCCGAGCAATCTTTCGCTTGCCAAATCAGCCAACGTTGGCGGAACAGACACGGTCAGAATCGGGCTCGTGGGCTGCGGTGGCCGAGGCACGCAAGCTGCCAAGCAAGCGATGAAGACCAAAGGCAATGTTGAACTAGTTGCCGTCGGCGACGTTTTCGAAAATCGCTTGAATCAAAGCCTGGAGGGCTGCCAGGAATCTCACCCTAAGAAAACCAAGGTCGAAGACAAGAACAAGTTCGTTGGCTTTGATGCCTACAAACGCGTCCTCGATTCTGCCATCGATATGGTGCTGTTGGTCACGCCGCCTGGATTCCGCCCGATGCATTTCGAAGCGGCCGTCGATGCCGGCAAGCACGTATTCATGGAGAAGCCGGTTGCTGTTGATGCTCCCGGGATCCGCCGTGTTTTGAAAGCCAGTGCGAAAGCCAAAGAAAAGAACCTCGCGGTCGCCGTTGGCCTGCAGCGACGACATGAACGAGCGTACGAAGAAACGATGGAGCAGTTGAAAGAGGGCATCATTGGCGACATCCTCGTCAGCCGAGTGTATTGGAATGGAACGACTCCCTGGGTTTACAATCGCCGCGAAGGCCAAACGGAACTCGAATACCAAATGCGAAACTGGTACTTCTTCAACTGGATCTGCGGCGACCACATCGTCGAGCAACACATTCATAATCTCGACGTGATCAACTGGCTCAATGATGGGTTTCCGGTCAAGGCCCAGGGCCAGGGGGGAAGACTTGTCCGAGATGGTAAGAATCATGGTCAGATTTACGACCACCACATGGTTGAATTTACCTATGCGAATGGGCATCGAATGATCAGCCAGTGCCGCCACATGCCTGACTGCCACAACCAGGTCGGCGAGTTCGTACACGGCACCAAAGGGTACGCCAACGTCGGTCGCGGCAAGATCTACTCGCCGGACGGTGAAGTGATCTTCCATTCGAAAGGGAAACGAGGCGGTCACCAACAAGAGCACCACGATCTGTTCGCAAGCATGCGAGACGGCATTATCCCGAACGAAGGCGAGTACGGTGCCAAGAGTACCATGACCGCCATCCTCGGCCGCCTGGCGACTTATACTGGTCGCGAATTGAAATGGGAAGACGCCATCAATTCCAACATCAGCCTGGCAAACGTCGAGCAGCTCGCATCCATGGACGGCGAGCCACCACTCAAGCCCGACGAAAACGGCAAGTACTGGGTCCCCAAACCCGGCGCCGATGTCAGCAAGACAATTGACTTTTAGTTGAGCTGAACCCACCGGAATGATTCAACGGATTGGATCATCCAAACGCAAATCAGCCGCTGGCCCTTAGGTAGCGTTTAGGCCACGGTCCCGTACGTTCGTCACATTTCCAGTTCACGTGTGAACATCAAAATCCACGGCATTCTGCGCGCGCAGCTCATTGGCATACGCCTGCGCTACATCTGCGATAAACGGATCCTCCATGTCCGCAGATTCTGCCTCGCGGTTTGCGATCTGCATTGCAACACGAGAATCATACGAGTGAGATAAAAGCATCGAAATCTTTTAGCGACATAACGTATAGCGTTTTATCAACGTCGTCGCGTTAGCGATGCGTGATTAAACGCTGTTGAATTGAGCCACGTAGCGAGGAGGCGGCTTGACTCCTGGGTTTTGTATTTTGTATTTGGATTTAGATTGTATCGAGCTCGCTTTGCCGCGTCCAATCTTTGAGAGTATCCGTCCTCCGCCAGTGATACCCCATTATCCCACGATCTTTTTTCGTGTGCGCCTCATGCTTCTGCTTAAAGGATACGGGAGCGGAAGAGGCATTGCGAACTCAGAGTTTGGATGGCGCCGAAGCCTTCGGATTGTCGAAGCAATGAACAGAATTGTAGTCGGAGCGTAAGCCACAAGCGGAATCCAATAAAACGCATTCCGAAACAGAGCGAGTATTGCCAAGCCGATCACCAGGCCTGTCAGCGTCGTTCCTACAAACCGGAGCAAGGGGCGAGACATCAAGAACGTCGTTCTCGGTAATCGCCAAAGAGGAAATGGCATTGCCTCTACGGTAAGCCGTGGCAAGAAATACGCAAAAACTGCAGTTGGAATTGCCATGATGCCGAAACCGATCGCCAACGGGATTATCTCGGAAGCAATTGCGTTTGGTGTTGCTGCCGTACCGACCAAAACCGTAAACGCCGAACAACATACTGTTCCACCAATGTGTATTGGCTTCGTATTAAAAGTGATTACTGTGTTCTCAGCCAAGGCAAATCAAAATAAGGGATGGGGCATAATAACATTCGCTACACATTGCGAAATATTGCCAAATGCCGAGTCGGTTATCGCATAGCGTTTTATCATCGCCGTCACGTTAGCCATGCGTGAGATAACGTTGTTGAACGAAGCCACGCAGCAAGGAGGCGGCTTGACTCCTCGGGTTTGTCGTTTGTATTTGGAGTTAGATTGTATCGAGCTAGTTCTTCGGCGTCCAATCTTTGAGAGTATCCGTCTTCTCGCTGCCCCGACTTTGAGCCAAAACTTCAAGAGTACCTACCTGCAGTGTTCTTTCTTTTGTCATTCCACCACTTCGTTGTCTGTGGGCAATTTCATCGACAGGGTTGCACTGTCAGGATTTGCCTCTTGGCTTCCAAGGCGATATAATCAGTCCCCCCACGTGTTGATGTCCATCCATGTTGAAGGTGTCTCCAATGAAGCAAGCTATATTCCTGTTAATGTTCCCGTTTGTTTTCTTATCATGGACCGGAACTTTGAAAGCGGATCTGCTGGGCGACACGATCCAGTTCGATTACGCGACTCCAGATCAAAATAGTTCAGTCTTCTCGGAATCAATCGTGGTCGTCGAAGGGGCGACTGACGAAGTCGGATTCACATTAATCGGAGATACGTTTCTTGTAGATCCCGAATCGGACTTCATTGTGTTTCGACTGGATTTCGTACCTGGGACGTTTTTTGCTGGTGGAGAATTCAATGGCGCCATCATTAGTGATTTAGACTTTGCTGATGGTCAGTCACTGGTGGGCTTTACGTTTGAAACTGATTTTGCTGAATTCGACGCAGATCGAATTTCATTTACGTCCGATTCACTGGCAGTAAATTTTTCAAGTATAGTTCCCCAGACTGGAAGTGAATTTGTTCGTGTCAATCTAATTACAGTTCCCGAGCCAAATAGCTGCATCTTAATGACAATGGCCGCACTTCTTGCTTTCCGACGCAGCAAGCCGATTTAGCGTGTTGGCGTCCAAGACGACTTTCTTGAATCGCTGCTGCCAGTTGCAATGGCTTACCAACCTGCGCGAGCAAACGATTTGGCGTAGCCGATTGCAACCTCACTTAATAGCGTAAGCCACTGATCTTCACCGATCTGCACGGATATTCCACGCTTCATCCGTGTAGATTCGTGCCAATCCGTGGCTTCGAAAAACCACCATCAAGTCGGTACTTGCAACACGGCAAAGGAGCCAAAGAGATGCTATAT
>CAZXLW010000078.1:13284-23724 GCA_964641465.1 uncultured Pirellulaceae bacterium | reverse complement strand
TGATACAGATGATGGAAAACGCAGGTCGCAATTTGGCACGACTTTGTGTTGACCTTTTCTTGCCTGCCCCTGAATCCAAACGCGTGTTGGTGATGGCAGGGACGGGCGGCAATGGAGGTGGTGCCTTGGTCGCAGCAAGGCGTTTGCATCAATGGGGTGCCGATGTTTCGGTGATGACAACGAAGCCAGATGATGGGTATTCGGGTGTGCCGGCTCACCAGCTCGGGATACTCCGGCGTCTAGGCGTGGAAATCACAAGCTCGGAGTTGCCGAACACGAAGGCAGAATCGGGAGTCGTGCCCGACGTGATTTTGGACGGGCTGATCGGATACAGTTTGCGCGGGGCTCCCCGAGGAAGAGCGGCCGATCTGATGGAGTGCGCCAACGAGTCGCCTGCGCGAGTGTTGGCGTTAGACACACCTTCAGGGCTCAATTCAACCACCGGTGAGGCTCACGGATCAACGATCGTCGCCGAAGCGACCATGACACTTGCGTTGCCCAAGGCTGGGCTGTTGGCTGCCGAGGCCCAACCGTTTGTCGGCGAGCTTTACCTCTCCGACATTGGTGTACCGGATTGGGTCTATCGAGAAATCGGACGGGAAGCGGAACCAGGGAAACTGTTTATCCATTCAGACATTGTCAAGGTTGCCTTGGAATCGCGAACCATTGGGGAGGTTGAAGCATAGCACTGATTGTAGGTGCGAAACCAATCACTAATACTGTTCATCCAACAGCCAACATTGGCGATTGCCAATCCAGGACTTATCGAAAAATGAAATCTATAAACGGAGAATATTGCAATGAAAAAACTTCAACAAACAACTGACAAGCCTTTTCCAATTGTACCTCGATTGATCGCTGGTGGAATTTTGACTTTCTTCAGTCTCAAGCACTTTGGTGACCCGCAGCATTTTGCGAACATCATGACCGCTGCCGGTTTTCCGATGGTGGACCTGAACGTCTGGGCAGCCTCCGCGACAGAGCTTGTTGCGGGGATCCTGTTGTTGACCGGGTTGTTTACGCGTGTCGGAGGGTTCCTGGGAATCGCCACGATGGTTCCAGCGGTGATCGCGACCCTGACCATCGCTGGACTGGATCCCGAAAATTTACCGGGCGGGCTTACCGAAGTTCCGTTCGTTCCACCGCTTCCGCTGCCAATCATCACCATGGTGACTTCCTTGATTGCCTTGGTTGTTGGCGGAGGAAAATTTAGCGTGGACAAAATGATGACGAGGGGCAAACAGGAAGAAAACTAGGCGGCAGTGGGGGCGTTTTTCATCGTACAGAGCTGTTTGCTAAATTCGAGAAAGATTACAGGCCTTTGACTGTAATCAGCCACGGGTAGTTGCGGCTAACCTCATGACGGAATTCGTATTCTTTTCAACAGGTCCAGTAATTGAGCTGATTTCATGATAACTCCTCAAACATTCTTTGAATCTTCGCGCCAAATTGATGTTGGGACCAAACATTTGGATGTTCGCAATGAATCTGACTGTGATCGGAAACAAGAAGCCAGGTTACTTCTAGATGAACTTAGGCAGAGGCTTCAGTCTGCTGACGGGCTTAGCGTTGAGATGAGTCAATATTCAAAGCAGCAACTCGTTGCGTTGCTCGTCAATCAATAACCCCAGGTCATCACGCCATCCTTGGCCATAAGCGATTTTCAATGACACCAGACGACATCAAGTTGCACTTAGAAAGAATCTATTCATATGCGAGCCTTCGGATTATGGATAAACTCGAACTTAACGAAGTATTAACCAACACCTTTTCAACCGCGCTGCAGGAAACAAGCCCAACGGGAAATTCTGACGAACATGATTCGATCTGGTTGATTGCGATTCTTCGAAAACAAATTCGCGCACACTATCGAAACAAGTACCGATCCGAAGACGCGATTGCCAAAGCACGTCGTTCAACACGAGACGTACTCGACCGAGAATTTGTTATTCCGGAGAAGACTTCGGGTTTGGAAGCGAATGTACTTAGTCAATCTGACGATCCTGCATTTTGGAAAGCATTCAATGAATGCGTTGGACTGTTGAACGAAGTCCATGCAGATATTTTTATCCTTCGTGACCTGGAAGATGTCTCGGTTGAGGAAGTCAGCGGCATGTTTGGACTTAGTCAAAGCGATGTTTTGGAACTCATCTATCGTGCGCGGATGACTTTGCTTGCCTGTGTGGCTAAAGCTCTGGAGTCAGAAGAGTAATGCCTTCGATCGAACCTGCTCAAATCGAATCAATAGCCAAAAGAAGATCAAGTGATTGCTTGGTGATCGAGTTTGTTCGCGGTGTTCTCCAACCACAAAATCGAGGTTCGGAAGCTGGTCCTGTCGGGTGGACCGCCGCCCACGGGACATTGGATTTCGAGAACCTGTTCACGCCGGGACGCGTGCCTGGCCACCATCGTATTGTTAAAGGATGGGGGCGGTGCTACGATAAGTGCCCCGAATTGCCTTGAGGTTAGACACGAAAGAGCTAGGTCGTTCCGGTCACAAAAAGCAAAGAATTGTGAGGCGAATGGTGATGCACAAGGCATTTCAACTTCGGCAACAACGGTTAGCTCTGCTCGCACCGCGTAATCGAAAAGGCGCTTTGGCGACTAATGTACGAGGTCATTTTCCAGGATATTGCTAGCGTCACGCATGCTCAAGTCACTGTTAAGTTTTCATCAGAACCATCACACCCACCCATCGTATCTGGGGTTTCTCAAGGGTAGCATCGGAATGATGTTCAATCCGGAAGGGACCCAATCTGTTTTCGAGATGGAAGATGGATTGCTCAAGTCAGAAAGCAGCCAGGAGTTGCTTCGCTTTACCTCCAAAGACCCTGCTGTCGATGCGATGATAAAGGAGCGTTACCTACAACCAGTTCCTGATACGGTTTCGCTTGGCAAGCTTCCAAAAAACACGCTTGGTTACAAGTACTTTTACCATCTCGATTCGATGGGTTTCGATCCTGACTATTACCGGAAGATCGACGTCCAGAACGATATCGACTACGTGATGATGCGAATTCGACAGACGCATGACATTTGGCATGTGGTGACCGGGTTTGATACGCATCCATTGGGCGAAATTGCGATCAAGGCGGTCGAGCTGGCTCAAACGCATCGGCCAATGGCTGCCGCAGTTTGCGCGGGAGGTGTGTTTCGCTACATGCTCAAAGAGCCTGAATTGTTCAGTGATTGTCTTGAGTCCATCGTTGCCGGATACCATATGGGACTCCAATCAAAGGCGTTGCTGTCAATGAAATGGGAGGAGCTTTGGGATCGCGACCTGGATGACTTGCGAGAGCGGTTGGGTGTTGAAGTGGTCGGGCCACACGGAGGGAAGTTGTCAGTCGACTTTTCACCGAGGTCATCTGCGGTTGCGGACAAAGAAGCCAAAGCGGCAATCGCCGAAGCCCTCAAACAATTCTCAGGGGCAAATCCGGAAGCCATCAAAGACGATGAAGGATTAAGCGACCATCACGACCTTGATCGCTGATTTTTTGATTCGTGCATTACTACCAGGCATCATTCGAGAGATAATTTGAACAACCCTCGAGAACTCGTAAAACTCACGTCGCCGGACCGCAAATTCTCGCGATCTGATTTTACTTTTGACCGTACGATTAAAACGACGGTTTCGATATGCCCGGAATGTTTGGAGAAGATTCCAGCCGACGTTGTCGAAAAAGACAGCCGTGTTTTCATGCTTAAGACCTGTGCCGAGCACGGCGACTTTTCTGCGTTGTTGGCGTCCGATGTGCGGCACTACTACGTCGCCGATCCGGCGGTTGAACAAGTCGCTTGTTGCTGCGGACCTAATCAGCATTGCGGTGACCAGGTCGAGAATCACAGCTGCAATATGCTGATCGAGATCACTCAAAGTTGCAATTTGACTTGTCCGACTTGCTACGCTGGTTCGTCGCCACAAAACAAATCGTTTATGTCGATCGAAAAATTCGAATCGACGCTCGATGGATTGCTTGAAATGGGAAAGGGAGAAGCGGACCTGATCCAGTTGTCGGGCGGTGAGCCGACGATTCATCCTGACTTTTTTGCCATGCTTCAGATGGCGATTGACAAAGGAATCAAGCAGGTTTACATCAACACAAATGGGCTGTTGCTGGCCAAGCCTGATTTCGCTGAGCGGATTGCCGAGCATGGACCGAAGGTTTCGATCTATCTTCAGTTCGACGGTTTCAAGCCCGGTACTTACGAATTGCTGCGGGGCCGTGACCTGACTGAAACCAAACGCAAGGCGATCGAAAATTGCGAGCGGCTGGGAATCAATACGGTTCCGATCATGACACTGACGCGTGGCATCAACCACGACGAGGTCGGTGAGTTTATCCGATTCGCTACGACTCAGGTTCGAAGTGTCCGAAAAGTGATGATCCAACCGGCAATGTATTCCGGTCGTTACGACAACCCGATGTTGGACGATCGCTTGACACTTGCCGATGTGGCCAAGTTGATTGTCGAACAAACGGATGGCGTTTTCTCTGAAGACGACTTCACTCCAATCCCCTGCTCCGATCCAAACTGTTTTAGTATGGCTGCGGCAGTTCGCACCAAAGAAGGGCTGACTCCGCTTTCCCGATACCTGCCAAAATACAGCCAATGGGCCGAAGAAGGCATCAGCCAACTGATCGCGACCGTCTCCGATACCTTTGACAGCGCCGGAAGCCTGGGTGATCTGCTGCAAAAAGTCATGGGATCATCGGCAGTCGCCAACATGGAAGAAGCTGCCGTTGATCGCTTGCTTGGGCTGGTCGCTTCACTGCCGTCGGATCTGGGCACCCACGATTCCGAAGACTGGAATTCTCTGTTCGCGATTGGGATCAAGCCATTCATGGACGCTTACACATACGATCAGGATCGAATCGACAAGTGTTGCGTTCACATCATCTCGGCCGAAGGAAAGCCCGTTTCTTTTTGCCAATACAACGCTATTAACCGGCCGACAGGAAATCTCTAGTGACTACCGACTCAAATCAAACTGCCGCTTGCTGTGCTCAATTTTACGAACAAGATTGGGTGCAAACGATTCTTGGGGATAGCTTCCATCCTGGTGGGACCGATCTAACGAAGCGTTTAATCAACAGCCTGAACATCCGAAAAGATGATCGAGTTCTCGATGTTGCGTGTGGAATGGGAACGACGACGTTGCTGGTCGACGAGCAGTTCGAGACACATGTTACCGGAGTGGATTTTAGCGAGTACAACATTCAGCGTGCGCAGGAAATTGCTCTCCGCAAAGGGGCCAGGGTTGAGTTCAAGATCGGAGATGCGGCATCGCTTCCGATTGAGGATGCGTCGATTGATCATGTGGTCTGCGAATGCGCGGTGAGTACTTTTGCCGATCAGTCGGCCGCAATGAATGAGTTCTACCGAGTACTCAAGACGGGCGGAAACCTGGCGATTTCGGATATGGTTTTGAACGGGCAGCTTCCGACGGAAGTGGAATCGATACTAGCTCCGTGGACTTGTCTCGCTTCGGCCAAAACGGCAGCTGGCTACCAGAAACTGCTGCTTGATGCAGGATTTGTGGTGACTGGATATTCGGATGAGAGCCAGTCCTTGTTGGATTTAGTTCTTGATCTGAAAAAGAAACTGCTGGTTGCAGGGTTGGGCAAAACACTCGCTACCGCTGACGGTGTTCCGGACGTTTTGGCTTCTTTGAATATAGCGGAACTCAAGTCATTGCTGGATGAAGCGAAACGATTGGTTGGCGCAGGCGTGGTGCAATATTGCCGCATGACGTTTGCCAAGGATCGACCGCGAACATCAGAGAAACCAAAACTTGCATTGGTGGATACCAACAACGAGCAATGTGGCCCCGATTGTGGTTGTTAGTCCAGTGATTATTTTGAATTGACGATGGACATGTGTGATGAGTAAGTTTAGCCCTTTGTCGGCAAAAGAAATGCTCGCTGCTATTTCTACGCACGAGGTGTTCGGCGGCTTTGATAGTGCTGCATCCGGGAAACTAGAAGAGGCTTTGTCGTATCAGATCGTCGCAAAGAACAGTCAGATTTTCGAGATGGGCGACCAGCCCAATTCGATCTACTACTTATTGCAGGGAGCGTTGACTTTGAAGTTCCCGGACAATTCTTCGATTCAATTGCAAGAAGGCGAGTTGATTGGTGAGATCGGCGTACTCAATGGCGAGTTTCGATTGGGGACTTTGACAGCCAACGCTGATAGCGCAGTGATTGCGGTCGATGGCACGTGTCTGTTTGACACCAGTTGCGTACCACCAAAAACCAGTCTTGCGATCGTTCGCAGGTTAAGTAAACGTGTGACGAACTATTTGCGATCTGTTCAACAGACTTCGACGCAAGACCTCATCTTGCAGGGAGAAAGCGACTACGTGGAGTTTAAGTCAACTCTCAGATGGAATCTCAAAGCCGAGAAAAAAGACAAGAACATAACCCATGCCATCACCAAGACGATTGCCGCATTCCTCAATTCCGATGGCGGAATATTGTTGGTAGGAGTTGGCGATGATGGAGAGGTCCTCGGGCTTGATGCAGACCGCTTTGAAAATGAAGACAAAATGTTGTTGTTTCTGACCAACTCGATTCAGTCACAGCTGGGATCGCTCCATTTGGAGAGCATTAATTTCCACACGGAAACAATTGAAGGCAAAGATGTATTGCGAATCGACGTGCAGGCAGGCAGTGATCCATGCTATTTGTCAAACGAAAAGTTAGATCATTTTTATATCAGAACCGGTCCTTCAACGACCGATTTGCGATTGTCTAAAGTTTTTGATTATTTGAGTAAACGATTTGGATAATCGAGAAGCTGAGTTTTGAAAACACTCGTGGTCTTCAAAATAAAGATTAGGATCGACGAAACCAGCTACCTTAAAATTCAACACTGACAGACCACCTAGGTTGCACAGGACTATCCGACGCAGCCACAATAGATTGTAAAGTTTCCGCAGATCACGTGCTTCATCGGCAAGCATGTACAAATGAAATAGAAAATCAAATGACTACCAACGAACATGACCCCAACGTCCTTCCTCCTGGCGATGTGCACAATCAGAAACTGCGCGACAACGTGCATCCGCAAAACTGGCCGACCAAACCGATCGACGGCGTCTATGACATGGTTGCGATCGGAGCAGGAACGGCCGGCCTCGTTTCCTCTGGCGGTGCTGCGATGTTGGGAGCCAAATCCGCGCTGATCGAGCGGCACATGATGGGTGGAGACTGTTTAGTCACTGGGTGCGTTCCCTCGAAAACACTGATCAAATCTGCTCACGTAGCGCACCAGGCATCCAAGGCGCACGAGTTTGGTGTCAACGTGGGAGAGGTCAAAGTTGATTTCACAAAAGTCATGGAGCGCCTGCGCCGCGTCCGCGCCGACATGGCTCATCACGATGGTGCGAAAAGACTGGATGATATGGGCGTTGATGTGCTGTTTGGGAACGCCAAATTCACAGGCCCCAATACGTTGGACCTGGATGGCAAAGAAATCAAGTTTCGTCGAGCGATGATTTGTGCGGGCGGGCGGCCGTTCGTTCCCGATATCCCGGGGCTTCGCGACAATTGCTTGACCAGTGAATCGTTCTTTGAACTGACTGAACTTCCTGAACACTTCATGGTCATCGGCGGTGGTCCGATCGGTTGCGAACTGGCGCACTCGATGCGCCGGATGGGTTCAGAGGTCACGATCCTCCAACGCGGCCAACGGATCATGGATAAGGATGATCCTGAAGCGGGTGAAATCATTCTGGACGTGTTCAAAGAAGAGGGCATTGACGTTCGGTTTGACGCGGAGTTGCAAAAGGTCGAACCACGCGATGGTCGGCTGCACTGCACGATCAAACACCAGGATCACGAGCACGAACTGATCGTTGACAAAATTATGGTGGCAACCGGACGGGTCCCGAACGTTGAAAGCCTGAACCTGGAAGCGGCTGGTGTTGAATATCATCGGCGCGGAATCACGGTCGACAAGCATCATCGGACGAGCAACAAGCGTATTTTTGCGGCAGGCGATATTTGCTCTCCGTTCCAGTTTACTCACGCGGCTTATGCTCAAGCCGAATACGCAACGCTCAACGCCTTGATGCCGTGGCCGTATCGCTTGAACGCCAAAGATCGTGTGATGAGTTGGGTGACTTACACCGATCCGGAAGTGGCACATGCTGGCCCCGCGTATTCGGAAATCGAGAAACAGAAAGCGAATCTCGATACTTATGAACTACCCATGAAAGACAACGATCGGGCTCAAACAGAAAGCGAGCATCGAGGATTTTGTCGGATCCATTGCAAAAAGGGGACGGACAAAATCGTGGCGGCCACGATCGTCGGCGAAAACGCTGGTGAGATGATTGCAGAGATGAGCCTTGCCATCACCCAGGGGATGAAATTGCGACACATTCAGGAATCGGTACACGCCTACCCAACGCGGGCCGAGATCATTCGCAACACGGCGACCGAATGGAAGTTTTCGACGCTCTCTTCGTCCATGAAGTCGATGGTTGGCGTCTGGTTCAAATTCAGCCGAATGTTCGGATAGCCCACTTTGCTTCAGGAACAAATAAAAGGAGATAAGTGACTGAGGGACCGATAGTTAGTGATAGTCAAACGAACAGTAGTTGAGTTGTGATGAATCTAGCTAGTGGTGCATGCCAGCATGATTTGGTGGATAGTAGTCTGTCAGTGTGGAACTTTGGGGTAGCTGGATTCGCCAGGAGGGCTCAAGTGACGAAACTCATCGTGTTGGCGGTGCTTTGCATGCTTACGCTCGCCGCTTCCACAGTTGTGGCTCAAGAAACGTATTCGTTTTCTGACGAAGGCAATTTTGCTAGCGTCTCAGATATGATTCGCCCGATGGGTGAGATGACTGAGGGTGGCGAAATTGAGTTTGAGCTGGAAGCCGAAACGGAAAACGAGCGGATCGAAACCGAGCGACATGACTTTACTCAATCGACAACGGTCGTTGGGCGAGGCGTCAAACAAGTCGAATTCGGGTACACGTTTTTTCAGAGTTCTGGTGAAACGGAAGTCGAAGATTCACACGCGACTCCCGAGTTGTTGATCCGCTATGGATTGACAGAGAAAGTCGAATTTCGTTTGCGATATAACGAGGTCTGGCAATTCGGCGAAGAAGACCGATCGGGCTCGGAAGACTTGCACTGGGCGTTCAAAGTTCGGACTACAGATCAAGCGGGCTGGCGTCCGGAAAGTGCGCTGGAAATTCGCTTTACCGCACCAACGGGCGGCGTCGACTGGTCGACCGACGAAGTCGAATTTGGTCTCGACTATATCTACGGTTGGAGGCTCAATCCACGCGTCGAAATTTATGGCTCGTCAGGGTTCTCAACTAACGCACTAGGTGAGTTTGCGTTCCGGCCTTCGGCGCCTGCTGACGAAGAGTTCATGTTGTACACGCAATCGGTTGCGATCGGGGCGGAGCTATCCGAACGAGTCACTTCTTACACTGAGTTTTTCGGCTTGTTCACCGACGGTTTTGAAGACGATGAGGAGCGGCCTGCATTTTTCAATGTTGGACTAGACTACTATTTGTCGGACAATGTCGTACTGGACGTTCGCGCCGGCACGGGACTTAACGCCGACGCTGAGGATTTCTTTTTTGGTATGGGAGGCGCCTTCCGGTTTTAGGCAACCACCCACAACCGAATGGCCTTCGATTAGAACTATGAACAACAATGTGAATCAATCTGGAGACGCCGGTGGTCCGTGGGATGTCGGCATGGAACGAATCCCGCTGGTCACGTTTGATGGCGATTTGATTCGGATCAAAAACTATCGCAATTTCCGTTATAACCACGACGGCACTCACGAGGGAAACTATGAAGAGCGAACGGTCGACGTCTCTTCGATCGTCTGTGCGGATTTCATTGTCGTGCCGTTTGCCAACCAAAGAGACCTCGCCCATACGATGATGAGTTTTGGGTTTAACGACGGCCAGCACATGGTTGTTTCGGTGGAGGCTCGTCGGCGTTTGCATCAGCAATACGGAATCATCAAAGGCATTTTTGGCGCTTTCCCAATCATGTATGCGATTGCTGACGAGCGCGATGCGATCGGGCAGAGAACCGAAATTCGCGGCGACGATGTTTATCTTTATCGCAGCAGCGCGACGCCTGAACAGGTTCAATCGTTTTTTCACTGCGTCATGACGCGGGTCGACAAACTGTCCCAGTCACCTGAGAAATACAACACGATCACCAACAACTGCCTCACGAACATCCGCTACCACGTCAACCGAATCTGGCCGAATCGCATCCCGTGGAACTGGCGTTTGCTGATCAACGCACACTCGGATTACTTCGCGTACAAACTGGGTTTGATCGAAAGCGACGAATCATTCGAATCGACGCACGAGCACGCGAACATCACCGCCAAAGCCAAAGGCAACTGGCACCGCGAAGACTTTTCAACAATCATCCGCAGCTAAACCCAA
>CAZXLW010000078.1:0-13184 GCA_964641465.1 uncultured Pirellulaceae bacterium | reverse complement strand
ATTCAATGTTTTTCAAGTCAACTCGTGCTCAGAGATGTGAACGCTACGACAACTCAAACGCCGTATTTGACTCAATACTTGACAGCCTACCTGTCGATAGGTAGATTTAACCTATGGCAAGCAAAGATACACGAACGAATATCATGGACGTTGCGCAGGATCTGATCCAGCGTCGGGGCGTTAATGGGATGAGTTTTCAGGATATCAGCGATGCCGTTGAGATTCGCAAGGCCAGCATTCACCATCATTTTGCCAGCAAGCAAGATTTGGTCGAGGCGTTAGTGACCCGGTATCGGGCAGATTTTGGGGCACTGTTGACTGAGATCTTGAACTCCCGAGCAAAGGCACGCGGGAAACTGCTGCGGTACGGTTCCCTGTTTGAAGGTACGCTGCAAGCAGGCAATCAGGATAAATCGTGCTTGTGTGGCATGTTGGCCGCTGAAGTGTTCAGCCTGGATGACGGTCCGGTCCGGTCCGTCAAAGGGTTCATGCAAGACAACGTGAACTTTCTAACGAAGGTTCTGAAAGAAGGAAAAGAAGATAAATCGCTTGCCATTCGTGGCAGTGTCGACGAGGTGGCCAGCATGGTGTTGGCTACCTTCGAAGGCGGTTTGCTTGTCGCCCGCGCTGATGGCGGACCCAGGCAACTATCGGCCGTTATTCGAAATCTAGTTGGCTTGCTTGCAGCAAGCCGTTAAATTTTATTTAACCTCGCAACCTACCTACTGGTTGGTAGCATTATGAAGGAAATTGAGATGAGTGATTCAGCACAGAAGACAGCATTGATCGTGGGTGGTTCAAGCGGGATGGGGAAGGAGATCGGCAAGCGACTGCTTACGGCCGGCCATTCGGTTATCCTGCTCGCCCGGAACGCGGAAAAATTGCAAGCGGCGAAGGACGAGTTGTCATCGCTAGGCGATGTGAAGACCGCGCAAGTGGACCTGTACGACAACGCGCAGGTGGACGCCTTCATCGAGTCGATTCGAAACAACCGGCATCACATGCCCTACCTGGTTAACGCCGCGGGCGCGTTTTGCCCGAAGCCGTTTCTGGAGCATGATCGCAACGACTTCGATACTTACCACGACCTTAACCGCAGCTTGTTTTTGATCACTCAGGCGGTTGCCAAAAACATGAAGGAGCATGGCGGTGGTTCGATCGTGAACATCGGTTCAATGTGGGCCAAGCAAGCCGTCAAGGCGACGCCGTCTTCGGCATATTCGATGGCCAAGGCCGGCTTGCACGCATTCACACAGCATCTTGCCATGGAGCTTGGCGAATTTGGCATCCGAGCCAACGCAGTTTCTCCGGCAGTTGTTGTCACTCCGATCTACGGTTCGTTCATCGAGCCTGCCAAGATCGAAGAAACGTTGCAAGGCTTCAACGGGTTTCATCCGATTGGTCGCGTTGGTCGCGTTGGCGATATTGCGGACGTCGTCGAGCTATTGCTCTCGGACAATTCGGCTTGGGTGACGGGAGCTGTTTGGGATGTAGACGGTGGCGTTATGGCTGGCCGAAACTAGTGGTTCGTCAGACCTGAATTGACGGTTGCCATGTTTACGCGAGCGGCGGCGGTGATGTGTACCGTACCGACCAGGCATGCTCACGCCGCGTTGAAGATTGCCTCATCCCCGGCGTAAGCATGCCGTTGCTGGGAGTTGGCTTCTTGTGGTAAAGGCGTGAACATGGCACTCAAAAACCAGGGGCATAAACTATTCAATTCAGCTTGGAAGGAACATGACCTCTGAATCGGCGGCTACAGCGGTTGAGCGCACTATCAAGTTGTTTCCTGAATTAAAGTTGCAAAAAGGTCTTCCACACCGGAAGGCCTTTTTTGTTAGAACGCGACATTGTGCATGTGCTAAACCTAAGTGGCTCGTCTCAACCGTCAGCTTCGGTGCTTGTGCAATTCACTGCATTGTTTGCTTTAGAGTCTTCGTCCAACCTCATACTGAGGTTGCAATCTCCACTCATTCACGTCCCGAATCCCAGCTTTGGCAATATCCACATCTGCAGCGCAAAATAAAGCAACACAAGACCAATAAAGTACAATGAGTCCACGGTGAACCTCTCAGGCAATTCTAATGATAGTAAATGGACAATTGTATGACGCAGCACGTGAACAGATATTACACGATGTCCTCGCTGTTTTTCGTTTGCATGCTTCCGTCCGTGTGAAATCACTTCGATCCGTTCTCTAATGGCGTCTTCCAGCAGGGCATTGAAACCTGTTGATTCGATCAGACAGCAAGCGATGCGGATTCGCTGATTTTATCTGTTCCTGTCCCAAACCATGGCAATCCTCGCAGTCCAATTGGGAACATTGAATTATTCGTCGTAACCCGAATTCTATGAATCCGTTTTGTTTCAGATCACCGGGTAGCTCGCCACCAACAGCAACGCGAGAGTATTGATCTGAATCGCCGTGTTGGCCTTGGGCAGAAACCTAGGGTTAAAGCCCACCCGTTCGAACCAGCGGCGATAGATGGCGACGCCGGCCAATATGATGACATCATAACTCTTGCCTTGGTTGCGTCTTGACATGTGTAGTGCTTGCGTCATTGAGCCGATAAACTTAATTAGCTAACTCGGCGATAACGTTCAAGCTAAATCCCTGAAGACACTGGAGAAACTGATGGCAAGATTTCAGATCCTGTCCCTAATTGGCGGCGGTATTCGTGGCGCATTTGTGACCGCATATCTTCGTGAGCTTGAGCAGCAACTGGGCAAGCCATTGATTGAGTGCTTTGACTTGATTGCGGGCACGTCTACTGGCGGAATTATCGCGGCAGGACTGGCACTTGGCCGGTCGGCTGATGAGATGCAGGATTTCTATACGAACTACGGCGCGCAGATTTTTTCTCCACGTCCCAAGTACAAGGCTCGTGGCGTGATGAGACTTCTGTTTCCAGTGGCAAACAAAGTTTTCAATTGGAAAACTGGCGGCAACCTGGCGTCAGCGTTTCGTGCAAACTTTTGCCCGTTTGCTTTGGAAGAGGCGTTCGAGGTGGCTTTTCAACGTGCCACGCTTAAGGATGTATCGAAAACGCGATTGATTTTGCCAACCGTCAATTTGACTGATGGCGAACCTCATGTGTTTCGCTCACGGCATCTCCCGAAGGCGGTTCATGACCAGGACGTCAAAGTCGCTGACGCCGTGATCGCTTCGACTGCAGCGCCGACCTATTTTCCTCACCGTCGAATCAACGGCAAAGATTACATTGATGGAGGAGTTTGGTCGAACGACCCCAGCCTGCTTGGATTTGCAGAAGCCATTCGTATTCAGCATTTCGCGAAGCATTACAATCAGGTAGGCGGCGAGCATCGCGATACCAGTTACGAACTCGATGACATTCACGTGCTGTCCGTGGGTACCGGTAAAGCTCAGTATTCCCTGGCGCCTCCCGGTGCCGATGCTGGGCTGCTGTATTGGGCACCTCGAGTAGCTGACGTCATGGGCACGGCTCAGACGCAAGGCGTTCACTTACCGCTCAAGTTTTTGCTTGGGAAAAATTATTCGCACGTCAATTTTAAGATGCGTGAGAAGTGGCCGCTCGATGGCACCGAATACATTCCCGACTTGTTCGCGATAGGAAAGCAACGAGCAGAAGAGAATTTCGCCGAAATCAGCAAACGTTTCTTCCATCATCAACAAAAACCATTTACCCCTTTCACGACGACGGAAGAAGAAATCAAGCTGGAGGAATTCGGGTTTCATTAAGCGAGGCCGGATGAAAACATGGCTCAAACAACTTGGAACGGAACAGGAATCTGGCAGTTCCCTGTTGCCAAATTGCTGGCCGGTTAAGCACTTGCCTTTATCGAATCGGAATATAAAAACAGAAAGTCAAACAAATGAATGATGCCTCTCAAAACGTGGCAAACAAAACCAAGCCGATTCAACTGCAGCCACACGACGAGCACAATCAAGCGCTCGAATCAAACGTCCACCCGACAGACTGGACAAACCCGACACCGTCCGGGACCTATCATCTGGTCGTAATCGGAGCGGGAACTGCTGGGCTGGTCACAGCGGCGGGCGCCGCAGGATTGGGCGCCCGCGTGGCGTTGATCGAACGGGAGTTAATGGGCGGCGATTGCCTCAACGTTGGTTGTGTTCCGAGCAAGGGTGTGATCAGTACTGCACGTATTGCTGCGACGGTTCGGGATGCAGGAGCCTTTGGGATCCACGTTCCCGATGGTGTTCACACGAACTTCGGAGAAGCGATGGAGCGGATGCGCCGTTTGCGGGCCCACATCAGCCCAGCAGACTCTGCCAAACGATTTTCTGAGCTTGGCGTCGATGTGTTTTTCGGCCAGGGCAAATTTGAAGACAACGATACCGCGAGTGTAACGCGCGCTGACGGAACGACGACTCAGCTCAAGTTCAAAAAAGCGGTCATCGCTTCAGGAGCCCGCGCTTCGGCTCCACCAATCGCAGGGCTCGATAGCGTCGAGTACTTAACGAATGAAAACCTGTTTTCGCTTACCGAACTGCCCAAGCGGTTTGGGATCGTCGGCAGCGGGCCCATCGGCAGCGAAATGGCACAGACTTTTGCCCGCTTCGGCAGTGAAGTCTTTTTGTTCGAGATTGGCGACCATATTTTGGCACGGGAAGACAGCGATGCCGCAGCGATCGTCCAAGCGGAGTTTGGAAAAGACGGCGTCAATCTGATGCTTAACAGCAAGGACATGAAGATCAGCCCAGCCGACGGTGGAAGCATTCGGGTCAGTGTCGTTCAAAACGGCAAGCCGACCGATGTCGTGGTTGACCAGTTATTGATCGCAGTTGGCCGGGCGCCCAATACCGATGGACTCAACCTGGAGTCCGTCAATGTGAAATTCGGCAAACGGGGCGTCGAAGTCAACGACAATCTGCAAACGACGAACCCGCGGATTTATGCCGCTGGCGACATTTGTTCAAAATATCAATTCACACACGCAGCGGATTTTCAAGCTCGTATCGTTATACAAAACGCATTGTTTGCTGTCGGACCATTCGGCAAAAAGAAAGCCAGCGATCTACTCATTCCGTGGGCGACTTATACATCACCAGAGATTGCACACGTTGGTATGTATCCAAACGACGCCAAAGAAGCGGGGGTTGAAATCGACACCTACGTTCAAACATTTGAGCACATTGACCGCGCGATTCTTGAAGACAACATCGAGGGGTTCGTAAAAGTCCATACGAAGAAGGGAACTGACAAGATCGTCGGGGCAACGATCGTTGCTGAAAATGCCGGAGACATGATTTCGGAAATCACAGTCGCCATGGCCAACGGAGTGGGGCTCTCAAAAATCAGCTCGACGATTCATCCGTACCCAACTCAAGCCGAAGCGATTCGGAAGCTTGGCGATCAATTCAACAAGACAAAGCTGACTGCGTTTAGCAAGAAGATCTTGACGTTCTTGATGAATCTGAACGTCGGAAAATGATCCATGGCAACTCTCATGATCGACAGTATCGTGGTCTGCTGCTTAATCACTTGAGTTGCTTCCGCTGCTCAGCGAGCGCTCGTTTTTTCATTCTCTGACAGGATGCTGTTTATATTGGCAATCAGCTCCTTGATGCGCAGAGGCTTACCCATGAATAAATCCATTCCGGCCTCGATGGCTCGCTTGGAGTCTTCGGGTCGGGCAAACCCGGACAAAGCGATGATTGGTAAACGGGCTATTTCGGCGGTCCCGCGAATTTGCCGTGTCGCTTCAAACCCATCCATCTTGGGCATCTGGATATCCATTAGGATCAAATCAGGGTTGTGTTCCCGTGCCATTTCAACCGCTATTTTTCCATTTTCAGCACGTAGAACACGAAAGTTGCAAAATTCCAAAATCGGAATCATCGACTGTGCGACCATATCATTGTCTTCCGCCATCAAAATCAACGGTTGGTAATTGGCATCACCGATTTGGGCAGCTACATCTGAACGCTTGATTGCACTGCCAGTTAAACTAGCGTTTGGTTTAGCAGGCAGTACCAAGCGTTCCGAATCAATCGGCAGGTCGACTGTGAAGCAGCTACCGCGATCGATCTCGCTGGTGACGCCGACTTTACCGCCGTGAAGCTCAACCAATTGTTTGACCAATGAAAGTCCAAGGCCAGTACCACCATGCCGGCGAGTCAGCGAACTATCGACTTGAACAAATGGATCAAACATCGCGTCCAATTGGTCAGCTTTGATACCGATGCCTGTATCGGAAACCGAAAATCGCAACACTTCCGAGGTGAGCCCGGATGTACTTGCCGACAAAGTTTTGACCTCCAGCTTTACCTTGCCGCCTTGAGGCGTGAATTTTACGGCATTGCTTAACAGGTTAATCAGGACCTGCCTTATTCTTTTCGCGTCAGCGTCAAGTGTTGGTAAATCTGAAGCTTCCAACGACAGCTCAATCTGTTTTTGTTTCGCCTGAGGGGCAACAAGATTCAAGCAAGATTCGCAAAGCTTTGATACCTGAATGGCTGAAAGATCTAATTCTAATTGGCCAGATTCGATTTTAGCCAAGTCGAGGATCTCGTTGATCAGATCCAAAAGATGCATGCTACTTTGCTCAACGATCTTCAGGCAATCTGATTGTTTGGGCGATGTGTCGCCAAACATTCCTTGTTGCAGCCCGTCCGTCATCGCGAGGATCGCAGTCAACGGGGTGCGAAGCTCGTGACTCATGTTGGCCAAAAATTCATCTTTGGTCTTGGTTGCTTTTGCCAAAACATCATTGGCCAGCTCAACTTCTTTCCGATCGGTTATTTCAAGAACAACTCCATCCCAAACCACATCGCCGTTCTCGGCTTTCTGCGGTTGGCTGTTTATCTGAAACCATCGTGTGTCCTGGTCAGGATTGATGATGCGAAACTCTTCCACAAATCGCGTAAGCTCATTGGCCGATTCAAGCATCTTTGAATTCATCCGCTCTAAATCGCTTGAATCAATTCGCTTCCAAAGAAGTTCTTTGTCCGCCATGAGATCGGAGGCTTTGATACCAAATAGTTCACGTGACTGTGAACTGAGATAGCTCCAGCCACCAGCGCCATCTGGTTTGAGGAAATAACGAAAGACTATGCCTGGGAGATGATCGGCGATCCGCTGGAGCTGGCTTTCACTTTCACGCAAAGCAAACTCAGCTTCGCGACGCTTCGTAATATCGACGTTGACTCCGATCGTCCGGACTGGTTTGCCGTTTTCGTCCAACTCCGTGCAGGCATTGGAGTGGATGTGTCGCACTTTGCCACAGGAACGAACAATACGAAATTCCTGCGCAACTTGCTGATTGCTCGTTTCGCGACACTGGTCTGCGCCCATGACCTGGTCCAGGTCATCAGGATGGATTCGATCTGCCCAATCTTTGTAAGTGCCGCGAAAGTTATTCGTCTCGACACCGTAAATTTCGTGCATTTTTTCGTCCCACACGAGACGTTCATCCTCAAAAAACCACTCCCAGATTCCAATGGAACTTGATTCCAGAACTCTGTGCAAACGCTCGTTGAGTTCCCTGAGTGTCCTCAACTCCTCAATCGCTGACAGGTGCTCTTTCTCATCGACAGAAACTTCGAATTCACAACCGACAATTCGAATGGGGCGGCCTTCATGGTTGCAAATCGAATGGGTGCGTTCGATAACCGTTGCCCACGAGTCATCGCTTTTTTTTACGCGATACTCGCACTCAATCTGCTCCAATTCACCAGCTCGTAAACGAGCTTGAATCTCTTCACGTTTCGCAAAATCATCTGGGTGAACAAACTGCCTGACTTGGTCAACTGGCCGCCAAGCTTCCTTGACACCGCAACCACGGAACTTCTTCCATTCAGGTGAGCAGTAAACCGAATCGGAATTCAAATCCCATTCCCACATCCCAATTGGTTCCAATTGACTTGAGCGATGTGATTGATGATTTGTATCAATACGCAAATTAGATTCTGAATTCATGATTGTCTCGACGAGATTGCCTGTATTTCAGAACTACGCTCTGATGAGGCCGAAAGGGAGGAGTTACGTCTTCGAATTCAATGCGATCACCGCGCTCAGGACTATCCAGGTATTGAACGATGGGAGACTCAGGTTGTTCAAAAAGTATCTTCATTCTATTGCAAGAACAAACGCATCGCGATGGTAAAAGGGGACTGGATGTGGAGAAAGACGTCAAAGAGTACGACGCCGAGTTCGGCTGTTGTGCAGGCTCTTCCGTTACACCCTTCTCGTTACGCACGAGACGCTACAAGCACCAGACCAATGGATTGCGACTGCGACGATCCCGAACCTGTGTCACGATCGCTCATCGAGTTTGCGCCATAAGCACGCAGCGTTCAATTGAATTCTGACTCAATCGCTAATGTTTAAAATAAATGGGCCTGTCGACGGAATTCTACTTCCAGCTTCCACTGCAATGGGAAATCATTTCTATTAAGAATTTACCCCACTTCTTGGTGGATACTGAGGTTAGCCGATGGCTTGGATTGAAGTGATAACAACAGATACGGCAACTGGTGATCTGAAGAAACAATACGATGCGTCAATCAAACGTGCTGGTCGCGTTTGGAATATCGTTTCTATCATGGGGCAGAACCCTGCCGTGATGCGGGCGTCGATGCAGTTCTATGGCGCGATTATGCATGGGGATTCGAAGCTGAGTCGTGCCCAGCGGGAAATGCTGGCGACTGTTGTTTCGGCAGAGAATCACTGCGTCTACTGAGTCCGCGCACATGCTGACGACTTCCGTGCCGAAGTTGAAAACGAAGGGCAGTTGGATTCCGGGCAAGCGGATTCGCTTACTCATGCGATCGCCAAGGATTGGCGAACGGCAGGATTATCCGACGCCGACAAGGCGTTGTGCCAGTTCGCGGCCGCGTTGACGGCCCAGCCGCAACAGATGGCGGAGGCTCATATTCTGGAACTGCGACAAAGTGGTTTTGATGATTCTGCGATCCACGACGCGGCTCAGGTAATTTCTTATTTCAACTATATTAATCGCATTGCCGATTCATTGAATGTGGACCTTGAGCCACATGTACATGCCTGGGAATTAGACGTGCCAAAATGATGGATTTCGACCGCCAACAACTAGAGCTAGCTGCCCGCGATTTAGAGAGCCTGCCCCGTCAGGCCGTAGATTTGGCCGCAGAGATCCTGCGAGCCTCACGTCGCAACGAATCTGCCGAAGAACGCGAACGTTCGGCGTTGATGGCGCGGATGATGGATGACGAGGCGGGGAAAAAGTTCACGATCGCGATGGCCGATCAGGTGCTCAGAACGCGGCGGCCGGAACGAGCTGCCAAACGGATGGCCACGTTGCTCAGTGAGTACGGCGTCCCTCGCTATTTTTCGTCTTTCGATCAATGGAAGTTGCGAATTGGTAATCGATTCGCGCAGATGTTCCCGCGGTTTGTCATGCCGTTCGTGAAATCAAAAGTTCGGGAAGATTCCGCCCACGTAATTATCGCGGCCGAGAAAACCCCGTTCGGAAAGTATTTGGCTGATCGTCGTGCTGATCAAGTTCGGGTCAACTTTAATCAACTGGGCGAAGCGGTCCTGGGAGATCTCGAAGCCGACAAGCGTCTGGAACAGTATCTCGATCGGCTGTTGAAGCCAGGCATTGACTATTGCAGTGTTAAGCTTTCGGCTGTGGTAAGCCAGATCAGCTTGACCGGCTACGAAGCAACTTTGGAAACGGTCAAAGAGCGATTGCGAGCGATCTATCGCGCGGCGATCAAAGGAGGCGGCAAAGCGGGGCCGAAGTTCGTCAACCTGGACATGGAAGAGTACCGCGACTTGCATCTGACTGTCGATACGTTCCAAGCGGTGCTCGACGAACCGGAGTTCGAAAAGTTGACGGCTGGGATCGTGTTGCAAGCGTATCTTCCGGACTCGTACTCCGTGCTGCGGTCGCTGGCCGAATGGGCGCGGGAGCGGCATTCGCGGACTGGAACCGGGATCAAGATTCGGTTGGTCAAAGGCGCGAATTTGGCGATGGAGAAAGTGGAAGCCAGTTTGCATGATTGGCCGCTGGCTCCGTATCACAACAAGCCGGATGTTGACGCGAATTATAAACGGATGCTGGAGTTTGTGACTCGATCGGATTACGCGAATTCGTTGCGAGTCGGGGTCGCCAGCCACAATCTGTTCGATGTGGCGTTTGCGTTGCTGCTGCGGCAACGGCGGGGAGCGGAGAGTCAGGTTGAGTTTGAAATGCTGGAAGGGATGGCCAACGCACAAGCGGAAGAAGTTCGCGAGCGTTCAGGTGGAATGGTTGTTTATACGCCAGTTTGTTTTGAGCATGAGTTCGAATCCGCAGTTGCTTATCTGGTCCGTCGATTGGACGAAAACACAGAGCCGGGCAGTTTCCTTGGCGCTTTGTTTGCACTCAAGGAAGGGACTCCGGAATGGGAGCAACAAAGCGCGGCTTTTCTGGCGGCTTGCCAGCGAGCGTTTGATCCCGGTTTGCAGGATCAGCCCAATCGTGTGCAAAACCGCCTGAACGAACAAGTCGTAGCGGAGTCTTTCGATCAGCCGTTTCACAACGCGGCAGACACGGATTTCTCGTTGCCGCAAAACCGTGAGTGGGTCCGGACGATTCATTCGGATTGGAGAGACAAAAAGATCGAGCCGGTTCCCATTCAGTTCGATGGTGAGTTCATTACCGGGACTCGGATGACTGGCGTCGGATCGGATCCTTCGCGGCCCGGTCTGGAAGCGTATCAGTTTGCCCAAGGGACGGCTGCTGACGTGGAAGTCGCTTTGAAGGTTGCGGTCGAATCACAGCCGGGCTGGGAACATCGTGGCTATCGGGAACGCGGAAACATCCTGCGAGAGGTGGCTAAGGTCATTGCCGAACAACGGGGTAATACGATCGGGACCATGATGCTCGATGCCGGCAAGGCGGTTGTTGAAGCGGACGTAGAGATCAGTGAAGCGATCGACTTTGCGAACTACTACTCGCGGTCGCTGGAAACGGATGGCTGGTTCGACGGGACCGAATGCAAAGCAATGGGCGTCGTTGTAATTACGCCGCCGTGGAACTTTCCGTATGCGATACCAGCCGGCGGGGTGCTGGCTGCGTTGGCGGCTGGTAACAGCGTGATCCTGAAGCCGGCTCGCGAGTCGGTGTTAACGGCTTGGCAATTGGCGACTCAGCTCTGGGAGGCCGGTGTCCCGCAGGAAGTCTTGCAGTTCATGCCGCTGATTGATGGCGCGACGGGGAAGTTGCTGGTGACTGATCCTCGCGTTGATGCGGTGATTTTGACCGGGAGTTATTTCACGGCGGCGATGTTCCAGGATTGGCGGCCGGACTTGAAGCTGTTCGCGGAAACCAGCGGCAAGAATAGCCTGATTATCTCGGTTGCAGCCGACCTGGATCTGGCGGTCAAGGATTTGGTCAAAGGTGCGTTCGGGCATTCCGGTCAAAAGTGTTCGGCGACAAGCTTGGCGCTGGTGCAAAAAGAGGTTTACGACAATCCTCGTTTCATGGAGCAATTAAAAGACGCGGCCAGGAGTTTGCCTGTTGGCGGTTCGTGGGATATGTCTTCGATTGTGACTCCGGTCATCCGCAATCCTGATGAGTATCTCGAGCGCGGGTTGAATCAACTGGAGGACGGCGAATCGTGGTTGCTGGAGCCGAAGATGATCGACAACAACCCTTGCCTGTGGAGCCCCGGGATTCGAATCGGCGTCGAGCCCGGTAGTTGGTACCACAAGAATGAGTGCTTTGGTCCGGTGCTTGGCGTGATGCGAGTCAACAGTTTCGAAGATGCGATTCGGATTCAAAACAGCAGTGAGTTCGGCCTGACTGGTGGCTTGCATTCGCTCGATCCAAACGAGATTGAAGTCTGGCGTGAAAAAGTCGAGGTCGGGAACGCGTATATCAATCGTTCGACGACCGGTGCAATTGTTCAGCGTCAGCCGTTCGGTGGCTGGAAAGATTCCTGTGTTGGCCCCGGTCCGAAAGCGGGCGGGCCAAATTACGTTGCTGCTTTTTGTGAATGGAGCGAATCTGGATTGCCAATCAAGAAACGCAATCGGAATAGCCAAGTCAATCAAGTCATCGCGAAACTGAGCTCGCTGGGGTTGGATGAGCAGGCAGTTCAACGGACCCACGCGGCGGCTGATAGCTATTCGTATTGGTGGGACAAAGAGTTTTCAGTCGAACACGCTCCTTCTCAGATTCATGGCGAGACTAACCATTTTCGATATCGCCCGCGGCCGTGGCATGTTGTTCGAATTCAAGGCGATGCGGTGGATCCTGTGCAAGATATTGTCCTGGCGATGCTGGCGTGTTCGACGACAGGAACCCGTTTAGAGGTTAGCGTTGAACAACCAAGCGACGGTGTCAATCAGTTGAGCCGGATGCTTGGGGCAGAAATTTTGGCTGTCAATGTTGAGCCACTCGCAGCGTTAGCGAGCCGGTTGGCGAAGATGAAAGGCGGGAGCATGCGAATCATCGGGCGATATAATCCCGCCGACATCGCTCCCAAACAGATCGGTAACATTCCCGTCGTGCGGCCCGATGTACTCGCCAACGGCCGCATCGAGTTGTTGAACTATCTGAAAGAACAGTCTGTCACGGAAATCGTCCATCGCTACGGCAACATTGTTTGAGCTTGAAATCGCAAAGTAGGGCTCAAGCGGATTCTAATACCCGCATTAACGACCGATCGTGGTGAATCGTAAGTCGGCCCTCTGGGCAGCCGAATGAATTCACGAAATCTCCTGTTGTTCCTGCAAAAGCCGGCTCTCGTTGGATTGTTGGCAACGAGCTGGAAATCGGAACGACGAATTCCGGGGCAATGTGCTTGCGGCGGGCATTTGATCGGCAACGAGATTGAGATTGCCTTTAATTCTCTGCCGTTTTGGTGCATTCAAGAGACACGGGAGCCCAGCGAGTAAGCTTCCGGCTTGGCTGGTCTCGGTCGCTTGCCAACGGTGAAAGTCGTTTTTTTAGAATCGAGTAATTTTTGCGTCCGAATCGAATCGCAGTCGCGACTGTATTGATAGTTGAGAGTTTGTCTCACCATTGCTGTCTCAAAATTCGGACGAAAAATGTTCAAAAACAAAATTATTATTCTGCTCATAGCTTTCGTGCTTTTGCCTGCCGCAGTTTCCAAATCGCAATCATCATCCTGGAATGCAAACGGTGCGAATGACAATTTTTCGAATCCTGCAAATTGGTCGAACGGAGTGCCTGGACCATCGGGC
>CAZXLW010000077.1:0-24647 GCA_964641465.1 uncultured Pirellulaceae bacterium | reverse complement strand
ACCCCCGACACGCGGATTATGATTCCGCTGCTCTAACCAACTGAGCTACACCGCCTTATACACGTGTCGAAACCAAAAGTGGAAGGATTGGCTCCGTCTGGACTGATTCTACTCTATCGACAAAAAGTCGAAAAGCTCTTAAACGAAAAGCCTGTCCGGTCATTACCCATGCGGATTTTCGACTATTCCAGCTCGCCAACGTGTTTGGATTCGTAAAGCCCAGCTCGCTGATGTGAACGTTGGGGACTCTAACATCTGAAAGCGAAGCTCGTCCGGGTAGGTAAATTGTACTGCCGATTGCTTTCCTGACTTCTCGAGACATCAACTTGTTCTGGCCATCGATGTTTTGACAAACCGGTGCAAACAAACCGATCGCGAAGAATACTTAAGACTTGGCAGATTGGCCTTCGCCATTTCGTTCTTCGTTAATAACCTTGCGCAACCATTCAACAGATGTTCCCTAACCGTAGTTGGGCTGGCAGCAGTCCAGGTGAATCAGAAGTAATTCCCGAAGTCTTGCGAATCCGGCTACGTTATTCATGGAAAGTTATTGTTTGAGCGTGGTGAAGCCGTCTCACCCGCAATGCTCCGTCTTATTGAACGGAGTTGTTGATCATCAGGGGCAGGTGCCTATCAGATCTCCACGATTCCGTTTTCGAGTTGTGTATTTGTGCATTTGGGCGGTTAATTCGAGCATAGACGGAGGGGCGGGCTGTAGGGATTTCGACTGAAATCCTTGCCAAGTTCCGAGGCCAAAATGGTGCTTCAGTCAACAAGTTAAATTGAGCTCTTGAACGCTAAAACCCATCCGACATTGCGCGGGTTTGTGTACGGGAGGAGCCGCCAGCACCGTACGCTTGGTGGCAGCTTCGAGCGACTGATAATTTGAGTCTAGCGAGAATGCCAAGATGTCCCGACGCCGCAAAGTTTCTTCAATACAGACACTCTCGCGTTTACCCCGTCTTGCCAACTATCCAAAATTGAAACGAGGCTCTTAAAAACCCCACGTTATTGGCTTGGTCTTACCAGGCTTGAGCCTTTCCTTGTGCTCAAAAAAACGTTTTTGTGAGTTTTTCAACGCATTGATCGGGGGTTGTTGATCAATTATGTTTGGAAATTGAAGAGTTTTGCGATACTATTAGTCCTGCAAGGGCACTAGTGGTTTAGATAATAACGTGTGCTAATTAAAGATTGCATTGAGTTTAAGGAGTTCGATTGTGAGTCAACGAATCTCGACCCCGCAAAGCCAGCAGAAGTTGAAAGATGAATTCGGTCTGGTAATCGTTCGTTGGGAATCTCTTCGCGTCGTGTTTAACGCGTTGCTCGTCGTTTTGTGCCTATGCTTTACGCTCTTGGCAGATCCAGAAAACTTTCACGACCCTGAGTTCTGGATGTTTTTGGTGCTAGGCGCAATCTTAACCAATGTCTTGTTCCTATTGGGCCCCGCCATTGATGGTTATTTGACGTGGTACGGTATCTGGACTGCTCCGTTGGCGTTGCTTATGTTTTTGGTCGGCACTGGGATTACTGCCTACATGGCCGTTGACTGGATCGGGCGTTATTGATGACGGGAAGATCGCGTCATGGCTCTGACAACAGATGAAACGCTTGGGCGTTAGCGATCAATGCGACCTTGAATCGGTTTCTAAATCTCTTGGATCGAGTAGCTCCGCAGCGAAGATTCGACAACGAGCATTCCTTTTACTTATCTCTTCCGCACATCTTACGCCAACGCAGTTCCAGCATTTGGATTTTCACAATTGATTTATGTTAACCCATTCAAGAACTTGAAGTTGGCAACTACCATCGAGGGACAAGTCTTAGAGAAACTTACACGAGCCTACCAATAAGCTTCTCATTTTATTTTTGCTTGGATTCGTAAAGAAGATTGCCAATAATGTGTGTCCCCAAACACAATCAATTGGTTGGTCTCCCAGTAGCAAGTTATTACTCTTTCAAAGTCATTTGGAGTCGCTGATATTTCCGCGATCAAATTTATATACCGTTATTTGTTCCTTTGGGTGCTGACAGCCATCGTGTCAGTCGCTTTGGCGATTGTGTTGCTGATTGTCCTTCCCCGTAGATACTCATCGGAAACAAAGTTGATAGTGAAGGTTGGTCGCGAGAGTGTGACACTCGACCCAACCGCGACTACCAGCCAAACGATGTTGCTGCAGAAAACGCAGGAAGAAGAAATCAATTCGGCGCTGGAAATCGTTTACAGCAGACGAATCAAAGAAGCTGTCGTCGCCAAGCTGGGCGTTCAAGAAGTAATCGATGGTTCGTTTGGTGATGATGATGACGAGGAGGAATGGGCGATCAAGCAAACGCTTCGTAATGCCGTAAGTTCGGTTGGCGACGTTCTTCTCAATATCGGTGTTCGCGATCCCATTTCTGATCATGAACGGGCGATCCTCGAACTCAATTCGTGCGTGCACGTCTCGGCGCCGAAAATGTCTCGCGTTATCAGTGTTTATGCTGAGGCCAAATCGCCTGAGATGGCACAGGCGATCGCCAATACGATTAGCGAAGCGTATGTAACCGAACATATGAAAATTTCGCAAACGAAAGGATCTTACGAATTTTTCGAACGTGAAACGAACAAAACCGCGGCTCAACTTGATGCTGCCAAGCTTGAAATGGCTCGGTTCATGTCCGAGCGGCAGATCGTATCGGTCGAGTCGAATCAAGAGCTACTCAAGAATGCCTGGAACGAGATTCTGGCGAATATTTTACGCTTGGAGAATCAGGAAAAAGAGATTGCTGCACGGTTTGCGGATAAACATCCGAACCGAATCATTGTGGTTGAGCAGCTGGCTTCTGCACGTAAGGTCCTGGATCGCCTGAGACGACAAGTCGGGCCAGCAGGTGGCGCGGGTGTCACAGACGATAGCCAATTGGCCGCTGTGAGTTACGAAGAAGATGCTGGCGATTCTCGAACCGACAAAAAATCAATAATGGTAAGTCCGTACGGAAAATCACGTGCCTCGGCGGTATTGCCAGCCCAGGGCGGGGACATGATTTCGAGAATCGAAAAACTCATCCTGGCAAACAACGAGCTTGAGAAATACCTGGAGCGTGTTCAATCGCTGGGAACTCAACTGGAGTTGCATCGTTTGAAACTCGAAGAGGCGAGGCTCATCAAGGAGCAGAAGGCAAACCATATTTCCAATGTTACGATCTTCCAGACAGCTACGTTGAACGAAAAACCAATCGCTCCCAACAAGGCATTGGTCGGTTTGGGTACGCTGTTCTTCTGCTTTAGCCTGGCGGGTGCGTTTGCGGTCTTTCGCGATGTGGCCATCCGCAGCAAGTATATGTTCAGCTCCAGTGATATCGAACGCAACTTGAAAGTGCCGGTGCTCGCGAAGTTGTCTCCGGACCGTAGTGGCTCAGAAAGAACCCTCAAAAACAAACGGTCACTGCAAAAACTACGTGACGAGTGCTCGGATGTCATTCACCGATTTGTCCAATTTAGTCACGGCAAACAGGCCGGCCAAAACCAGGGTCTGGTAGTTGGCGTGTTGTCCTTCGACAAAGGAAACGGAGCCAGTACTGTTGCCGCGACACTCGCCACAAGCTGTTCCAAAGAGTATGGAATCCGGACGATCCTTGTCGACGCCGACAGAACTGGCCGTTCGGTCATGCAGCGATTCAGTTTGAACGGCGCGCCTGGTTTGTACGAGCTTGTTAACGATGGTTTGGAAGTTCAAGAGTGTCTGCAGCGTTCCGAGCTGTTCGACCTTTCGCTGGTCTCCAGCACAAACAAGAGTCAATCCGGCTTGACGCTGGGTACCATGCCCGCGTCCGATGTTTTAAATCAGATATCAAATCTTCGGCAGCAATTTGATGTTGTGATTGTTGATCTTCCACCAGCGACATCGACGGACTCTCTGGTCTCGATCGCTCCGCTAATGGATCACGTTTTGTTGGTTGCCGAATCGGGACGCACACAGACTGACAAGGCTGTTAGCGTCATGCGAATGTTTGAAAACAGCGACACCGAGATCCTTGGTGTCATATTAAATAAATACCTTGCCGAATTCTCCTGGCAAAGGAACACCTAGGAATGACGACGATGCAAACGTTGGAAAAACGACAAGACATGGATGTTACCGCGACCAGCGAACAACATCCTGGGCCGGCTATAATCGAAACAAAACAAGCGTCGCGCGGCAAGCGGATGGCTGATCTTTGCATCGCCTCCGTTCTGTTTGTGATTCTATTTCCGCTATTGGCACTCATTGGGATCTACATCAAGTTGGTTTCCAAAGGGCCTGCGTTATATATCCAGCCTCGAGTTGGGTTTGGTGGCGAGAAATTCAGAATCTACAAATTTCGCACGATGCATGACCGCGGACAAAAGCGGGACCAGCAACACCGAAACTACGTGGCTGGTTTGGCGGCAGGAAACGGCGTTCTTGCCAAGCCAGACGTGAAGAACGAACTCATTCCAGGTGGCAAGCTGCTTCGATCACTTTCGCTCGACGAATTGCCGCAATTGTGGAACGTCCTGAAGGGAGAGATGTCTCTCGTCGGCCCGCGTCCTGATTTGCTGGACTTGAGTGACTATACTTCGGAACAGCTGCGGCGATTCGAAGTATTGCCTGGCATTACCGGGCTTTGGCAAATCAACGAAAAGAACAACCTGACTTTCAACGATATGATCGATCTCGATATCGAGTATGTTGATACTCAGACGCTATTGCTTGACCTGAAGATTATTTTCTGGACGGCGTTTAGCGTGATTAGAACAGCAAACTCGTAGGGCGTGGGAACGGTTTTAAATTTTAAACAGTCTTCTCCTCCCGAATTCTAGACGGCTCGCTACCTCGAATTCTCGCGGTATCCGTCTGCGAACAGGATCCGGTTTGCCGGCACAGTAACTTTTAATCAATAACTTTTTTTTAAATCAGCAACAACTTTTGACTAACAACTCTTGGATTAATAATGAAAAAAATAGGAATCATCGGCGTAGGCTATTGGGGCCCAAATCTTGTTCGCAATTTCGACAGTATCGGCGACTGTGAAGTTGTTTCCATCTGTGATCTGGATGTTGACAATATTAGAAACATCAAGAGCCGTTACCCGGAAGTCAATGAATACTCCGACGTCGATCGCATGATCGAATCAGAGCAATTGGACGGCGTTGTGATCGCCACGCCAACGGCAACCCATTTTGGCTTGGCCAAAAAAGCACTCAACGCCGGGTTGCATGTGTTTGTCGAAAAGCCACTCACCGTGGAGTCGTCCGAAAGCGAAGAACTGATCGCTTTGGCGGATTCAAAGAATCTGGTCCTGTTTGTCGGTCACATCTTCCTGCACTCAGCTCCCGTGATGAAATTGCGCGAGTTGATCGCTTCCGGCGAGCTGGGTGAGATCAGCTACATCAGCTGTAAACGCCTAAATCTCGGCCCGGTTCGAACGGATGTCAGTTCGCTTTTCGATCTGGCGACTCACGATATTTCCATCGTCTTGCACCTGCTTGGACAGCAACCGGAGAGCGTTTGCTGCTCGGGTTTGGATCACCTGAACGATGGCATCCATGACGTCGTGAATCTGACGATGAAATTCCCCAACAACAAGATGGGCATGGTCCACTGTAGCTGGTTGGATCCACGCAAAGAACGCGTGCTCACGGTTGTCGGTGACAAAAAGATGGCGATCTACGACGACCTCAGCCTCGAAAAGATCAAAGTCTACGACAAAGGCGTCAACATGCATTCCAAGTCAGGCGAGCTGGCGGACTTCCAGCTTTCGTACCGTCACGGTGACATGTACAGCCCATGGCTGCAGCAACAAGAGCCGCTGCGAAGTGAATGCTCTGAATTCGTTCGCTGCATCATCGAAGGTGACACGCCGCGAACGGATGGCATCAACGGATTGGCTGTCGTCGAAGTACTTGAAGCAGCCAACGAGTCACTGATGCTCAATGGTGCTCCAATCTCGATCGATTCAAAAATCGTAGCTTAATCCACTGAGGCAGAAATGATCCACGAAACCGCGATTGTTGAATCCGAAATCGGTGAAGGCACGATGGTCTTTGCTTATTCGCATGTGCTCAAGGGGGCGACGATCGGCTCGCATGTCAAGCTTGCCGATCACGTTTTCGTCGAGGGCGGTGCGGTCATCGGCGACAACGTCACCATCAAGAACAATGTTTCTGTTTGGGACGGCATCAAGATCGAGGACGACGTTTTCGTCGGCCCGAACGCTTGCTTCACCAACGACATGACACCGCGTTCGCCGCGTATGGAAAGTGCCAAGGCTCGTTATTCGGAACGCGAGAACTGGCTGTTGGAAACAACGGTCAAACGCGGCGCGACGATCGGTGGCAATGCCACGATCATTCCCGGGATCACTATCGGTCAATTTGCGTTTGTTGGTGCGGGTGCAACCGTCACCAAGGACGTCGAACCTTACACGCTGGTCGTCGGCAGCCCTGCCCGGCCAAAGTCGTCAGTTTGCTCTTGTGGCCAGGCATTGTCTGGATGTTATCGCGAGACAACATGTGAGTACTGTGGTGAAACGCCTGCAGATCGTCTGCAGCAGCACAACAGTGCGCCTTCTAAAGCCTTTTTAAATGCGCTGAATTCAGCAGCACCTAACCCTAAGATAAAATCATGATTGCACCAAATACCAACAATAAAATTCCACTTGTCGATCTGCAGGCTCAATCACGAGCCATCCGTGAGGAGGTCCTTGCCGGTATCGCAGAAGTCGTTGACTCTTGTGCGTTTATTCTTGGCCCTCAAGTCAAAGAATTCGAGGAGAAGTTTGCTGAATACTGTCAGGTCGACCATTGCGTCGGGCTGGCAAACGGCACCGAGGCCTTGCACATGGCTTTGCGAGCACTCGACGTCGGTCCCGGTGACGAAGTGATCACAGCTGGGAACTCGTTCGCGGCTACGGCGTTTGCTATCGGCTATGTCGGGGCTCAGCCAGTCTTCGTTGACATCGACCCGGAAGATTACAACATCGATGTTACGTTGATCGAGCAGGCAATTACCGAAAAGACCAAAGCGATCATTCCCGTTCACTTGTACGGCCAACCGGCTCGCATGAACGAGATCCTTGAGATTGCCAAGCGTCATAACCTGAAAGTTGTCGAAGATTCGGCTCAGGGGCATGGAGCTGAAATCGATGGCAAGCGTTGTGGTTCGTTCGGCGACATCGCATGCTTTAGTTTCTATCCTGGTAAGAACCTCGGTGCTTACGGTGACGGCGGAGCTTGTGTGACCAATGATGAAGCGTTGGCCGAGAAACTGCGTCTGCTTCGCAACTACGGTCAAAAGGTGAAGAATCGTCACGATATGTTGGCATACAACTGCCGACTCGACACGATGCAAGCCGCTGTATTGAACGTCAAAATGAAATACATCGAGCAATGGACTGATAACCGCGGGCAGGTTGCCGAGTGGTATCGCGAAGAATTAGCAGGTGTCGATGTGGTACTGCCTAAGCATCACTCCAACATGCGTCACGTGTATCACCTGTTCGTAATTCGCCATCCGATGCGGGACCAGCTGCTGGAGATGCTGAAAGAGGACGATATCTTTGGCGGGATTCACTATCCACGGCCACTCGCCGAAGCTCAGCCATTCGTTGAGTCTCCTTGCGTTCCGATGGGGCTTCCTGTCGCATCGAGTCACGCGAACGAAATCCTCTCACTGCCGATGTACCCAGAGATGACGCAAGAGCAAGTGAAAACCGTAGCTGAGAAGTTGAAGGCTGCGGTCGCAAAGGTTTGCAAATCAGCAGTCGCTCAGTCGTAAAGTTGCGTTTGGTTCGTAGTTTTGCCTTTGGTCGATTGTTGGCTGCTGATCTAACAGTTGATTGATGAGTGTTTTCACTATCCGAAGGCTTCTACGGCCAAATTGGTTGCTGCGATACAGTTTCGACCAAGCCGAAACGAACAATCGAAAAACGTTAAACCGAACATCGGAATTTGTTAGTCGTCTCAAAAAGTGTCCACGCTCGAACTCAAAAACCGACTTCCACTTGTACGCCAGGTGGAATTGCAAACCGTTGACGCGGCCATCCCGCTGCGTTGGCATGAGCGAGCGCTGATGGCGGTTGGGGTTTTTGAAATCCCGCTGCAAATTGACAAGTACTACATGTTCCACTCGGCAGACGCGGATCTTGGCGCGGTCGCTGGTATCAATATTTCAGTAACGACGGTCGCCTTCGCGCTGCTATACGTGTTCTGGCTCATTGATATTGCCGTTCGATACGGCCAGGCTCAACGAATCGGCTCGGCCCAAAAGCTCGTGATCGGGTTACCGATGCTGTTTTACATTGGCACGGTTGTGCTTTCGTTGACGGTCGCAAAAGTCAAGCTGTTGGCTTTGTTTGATGTAGCACTTTTGATTCAAGCTTACTTTGTCTTCTATTACCTGGCCAATCGGGTTCGCACGAAGTTCGATTTAAAGTTTTTGCTGGCCGTGATTTTTGCGACAGCGATCTTTCAAAGCTTGCTGATGCTGGGACAAAAAGCAATTGGCGAATCCCTGTTCGGTCAGCGATTTTATTTTGGTCCGCTGGCACTGGTCGTATGGGAGGACGGCAGGACAGCCGGTTCGATGCATTCGGCGGTTCTCGCTGGCAGTTTCCTGGCCACACTTATTTTGCCGGCGTTGGCTGTATTTATCACGCCACTCAAAGGCTGGTTGAAGTGGGCGGCAATGGCAACGGTTGTGATCTCCGGCCTGGGCATCCTCGCCACCCAAACACGCGGAGCGATCTTGACAACTGGGCTCGGTAGCTTTGCGCTGGTTGTGGCATGTCTGGCTCGCGGGTGGCTGCCGAAAAGACTGATCGGATTGGGCGTTCTGATTGCGATTGTCAGCTCGATTCCTTTGGCGAAGGTGATTAAGGATCGCGTTCAAAGCGATGACAATGGCTCGGCCGAAGCTCGGATTCATTTGTCTGCGATTGCGCTTGAGTTGATTAAGGACAAGCCATATTTCGGCTATGGAGCCGGGAATTGTCACCTCGCGGCGCTAAAGTACGCGGATCAAGCAAGGTACCGATCGCTTTGGTACTACACCGTGCACAACAAATACCTTTTGGTCTGGATTGAAACGGGCCTGTTGGGCCTGGTTGCATTTTTGGTCATGGTCTCCACGGGGTTGCGAGACGGTTTTTACATTTGGCGCCGGAGAGACCGATTCCTTGCTCCGCTTGGATTTGGGTTTGCCGTCGCGATTCTCGGCCAGATGCTGCATATGAATGTTGATATCTTCAACTCCCGCACTCAAGTCCAACTCCTCTGGGCGATGCTGGGGGCGGTTGCTGCAATCCGAGTGATTTCGGACAACCTGAAAGGAAGCGAGTTTGAGAGCGAATCTGCGGAGAACGAGGAAATAGAGTTGCTTCCTGAACGGAAAGCTCAGTGGGCTGGAGGTAGCCAACATGGGTAATTCTTCCGGGGAAGGAAAACCAACGAACTCGACAAACACGCCCGGTAGCTCCGTGCGGCGAACATTCAAGAACGCGGGCATGCTGCTTTTCGGAACGATGTTCCGGATGGTCGTCAGTTTTGCGTTTGTCGTTTTCGCGGCAGATCGACTTGGCTTGGCCGGTTTTGGAATTTACTCGATCGGTATTCATTACTTTGAGTTGTTCCTGAGCCTTTCGTCGACCGCGATCGGCATTCTGTTGACTCGCGAAGTGGCCAAGTCCGTTGACGACAACACGGCGGTCAATCGAACTGTCACCGCAGCATTCACGTTCTGTATGTTGTTGGCAATCGGCGGGATGGCGTGCATGGTCGGCTTAGCGTGGCTGTTTGGGTTCACCGATGTGACAAGACAAGTCATTTTACTTGCCGCGCTTGCTCTGATACCTGCTGCTCTGTCAGCAATCGTCGAGGCGATCTTTGTTGCTTACGAACGAGCCGAGTTTGTTGCTTTGGCAGTTTCGATCGAAAGTATCGCTCGGGTGCTGCTTAGCATTGCCGCGATACTGGCCGGATACGGGCTGGCGACCTTATTCCTGATTTTGATCGGGACGCGGGTTCTTCAATTGGCGGTGTTCGCGTTTTGCATGAAAACGTCGATTCCGGTTCGACTCGATTTCGCGGGCATGAATCTTGGTTCTTTTGTCAAGAACTGGCGAATGTTCGCGGCCGAGAACTGGATGGCGACGCTGTACACGAACCTTGACGTGCTGGTCTTGTCGTGGCTGGCTGGCGAAGTTGCTGTTGGTTTGTACAGTGCCGCATGGAAAGTTGTCCGGTTGGGTTCGGTTGCTGCCAAGTCCTACACCACGGCAGTCTTCCCGTTGCTTTCGCGAATGTACGAGCAGGCTCGCAGCGAATTCGAGAAAACTAACATGGACACGATCCGTTTGATGGCTGTGATCTCGATTCCGATTGTCGTCGGCGTTACGATTCTTGCCGATCGCGTCATCGACTTGATTTATTACTCGGGCGAATATGCCGATGCGGTGCCAGTCTTGCAAGTGTTGATTTGGGTGTTGCTGCTGGAGTTTTTGAACCCGTTTTTAAGTCACACTTTGTTTGCTCGCGGTCGCCAGGATCGTTCAATGCAAGTCGCCGGCATCTCGCTGGCCGTGAATTCGATCGTGACCTTTGCCTTGGTTTACAACTTCGGCGCGGTTGGGGCTGCCATCGGGACGGTGATTGCCGGCCTGGTCGCGACAGTGGCCTACCTTTGTTTTGCACTTAGCGAATCGGAAATCGTCAAGACATTGTGGTCGTTCGGAAAGTCGTTTCTTGCAGCGGCAGCCGTCGGCGTTTTGTTGTTCTTCCTGCAAGACGCCAATGTAATCGTGCTGTTGGTAAGTGCGATCATTGTTTATCTGTTATTGGCATCAGCAATGCGACTGGTCAGTGTGCGCGATCTGGCATTGCTGCGATCAATCCTTGCGGCGCGCAGTACTTAATACACGAAAAAGAAAAATAGCGAATAATGAATAACAACAAAACAAATTGCCGAATTGGCGTCATCGGATGCGGCGCGATCGCTGATATCTTTCACTTGCCGGTGTTGGCGCAACTGGAATCAACCAAGGGCGGGATCGCTCTGGCAGATCCTAATGAGCAACGACTTGCGGAGATGGCAAATAAGTACTCGGCTGCTCATACGACCACTGATTATCATGAGCTGTTGGGACACGTCGATGCGGTTATCATCGCGACACCGCCAACATTGCATTTCCCGATGGCCAAATTGTTTCTGGAGAATGGAATACCGGTTCTCTGTGAAAAGCCTTTGACTGAATCCGTTGAAGAAGCTCAACAGTTGCGGGATCTCAGTGACATCCACAACGTTGCATTGGCCGTTAATCAAACGCGACGATTCTTCCCCAGCTACGTCGCGATTCGGAAATTGATTGCCGACGGCGAATTGGGGCAGCTTCAATCCATCACGTATCACGACGGCATCGAGTTCGATTGGCCAGCTGCTTCACCGCATCATTTTGTCAAAGAAGCCAAAGGAGCGTGGTCGGATACGGGCGTCCATTTGCTTGACACGATTTGTTATTGGCTGGGTGCAACGCCGAAACTGGTGCAGTCGTTGAATGATTCGCACGGTGGCCCGGAAGCCCTGGCGACTGTTTCGCTGGAGCACGATGGCTGCCAGTGTGAAATCAAGGTCAGCCGTCTGGGGAAGCTGAAGAATGGTTTCGAGATTGTCGGTAGCAAAGGCAAGATCGCGGCCAGTGCCGAGGACTTTGCCGAAGTCGTTATCGAATACACCAACGGTTCCAAGAAGAAAGTTAAATGTGGCAGCAAGACGCTGAAATACACCGATATGGCCAAGCCATTGATCGAAAACTTCGTAGATGTTGTTTGCAATGCTGCGACACCTACGGTTTCCGTTCATGATGTTGTCGGCACCATCAAATTGTTGGAACAGGCCTACGACGAAGTCAATCGTTACCCAACGCCATTCAATGACAATTTCGACGAGATTGCCGACAGGATCCGGGAAGCATTGCCAGGAAACGCAAACCCACGGGTGCTGATTACCGGTGGTTCGGGGTTCCTTGGCGGCCGGATTGCCGAGATCATGCATCTGGCTGGGATCGGGACGCCCATCCCGACCATTCGCAAATGGACCCGCGCGGCCAGGCTGGCTCGGTTCGATATGGAAATTCGTTTGCTTGATATCATGGAGCCGGATTCGATCAATGCGGCGATGCAAGGCATCGATGCGGTCGTGCATTGTGCCAAAGTCGACAGTCGCGAGTCGATCGTTGGCGGGACTCGAAACATGCTGGAGGCATGTGTTCGCAACGGCGTAAAACGATTCGTCCACATCAGTACTGCGGAAGTCTACGGCCCGGATGTCCAAGACGATGTCAATGAAGAAACACCGACTCCCAAAACGGGGCGACTGTACGGCGACTCTAAAGTCGAAGCGGAAGAAGTCTGCATTGAGTTTCAGGCCAAAGGTGTTGAGACCGTCATCTTGCGGCCATCTTTGATCCATGGACCGTACAGCCAATCATGGACGAACAATATTGCCAAGCGATTGCAGTCAGGTAAGTGGGGCGTTTTCGACGAACATGGTGAAGGGATCGCCAATCTTGTGCACGTCGATGATTTGGTTCAGGCGATCTTGCTATCAGCCATCCATCCGGCAGCTGCCAATCAGACTTTCAATGTCAACGGGCAAGACGAAGTCACGTGGAACGATTACTTTGAACTGTTCAACGATCGCTTGGAACTTCCGCCGCTCCAACCGATTTCGTCTTCTAACTCGAAGATAAAAACCTGGTTGATGGGGTTGGTTAGTGCGTCTGCTGACTTGGTGATGAATCGCTTCGAAGACCAGATCATGGAGATTTACATGCGAGGAGGATTGACTCACAAAATCCTGAAACGGATCAAAGGTGAAGTCGATGCAACTCCCGCTTCCAATGAACTGCATGATCTGTTTCAAAGGACGGCTCACTATTCAGACACAAAGATCAGCGAATTGTTGGGCTATTGCCCGACCCGGTCACTGAAAGACGAAATCGATTCGACAATTCACTGGCTTTGTTTGCACGAACTAGTCGCGAAGACTCCGTCCCATTTAAAAACCGTTGATCAAGCGGCGGCCGCATACGAATCGAACGGATCCAAGCCGGATGAGGTGGCGGTCTGATGAAAATTGCCTGGATCAGCTACGACTTTCTCGAATACAGCTCACTGCATGTTAACGCGATGAGCGTTGAGCACGAGGTGCTTGCTGTGTTGCCCAAGCCAGGTCTGGGTGAGGAGGAAGAGTACTGCTTGAATGATAACGTCCAGCGTCATCTTTTTGACAAGCCGAGACTTCGGCAACCGCTGCGTCAGTATCATTCAGTCCGCTCAATCATGAAGGCACTGGCGGAGTTTGGTCCCGACGTCGTACACTTTCAACAGTCGCACCTGTGGTTCAATTTTTCGCTGAAGAAAATTCAAAAGCGTTTCCCTCTGGTCATCACAATCCACGATCCTCAACATCATTCGGGCGATGCCGTTTCACGTAAAACGCCTCAATGGGTGGTCAACCATGGCTTTCGCCAGGCGGATCACGCGATTGTTCATGGGGAAAAACTGGTCGGTGAAGTGGGCAGGTTGTTTGGCTTCACACGCGATCGCGTTCATGTGATCCCTCACGTCGCCATGGGCAACATGACTAATCAAGGCCAGATTGATCACAGCTTGACGGACCCTAACACGATTCTGTTCTTCGGTCGAATCTGGGACTACAAAGGGCTCAAATACCTGATCGAAGCTGAGCCGATGATCTCCGCTGAATGCCCGGATGCAAAGATCATTGTCGCTGGCGAGGGGGATGACTTTGAGAAGTATCGGCAGATGATCAAAGACTCCGATCGCTTTGAAATTCATAACCGCTGGATCACCGACGAGGAAAGGTCCGCGTTCTTCAGCCGAGCGGGCGTAGTGGTTTTACCTTACACCGATGCGACTCAAAGCGGCGTTGTCCCGGTCGCTTACAATTACGGCAAGCCCGTCGTCGCGACCGATGTCGGCGCGCTGTCGGATTGTGTGATGGATAATGAAACGGGGTATCTTGTTGCACCGCGGCAACCTCAAGAGCTGGCGAAAGCGATTATCAAACTGCTCAAGAACCCTTTGCTCGCTCGACAGATGGGAAAAACCGGCCGCGATTGGGTTTCTGACGAGTGCTCGCCGGAGACAGTCGCCAAGCAACACGTTGAAGCGTACAAGAAAGCGGTCGTGTATTACGCCGGGCAAAGGGGGATCGTCCAGGACGTCCCGTCATACGTCACTGACTCCCGCGCTCCACTTCTCAAGAAGGAGCGAGCTTAGCCATGTGCGGAATCGTTGGAATCGTCAACCCGAAACTCGAACGAAACGAGATCGACTCACAGCTGAAGCGAATGAACGATGTGATTGTTCATCGCGGACCAGATGATTTTGGCCATGTCGTTGCTGAGGGAATGGGCATTGGGATGCGGCGTCTTAGCATCATCGACGTCGCCGGCGGCCATCAACCGCTGAGCAATGCGACGGGCGACGTCCACATCGTTTGCAATGGAGAAATCTACAACCATCACGAGTTGCGAGCGAAGCTGAAACAACAAGGCTACGAATTTAAAACTGGCTCTGACGCTGAAGTCATCGTCCATCTATACGAAGAATATGGCGATAAATTTCTGGGGCATCTGCGTGGCATGTTTGGGGTGGCGGTGCTGGACTTGCGTCGTCGTCGATTAATCATTGGACGCGACCGGATGGGGCAGAAGCCGGTATTCTACGCTCAGCGAAACAACAGCCTGTTGTTTGGTTCGGAGATGAAGTCGTTGCTGGCGGCTGATCCGTCGCTCAACGAGGCAGACTACCAGCGGCTTGGGCAGTACCTGCAGTTCGGTTTCGTTACCGAACCTGACACGTTCTATCCGTCGATCAAACGGTTGCCGGCGGCTCATTACGCTGTCTACGAAAACGGCAAGCTGGATATCCAACCGTACTGGGATTTCGAATTTCAGGCTGACGAATCGTTAAGCGAACAGGATTGGATCGACGAGCTTGATGCGACTTTGCTCGATTGTGTAAAGGCTCGGCTGGAAAGCGAAGTTCCGCTTGGTGTGTTCCTCAGCGGTGGATTGGACTCGAGTGCCATGGTGGCGTACGCCCATGCGGCTGGCCTCAAACCGTTGAAGACGTTCACTATCGGATTTGATCGAAAAGAATGGGACGAATCGGACGACGCGTTACGAATCGCCAAACATTTCGACACGCAACATCATGCCTTACGATTGGGTGAAGGTGACATCCTTGGTTCGTTTGAAGAAACGCTGTCGGCCTTGGTTCACCACTTCGACGAGCCGTTCGGCGATGACTCGGCGATGCCGACCTGGCACGTGTCTCGATTGGCAAAAGAACATGTTTCAGTCATCCTGAGTGGCGATGCGGGTGACGAATTGTTCGCTGGCTATTCGTCTTATCAAGGAGCTCGATTCGGAGAAACGTATCGTCGATTTGCTCCCTCGGTTTTGGGCAGCCATCTGCTACCGACGCTTCCGAAAATGGCCAGCTATGTGTTGCGAGGGCAGTTGCGATACCAAGCGTTGCGAGCAGCGAAAGTGTTGGCCGAAAGCGCGTTGCCGTTTCGGGCTTCGATACGTGACAAGGTTTGTATCTGGCGTCCGGGGCAGCTCAAGGAACTGCTGCAACCAGCAGCGTTTCAAAAATGCGATTACCTTGGCCCGCAGTTCCTGCCGGACCGGTTGTGGGATTTGCTTGACCCAACTCAACATGGTGATCGCGACGTGACCTCACGATTAACGGAGCAGGATATTCGTTGTTACATGAAAGACGACATCCTCGTCAAAGTCGATCGGATGAGCATGGCGCATTCGCTGGAAGTCCGATCGCCGATGCTTGATCATTCGATGGTCGAACTTGCCGCACGAATGCCGACCAGCATGAAGTTGCGTGGTTCGAAGGGCAAGTACGTGCTACGAAAAGTTCTCGAGTCCAAATTACCGCCGAAAGCGATGGCCAAACGTAAACAAGGGTTCGGGATGCCGCTTCGTGAGTGGTTCTGTGGGCCGCTGGCGAACATGGTTCAGGAATACCTGGTCTCATCTGATTCCGGGTTGCCAGAAGAAGTGTTCCAGCGTTCGACCGTTTCGAAGTTTATCAAGCAACATCGCGATGGTGCGGCCGATCACAGCCGAAAATTATGGTTGTTGTTGTGCTATGCAGCCTGGGAACGAAATCGAAAAAGCGACCTTCCCACCGCGCCGCTCGCGATTGGACATCGTCCCGTGCCCGTCAACCAGCAGGAGACCTGCTGATGAGTAGAGAAACCGCAATCCAAACTGAACCTGAAGCGATGCAGCAACAGACGGAAACTTCCGCCGGCAGAATGAACCCAGGCCCACAGAATCCAACTCGTCGCGTGTTGATGGTTTGTCCTGAGTTGCCGTCCGCTGACAACCCCGGCAGCATGGCTCCCGCGGCGCGACAAATTGAATCGCTAAAACCGCTGGGCATCGAGCCAACGGTTGTCGACATGCGTGGAATCCCCAAGCTGAAGTACCTGCAGGCGATGCCAAAGATTCGCAAGCTGGCGCGCAATGTTGACTTGGTACATGCCCATTTTGGTTTTTGCGCGTGGCTGGCATATTTGGCTCAGTGGCCGAACATGGGCGGCAAGCCATTGGTCATTTCGTTTATGGGCGACGACCTGCTGGGCTCTCCATACAACGAAGCCGGTGATCTCGAGTTGTTCAGCAAGATCATGGCCAAGTGGAACGCGCGGCTTTCGAAAAAAGGAGTCGCGATCATTACCAAGAGTCGCGAGATGGCGGACTTGTTACCGGTTGAGGCAACGGTCATCCCGAACGGTGTGAATGTTGATGTCTTCCGACCAGTCGACCGTGAAGTTGCCTGCGAACGCCTCGATGTCGATCCGACTAAGACTCGCGTATTGTTTGCAGGCAATCCAGAAAACCCACGCAAGCGATTTGAGCTGGCAAGCAAAGCGGTTGCCATTGCACAAGATAAACTCGATTTGGATCTGACTCTCGTTCCGCTGTGGAACGTAGCACCCGATGACGTTTCATTCTTCATGAACTCATGTGACGCGATGTTGATGACTTCATTGATCGAAGGATCGCCGAACGTTGTCAAGGAAGGAATGGCTTGCGACCTGCCAGTCATCGGAGTTCCCGTTGGCGACGTTCATGAAATGTTGTCTGGCGTCGAGGGATGCTATCGCACTTCTGACCAGCCAGAAGATATCGCAGAGAAACTGGTTCGGTTGTTGAATTCGGATCGCAAGACCAATGGCCGCGACATGATTCTCGAACGAGGCCTTGACCTGGCCAGTGTGGCTCAACGCGTTGTAGACGTTTATGACTCGGTATTGTGAACTTCGACCAATCAAACAACTTAAGCTACCCATCAAGCTGATATAGTCAAAATCAATGTGCGGCATTGCAGGATTCTTGAACCTCGAAAAAGGCAAACCGGCTGAACCGGCTTTGCTTGGGCCAATGTTGCGCAGGATCGTTCACCGCGGCCCGGACGAAAATGGTTCACTCGTCGATGGTGAATTGGCGATGGGAATGCAGCGGTTGAGCATCATCGACCTGGCCGACGGTAAGCAACCGATTCAAAACGAAGACGGACGCTATTCAGTTGTTTTCAACGGTGAGATTTACAACTACATCGAACTGCGAAACGACCTGAAAAAACGAGGGCACACCTTCCGCACCAATAGTGACACCGAAGTCATCGTTCACCTGTTCGAAGAACATGGCACCAACTGCGTTCAACACTTGCGGGGCATGTTTGGGTTGGCGGTTTGGGATCATCACCAGCGAGAGTTGTTTATTGCTCGTGATCGACTTGGCATCAAACCGCTTTACTATTCGGTGCAAAACGGAACGTTGGCGTTTGGCTCCGAAGTCAAATCGCTTTTGACGCTGCCGTGGATCGAAGCGAACATCGACCACGCCGCGCTCAATGAACATTTGTCCCTGAAATACGTCCCCGCACCGCGGACATTGTTTAAGGATATCGCGTCGTTGCCACCCGGGCATATGATGTCGATTCGAGACGGCCAAGTCGACGTTCAGAAATACTGGGACATTTCGTTTGCGGAAAAGCTGAGCTTCAACAGTGAGGCGGAAGCCGTCGATCAACTGCTGGAAAAGCTTCGCGATTCGGTTCGGTTGCGATTGCGATCGGATGTGCCTTTCGGCGCGTTTTTGAGTGGCGGATTGGACTCGAGCGTGATTGTGGCGTTGATGTCGGAACAGATGGATTCGCCAGTCAACACGTTCTCCGCTGGCTTCGCTGGCAAGGACGGGCAAGACGAGTTGCCTTACGCTCGACAAGTCGCCGAGAAGTTCGGCTGCAATCACCACGAAGTAAAAGTCGGCGCGAAGGAGTTCCTGGACTTTGCCGACAAGGTCATGTGGCATTTGGAAATGCCGATATCGGACCAGGCAACGGTTGCGACGCACATGGTTGCGGAGTTGGCACGAAAGCATGTCAAAATGGTTCTCACGGGCGAAGGAGGCGACGAGTTGTTTGCCGGGTACGCTCGTTATGTTGGCGAAACTCATGCGGGCAAATTCTCCTGGTTGCCTCGTCCACTGGCAGCGATGATACGCGGAGGTGTAAAACGATTGCCTGGCTTGCGACGTCAGAAGATCGCATTGCACGCTTTGTTGCAGAACGGTGAGGCAGCCCGATTTTCCAACTGGTTCCCGATGTTCAATGGTGATACGAAGCGACAAGTCTTGTCCGATCGTTTCAAGCCGATGTCGACCAATGTCGTTGCGACGTTTGAAGAGTATTTGCGGAATTGTGATGCAACGTCGCCAGTTGAACGCATGTTGTACGTCGACTCAAAAACGTGGCTACCTGACTATTTGCTTCTTCGTGGCGACAAACTGACGATGGCGAATTCGATCGAAGGTCGCGTTCCGCTGCTGGATCATGAGGTCGTTGAATTTGCATCGCAACTTCCTGCGAAGTGGAAACTCAATGGGTCGACTCGCAAGTACTTGCTTAAGCAGGCAGCGGCCAAGTTGCTTCCTGACGAAATCATCAATCGAAAGAAGCAGGGATTCCCGATCCCGATCGAGCGCTGGCTGAAAGCAGAAGCCAACGAGATGATGCGGGACTTGCTTTCACCACAGGCTCTCAACCAAAGAGCCTTGTTTGACAACGACTTTGTTCAACAGTTAATGAAACAACACGAGAGCGGGTTCGCTGACCGTTCTTCGGAGTTATGGGGCTTGATGAGTGTCGAGTTGTGGCATCGTCAGTTCGTAGATGTGAATCACAGCGAGCAGACCAAACACAACGATCAGAACGTCGAGTACAGGGTTTAAACCAAACCGACAGTTGCGTTCGAGACGCCTGAATGCAAAATGACATTGAGGCCAGTCGGTTCCCGTAGTTCGTATCTTTGAAGTTTTCTCGACTGAGTGCAACGACTACGAAGTGAACGAGCCGAAAGGGCCCGAATTCTTGTGCAGTAGCGGTCTAAACGCTGGTTGGGATGTTGCCCAATTACTCTTCCCTCGCGCTCATGTTTTGTCGAACTGATTCGCGATGATTCAACTGGCGGTCGACCAGGGTTGTTGGAAATTCATGATCTTGGTTGGGGAGCGAGGTCTTGCTTATTGAGGTTCGATCCCAATGTTTCTGGAAGCGTCGAAAACATGGTATTGTGCTTAACAGAACACGAGCACAAGTGGTACTAAGATACGCCTCAGACTTTTCACGAGCAAAAGTGGACTAAAATACGCCACAGACTTTTCACGAGCAAAAGTGGTACTAAAATACGCCACAGACTTTTCGGACGGTCCCCCACCTACTTACCTTTTACCGCGGATCAGGAAGACGATGCGAAAGATCATGACTAGACGTCGACGTGCCAGGCCTTCAAAACATCGAAGGGGTAGCATTGACTAAGCCCCATTTTCAGCCAGCGGTTGCCGACATTAGCTTTGAGCATTTGCCTCCCTCCGATCTAATGGGCCAATGGGATGATTACGTCATCGAGCATTCAAAGGGTACGATCTTTCATACCTCCGGCATGCACAAAGTGTTCGACAACACGCAACGAAACGAACCGTGGTCGATGGCCGCCGTTAACCATGCGGGCAGAATCGTTGCGTTGCTCACTGCCGTCAGAGTTGAGACCGTTAGCGGCTTGGCCAGTCGATTTGCTTCGCGCAGCATCATGTATTCAGAACCTATTTGTGATGACTCCGAGGAAGGCAAGGCGGCGTTGAAGTCGCTAATCCGCGCTCATGACGCAGCGATGCGAGGACGAATTCTGTTTTGTGAAATTCGCCCGACCTTCGCCAGAGGTAGAGAGTACGAAGCGTTGACCGATTGTGGTTACGAGTACAAGGACTATTTGAACTACGTCGTTGATCTGACGAACGAAAGCGAGCTCCAAACGCGAGCTAGTAAAAGCTGCCGGAAACAGATCCGCAAGTGCGGCAAGCGAGGGGTGCAAACCACGAAGATTTCGACGCATGAATCAGTTGACGCAATGTATGACTTGGTTCGCAACAGCTATGAACGTTCGCAAGTGCCGCTGGTGCATGTTGAGGCTTTCCACCAGGCCCTGGACGTTTTTGGCCCTAAAGTCGTTGATGTGCGACTAACCAACTACGAAGACAAGATAGTTGCGGCTGGCATTGCATTAAAGTTCAAAGATGTAGTCTATGCATGGTATGGTGGAGCTCGGCGGGTAACCGGCCTGTCTCCGTTTGCATTTTTGACCTGGGACGAAATTGAATCGGGTAGCAAGGAAGGATTTCGATACTACGACTTTGGCGGGGCCGGTTGGCCGGACGAACCTTACGGCCCACGCGAGTTTAAATCGAAATTCGGTGGCGAACTTGTGAATTATGGGCGATACAGGAAAGTAAATTCGGCTTGGAAATTATCAGCTGCAACCCGGGTATTCACCGCCGTTAAACGGATTAAGTTGGTACTGGGTGGAACGGCGGAATAGTGTGATTGTCGACGAAAAATCGGCCCATGTCCGGAAGCAACCGGCTAGTGGGGACACAACTGTGAATTTGCAAAACAGAATTTCAAATTTTGTTGACGCTTCATTCCTGTCTCGCGATCAGCGGGTGCACGATGTGTTGCAAACCGCACTAGCCACTGACCAGGTGAACGCTACGCTTTCCTGGAAATTCAGTTTGTACTACCGCTTTCGGTGGTTGGTCCCTATCTTCGTTCGCCAGATGGTACAACGAAATCGATCTACCAATTTTGATGTGCGAGACGATTGGTTTATTCCGCAAGCCACCATGAAACAACTTGCGGATGCTGTTTCTCAAGATCCAGTTGAAATCGTCCATCCGTGGCCTGACAGGAAACCTTATTCGTTTGTCGTTACGCACGATGTTGAAACGAAATACGGTCTGGATCTGATCCCGAAAATGGCAGCGATCGAAGAGAAGCATGGTTTCCGATCGTCGTGGAACCTCATTCCCAAGAAGTACAAAATTGATCAGGGATTGTTAGACGATTTGCATGCCCGGGGGTTTGAAATTGGCGTGCATGGCTACAACCACGATGGCCGCCTGTTTGAATCGAAACGAAAGTTTCAGGGGAGGTCGAGGTTTATCAATCAGTCTGCCGCACGTTTTCGCGCGACTGGGTTTCGCGCTCCGATGGTTCATCGAGACTTGGAGCTAATCGTTGAGCATCTTGATTTTAATTACGATGCTTCGTGTTTTGATGTGGATCCGTTCCAGGCGATGTCTGGTGGCGTTGGTTCCCTTTGGCCATTCATGATAGACAATAAAATCGTTGAGCTCCCATACACGATGCCTCAAGATCACACATTGTTTACTTCGCTCTGTCAGACGGATACCGAAACCTGGGAAAAGAAGTTTGATTACCTGAAGCGGAACTGTGGCATGGTCATGCTGTTGACTCATCCCGATTACATGGACACTCAAGCCCGCTTGAATTTGTACGACCGATTTCTTGGTTCAATCCGAGAGGAAGGGCAAGGCTGGTTCACGCTACCGTCGCAGCTGGCCGATTGGTGGAGAGAGCGCGAGAAAGCGGCTGATGTGCTGGAATCAGGCGACGGTAACCTGCAGCAACTAGACAGTGCTTTCGGCAAATTCGCTGTTTCTTTGTTGCGAGGCGAAGGAGCCGAAGTTCGCATTCAACCGACGTGCCAGAACGGTTAAACTTCTCTCGAAGCAATGACCGAAGCCCCGAAGTCTCAAAGCCATACTTTACGTGATCGAATCGTGGAAAACGCTGACGTCTTGAAGTAGTTTTTAAAACGAACTGGCAGATCAACGTTACTCTCAGGCAAAACGCGTTCTAAACTACAGGCAGAAATCACTCGTCGATGGATCGCCCAAGAGCCATTGGCATGCATCGCTTGTCTACCCAAACAACGAAAAATCAGTACTTTGTATCTCAAACGACCATCCATTTACATCCTCGCCATGATCGCAGCGGTCACCTGGTTTGTCGGCTTGGTGAATCCGTCGGTAATGTCGTTTTATATCATTGCCTCAATGTGGGTGATTTTTGGCTCGTACATTTTGTTGCGAATGATTCAAGACGGTCACTACTGGCTATCCATCTTGCCGGCGATATTGACTGTCCTTATCGTGGTTGCAATCGTCCTTCCTGTTGAGACTTTCGACAGTCTGATGGCGCCTTTAAATGCACAGATCAAAAGGCAAGGTTCCCCTTTGCTGGCAGGCAAGATAGGCCACATTATCTGCTTCGCGTTCTTTGTTATTTTCCTGCAGTCAATTCGGAAGTCATTGCGACTTCACCACGTGGACCTTTACGCCGTCACAATACTCTTGGCTGCTGCGACTGAGGGCATGCAATTGTTTGTCCCTGGCAGAACCCCGCAGCTAAGAGATTTTATATTTGATATACTGGGAATCGGCTTGGGCACGATTTTGTTTGTGCTCTATTGCCAATATACCAACGTCGCAAATCGGCCTCGGATAGCTTCGAATCACGAAGCGTAACCGGGATTGATGATATCCAACCGGAATGCAACTTCATCGCATACCAAAGAATAAACACCTCGATAAACGAAGGACTAATATGAATAACGGGGCATTCACTCTAACTGGCGCTTCGAAACACGTTTTAACTGGCGTTCTGCTTTTGATCGTCTTTGTCGTTGCTCAGCCGTTGCAGGCTGACAACATTTTTGTATCGCAAGCAGCCAATGCGTCCGACGACAACCCGGGAACCAGCAGCCTGCCACTTGAAACGATTGCCGAAGGAGTTTCACGAGCCGCGCCGGGCGACTCGGTCGTTGTCTTGAGTGGAGATTATCGCCAGGAAAATTCAGGGTATGGAGTCGGGGTGATTCCTGTTGTAAATAGGTCAGGAGCACTGGGGTCAGAAATACGAATTGTTGGCCAAGACGAACCAAGAATTGGCAGTTTCCTGATTCGCGACTCAAGCCACATCCGAGTTACCGGATTCCGAGCGGCAGGTTCGGACTTTTTCGCTCAGCCTAACTGGAATTTAATGCCGACGATCGTCAGAGACGTTCCTGCTGATCAAGGGCCGCCGATTGATTACACATCTGATTTTGAAGATCGAAGAGAAGCGGTCGAAGCAGCATTCGCCACTTACTTTTCGATTATTGAAGATCTGGAATTCTCATCAGCATTCGATGTGCTGACTTCGAGTCACATCACACTGAATCACAATTTTATTACTGGTTATTGGTCGGGTATTCAATGCCGCGGCGCATCCAACATTCGGATCTCCGCGAATCGTATTGTGCATTGCGTCAATGGAATTTTCACGTTCGATCCAGCGCCCGGGCTCAGTAATAGTTTGATCATTGGCAACATCGTTTCTCAATCTCTTGACACTGGCATCTTCATCAGAAGAGGTTCGACTAACGTACGGTTACTCAACAACAGCGTTCGGTTCAGCGGGATAAATCATATTTCACTAGCCGAAGGCTGTACGAATTGTCGAGTCACGGCGAATCGCGTGAGCTTCGGTGGTTACTATTCTGAAACGATGCAATTTCCCGGTAGCTCTGCGATTAGTCTCAATGACTGCGGCACTGGAAACGATGTGGCTTTCAATGTCGCTCTTCGCCAGGTAGATTTGACCGGCATTGACGGGAATGGAATGATTCTCGATTTTATGCAAGAAGATGCTCAGGCAACGGTCCGTTGGAACTGTTCTGCTTTCAACATGGGCTCCGGGTTGAACTTGACCGCCAGCCCAGGATCCAGAATTCATTTCAATATGTTTTCGAACAACGGGTTTCTTTCTACTACTCGTCGTAATGGAGCCGGGATCAAGTTTTCTCGCGAGCAGGATATCGGGAACCGGATTACTCAAAATCTGTTTTACCTGAATTCGGAAGCGGGACTTATTTCGACTGATACGTTGCAGTTTCAGGAGTTGGTTGAATTCAATTGCTACGTGACGCAGTTTCCAGTTCCGCTCGCCTGGGATGCCTACAACGATGGCGAATCTAGTTACGAGACATTGGAAGAGATGCAAACAGAAACAGGCTGGGAGCTTCAAGGGAAAGCGGAAGTGCTCGGGAAGTAACGTCCGTCGCCTGGCTGGCAGAACAGCCAGGAACCATGCATGTTTTATGGCGTCATTTTTAAACGCAGAGACGCAGAGACGC
>CAZXLW010000076.1:0-24811 GCA_964641465.1 uncultured Pirellulaceae bacterium | reverse complement strand
CCCGCATGCCCGACTACCGGTAGGCCCGATGCGTCGGTTGCCCGATTGGCCGACGGCAAAGCTCCTAACGAGGGCGGTGCTTGTCGATCAGTTCTTTGACGCCGCCGGGGTCGGGGATTCCGGACACGGCGATTTCGACGCCGCTCTGGCCAGCGCTGCTGACGCCGATGGTGCCGACGTCGAAGATGCGCTGGAAAAATGTCTGGTTCAATTGCACGTTGCGGACGTCGCGGTGCCAGACTTCGGTAACGGACTTGGAGAGAATCCCTTTTCGTAACCGGACCCGGTCGCTGGTTACCGTCAGCGTAGTGCCTTTACACTTCAACCACCAAACGAGAAAAATGATCAGGCCAACACCAACGAGACTCAACAAACAGTTCCCGATAAACCCAGCGGGCTTGTTGCGAAACATCGAAGGGTTTTCTTCGTAATAGGTTACTTCCTGGTCGGACATCTTGATCGGCTTCATAGTGAATTGAATCGCTTGGGAACTATTGCATTATTCTGTTTCGTTCGAACACACGCAATCTTGGTATTTTCCTGGAATTTCGGCAATTGTCAGGCTCAAATGACTAACTACTGGGAAACTTGTTGTTCAATCCGGTATCCTTAGATCGTCGGGTGCAAACAATGTCGCCGAATAAATCGGCGTTCGAATCAGGCCGGCATTTTAATCAGAGATATGACGCAAAACGAAACGGGAGGTTCGATATGCATTGGTTAAGAGGGATCGGCGGCGCTGTGGCTGGTGCTGTGGCTGGTTATTTCCTGTTCTCGTTTTTGTTGGGGTCAGGGTTTTACGCGATGCTGCTGCCGGGTGCCCTGGTTGGACTTGGGTGTAGCTGGAGTTCGAAGATCTACTCGGTTGGACTGGGGATGGTGGCTGGGTGCCTGGCGTTGGGGCTAAGTGTTTTTCTGGAGTGGTATCTAGTCACGGAGTTTGTCGAAGACAATTCACTCGGTTTCTTTCTGGCAAATATGCTCGAATTGGGTCCAGCCTCGTTGTTGATGATGGTTGGTGGAGGATTCCTGGGGTTTTGGTTTGGCAAAGGTCGCCCGGAATTGAAAGGGCGAGTTACCAAGCGGAGTGAACTAGCTACCGATGAATGATCAAGCGAAGCCAAACCCTGTCAATCATGCCGGACTCGGTTCCTTGGTCAGTGTGTACGGGAAATTCAAAACTCGGTACGATAATTGGTATCGACTTATGGGCAACAACCAAGGCCAGAAACCAGGGCCAGCCAACCGTGTTAACTGAGTAACGACATGAAAAAAATCTACCTTGATTACAACGCCACGACCCAGGTGGCTCCCAGCGTTTTTGACGCGATGAAGCCTTTCTTTTCCGAGCACTACGGGAACCCGTCCAGCGCTCATGCGTTTGGTCGCGCGGCTGCGGAAGCGATCGAAGATGCGCGGAGCAAGGTTGAATTGATGCTGGGCTGCGACGCAAGCGAAGTTATCTTTACTGCCAGCGGGACCGAATCGAACAACCTGGCAATCAAAGGGACGATGTTTCAATCGGGGCCGAACCTGGGCGGGCACATGATCATTTCCGCCATTGAACATCCCGCCGTCACGATGCCTGCCAAGTTCCTCGAACGATTTGGTTTCGACCTGACGATTGTTGACTGTGACAGTAACGGCGTTGTTGATCCGCAGGCAGTTGAAGCCGCGCTGCGACCGGAGACGAAGCTGGTCAGCATCATGCATTCGAACAACGAGATTGGAACGCTGCAACCGATTCGTGAGATCGCGGCGATCTGTCGACCGCGAAATGTTCTTGTCCATACGGACGCTTCGCAATCATGCGGCAAAGTTCCGCTGGACGTCTCGGCGCTGGATGTGGATATGCTGACGATCGCCGGCCACAAGTTTTATGCGCCCAAGGGTGTTGGTGCTCTGTACGTTCGCAAGGGAGTTGTTTTGGAACCGTTCCTGCACGGAGCGGCTCACGAGCGGGGCATGCGAGCTGGTACGGAGAACGCGGCAGGGATTGTCGGGCTGGGCGTCGCGGCCAAAATGGCGGCTGGTGCCGTGGACCAAAGCCAATTGAAGCTGGGCGAGTTACGGGACAAGTTGCTGGATAACTTGCGATCGCAAGTCGACGGGCTGGTTGTGCATGGCGAATCGGTGGACCGGCTACCGAATACGCTGAGCGTGTCGTTCCCTGGAGTAGCCGGGCACGACATCTTGAGTCGAGCCCCGGAAATCTGCGCGTCGACGGGGTCCGCTTGTCATAGCGACAGTAGCGACTCGTCAACGCTTAAAGCAATGGGAGTGGCTACGGATGTGATTCGCGGGACTATGCGATTGAGCATTGGCTGGCACACCAACCAGGAAGAAATAGAACGGGCGTCCAGTCTGCTGATCGATGCCTGGGAGAACCTGCATCAGCCAGCGTGATTATTGACGCATGTGATTTATCGTCAAAACCTTTTATCAGGAACCGACCATGAGCGAAAATCCTTACGCAGGCAATCAAGCTAAACCGGTGATGGCGAGCAAAGCCGCCAAGCCAAAGACGAGCGTGATGGCTGTCTTCAGCATGGTCTTCGGATTCCTGTCAATTTTCCTCTCTTGCTTCGCTGGTTTGATTGGATTGATCCTGGGCATCATTTCCCTGATCAAAATTAATGGAAGTAACGGCAAGCTTGGCGGAACGCCGTTCGCAATTATTGGGATTGTCGCGTCAATCTTTTTGAGCATGTTTTCGTTGATACTTATCGGGATGCTGTTGCCGGCTGTACAACAAGTCCGCGAAGCTGCTCGCCGTACGACGTCGATAAATAACATCCGGCAGATCAATCTTGCACAACTGAACTACATGGATGCTAACGCGAGATTTCCCGGCGAGCAGATTGGTAGCGATGCACCGGGTAGCGGGCTTAGCTGGCGAGTTCATATCCTGCCGTATCTTGAGGAACAGGCCTTATACGATCAGTTCAACTTGGACGAACCATGGGACAGCCCGCACAATAAGACTCTGATCGACCAGATGCCCGAGATCTACGTCAGCTTGGGCGGGCAGGGCGGTGATTTGCTGGGACCGGGCGAGACGTTGTATTTGCGACCGATTGGTAACGGGGCGTGGACCGACCCCAACGACCCAAACTTCCTACCGGTAGACATTGGCAAGATCGCTGATGGATTCGCCGGCACGGCGGCGGTGGTAGAGGTCGACGTCACGCACGCCGCGATTTGGACTAAGCCCGACGATGATTACTACTTTGATCCGAACGATCCGAAACAGGGACTCGGGCAACAACGGTTCTCTGTCACGATTGTTGGATTTGCAGATGGATCGGTTCATAGCATGCCGGACGACGTACCTCCGGAAGACTACAGAGCGATGTTTACTCTGCGCGGTGCGGAAGGATTCACACCTCCAGCTTACCGGTAGTCGCAGTAGAGTTTCGTCAGACCTGATTTACGGGTGCCATGTTTACGCGATCGGTGGTGTTTATGTGTGCCTGCGGTACCGACCAAGCATGCTCACGCCGCGTTGCCCATTGCCTCATCCCGAGCGTAAGCATGCCTTGGCTGGCAGTTGGCCTATTATTGAAAGGCATGAACATGGCACGAAAGGCGTGAACATGGCGCAAGCGGAATTCTTTTGTGACTGACCATCACTTCCATCGGATCGGCAGGAGGCGATTACTTTGTCCGATTTCGCCTGCGACAAATCCCCAGACTTGCCAACCCAATCAATGGAGCAACCAGTGGTTCGGGGATCGCAACAAAAGTTACGTTATTTGAGTCTGCGGATGTGTACTCCACGGCCCCGTTTCGAGTTATAAGAATTAGCTGGGCAAAAGCATCGTCTGTTGTTGGTTGCACTGGCGTTAGCGATGCACCGATACCAGGAAGGCTCAAAGAAGAAAATCCGTCATTTGCTGAGAGCGATTGAAAAACACTGCCTGTCGCTAGGCCACTTGCGATGTCAGTTCCGAAAGTTATTGCATCAAGTCCAAAGGCCGTATCGTTGAAGACCAATACATCAAAACCAGAAAAATCTATATCTGGAATGTAACCTCCGGAGAATTCGAGGGAACCACTGACCACGGCGTCTTCGTACCCCGCAGAAGTCTCGCCTGGGTTACTTAAGGGTGTCGATGTGTCGACGACTAAATTGGCGGTCCAACTTTCCCCAATGGTAACATTGGGATCAGCGATAAACGCTCCTGCAGGGATTTCACCATTCAATTGATAAGTTACAAAATCGGCCCTGACCGAAGTTGCCAACACCATCAAAAACAAGCCCGATGAAATCAAACGTAGAAAATTTCGCATCGCAACCACTGCCGTTCCTCAAAAGTAAAGCATCATAGTAGCAGTTGGAATAGTAGTAGTTTGAAATTCACTTGTCAAGTTTTCCAGCATCTCCTGTCGACCACTCTCATTAGAATCAGCTTCCCCTTTTTTCAGCATGTATGCTTCGAGGCTCTCCAGACTGTGCTTTCCTGACTCGATTTCAGCGCCGATGCCTGAATCCCATGAGCTGTATCTTGATGAAAGAAACTTGTCGACAGCTCCGTCGGCGCGGATGGCGGCGGCGATCTTAAGACCTTTGGCGAATGCGTCCATACTGCCGACGTGGGCGTGGAACAGGTCGACCGGTTCGAAACTTTCGCGACGTACCTTCGCATCGAAGTTCACTCCGCCAGGCGCGATGCCGCCATGTTTGAGCAACGTCTCCCTAAAGCCCATGGCACCCTAAAGCCAGGGACGCAACTGGGCAACTCAGCTCGGACGGATCACAAGATTGCGAAGTTTGGCTGAATCGGAGCGATTTTATCGAACGATGATTGCGAATTCCTCGGCGAACCGTATGATGTTCCGTCATCTGGAAAAATCACACACTATGTCAAAAAGTGTCCTTTTTTTCGGGAATAGTCTGTGAAAATTTTCACGATGTCAGTACACTTGGGACGATTTTAGAACAGAAGCGGTATGCTTTTGCCAAAATTCAGCTGAATAAATCGTTCCCCGCACGCAGATGCAGGAATTCTGATGCCTATTGAAATAAGTAAAGGACTGGATTTGCCAATCCAGGGTCAGCCCATTCAGGCGATAGAGCCCGGGAAACCGGTCTCGCAAGTCGCTTTGATCGCTGATGACTACGTCGGGATGAAGCCGAAGTTGCTGGCTCAAGTTGGCGACAGTGTCAAAATTGGCCAGCCATTGTTCGAAGACAAAAAGAACCCTGGGGTTCTGTTCACGTCTCCGGCTGCTGGCAAAGTGCACTCCATCAACCGTGGTGAAAAGCGGAAGTTCCTCTCGATGATCATCGATGTCGATGGCGGCGGGATGGATATCGAAAAAGAAGCCCGCGTCTCGTTTCAAAAGTTTGATTCGCTCGAAGACCTCGACCGCGAGACTGCTGAACAGGAATTGGTTGCGTCTGGCTTGTGGACTGGGTTCCGCACGCGGCCTTACTCCAAAGCTCCAGCGTTAGGGAGTTCGCCGAGTTCGATCTTTGTCACGGCAATGGATACCAACCCGTTGTCGGCTGAGCCGGAACTGGTGATTGCCAACGAAACGGAAAACTTCGTCTCCGGGCTGACTGTCATCACCAAGTTCACCGAAGGCAAAGTTTTTGTCTGCACGCGTAACGATTCGCGGACGCCGGGCGACAACGTACCGAACGTGGTAACGGAAGAGTTCCACGGCCCGCATCCCGCGGGGCTGCCGGGCACTCACATTCACTTCCTGGATCCTGTTGGCCCTAACAAGACTGTTTGGCATATTAACTATCAGGACGTGATCGCGATTGGGCACTTGTTTCGAACCGGCGAATTAAAACTGGATCGAGTCGTTGCGATTGCCGGGCCTCGTGTTGCCAAGCCTGGCCTGTACCGGACTCGCATGGGAGCGAAAATCGACGACCTGACGGCGGGCCTGATTGACGATCCCGGCAAGGGGGACGCCGAATCGCGACTGGTGTCCGGTTCAGTACTTTGCGGACGTACCGTCGAAGAACCAGTTAACTTCCTCGGACGGCATGACCTGCAGGTCTCGGCTTTGGAAGAAGGCACCAAGCGGGAGTTCTTTGGCTGGCAGAAACCGGGCTTCAACAAGTTTTCGATTACTCGCATCTACGCAGGCGCGTTTGGTGCCGGTAAACGATTCAAAATGAACACTAATATTAATGGCGGTCATCGTTCGATGGTTCCTGTGGGAACTTATGAGCGAATCATGCCGTTGGACGTGCTACCGACGCAGTTGCTGCGGGCTCTGATCGTCAATGATACCGATCAGGCACAGGCATTAGGTTGTCTGGAGCTATCAGAAGAAGACTTGGCGTTGTGCACCTACGTGTGCCCGGGCAAGTACGACTTTGGCACGATTTTGCGTGAGAACCTGACCATGATCGAGAAAGAAGGGTAACTTTCGATGCTGCGAAAAATGCTAGACAAGATCGAGCCTCTCTTTCATTCAGGGGGTAAGCTGGAAAAGCTCTACCCGCTGTACGAGGCGAACGATACGTTCCTGTACACGTCCGGAGAAACGGCGGCCGGTTCGACACACGTCCGTGACGCGATCGATACCAAGCGACTGATGTCGATGGTGCTGGTGGCTTTGCTGCCGTGTATCTTCATGGCGCTTTACAACACTGGCTTCCAGGCACAAAAGATTATCGCCACCGGAGCTGCTGCAGTGCCAGCAAGCGAGTCGCTGTTTGACGCGATCTGGACCGGGAACTGGCGATTCGATGTTCTGCAGTACTGCGGAATATTGAACGAAGAATACGGCTGTGAAAATCCGGGTAACTTTCTGAGCCTCGGGTCGATGCTCGGTTGCTTGTTGCACGGAGCGTTGTATTTCCTGCCGGTATATATCGTCACGATGGCCGTTGGCGGTCATTGCGAGTTGATTTTCAGTATCATTCGCAAACACGAAATCAACGAAGGCTTCCTGGTGACTGGAATCCTGTTCCCGCTCACGCTGCCGGCGACCATCCCGCTTTGGCAAGTCGCACTTGGAATCATCTTTGGTGTGGTGATCGGAAAAGAGATCTTCGGCGGTACCGGGCGGAACTTTTTGAACCCGGCGTTAACCGCCCGAGCGTTCTTGTACTTCGCCTATCCAAAACAAATCAGTGGTAACGGCGTCTGGACGGCAGTCGACGGATACACGGGTGCAACGGGGCTGGGCCGCATCGCGGAAACCGAAACGGCCGCGACCACCAGCGAGATCATGGCTTCGCTCAGCGCTCCTGTTGACGGCACGACCTGGTGGGATTGCTTCATCGGAAACATTCATGGCTCGATGGGCGAGACATCTGCACTCTGTTGTCTGCTCGGAGCGGCGATCCTGATTTACACACGCATTGGCTCCTGGCGAATCATGGCAGGGCTGGCGATCGGGATGACGATATTCTCGACGCTGTTCGCGTTCCTGTTCGACCAACCAGTCATGCAAATCATGCCGCATTGGCACCTGGTTCTGGGCGGGTTTGCTTTCGGAACGGTATTTATGGCAACCGATCCGGTATCCGCCTCCATGACGCTGCAAGGTAAGTGGGTTTACGGATTCTTGATCGGGTTCATCACGGTCGTGGTACGTTCCGTGAACCCTGCGTTCCCGGAAGGCATCATGCTCGCCATCCTGTTCGGCAATGTATTCTCTCCACTGATCGACTACTTTGTCATCCAGTCCAACATTAAACGAAGGGTATCACGGTATGCACAAGGATAGTTTGACTAACACATTCTTGATCGCGATCGGCGTTTGCCTGATCTGCTCGTTCCTCGTTTCGAGTGCGGCAGTTGGCTTGCGTCCGTTGCAGGATCGTAATGCCGACGAAGATCGGAAAAAGAATATCCTGCAAGCCGCTGGCTTTACGCAGGAACAGATCGACGAGGGAGGCGGCGTATTCGACCTGTTCTCCAACAAAGTCCAACCGATCATTGTCAATCTGGAATCAGGTATGGAAGACGGCATCGAAACGATCGTCGACTCCGATCCCAAAGACAAAATCAATTCTCCGGAAGACGCCCTGGCGTTGTACGACCAAATCGAGGCAGTCAAAAAGAAGAAAGAGGGACTGTTTACCGAGTTCGAAGACAAGAAGCAGGATATCGCCGGGATCGGCCGCAAAGAAAAGTGGTCACACGTGTTCCTGATCAAAGGCGAAGGCGATGCCATCGAAAAGTACGTGTTCCCAGTTCGCGGGAAAGGTCTCTGGTCGATTCTGAAAGGCTTTATCGCTGTTGAGAAAGACTTCCAGACGATTGCCGGTTTGACATACTACGAACACGCCGAAACGCCGGGACTTGGTGGCGAGGTTGATAACAAGAACTGGAAAGCCAAGTGGGTCGGTAAAGCGATCTACGGAGCTGACGGCGATGTTGATATCGCAGTCATCAAAGGTATTGCCGACAACGACAATCAATACGCCGTCGACGGTTTGTCGGGTGCGACGATTACATCTCGCGGCGTAACCAACATGCTTCAATTCTGGTTAGGCCCGGAAGGTTTCGGAACCTACATCGGAAAACAAAAAGGTGACTCCCAGGTATCCGCGTCCCAGCCGAGCGGAGACGAATAACATGTCAAGTAAAACAAACGCCAAAGACTTAATCCTGAACCCGATCTTCAACAACAACCCGATTGCGTTGTTGGTGCTCGGTATCTGTTCAGCTCTCGCGGTAACCACGCGACTGGACAAGTCGATCACGATGTCACTGGCCGTGATATTTGTGACTGCGTTTTCGTCGGCCGGGGTCGCTATGATCCGCGAACGGATTCCGCAGAGTATTCGAATCATCGTGCAAATGACGATCATTGCATCGCTGGTAATTCTGGTCGATCAGTTCCTGAAAGCTTTCAGTTACGGACTCAGCAAAGAACTATCCGTTTTCGTTGCTCTGATTATTACCAACTGTATTGTGATGGGGCGAGCCGAAGGTTTCGCTATGTCAAACACCGTGCGAGACAGTTTTCTCGACGGGATCGGAAACGGATTGGGCTACAGTGTGATCCTGCTGGTGGTTGGATTCTTCCGGGAGCTGTTTGGTTCCGGAACGTTGCTCAACTACCCGATCCTTACGAAAGTCAGCGATGGTGGTTGGTACGAGCCAAATGGCTTGATGCTGTTATCCCCCAGCGCGTTTTTTATCATTGGAATTTTCATCTGGGTGCTGCGTTCCTTTAAGCCCGATCAGATGGAGGAAGATTAATCATGGATTTTCTGCTTGAACAATTCCGTATGTTTATGCACGAGGCGTTCGTCGAGAACCTCGCGCTCACGTATTTCCTGGGCATGTGCACGTTCCTGGCGGTCTCCAAGAACGTCAAAATGGCATTGAACCTGGGCGTGGCCGTCATCGTGGTCCAAACGCTTACGATGATGCTGAACAACCTGATCTATCGTTTCGTGTTGTTGCCGCTCGAATTGGAATTCCTCGGGCTGATCTGTTACATCGGAGTCATTGCTGCGTCCGTACAGATCCTCGAATTGACGCTCGATAAGTTCTTCCCGGCACTTTACAACTCGCTCGGAATCTTCCTGCCTTTGATCACTGTGAATTGTGCGATCCTGGGTGGAACGATGTTTATGGTGACCGACGATTTGAGCTTCGGTGAAAGCTTTCGGTTCGGCCTGGCTTCCGGTTTTGGCTGGGCTGTCGCGATTGCTGCATTGGCAGGCATCCGCGAAAAGTTGAAATACAGCGATATTCCTCATGGCCTTCGCGGTCTGGGAATGACGTTCATTATTGTCGGCCTGATGGCTCTCGGCTTCCTGGCGTTCAGTGGAATTCAAGCCGGTTAAGGTCGAACCAAAAAATCGAACTGCGATTAAAACAATAGTTGAGATTTTCAAATGCATACATTTCTCGGAACCGTTCTGTTCGTCGCTACCATGCAGCAAGTGCTGCTGGGAGTCACCGTGTTCGTCGGCACTATCGTCGCGCTGGTGGGCGTGATCTTGATCGCCAAGTCGTTTCTCGTGCCGAGCGGTAACGTCAAGATCATGATCAACGAGCAGAAAGAGATTTCTGTGCCTGTCGGCGGCAAGCTGATGAGTGCGTTGGCAAACGAAGGCATCTTTGTTTCGTCTGCCTGTGGTGGCGGTGGTACTTGTGCTCAATGCCTGGTGAAAGTTCACGAAGGTGGTGGAGAGATTCTGGAAACGGAAAAAGGTCACATCAACAAGCGTGACGCTCGCGAAGGCTGCCGACTTTCCTGCCAGGTCGCTGTTAAGCAGGACATGAACGTCGAAGTCCCCGAAGAAGCCTTCGAAACCAAGAAGTGGGAATGCACGGTACGCTCAAACCATAACGTTGCGACGTTCATCAAAGAGCTGATCCTTGAATTGCCCGAAGGCGAAGACGTTGCGTTCAAGGCTGGTGGTTACATTCAAATCGAAGCCCCACCTCACAAATTGCAGTACAAAGACTTCGATATCGAAGAGGAGTACCAAGAGGACTGGGACAAATACAACGTTTGGCAATACGAATCAAATGTTGAAGAAGAAACAATCCGCGCCTACTCAATGGCGAACTATCCTGGTGAAACTGGCATCATCATGCTTAACGTGCGTGTTGCTTCGCCTCCACCGCGGATGCCTGACGTTCCGCCTGGAAAAATGTCGTCGTTCATTTTCAATTTGAAGCCAGGAGACAAGGTTACGATCTCCGGACCGTACGGTGAGTTCTTCATCAAGGAAACCGATACCGAAATGATCTATGTTGGTGGTGGTGCCGGAATGGCTCCGCTCCGCAGTCACATATTCGAGTTGTTTAAGAACTTGAAAACCGGACGTAAAGTTTCCTATTGGTACGGTGGTCGAAGTCTGCGGGAGTTGTTCTACATCGATCAATTCCGTGCGATCGAAAAGGATTTCCCGAATTTCAAATTCAACATTGCTCTTTCGGAACCAATGCCGGAAGACAATTGGGATGGGCCCGTCGGTTTTATCCACCAGGTTTTGATCGACAGCTATCTCAAAGATCACCCGGCTCCCGAAGATGTCGAGTACTATTTTTGCGGTCCGCCAATGATGAACCAGGCAGTCATGCGAATGCTGGATGATTTTGGCGTTGAGCCGGAAAACATCTCATTCGACGACTTTGGTGGCTAGAATTGCATAACGGTTTTTACGTCGTCATTCGCTATCGATGTTGGATTTCATCCGCAAAACCGGAATAATTCGACGGGATTCGATTGCTAATTGACGATGCATCGACCCAAACGCCAGAGTTCACGTAACTCTGGACGGATGCCAGGTGTTTAACATTGGCTACTTATTCAAACACAAACAGCCGGAAACATATCATGACTAGATTCACATTGCTCTTTGCCTCGCTCGCGCTGATTTGCAACACCGTACCTGTGTCAGCCCATGACGCGTTTCAAGATCCGATGAAAGAACGTTACGGTTTGAAATCCGTTTCTTGCAAGGCGTGCCACCCCAACAACAAAGACAAATCCATCCACAACAAGTTCGGGTTGTACTATGTCGAAGCCTTGAAGGGCAAAGACATCACCAAAAAATTCAAGGAAGCGGAAGCCAAGGGTGAAGACGCGGTCAAAGCTTACGAGCCAGAGATGGCGAAACTGTTCGTCGAAGCGATGAAGGTTGTCGAGAAAGAAAAGATGACCTTCGAGGATTTCTTGAAGGCAGGATTGCTGAATGGAACTCGGCCCATGAAACAGGAAGGCAAGAAAGCTGACGAAGGCAAGCCATAACCTTGTTCGAATCCTAAACCGAAATCGAATTCAAAACCTGATTCAAAACACTGGAGGTTGAAGCTCCTGCTGAAACGGCACCGAATGTTTCCGCAGCAGCCGCAACCTCCTATTTTTTTCGCCGTTCATTTATTACATCATCAACAGCCATCACACCGGGAGTTAACCATGAAGAACAATTTGCTACTGGCAACGATCTTTGTTGTGCTCCCTTGCCTGACCGGTTTGCTTGCAACGCCTGGTTCGCTAAACGCGCAAGTGAGTTTCAGCGGCAAGACGATGGGGCCGATTACTTACAACGTCGTCGTCAACGAGACGGTTGAAGATGAAACAGCGACCACTAGTGGCATCCAGGGACAGCTGGACCAAGTCAACAATTTGATGTCGACGTACATCGACTCGTCAGACGTTTCACGTTTTAACACCGCGAAGGCAGGAGAGTGGGTGGACGTCGATCCGTTAACGCTCCAGGTCGTTGCGCGGGCAATTGAATTGGGAAAGCTCACCGACGGAGCATTCGATATCACCGTCGGACCCGCAGTCAAGCGATGGAAGTTTGGCCCAGACGCAAACAAGATCAAGTTCCCGACCGATGCGGAAGTGGAGCAACTCTCGGAATTCGTCGGCATCGACAAGGTCGAACTGCGTACCGAACCACCCGCGATTCGCAAACTTCACGACCAAACCGAAATTGATCTCTCCGCGATCGCCAAAGGATTCGCTGTCGACCACGTCGCGAACTGGTTGCAGGATCGCGGTCACTCAAACTTCATGGTCGAAGTTGGCGGCGAAGTGATCGTTCAAGGAGCCGGCCCGAAAGGCAAATGGCGAATTGGGATCGAGAAGCCCAACTTGTACGGGCAGGCAATTGCCGCCGTGCTGGAACTGGAAAACTCAGCCGTCGCCACCAGTGGTGACTATCGTAACGTTCGCATGTACAACGGTAAGCGAATTTCGCACACGATTGATCCCAAGACGTGTCGACCAGTCGACAATCCACCGCCGTCCTGTTCCGTATTGGCCGATGACTGCATGACCGCAGACGCGCTGGCGACGGCGGTGATGGTCATGGGTGCCAAAAAAGGTCTCGAGTTCTGCGAGCAGCATGGATTTGAGTTGAACGTCTACAACCGAAACTCGGACAACAAAGTCGACTCAGTGGCGACCGCCGGTTTTCCAATCCGCGCTGATCAAGAAGCCGAACGCTCATCAGAACAAACCCAATCCATCTGGCCAGCATTTGTCGGAGCGTTAGTCGTTTTCTCACTGGCCATCGCTGGCATGGCCGTTGGAGCCATCTTCAACGACCGCCCAATCACCGGGTCCTGCGGTGGCATTGCCTCCAAGCCGAACGAAGATGGATCATCCTCTTGTTCGCTATGCGAAAAGCCGGTCGTCGACTGCCCCGACCAAGCCTCGGAACAAGACGCAACAGACCACGACCCCAACGAAACAACAGCCGCTTGCTAACATTGTGGGTCGGACTTCTCTACCGATCGCTTCGCAATGGCAATCGCACGGTCTTACCGCTGCGGGCTGATTTGTAAACTGCTCGGATCAGTTCGACACTGCGTCGGCCCTCGGGACCATCAATCGCAGGCGAGTCACCGGATTTAATTGCCGCGACAAAGTCCTTGAATTGGGCAGTGTGCCCTGCATGACCGATCGCAGACGGGTCGGCAGCACCTCCCCCCGTCTCGGTAACGTTCTGAAACGCCTTGGCGATCCGTTTATCAGCCGCCGTCATCTTGGCGAACTGCCACTGTTTGATGTCTTCTTCTTCAATGCATGCGGACCCTTCACTTCCGTGTATCTCGATCTTCTTCAGCCAACCAGGAAACGCTGCAGTCGTGGCCTCGATCACTCCCAGCGCTCCGTTTTCAAACCTCAACATTACCGTCGCCACGTCTTCGACTTCGATTCGCTTGTGCGCTAATGTTGCCGTTTGGGCAGTGACTTCGGCAGCTGGGCCCATCAACCAGAGCAGCATGTCGACGCTATGAATCGCCTGATTCATCAAAGCGCCGCCGCCATCAAGATCCCATGTTCCCCGCCACTTGCCGCTATCGTAATAGGCCTGCGTTCGATACCACTTCACATACGCATCGCCCATCGTCAATCGACCAAACTTACCTTTGTCGATCGCTTCTTTCAGTAGCTTGGAAGCCTTGTGAAACCGCGAGGGGAAGATCGTCGCGAGGCGAACATCATTCTTCTCACAAGCTCGAATGATCTGGTCACAACGTTTCAAATTTATTTCGAGCGGCTTCTCGACAATCACATGCTTGCCCGCCTTCGCCGCAGCCACCGCCGGCTCCATATGCGCTCCCGATGGAGTGCAAATCGCAACTGCATCGACGTTCGGATCCGCGATCATCTCGTCAAGTGACTTGTGCGGCGCGATTGAGTGTTTGTCGGCAAATTTTTTGGCCGACACAAACCGCGAGCTGCAACAAGCCACCAACTCCGCACCCCGAGTGTCAGCGATCGCACGCGCATGAAAATCGGCAATCATGCCACAACCAACGATCCCAAATCCAATAGCCATATCAATTCGACTCACTGTAAAAACCAACGTTCGGCATCCAGCTTATTTCAAAGCCAGATCCAACGACAACCAGAACATGCTGAAGAAATTCAAAAAAAAGTGCAACACGATGCAGGGCACAATACTCCCGGTTTGCCGGTACAGAAATCCAAGCGCAAGTCCGAACAGGAACAAGGCAACTGGAGCCAGCCCCTGCCCGTAATGCACGGCCGCGAACATTCCAGCACTGACAACAATCGGGAACCACCAGACGAACCGATTACCGACAAAATGGGCAGACTGTTGACTCGCTTTTCTACTCGCGAGATTTGAACCAGGCGAGACATACGGATTGTCGCTGTCAAAACCCGGCGTTTGAACCGGTGCGAGTTCAGCGGCACCCGAAACATCATCCGCATTAGATTCAGCATCCAGCGAACTCAATGACTCAGGCGATTCCGTCGATTGCGGCCAGCCACCGAAAATGTCAGTCATCGCACCGCCGATCGGTGAAGCATCGAAAGTGACTCGCTGCAGCCAACCTTGCAAAACGCCACGGAAGAACAATTCCTCGCCAATCGGTGCAACAACAACGGCCGCAAACCAGGTCACGATGAATGTCGACAACGAAAAGTCTTCTCGCAGCTGGTCAATTGTCGAATGCTCGTACGGAACCAACAGCGCCAACAACCACTGCAAAGCCAACAACGCGGGAACCACCATCGCAAACACTATCCCCGCCAGCTTGACGTGTTCGAACCATTTATTCGCGTCAACGCCGAAGACTTGGTTGATGCTTCCGTACCTCCGCAGCAACCAACAGACCAGTATCACACTCGCGATCAACTGAGCGAACGTCCCGATCCCCAACACAATATTGTTTTGAGCAGCACTGAGCTCAGTTGCGTCAGTTTGTCCCCACAGCGAAATCAAACCAGCCAATGCTAATCCAGGCGCCAGTACCCAGCCGGCAAAGAACACCAGGACATCGACCAACCCAAATGGAGTGGGATGAGTCAGCAGCTCAACCTGGGGCCGATTAACAATCTGCCACCACTTCCAAACACCAACGGCAGCAATAACCATGACTACGACGAAGAACAGATAGTCGAGTGCCATAAGAGTCTTCAATTCGTGGGACTGGCAATTTGGTCCCATGCCGCGACAACGTACAGATACCCCGAGTACAGGGTCGATACGATCGCGGCCCAAACAGAAATGGTGAGAATCGCAGTCACAACAACCGGCACACCTGATTCCGGTCTCGATTGGTTGAACCCCAACGCGACCAGTGCTGCTCCGGCCGCAATGCACTGGAACCACATCTTCAGCTTACCCGGCATCTTGGCAGAAAAATCACCGCCGCGTCCTTCGATCAGGCTCCGCAACACCGTGACCAGCAGCTCCCGTCCAGTCACAACCACCGCCATCCAGCCAGCAACTTGACCGTACCACGGGAAGCCATCTCGCATCTCGACGGCCAGCAGAATAAACGTGCCGCAAATCAGAATCTTGTCGCAAAACGGATCGAGGATTCGTCCAAGCTGCGTCACCTGGTCGTACTTCCGAGCGTACCAACCGTCGATCCAGTCAGTCCCAGCCGCCAACACGAACAACCAAAACGCTGCCCAGTACAGCCCCATCGGAATCAGCGCAAACACAACAAACGACAACACCAGCCGCGCCATCGACAACTTGTTCGGTACGTTCCAGATTTCTTGCTTGGCAGAACTCATATTAACGTGGAGCGTCGACCGCGACGCCGATCAAATCGTATCCTTGCGAGCCAACAATCTCAGTCGACACAATCTGACCAGCCTTCAGTTGATGCTCGGTTTCCGTTACGAAGATAATACTATCGACGTCGGGTGCGTCGTAAATTGTGCGTCCGACCCAAGCCTGCGGTTGCCCGGTTGGATTCGAGCCTTCAGCCGCTGGGACAGGGTGGTCGATAATCACGTCCAGCTTCCGGCTGAGCAGCGATTCGTTGAATTCGAACGCGACTTCCTGTTGGACCTGCATCAGGCGACTGCGACGCTCTTCCTTTAACGCATCGTCCAAGTGCCCGTCTATTTTTGCAGCAGGAGTATCCGGCTCGAACGAGTAGGTAAAGACTCCCATCCGTTCGAACTTGAATCGCTGAACAAAATCTACCAGCGTCTCAAACTGCTCATCAGTCTCACCGGGGAATCCGGTAATGAACGTTGTTCGCAACGCCAGCCCGGGGATGCGTTCTCGCATTCTTGAGATCAAAGCTTCGGTGTCTGGTCGGTTCACGCGTCGCGACATGCGTTTGAGCATCGTGTCGTCCGCGTGTTGCAAAGGCATGTCGATGTACGGCAAGATCTTCTCGGATTGTGCGATCACATCCAACAGCTTGTCGTCAATGTACATTGGATAAAAGTACATCAGCCGAATCCACTCCAGCCCATTCACTTTGTTGAGTTCCGTCAGCAACTCCGCCAATCGAGTCTCACCATAAAGATCTCGCCCGTAGTAAGTCGTGTCCTGGGCGACAATGTTCAGCTCACGGACGCCGGAACTGGCCAACTCGGTGGCTTCCTGAAGCACTGTTTCCATTGGCTTGGTCGCATGCTTGCCGCGCATCTTCGGAATCGCACAAAACGTACAAAGCCGATCGCAGCCTTCGGAAATCTTCAAGTACGCAAAGTGTCGAGGCGTGATCTGCAACCGCCCGGTATCCGGCAACGCTCGAATCGGAGCCGGCTGAAAGATCGTCCGCTGCTCTTCCAAATCACCCACCAGGCGATCTGCAATCTTGGTAATCTCATCGCGGCCAAAAACTCCGACCAACGAATCGATGTCCGGTCGCTCTTCCAGCATTTCTTCTTTTTGCCGCTCGGCCAGGCACCCTGAAACAATCACGCCTTTCGTCTGGCCCGATCGTTTGAGCTCCAGCATCTCATCAATCGCCGCGTACGATTCCTTGCGAGCTTGCTCGATAAAGCCGCACGTATTCACGACCACAAAATCAGAATTCGCAGGATCGGAAACCAATTCGTATCCGTCCAGTTTCAGCAGCCCCATCATCCGTTCACTATCAACAGTATTCTTGGGGCATCCCAAAGAAACAAAGGCGTATCTACCTTTGTAATCCTGCGAGTTCGGCTGTGGCTTTATTGTCGTCGTCAAGGCATATTTCCCTTTGTTTTGAATCCCAGATCGTAGTGCAATCAAGCCCAGTTTGCAATTTACAAAACAAGCCGAATAGCGTTTGCGGAACGTTTTGATTGAAGCACCACATGCTGTTCCGATTATCGGGCCGAGGAAGGCGCCAGCGGAAAATCTCGCCCGCGAAATCAGTCCTCACGAATCTGACAATAACTCTCGTATCGCCGAACGTCGATCTTGCCGTCAGCAACCGCGTACTTAACCTGACAATCCTCTTCATGCGTATGCGTACAATCGGGGAACCGGCAGGCATGAACATAGGGCCGCATGTCGCGAAAGTAACCGGGGACTTCCTCCGCAATAATGTCCCATAGCTGGAACTGCCGGATGCCAGGTGTGTCGATTAAGTGCCCGCCAATGTCCAATGGGATCAACTCAGCAGTCGTCGTCGTGTGGCGGCCTTTGCTATTGTCCGAACTCACTGTGGAAACGCGAGCATCGAGACCGATTTGAATCGCGTTCAAAATCGACGACTTGCCGACCCCACTCTGCCCCGTCACCACACTATCCTTGCCGGTCACCACTTGTTTGATCAGGTCCACGTTGATGTTCTCATTGACCGACGTCAACAGCACAGGATACCCCAACTGCCCCCAGACACCGGCGATTGGCTGCAAGTCCGCGAGGTCCACCAAGTCGACTTTGTTGATCACAATGATCGGTTTGATGTTGGCCTTTTCTGCGGTCACGATGAAACGATCGACCAGGTTCGGCTTCAACATCGGTTCCGCGGCACTGGCAACAATCAACACCTGGTCAATATTGCTAACGATGATCTGCTGTCGCTTCCGGCTGGTCCTGGAAAGCTGGTTGGCTCGCTTCTCCACCCGTACGATGACCGCCTGGCGATCATCCAAACGTTCGATGATCACGTGATCGCCCGCGACGACAACATGTTGCAAGTCAGTCGACAGAGATTTCAGGATCCCACGAATCGAACAATCGTACTGCTTCCCGTCGTCGGTACGCACAATCGAGTTCAACCCGTGGATCCGAATCACCCTCCCTCGGGCCGTTACTTCCGAATCGACCTTCAAATCGACTTGAAAACCATCCCGATCGTCATTGTCCTCACTGCCGGCAACAGTCTTCTTGCGGGTGAGTTCCCCCTTACCGGAAACCCTTTCAGACTTTCCGAGGTCCTCCAGATTTTGGTCGCCCTCCCGGAATTCGCGAGTAAAGTCCTTCTTCCGCGTCCGAGATTCGTGACGTTTGCGAAACTCAGTTCGAACTTTACTGTCTTTTTTTCCCTTCTTGTTCATGCGTTCATTTTATGTTGAGCCAGAATAAAATCCATTAGCCGGCTTTTCCGGTCGAGAATGCATCTTTAAACAAGCGTCCGGTTACGAATTTGCGTTTCCTGCCGTCAAAGACTCTCACTTGGAACTTCCGTTCTTCGTTCAGCCAAGATTTTGTAACTTGATAATGTAAGAGCTGTCGATTCTTATTGAAGTGTAGAGGAAAAAGTTGCCGGTATCGTTTGCCGAGCAACAATTTAGTTGGCTCATTCGCAATGTTCGCAATGTTAAGCGGTGAGCTAAAATTAAACGACTCCTCATTTGTTACCCACCAGGTTTTGTCGATTCCAAGAACATGAGCTTTTGTCGATACATTAGATGTTCTGATTACGGCTGCCTGACCAACACGGTGCTTGCCTGTGCCAAGAGTTCTGCGATTCCAGGAAACGGAAGACTCTAAAACTCGATCACCTCACGACCTTCCCGATTCGTTCGAAATAGTTGAGGTGACCGGGCCCGCGCAAGCTCTCCAGCTACTCTCAGAAGGCGATGTCGACGGCATCTTTCTTGAGCACAACGAATCGACTGTCGGTAATTGCTACACCGCTCGCGATCTGGTGCGAACCGCGACCATGTTCGAGAACATGCCAGACGGTGTCGCGTTGCTTGATCGCGACAACAACATCCTGCTGGCCAACCGTAAAATTACTGAGTGGTTTGGCGGCGACCAATTGGCTGGCTTGAATTTCTACCAGGCGATGGGCAACCCGAACGTGATTGGATCGGAACTCAGCCCATTGACGACTGCATTTGCCCGCAAGACAACGTGCACGGCAACCATTCATGTCAATGAAAAATACTACCGGCTGAACGTAGCCCCGGTGCTGGGAGTGGATGGGCAGGCAATCCAACTGGTCGTCACTCTTCGCGACACAACTTTCCACACGCAACAGCGACAGAAACTGGAAGCACTTCACCAAGCCGGTATGGCGCTGGCAGATCTTCGACCAGAAGAAATCTTTGAGATGGATGTCGAAGACCGTATCGAGCTGCTCAAAGAAAACATCCTGCACTACACGCAGGATTTATTGAACTACGATATCGTCGAGATCCGATTGATTGACGATCAAACAGGCCGCTTGGAAGCGTTGCTTTCAGTCGGCATTGATTCTGAGATTGCCAAGCAACCATTGTTTGCGAAACAGCGTGACAACGGAGTCACCGGATTCGTGGCCGCCACGGGGAACAGCTACCTGTGCGAAGACACCACCAATGACCCGCTGTACCTGGACGGGCACATGGGGGCCAAGAGCTCCTTGACCGTGCCGCTGATCTATCACGACAAAGTGATCGGTTCGTTCAATGTCGAAAGCCCAGAGGTTGGCGCGTTCACCGAAGACGATTTGCAGTTCGTCGAGTCTTTTGCGCGAGACATTGCCCAGGCGCTCAATACGCTGGAGCTGCTGGTGGCACAGCGAACGAATGCGGCGCAACAGAGCGTTGAAGCCATCCATGCCGCGGTTGCTTTGCCGATCGACGAAATTTTGAATGACACGGTGCAGGTGATGGAAAGCTACATCGGGCACAACCCGGACGTTGTTAAGCGTCTGAAAAAGATCATTACGAATTCTCGCGACATCAAGCAAATGATTCAAAAAGTCGGCGAGACGATGGCTCCGGAAGAAGCCGTTCCCGTCGGGATTCAAGTTGAAAAACGACCGGCTCTGAAAAACAAGAACGTTCTGGTAATCGATGCGGATGAGCAAGTTCGCACGTCGGCACACAACTTGTTGGACAAGTACTCCTGTATTGTCGAGACCGCACACGAAGGTAAAGAAGCTATTTTGATGATTCGCAATTCGGACCGCGAATACGATGCGATTATTGCCGACATCAGACTCCCCGATATGAGTGGGTACGAGCTACTGGTCGAGCTGAAGAAGATCACTGGCCACGAAAAACCCAATCTTATTCTGATGACCGGGTTTGGTTACGACCCCGGCCATTCGATCGTGAAGGCCCGCAAAGAGGGCTTGAGACAGGGTGCGGTTCTGTACAAACCGTTCCGGCTGGACCAACTGTTGACCATCGTGGAAAATATCGTCAGTCCTCAGAAGCCCGACCAGCCATCCGACACCGGCGCAAATTCCTAGTCGCTTCCGGTTCGAATTTGCCTGCATTTTCAGGCGATCTTTTTAGCGGTACGGCGTGGCCGACTTGCACCTTATCCCGTTACAATTGCGATCTTGAATCGCCCGCCCCCACAAACTGATTACAAAAGCTTCTCCCAAGCTGACCAAGATGTCGTCGATCACAATCGCAGTATTGGAATGGATGTTGATCCTGCTCGGGCATATCGCCATCGCGTGCGTATTGTTCAACCACGTTCACGCCAAATCTTCTCCGCGGTTCGTTGGCAAACAAAGTCGGAAGATCACTGAAAAACTGATCGCCGCGTTTGCAATCGTACCTGTATTCACTTTCTTCGTTTGGATGATTCCGCAAGTCGGCGGCCCCCACAAGATCCCGACCGCGATTGCGTACTATCTCGTATTCGCCGCGATCGTCGGTACGTATTTTTCATTGCGATGGATCTACCGGACACTGACCAGGAAATTGCCACTTGGAGCAATACCTATCGAAACAGAAACCTTTGATGTGCAAAAAGACGTTCGGGTACCGTTGTTGCATCGCGCGAAAGGAAAACTACTTCGCTTTTTCCCTGGCAATCAAGTCACCAAAATCTCCATTCAGCAATGGGAGTTTCGCTTCAAGCAACTGCCGGCAGATCTCGATGGTATAAAAATCTGCCAACTGTCCGACCTGCACTTTACCGGTTTGATAGGACGAGAATATTTCGAAAAGGTTGTCGAATACGCCAACGATCTGAAGGCAGATATAATCGTGATTACCGGTGACTTGATCGACTCCGATGAATGCCTCGACTGGATCGACGGCACGCTCGGGAAACTGACCGCCAGGAAAGGTGTCTACTACATCCTGGGCAACCATGATCGGCTGATTCGTGATTATGCCGACTATCGCCAGCGATTGGCCAACGCGGGCTTAATCGCCGCGGCCGGCACATGGCATTCGATTCAATTCGGGAATGCCAAACTGCTGCTGACAGGCAATGAACTGCCCTGGTTTAACGAGACCAATGAATTACCACCGCGACCGGAAATCGCCGGTGAAGTATTCTCGCTGCTGTTGTCGCATAGCCCCGACCAAATCGGCTGGGCAGTCCAACGCGGATTCGACATGATGTTTGCCGGACATACTCATGGCGGGCAAATTAGGCTCCCAATCGTTGGCCCGATAGTCGCACCGAGCAAATACGGCATCAAATACGCATCTGGTACCTTCCAAATTCGAAATACGATGATGCACGTCAGCCGCGGTATCTCTGGAGATGAGCCGATTCGCATTAACTGTCCACCGGAATTAGGATGTTTTACATTACGTAAAGCTTAACGAATGATTACTTTCCGACAAAATATCGTCGAGCTTAACTTTCGACCGAAACGCGATACAATTATCGGCGACCTAGTTGATGGGGCTATCCAAACTGCTGTTGTGAGCATGAATACAATAAGGAAACCAGAATGAAACTATCAATCTCCAAATTTGCTGCGATCGCAGCTTTGTTCCTGCTCACGTTTGCCGCCGCCACCATGGGCACGATGTTCGGCAACCGGATGCTGTCCGACGCAAATGTTCCGGCGGACGCTCGGGCCGACCAACCGATCGTCCTGAACGCAGACAGCGCGGCTCGTGGCAAGTCGATGTCGATGGCGACTGGCCTGGTTGCGGCAGAACGCGGTGTCGAAGGGCTCTTCTTACTCGATCACTTGTCGGGAACGCTCCAGTGCTGGGTGATCAATCCTCGCAACGGGGATGTGGCCGGGATTTTCTCCACGAATGTCACTGAGGATATGGAACTCGCCAAGGGCGGCGATATTGACTACGTGATGACAACCGGGGCTTTCCGAGCTGAGAAATCCACAGCCCGACGAGGCAATCTGATTCCAGCCGGCTGCGTTTGTTATGTGGGCGATGGCAACACAGGAAAAGTCGTCGGTTATACTCTGTACTACGATCGTACGCTGATGGCCAACAACGCCACCCAACAGGGGAAGCTTGAAGTCCTTGCTCGTGGTGTTGCCCGAGAAGCTGGCCTGCAACGCGACAATTAATTGCATATTTCCAGGAGACAGGCTTGGTCATTTTCCAAGCCTGCGCTGTTTGTGTCTGCGGATCCCAAGTTACTTGCCAAACCGTATATCAACGTCTCCGCCTACAAGTTCGTAGGCTTGGACGATTTAGTCACGCGCCAATCTGAATTGTTGGAACTGTGCAATCAGCTGGAACTCAAAGGTACAATCTTGCTGAGCCATGAAGGCATCAATTGTTTCGTTGCCGGTAAGCGAGAAAACATTGACCAGCTGCTGGCGTTTTTTGAGTCACGAGATGAGTTCTCGGAGCTGCCGGTCAAAGAAAGTGAATCCGACGAGCAACCGTTTTCCCGCATGTTGGTTCGCATCAAGAACGAGATTATTGCGTTCGGCGTTGATGGCGTTGAACCGGAGAAGCGAACCAGCCCCAAACTGAAACCGGCTGAGCTTAAGAAATGGCTGGACGAAGGCAAGTCCGTGACGCTACTCGATGTTCGCAATGACTACGAAGTCGATCTGGGCACATTCAAAACCGCGTTGCCGATCGGTGTCGATAATTTTCGCGAATTCCCGAAAGCCGTCGAGCAACTTCCGAATCAGATGAAAGACGAAACGATCGTCATGTTCTGCACCGGCGGGATTCGTTGCGAAAAGGCTGGTCCATTCATGGAGCGGGAAGGGTTCGAAAACGTTTACCAGCTGGACGGCGGGATCCTGAAGTACTTCGAAGACTGCGGCGGCGAACATTACGATGGCGAGTGCTTCGTGTTTGACAAACGTGTCGCGGTCGACGCTGAACTCAACGAGACCGCCACCGAACAATGTTATGCATGCCAACACCCGCTGTCGCCGGAAGAGCAACAATCGGAGCTGTACGTCGTTGGGAAGAGCTGCCCACACTGTTTCCAGCAGGACTCTGAGCGAATGCAACAGCTTCTGGCCCAGCGCAACCAGACTTTACGTTCGCTGGTATCGCCGCTGCCAGGCAGCACGCCTTACGACAACCATCGCCCGTTGAATGTGCCATTGCGATTCAAAGGTCAACGCGTCAACGAATTCCTTGCCAACTACCATCCACACGTCGACGCCGGATACTGGGCCGATGAAGTGACGACCGGCCGAATCTTGTACAAGAACAATCCGGTGGCGCCCGACCTGGAAGTCTGGGCCGGGCAAAGGTTGGTGCATCTGTTGAAAGGTACGGTGGAGCCGGACGTCAGCGACAAGATCGAAATCGTTTATGAAGATTCGGATCTGATCGCCGTCAACAAACCAGCACCACTGCCAATGCATCCCTGCGGCCGATTCAATCGAAACTCGCTAAGCTACATCCTGAACGCTTTGTACGACGGTGAGAAAATCCGCATGACGCATCGGCTCGATGCCAACACAACAGGCATCGTGCTGTTCGCCCGCAAGCGGAAGGCGGCTCAGCTGGTGCAAAATCAATTTGAAAAATCAACAGTCGAGAAACGATATATCGCGCGAGTCATCGGAACGCCGGAGGATGATAATTTTGCCTGTGAACGAGGTATCTCTTCCGGGCCGGGTCAAAACGGATTGCGGCTGATTGATGACGATGGTTTGGCAGCAAGAACTGATTTCGAAGTTCTCCAACGGTTGGACGACGGTACGACTTTGTTAACCTGTGTTCCGAAAACAGGTCGGACCAATCAGATTCGATTGCACTTATGGAGCCTTGGTTTACCGATCGTGAACGATCCATCGTACCTTGTTGCTGGGCAACTCGGCACCAACCAGACTCTGCCAGCCGGCGAGCCAGTAATGTGCCTGCACGCGGCCAGTCTGCGTTTCGAGCATCCGACTTCCGGTGACAAACTCGAACTAACAAGCCCCAACCCAAGTTGGGCTGACACTTAGTCGAGTTGACTTCGAATGCTCTTGAATTTTCAACCGCGAATGGACAATCGCGGTAGGAACCGCCGTTACCGGCGGCCCCCCGCACAGATCCGTACGTGAAG
>CAZXLW010000075.1:0-24948 GCA_964641465.1 uncultured Pirellulaceae bacterium | reverse complement strand
CGTTTGTCGAACGAACTAGCCGTAGTGTATTTCACTCTCAGGGACGTCGGTGTCTTCGGTTTTGAATCGCTTGAGCCCCGTCCATTGCAGAAACAGCAAACTCAGGTAGTACGGGTTCAAAATCAAATACCGTTGCCACAATCGTTTGGGCTCTTTGGCCAGTCGATAGAACCACTCAAGGCCAAAGTCCTGAAAAAACTTGGGGGCCTGATCTAGTTGACCGGCGTGGAAATTAAAAGCGGCCCCGACTGCCAACACAGGCATCTTCAGGTGGTCTTTGAATTCGTAAGTCCAGACTTCCTGCCGTGGGCACCCTAACCCAACAAATGTGATGCCTGCTCCACTGCTGTTGATCGTGTTGATGATCTCCAGCTTCTCTTGTGCATCGACTCGGCGAAACTTGGAAGGCATCGTGTCAGCGATCACTATGCTGGGGAACTTCCTAGTCAATGATTCCTTCAAATCGTCAAGCAATTCCTGCTTCCCGCCGAACAGGAAGATCGGGATCCCGTTCTCAGCCGCCGCTTCACATGTCTTGAGCATCAGGTTCGGACCATAGACACGATCCTTCAGGCGTGCACCGTGAAGTAAATTCATGGCCCAGCGAACGGGCTGGCCATCTGGAACGATCATCTCCAACTGGTTGAGACGATGCCGATGCTCGTTGTCCATCACACCTGTCATCACGCCATGGACCGCCAAGGCTGAAATACCCAGCGTTTCCCGGTTATTGGCTGCTTCTACAATGCGGTTGACGGCTCGCTCATAGTCCGTCGCTTCGACGTTGACGCCCAAGACGTTACATTTCATCTCTTCGCTCATGATGACACTGCAACCTGCCAACGGTCGACGTTGTATTCGTATATTTGCGTGAGGATATCTTTAACGTTCAGCGTCAGATTCCAATCCGGATAGTGCGATTGGAACTTGCTAACGTCACTGACGTACCACATATGGTCACCAACACGGTTGTCCTCGGCATAGCTGTGAGCAAGCTGGCGGCCAGTGATTTCTTCACAGATCGTGATGGCTTCACGCATCGAACAGTGGCTGAATCGGCTCCCGCCAATGTTGTACACTTCGCCGCTGCGTGGAGCGCGGAAGAAATGATCAAATGCCTGGATCAGGTCGTAGCTGTGGATGTTGTCACGAACCTGTTTTCCTTTGTAACCAAAAACCGTGTACGGCGTGCCGGTCATCGTGCACTTCATCAAGTACGCCAGGAAACCGTGTAACTGGGTACCGCTATGGTTTGGGCCAGTCAAACAACCGCCCCGAAAGCTTGCGGTCTTCATGCCAAAATAGCGACCGTATTCCTGAACGAGTATGTCGGCGGCAACTTTCGAAGCACCAAATAAACTGTGCAGGCAGTTGTCGATCGACATCTCTTCTGAGATGCCGACGGTGAATTGGTGACTCTCGTCGATCTCCCACCGGGTTTCCTGCTCAATCAGCGGCAAGTGATTGGGAGTGTCTCCGTAGACTTTGTTTGTAGACGTAAAAATGAAAACGGCATCAGGAGCGTGGTCGCGAGTTGCCTGCAACAGATTCAGCGTTCCATTCGCATTGACTGTGAAATCCATTTGCGGATCACGGGCAGCCCAATCGTGAGAAGGCTGAGCGGCAGTATGGACGATCAGCTCGATGTTCTTACCGTACTCCTTGAAGATCTCGTTAATCCGATCTGTCGAACGAATGTCAGCATCCAAGTGTACGTACTTGTCACCAAGCTCTTCCTGTAAACGGCCCTGTTGCCACTTGGTTGACGCTTCGTCGCCAAAGAAGACTCGTCGCATATCATTGTCGATCCCGATCACGGTCATACCCTCTTTACAGAAGTGCCTGACTGCTTCGGAGCCGATCAAACCGGCTGCACCGGTAACTATAGCAATACTCATGATTAACTTACGTTTATGGAAGACCTACGTTTTTGCCAGACCATTATCGGTCCACCAAAGATGCATCGAGGAAAGAGAGCGACGGTTGAGGATGGTTAATTGATGAACACTGCAGCCACCAGAACTTCATTCTTTCATTCTAATTGGGCGCCAATTCCGGTCAATCAACGCCCATCATGTACCGAGACAACCTATCCATAAACCGCGGAAAAACAAGGTGAACGCCCAATAAATCAGGTGTCGCAAACGTGAATTTCGGGAGCTGGACGCGGCGGACGCTCCTGCCGACATATTTGGTTGCCGTTCTTGTCTCGGCAGGAGCTTCCATCACCCGGAAAACTCGATTTCACTTCATACTCGAATACAACCGCGCCACCAGCGCAATGTTGGTCAGAATTCCTGACCTAGAACGATCGGAAGCTCAATCTGACGACCTTCCCGTAAAATCGTCACCGTGACCTGCCTCCCCGGCTTGAGCCGATCCAGAATGGACTGCACGTCGTCGGTATCTTCGATTCGTTCGTTATTGATCGCCAGAATGTAGTCAGCGGTATCTCGATTGAGCTTTTCATAGACATATCGCTCACCGCCGATCGTGCGGACTCCACGCTCGATGCTGATCCCTTGCAAGCCAGCATTGTCGGCAGCACCGCCCGGCACGACCCGTGCAATTCGCAAGCCACCTTTCGTATTCCAGAACACATCGACTCCCAGCGATGCCCTTTGGACTCTGCCAAACTGTAGCAGTTGCGGGACGACGCGCCCGATCGTGTTAACAGGCACCGCGAACCCGACTCCGGTGTTTTCGCCAGTCCGCGAGGCAATCGCGGTATTCATGCCAATTAGATTCCCGCCGCTGTTCAGCAATGGCCCGCCAGAGTTCCCTTGATTGAGGGCGGCATCGAGTTGGATGATGTTCTTCATCAGACGCTTCGTCTTGCTTCGAAACGTGCGATTCAGGCTCGACACAATTCCTACCGTCATAGTGCGGTCCAAGCCAAACGGGTTGCCGATCGCGAACACTTTCTGTCCGACCAGCAAGTTATCCGAATTTCCCAGGTTGACGGGAAACAACTGCGCCGGCTCGGCATCAATTTTGATCACCGCGATATCATTCTGTGGGTCAGTACCAACGACTTTGGCTTGGTGCGACGAGCCATCGAACAATGTAACCTCAATTAAATCACTACCGGCGATGACGTGATTGTTAGTAACGATATGACCGGACTTATCGTACACCCAGCCGCTGCCGGAGCCTTCTTCTGGCTCCAAACGGAAAAAGAAATCGCTTCGACGAGCAATCGTGCTGATGTTGACGACGCTACGATTCCCTTTGGCATAGACCGAGATATTGATTCGTTCTTCAGGAGAAAGCGGAGCGTCAGCAGCTTGTTGAACACCTCCCTGCCGCGGGTCACGGAATTGCTCAAACACGGGCGCCTCACCCAGCGGTTGTGTTACCGTTTCCTGGCCGTACAACGTCGACTCAGCGGTAATATTACCAGCAACATAGACACCAAACACAGCTCCCGCAAAAGCCGAAACGGCACACATGGCGATGGCAGACTTCATTCTTCTAAACTCCTTAATATCAAACTTGAGTTGCGTGGCCGACATCCAATTGGTTTACGAATCACAGCGATTAATAGTCGTTACCAATTGTGATTCCCCAGCGTATCTTTTTACCGAGTTGCCAGCCGGATTCAAATATTGGAATTATCCTACCAAAACGCAAAAAAAGAAACGAAACTCAACAATTGCCCAAACCGTGCGTTTTAGTTGATCGGGTCATTTTAAAACGGCCGAAAACCTCAGTACAACAATCATCGCAATGGTTTGCGTTTCGAATATTTGTGAAGGAGTCTGAGTATGGCATTGAAGAATGCCCTTGTCGTAACTGGAGTTGCCATTTTCATGGCGACACTTTTGTTTACCGCGAACAATTCTCAGGCTCAATCCTGGGAGCTTGAAAATCGAGTAGCCTGCCTCTTCGAGGCCGCACCGATTCAAACTCCCTTGGAAGAATTACAAGCCTTTACGGAAATTCCCAGCTCTATGCGGTGGGTTTCCGACAAAGTCGCAAGTGGTATGGCAGCAGCAACGTTCGCGGAAGGTTCCGTGATCGTGCGCCCAGAAGCCACCGTACTCCTGAACTCTATCGTCACCCGTGAAATCGACGAACAGTCTGAGGAAGACAGTTACTGGCAGTACTATCTGGATTGCGACAAATGGCAAGTTTCGTTCAACGATGAAGAACCTGTTTACGAAGTATTCGCCCCGGCTAACATGAATACAGAAACAGGAACCATCGCATCGACATTGGGTTTCGCTTGGCTCAAAGAACGACACGACGAGTGGTTGGCTCAGATAAACGACGCAATGTTCCACGTCGTCGAAAATGTAGCTACCCTGACGCCAACCACTCCTATTGCCGAACCACCAGCGCTCGAGCAGCCTCAGATTCCCACCAAGGTACTGACCCAGCAGTCGGATCTCATCGGTTCGATGCTGCAGGCAACCAAGCTCTACCAAAGCCCGATTATCGACTTCGTCAGAGAGACCGTTTGCGACATGCACGAAAAGATTTACTCGCAAACCAAGCAAGCCTCAGGCATTTTCTCCGAACTGACATGGCCGATCGTCAACGGATTCTAGAATTGAGCAGCGTGGACAACGTCAGCAAGAAATCATAAGACGAAAGTAGAGCTTATTCGTCTTCGTCAGCGGGTGGAACAAATTTAGGGCCCGCTGGCTCGAGCACGTCATCATACGACTGTTCGTATTCACTTGGGCTTTCATTGGCCGTCGCCTCCAAATCAATCGAGCTCTGGATATCAGACAGTCCTCGACGAAACTGAGCGTAAGAGTTGCCAACATTACGCGCGACTTCTGGAAGCTTACTTCCAAATAGAATGACTGCGATGATCGCCATCACGACCAACTCCGCAGTTCCAATACCACCAAACATGAGTCGCCTGCCCGCGCCTTTTTTCAGTACCTGCCGTTGGCGACCTACTTGGTCACGGCCTCTTTTTCAGCATTGGCATCTTCACCAACGTATTGCGGATCTTCTTGAGGCTGTTCGCGAATACCTGCTTTGAATTCGTTCACACTGCGGCCCATGTTTCGCATCAGGCTCGGCAGTTTCGCACCACCAAAGAGCACCAACAGAATGCCCGCGAACATAAGTATCTCCCAATGGGAAATCCAGCCAATCAAAATCAAGTTCGAGATATCATTCATTGTTCTTCACCATTCAACGATTGCGTTAGCAATTATTATTCTAAACACTGGCGAGGCAAATTTCTTCCGCCATTTTTGGAAGGCTCTCCCTCCAGTCCAACCGTCCAATGCTCTCAAGTAATTCTAGAAACGGCCAATAGCCTGTCAAACGCTCGTCACTCGCTAGAGGTTCGTGACTAGCGGTTCAGACCGTCGAACGAGGGTAAACCGGCCGTCGCCGAGGATCTCCCGGTTGGCTCATAGCGGTAATAAACCTCTAGACACAGCGTTGCCATCGCGGTTGAGTATACCCTTCCGCCGTACCCTGACCACAGTCCAACTGGTTCCCAACTGCCTGCCTCGGCTCCGGATTTCACCTGTTGCGACAATAAGACACGCCGCAATTCATTGTTCCAAGTGTCCCATTTTTCACCGCCGACCTGATACATCGCCAACGTCCCGTAGTACCAATAGTACAAGTTGATTCTGGATGTATCAGGAAGTTCATCCAACAATCGCGACTGGGCCTCGGCCAGCGATTCAGCGGTTGGTTTGTAGTGCAGAAAGTATCGACAGCTGAGCGACTCAGCAGTCATCGTGGTGCTCGGACCTTCGTTTGGTCGGTAACTTGCCAGTCCACCGTTGTCGCCGGACGAACACGATTCCAGGAATTGTTGCATCCGTTGCTCCGTTGCCGGCTCAATATTGACGCCGCCCAGTTTCGCCGCATGCAACGCCATCACAATCCAACCGAACTGACTCATATCGCCCGCGTCACCTGCTTGATAACGCCAGCCACCATCGCGTTTGTTCTGAGCTTGCACGGTGTAGGCAACCGCTCGTACCGCCGGTTGTTTCAACCGATGGTCACCAGTCATCGCCAGTGCTTCACTGATCGCTAACAGTGACATACTGTGACAGTACATCCGAGCGAACAGTTTTGCGTTTCCTGACAGATCACCATTGTTGCGTTGATTGCGGATCAGGAACTCCAATCCACGTTGCACGGTTTCGCTATACTCGCCTTCCAGGTGCGTATTCCCTGCGCCCAGAAAAGCCAACGTTGCCAAGGCTGTGATTCCGCTGTCGGCGTTACTGCCGCTGCCACCGCGATCATGCCCGAAGACTTTATCTTCGCGTCCAGCGGACGTTTCACGAGGACACCAATGACCGTCTTCTTTTTGAATACTGGCCAACCACTTCAACGAAGCATCGACCGCCGACTCTGTTTCCTCGGAACCGCCCCGTTGCTTCGCAATGGTTCTACGATTGGCCAATGAACGCAATCCGAATGCTGTTGGCATCTCCAACCCGTCACCCAGTCTTCGCTTAACAGGTTCCGGCGCCGTTGTTTGGTTCTGCTGAACCAGCGGCTGCGGGCTGCCTTGTTCAGCGGTGTCTGGTTGATCGGTGAGTTCTTCTGTCTCTGCAGAGTGTTCTTCACGAGTTGCCGCCGCAAACGCGTCGGCAATTGCCTGACTCGAATCCGGCGTCTCAAATTCAGACGAGAACTGCTGGGCTCGTTCTTGATTACTTGGAAAGGCGTTGTCGTTGACAATGGTCGGGTTAATCTCGACGTTTTCCAGCTCGGTCGACATCTGAGGTTCGTCGCTGCGAATTTCCGGCTCATGGCTGCTGATGTCATCTTCGGAATCTCCGAGGCGATCGAAATCAATCTCGTTCGCAGTGATATCAGTTTGTGGCTCGGAAAACGCCAGCTCTCCAAAATCAACTTTTTCCGGTTTGATATTTAGTTGCGGCGGCTGCGAATCCAACTGAGCCAGATCAAGCGGTTCCGCTACAAATTCAAGTTCATCTTCTTGGGCCGCCGAACCGGTATCGAATACCCGCTCCAGCTCAAACGGGCTGTCGAGTTCCGGACGCTCGAGCTGTGCCATTTCGGGTTGGCTCGGAGTATTCGCGAACTCGTCGACCAATTCGTCATTCGCGCTGTCAATCGGCTGGTTCTCTTCCGGCAGTTCGTATTCGATCAGATTCACCTGAATCGGCTCGACCTTCTTTTCAGCTACCGGACCTTCGAAAATCAGCTTCGTCCCGTAAGCATATCCAAGCAACAAAACATGCGCAATCACAGACAACACGACGCATTTGGTTATCGGACGAGCATGACCAAGTCGTGTCATCGTCAGCAACAACAATGAGGTTGCCAGGATCAACGACCCTAGCAACAGGAACAACTGCAGACTAGGAGTCGTCAAGACCTGGACGAATTTTTGCCAGAAGGACGCTTCAGCAATCAGCCATGTACAAGGAAGGATCATCAACTCAACTCCATTCATCTATCTCAAGAGCTCCATTAAAAGTTGTTTTGATTCGCGGCAGCGCTGGAATCGGCAACTCGGACGGAGATATTCAGGTCACTGATCTTTGCCTGGCGGCAAGTAGCAATCACGTCAGCGACTCGTTGGTACATCGTGTTGGCGTCGCCACGAACGACGACTCCCAGATGTTGGTATTGTTCTTTGGCATTAGTTAGTTCAGCCTCCAACTCGGAGATTGAAACTACCCGGTTATCCAGGTATATCTTTCCGTCAGCCAACACATTGATCACTCGCTTGCGAGGCGCGGAGGTGAGTGCGGTTGCGTTGCTGACGCTTGGAACTTGCAACGGAATGTTCCGCTCAATTTCGTTCAGCTCACTGAACTTAGTGCCCACCATGAAGAAAATGATCAACAGGAACACGATGTCGATCAACGGCGTCAGGTTGATCGACGACTCAATATCTTTTTGAACTTTAAGTGGCATCCTTGCCCATCCCAACTAGAAACTTTGTTCCCTGTTCTACAATCCGGTTATGCGGCAGCTTTACGAGTAGCTCTTGGTTTCGTTCGTCCTGCCAACGTCTCGGCGCAGACTGACCACACAACCTTCGTCGCCAGCGAGTCGATTTCCATCACGCGACGATCCACACGACTTGAAAAGAACAAATACGCTATCAACGCAGGAATCGCGACAGTCATTCCCGCCGCAGTCGTCAACAATGCCTGACTGATCCCCGTCGCGATCATGATCTTTGGATCAACGGTTGCGTCAACAGTCGAAATCGCATCGAACGCATGGATCATTCCCAACACAGTTCCCAGCAAACCCAGCAACGGACAGACAGTCGCAATCCCGTTAATCAATCGCAGGTAACGACGCATGTAGTTACTTTGTCGCTCACCTTCATCCAACACAGCCTGTTCGACTTCGACCGATGTCCTGCCCCACTTTTGGGCTCCAGCTTTGAACACTTTGGCAATCACACTGCCGTCCTTTTCACACAGATCGATGGCAGACTCTTTGTTAAGCGTTCCATCCGCCACTTGCTCCACGAACTTCCGTGAGAAAACTGGCGGAATGATCCGGCCTCTTCGCAAGCTGATGAAACGTTCAAACGTGAATACAACCAGCACGAACGAGCAGAACAGGATCGGAATCATCAACGGACCGCCATTTCGCAAGACTTCTGTCAGGCGTTTGGAGGCGATGATCTGGCTTTCGCCGGTCTGGACAGATTCTGCTTCAACAAAAGCTGCCCCATCCGGAATTTCGAAGCCGTTCTCGGGAAGTTCGGATTGCCCTTGCCCGTAGGCAACGCAAGTACATCCCAGTAGTGCAACAAGCAAAAACAGGCGAGCCAGCAAGTGTGGTTGTATTTTCATTTTCGCGCTATCGTAAACTTAGATCGTAGAACTATCAGTGTCTGCTTTACTGCTGGGTCGGTTCCGGTTCAGGAAACCTCCCTGCTATTTCGTTGTTTTGTCATCCGTCTTGGTCGCTTGGCGGGTAGCCAGATTCAAACGTGACTCGGCCACTTGCCGGAATTCACTTTCCGGGAACTTGTCGATCAACTGGCGGTACAACTTCGTTGCATGGGTCCAGTTCCCGAGATGTTCCTGGCATTTCCCTGCTTCCACCAACGCCGCGGCACGCCATTTGGTGTATGCGTACAAAGAGTCAACTCGGTAGAACGCTTCGATCGCATTCTCGTAGTCTTCCTGGTGGAAATACGTCTCGCCAATTCGCCATTGAGCCATGGCAGCAGTTTCAGTCGCCTTGCCGTTTCTCGATTCGATCACAGAACGGTACGACTTACGTGCCTCCGTCAGTCGCCCCTGAGCCGCATGAGACCGACCAATGACATAGTCAAACTCGTACATGGCTTCGAATTTTTTGAATTCATTTTTTGCAGTCAGTGACATCTCCAGTGCGTCGGTCCAATTCTCGGCATGGGCAAAACACTGAGCCCGTCGTAATCTGACCCACGAGCTTCGTTTGGCATCGATCAGTTCCGGGTTACCAATCAAACGATCGAGTTGTTCAGCCGCGTCATTGAAATGGTCCAGGTTGTATTCCGATTCGGCCAACCAGTACCTGGCTTTTTTCCGCAACGTTTCATCGTCTGAATCCTGCAACACTGCCGCCATCGACTTCCGAACCTCAACCCAGTTCCCTTTCTTGACCGCGCTCTGCCCTTGCAGGAACGCGATCCGCTGGCGAATCTCTTTCGATACGTCTCGGTTTGCCAGCTTCGTCGAAAGGTGATTTACCTTGTCCATGTCGTCCTCCGACAAGGCATTTTGGGCAATTCGATAGGCCGAGTCGTCCCAATATTTGCTGTTCTCGTATTGATCGACGATCTGAGCAAACAGTTCGATCGCTTTGTCGTTCCGGTTTGTCTCGTGATAAATCCAAGCCAGCTGATAAGCGGCTTCATCCAGGAACAGCGATTCGTTGTTTTGATAGCTGAGCAGCATGGATTCGGCGGTCAACAAATTCGAATTGCCACCTTGCTTGTACAAGCTGTACGCATGTCGCAGCTTCGCCAACGGAGCGAACGAAGTATGCTTGAATTTGCTGTTCACATGGCGATACATCTCGATCGCGTTGTCGTACTGATCCTTTTTCTCAAAGTGCTTACCACAGGCCATCGCAGCTTCTGCGGCAAATTCGGAATCGCCATATTCACGCACCAACCGTTCGAAAACAGCCACCGACGACAACTCGTCGCCTCGCTCCATCCGCACCCAAGCCAAGCCCGACAATGCTCGGACAATGAACGCCCGAGGGTTACGATCGTTTGTCAGTTCAACAAACCACTGTTCGGATAGATCAAATCGTTTTTCTTTCAGGGCCAGTTCGGCGACAAGCAGCTTCGTGTCCAAATACGTCTTGTCATCCGAGAAATTCGCTCCGAATTCCTGCAACGTACTTCGCGCCAAATCCCAATTGTTGGACTGAGCGTAGGCGATGGCCAGATCAGAACGAGCGCGGTCAGCGCTCGAACCTGTTGGACTAGTCTCCAGGTAATCCTGTAGATATTCGACGGCACGTTCAGGCATCTCCATACCAACGGAGCTTGAAGCTTGAGCTAACAAAACCGAGGCCACAAAAGATTGTTCTTTCTCGAACAAGTCAACGACGGCAAACGTTTCCGCCGCTGCCTGGAATTTTTTCAATCCAATTTGCGACAGCCCTTTCATATACAGCCAGCTGTCAACTTCCGCGTTCCTTGCCGAATCCTTGGCGAATCGTCTAATCAGACCGTCAAATACATCCAGTGACTCTTCGTGCAAACCCTGATCGTAAAAGATCCGCCCCTGATATTCTAAAACGGTTGGTAAATTGTCATGGTCATCAAACTGCCCGGCAAACGTCTTGATCGCTGCCAGGGCTTCATCGTAACGCTGTTGCCGATAGAGCAACTCGATTCGCAACTGCAACGCGTCGTCAGCCCACAGGCTTTTTGGCCAGGTTTGCTGAATCCGGTCAGCCCAATCGAGCGCTCTTTCTGGATGGCCCGACTTCGAAGCCGCGACCGCACCGTCGAAAAGAATCGAAGCTTGCAGATCATCGCGATCAGTCAGCCCAGACGCTTCTGTTAAATGCTGAAACGCTGAGTCAAAATCATTCAACGCCATTTCCGTCTTGCCCAGCCATAACTTGGCTTCCGCGTGAGCAGTCTCATCAACAAGACTTTCCGCCGCCAAACTCAACCGTTTTTGAGCATCTGACAACCGCGATTCCTGGAACGCGATCTTTCCGACCTGCAAATTCGCTTTGCCAAAGAACGGATTGGTGTTGGAATTGGTGAGCAACGTATAAAACCGAACTGCTTCGTCTGTTCGGCCCATCTCTTGCAAAGACCGGGCAATCGCAAACCGGTTTTGCGGAGCGAATTGCGAATGAGGATATTCCACTAACGCGCGGTCGAGCACGTGCATCGCAAGCTGCGGTTCTTGTCGCCGCAGGCGAGTTTCGCCAAGGTACGTCAACGCATATTCATTGAGCACGTCGTTGGGAAACTTCTCGATGAACTTCTCAAGTTGATTCACCGCCTGGGTATCCCAATTCAGCCGGAACGCACATTCGGCCATCCGGAATTGAGCCTTCTTGGCGTTCGCATCACTGGGCAAACGCTTCAGGTAAATCTGGTACGCAGGATACGCAGCTTTAAAATCCTGTACCTGCACCAACGATTCGCCAAGGAAAAAATGGCTGATCGCTGCCTGCCGCGTGCTGGGCGCAGATTCGATCAGGTTGCGGAATTTTTCAGCCGCGACCTCGAATTCCTGCCGCTCATAATGACCGGCAGCGATTCCGTATTGTTCATATGCACTTAGAATTACCGCTTCCTGAGCGAAGGAGTTGGCGAACCAACACAGCGACAGGGCGAAACAAGTGATTAATAACGAGCTTTTTCTTCGAGCGTTCAAAATGACCTCAAACCGAGACTTCGTACGCGTTAAAATTGCGGGAACCAAAACGGCGTCCGCAGAACAGGGACGCAATTAGCTTTAACTTTTATCGACTGTCCGATTTCCAGTGATCAATCGGATTGTGCCTGCTAGCGAAGCCTCTACGATTGGATTGGCAAACTTTGCGGGCTCCGAAAACTAGGGAAGACAGCCGTGAAAGAATCTGGAAAGAGCAAATCATGAGTAGCAACACGTCCGCACCACTTCTAATAGAAACTTCAACTAATTCGGCCACTTGGGCCAGTCTGGCGTCCGACACAGACCTGGCCAAATCGGCGACTCAGTGGACCATCACGGTCTTAGCAATACTCCTTTCCGCGGCAGTGTTTTCGACTTCCGGCGTCGCGCAACAACCAGCTGCCGACCTGATCATTTCCGGCGGCAAGATTGCCACGGTCGACGCTGCTCAACCGTTCGCAGAATCGCTCGCAATTCGGAACGGCCGAATCCTTTGCGTTGGCACTCAATCGCAAGTCGAACGGTTCCGAACACCTGACACGCAAATCCTGAAACTGGATGGGCAGTTCGTCATGCCTGGATTCATCGAAGGGCACGCCCATTTCCTGGGACTTGGGCAGTCGCTGATGATGCTGTCTTTGGGCGAGGCTAAGACGTGGGACGAAATCGTGAAAGATGTGAGCGAGGCAGCGGATATCACTCCGCCAGGCGAGTGGATTGTGGGGCGAGGCTGGCATCAATCGAAATGGGAAACGGCTCCGGCCAATAATTTCGGCGGATACCCCTCGGTCGAATCGCTCAGCAAACTCACTCCCGACCACCCGGTGTTACTGACTCACGCCAGCGGACACATGTGTATCGCCAACGAGTATGCGATGCGGTTGGCTGGAGTCTCAGATGAAACGGCCAACCCGGAAGGTGGCGAAATCCTGCGAAACTCCGATGGAAAAGCGATCGGTGTATTTCGCGAAACGGCGGAGGAGCTGATCAACAAAGCCAGACAAATCGCTATCGAAAAACGTTCGGCGGCGGTGGCCAAAGCGTACAATGCCCGAGCGATTGAGCTTGCTTCTCAGGAATGTTTGAAATACGGGATCACTTCGTTTCAAGACGCTGGTACCAGTTTCGACGAGATCGAAATCTTGCGTCAGGCAGCGGACGCCGACAAGCTGGGCGTCCGGTTATGGGTGATGGTCCGCGACCAACCGGAACTGCTCGAACGAAAACTCGCGACTGCCAAACGGATCGGATATGCGAACGACTTTTTTACCGTCCGCGGGATCAAGCTGTCGATCGACGGAGCCTTGGGAGCACACGGGGCTTGGCTGTTGGCTCCGTACAGTGATCTGCCGACCAGTACGGGATTAAATACGGCTACGCTCGCCAGTGCGAAGAACGCCGCCAAACTTGCAGTCAAACATGACTTTCAACTTTGCATTCACGCGATCGGCGACCGGGCGAATCGGGAAGTCCTCGATATTTACGAGGAAACGTTTTCCAGCAATCCGTCCAATGTCCCCAGGCGCTGGCGAATTGAGCATGCCCAGCATCTGCACCCAGACGATATCTCTCGTTTCGCGGAACTGGGCGTGATCGCCTCCATGCAAGCAGTCCACTGCACATCCGATGCGATCTTCGTTCCCAAACGGCTGGGTATGAAGCGATCTGCCGAAGGGGCCTACGTTTGGCAATCGCTGCTCAAGAGCGGAGCCATCGTGTCCAATGGAACGGACGCCCCGGTGGAATCCGTGAACCCGCTCCCTTCTTTCTACGCCAGCGTGACCCGGAAAGTCAAAGACGACGTGAGTTTCTTCCCCGAACAATGCATGACGCGTATGCAAGCACTTCGCTCGTACACGATTGATTGTGCCTATTCGGCGTTCGAGGAATCGGACAAGGGGTCTTTGGTCGCCGGGAAACTAGCCGACATTGTGGTGCTATCAAACAACCTGCTAGAGTGTGACGAGAAGGAAATTTTGACCACAAAGGTTCTGTACACGATTGTCGATGGAAATATCGTATACGACGCGAACAAACGATAGGTATCCGGAAACGGGAGTTGGCCGCGCGTCGGATTCCGCGATTGCGAGTTCCCATGCGAACAGGCAATTGCCTTTGCCGATCCAATCCTTCGATATTTCCACAATGACCGCCGAGCGCTTTGAATCCCGATTCGCCTGGAACAAGGCCGTCGTTTTCACGGACGTGGCGCATCCGCAATTAGTCGAGCAACTTTGGAACGATCCCGATGCGATCGTCGACACCAGCCAGAAGCTGGTTGAAAAGCAATGTGTCCGCACCACCGTCCGATTCGCTGTTGGAGCCGAACGGTACGTTGTAAAAAGGCATGTCGAACGCAGCTGGCGTCATTTCGCCAAGCAGCTAGTCTCACGCTCCCGTGCCGAAAAATGCTGGTCCGATACCTGGTATCTTATCAACTCCGGCTACCCAACACCGCGACCGGTCGCGTATCGCGAAAATCGACTCGGGTCGTTGCGAGGCAATTCGTACTACGTTTACGAGTACATCCATGGGCAAACGTTCAAGGAGCTCGCGACTGGGCTGAAGAACCAACGGCTATTGCGGCAGCTCGTCAATCAATTGACTGAGATTTGGATGCAGCACCATCTGCTTGGCATCAACCTCAGCGACGGCCATCCCGCTAACTTCATTGTCGACGCGACCGGTAAGATGTGGGTAATCGACCTGGACAAGCTGGTTTACTTGCCGAAGAGCGTCGACAACCTGGAAGCACTACGGGCGACATTCGAGTCGACCATGCAAGGCGTCATCGGCGACGCCGGCATCCTGCAATACGGTCGCAACGCGTTCGAAGCAAAGTTCAGCCAACTGAATCTCACGGCTGCGGCCTAGTCCTTCCAAGCTGAATTGAATAGTTTGTGTTCCTAGGTTTTTGGTGCCATGCTCTCGCCTTTCCAAAAAAAGCCAACTTTCCCGCAACGGCATGCTTACGCTAAGGATGAGGCACTGGTCAACGCGGCGTGAGCATGCTTGGGCGGTACGGCAAACATAACTACCACCGCTCGCGAAACATGGCACCCGTCCTTTCAGGCCTGACGAACCAATAACGATGGATTGAGACGCGTCCAATATATAGGACGCAATATTCCACCTTCGTTTTAAAGAAACGGCGTTTTTGACAAACGCTTACTCAGCTTCTTGCCAATCGCCATTCAACTGGAACAAATAGTCAACCGCGCCAAAGTCATAAAACCCGCGTTGATTCTCGCGAACCCGAGCTTCCAGGAACTCAATCTCGCGTGCTTCAATTTGCTGCCCGTCCAGAAACGCAGTCGCTCCGTCTCCCAGGCCCGTAAGCAGATCAAGGCTATCGAAATCAGCAAAGATCGCTTCGTCGACGCCGCCGTTCCCTTCAAAGACATGCGACTCTGCGTTCACCATCCGCAACAACTGGACCGTTGACTCAAACTCCAAGCCGTTTTCCAGCGAACGGAGCACGTCTCGTTGTTCACTGCCAATCAACTGCGACACATCGTGCCCGCCACGCGCATCGACGGTAACCAAGTCGAAACCGTCAACCGACGTTTCAATATTTGCGACGTTCGTGAATCTGGTTGACGACGCGTCGGCAACAATCTGATCCGAACCTTCCGTCCCGATTATCGTTGCCGAATCGTACCCGCCATTCTCAGCGTAAACATTCACCGTCTCGAATCCAATCGAATTCAAGTTATCGAAACCGGACGTGAAATTAGCTTGATTGCCCTGACTAAAGAATGCATCATTGCCGACCGAGTCGTAGATCCGAGCAAGATCATCGCCGCCGTTTCCAAACACAGAAACGACCTCAAACCCGCTGGCTCTGTTCACGTACCATTCGGATTGCAGTCGCGTGACGTCGGTGCGATGAACCAGTTCGTCATTGGCCTGGCTACCGTTGAGCCGAATTGTGTCATGACCGGAATCTGACTCCGCGTTGATCCGTTCGAATCCCGAGCCCCAAACACGATAGTCGCCGGAATCGACAAACAAACTCCGACCATTCAGCTCAACATGGTCATTCCCTTCTGTTCCACGCAACAGAGCCACGTCTTCGCCGCCAGACGCGACCACTGAAATATGGTCGAACCCCCTGCCAATGATCCGTTGCTCACCACTTCGCAGCACCGTTCGATCGTCTTGAACCACAAACCGATCGTCTCCTTCGCTGCCAGTAAACGAAATCTGGTCCTGCCCTTCACTCGCGTGGACGACAACTCGGTCAAAGCCTGAGGCATGATGCGAAAAACCGTTGCCGCTGATCGTTACGAAATCAAAACCCGCGTTGACTACATCGTGACCACTTGAATCGCGAATCGCCAATTGGCGTTCAGGGCTCTCGGCAGTAACGTTTATTGATTCGAATCCACGAGCCACGAAATCAAACTGACCGTTGGCAACATCCAGTCGATTGACTTGCAAAACTGCTCGGTCGAGTTGACCTTCGAATGACGCGACGATCGAATCGTTCCCGCCGGCACCCACCACCAAAATCTCGCTGACTTGATTCGCAGCGAACTGATGTTGAGTGCCATTGTGAATCACCTCAATCACCGAACCCTGGCGGAATTCAATTTGATCGTCACCGTTCGTGCCGGTGACAGTCAAGACGCCGTTATGTAATGAGACGGGACCCGCAGGGGTGGTGACTTCGCTTGAATTATCCGGCTGAGTTTCTGGCTCGGCTTGCATCCCGTCGATCGCGGCTTCGATCGCTCGTTGGACATTGATCCGATGGAAATGCCCGCCCGTGGATTGGTCATAGACCAAGTCCGCGGTCTCGCGGAAGTGTTCGTACAATAAGTCCTGATCAATATTCTCGTAGCCGGAATTCTCAAATGCCTCTCGCAGCAGTGCACTGGCACCGGCGACAAACGGAGCTGCCTGACTCGTCCCCGACGATCTCAGGTAACCATCTTCCTGTGCACCTCTGAATACGAAATCCGGAACCGTACTAAGAACGTTTTCGCCCGGAGCCACCAGAACGCGATCGTTCCGTTGACTGAAATCACTCAACAATCCATCCGACCCGTGACTGGCGACCGGCACAACAAACGGACTGGCGGCCGGATAGCTAACGCCTTCTGCGTTAAATGATTCGAACAGATTTCCGGCGGCGACAGAAACGAAAATCCCGTCCGCTTCCAATTGCGCGAATTCGTCTTCAAGCTGGGCAGCTTCCGGCACGTTGTCTGCGTTCCAATTCGTTCCGATCGAGAGGTTAACTGTGGTGATCGGATTCTCAAACGCGTTTCGGTTGTCGTGTACCCATTGCAAGGCCTGCTCGACCCATTCCAGATTGCCACCGCCGTTGTCATCGAATACACGCAGTGAAACCAAATCCGCGCCCGGTGCGACGCCTTGGAATTCATCCGAATTTCCAGCAGCGATGCCAGAGACGTGAGTCCCGTGTAAACCTAACGGGCCATCGTCGTAAGGATTAGAGTCATTTTCGGCGAAATCGTATCCGCCGACGACTCGATTACCTGCGCCAAAACCTTCGCCAAAAGCGAGATGGTCGAACGCGATTCCCGAATCAATCACGGCAATCGTCTGGCCTTTGCCGTCCAGGTTGTATTGTTCGCGGATCGTTTCCAGGTCGCCAAAAACGTCATCTGAATTGCCGTCCTGCGACAAAGTTTCGACGAACTGCTCGACTTCAACCAGCGAAGAGTCTGTATCCAGATGCGATACGAAATCGGTAAGAGCTTGAGCACTCATCACCAAACGCGGTTCCAGCGTTTCGTATTGCGCTATGCGACGGAGTTTCCAATTCATGGGTCATCGGCGTCCAAATGGACGATTTGCCTTCGAGCATTGCAGCTCTGAAGGTGCGACCGTCTATGGTCTCAAGAAACGCCGTGATCCCTTTTTAGCGCAGCGAATGGCCAGTTTGAATTGGCCAACAAAACGTTGTGCATGACGGATCGGTCTTGCAAAACGCTGTCCAAAAGTACGTTTTGGTTAGGCATTTGGGTCGACTATTCCCCGAATGGCAGCAGTCTGTACGCCAGCACTTTCGCAAAACTCGCTAACCCTTAACGAATATGCATTTTATGACACCTGCGCAAGAATCGCCGTGGGTTCCAACACTGACACCCGGGTACCAGTTGTTCATGTACTAACAATTATTCGTCCGAAAACGAATTAAGTAGTTGGAACGAATGTTCTGCAAGGAACCAAACAGGAAGCCCTAATGAAACCGATCTCCAGCGTCAAATACTTTTACTTGACGACGTTTGCAAATCCTCCAGCCGACCGTTCGGTTTACCGAGCCGTCAAGAAAAATCGCGCATCCTCGATCCTTGAGATTGGCCTTGGTAACGGAGACCGAGCCGAGAATCTCATTCGCATTGCCAAGAAGTTCAGTGCTTCCGGAACGGTGCGCTATACCGGCATCGATATGTTCGAATCCGCGCCAACTCCAGTCGCTTCGCTGAAAGAGACGCATCAGCGGCTGAGTCGCCATGACGTCAAGCTGCAACTGGTGCCAGGACCGATTTTCAATTCCGTGCTTCGGATTGCCAACTCACATACCCGAACCGACATCCTGGTGATTTCCGAAGGAGTCGATCAGGAATCACTTCAACAATCCTGGTTCTACTTCCCACGCATGCTGCATGCAGCTTCTGTGATTCTGATGCAGGACCAAGGCGGCGATTTTAAGAGGCTTTCACGGCTGGAAATTGAGCGAAAAATCGGAAAAACGCCCGCCAGCAAGGACAAAGCGGCGTAGCCAATCCAAGACGGGTTCGCGTTGTTTGGTTTATCTGATAATCTGCTTGCGAGCGTCCGGCAACATGTGTTTCTGGACGTTTTCGTTTTGAGCTGCAATCGTGGATGAACTGTGAAGTACGCTGGCATCGGCCCTATCGCTGTACACCTCCCGGAAAAGGTTGAGGATAACGCAGCGCTGAACGCGGAGCACCCGACTTGGGATATGGACCTGATCGGATCCAAGACCGGGATCCAATCTCGGCACATCGCTGCTCCTAATGAATGCTCTTCGGATCTGGGAGTACTGGCGGCGGAAAAGCTGTTTTCCGAAAACGATATAGATCCGGCAACGATTGATTTTTTGTTGCTGTGTACTCAGACCCCCGACTACGCTTTGCCAACAACGGCCTGTGTCGTCCAGAACCGTCTTGGGCTGCGAACCGAATGCGGCGCGCTGGATTTTAATCTTGGGTGTAGTGGGTTCGTGTATGGGCTCGCGATGGCCGACGGGTTAATCCGAACAGGAAGCGCGCAACGTATTTTGTTGATCACAGCCGAGACGTATTCCAAGCTCATCCATCAAGACGACCGCAGCCTACGGACTATCTTCGGAGACGCCGCTGCGGCGACTTTGATTGAGCCGAACTCTCAACCTTCGATCTGGGGCTACAAATACGGGACCGACGGTTCGGGAGCCGACACGTTACTTGCCCATTGCGGAGGGTTCCGGAACACCGATGAAGCGATTAAGCCTCGACATCGGAAGCGTTGGAAAAGCGATTTGTATATGGACGGGCCGAGTCTGCTGAGCTTCACAGTCGGAAAGATCCCTGAAACGATCAAATCGATTCTGGGGGCAGCCAACATGACCAAGGATCAGATCGAATATTATCTTTTCCATCAGGCAACATTCAAACTGTTGGATCAATTGCGTCTAGCTTTGAAAGTGGCTCCCGAGAAATTGCCAATCCGCATTGAGAACGTTGGCAACACCGTTTCGTGTACGCTACCGATCTTGATTCAACAAATGCGAGAGAGCGGCGAACTAACCCGCCAACAGAAAAACCTGCTGGTCGGCTTTGGCGTCGGTTGGTCCTGGGCCGGCTGCGTCTGGCAGGATTTACTTGGGCCTAACCGCGGTTAGTGGTCTGTCAATTTGTGCAGGTGTTGCGTAACCAATGTCAAATGACAAAAACGAAATTAAGACCATTCTTGAACTGGATTTGGCGTCGTATAGCGACATCGCTCGATTGTTGGAGGAGAATCTTGATGTTTACGCCGTCAAGGCGTTTGAGGATCAAATCAAAGAATTCGTTGATGCCGGACTTGAAAAAGTTGGGCTAACATCCGATGAAGTCGTGCTTGGAAGTTCCGGCGACAACGTGATATTGGTTTTTGATGATGCCGCTACCATGCACCAATTTGCGACGGAGGTTCAAAAAACAATTTCAAGTTTCAATCGCGAAAAAACGGTTGCTTCGGCCAAACGCTGGTTTCGCATGGGTGCGGCGACTGGTCCGGTTTTATTTATCGCAAACGAGCGTCGAATTGTTGGGACGACGATAGCTCGAGCGGTTCGCCTGGAGGCGGCCGCGAGTATCGGTGAGCTTTTCATCGACATTCCGACCTACGACTTGTTACCAGAAGATTTACAAAAACAATATTCTCAGGAACAAGAAGTTCGGGGCAAACGAAACGAACGATTTGGTGCCAGGAAAAGGGAGTTGCTGCCACCCGAGGAACGCCCAGACCTGCCTGCGAATGTTCCTGCCGGCTCCCAGACGCGCCAACACGCTTCACGATTATTGTGGGCAACGTTGGTTGTCGCCGTTTTGCTGGCTGGGATCTGTTGGGTTTGGTGGTCCCGTGCAGAGGTGAGCAACAACTCTCGTGTGCAAAACGAGATGACTACTGCCGTACCGCAAGGTTCGGGGAATACTGAACAAGCATCAACCCTCGAAAACACTCTGCCATTGGGCAAGTGGAACAACGAAGCTTTGTATACAGACGGTTGGGATTCTGTCAGGATCATCGAGGTAACTGGCGATAACGAATCGCTTCAGTTTTCAGTCACCAAGCTGCTGGACGATACCGAGCGACAGCGCATAAAAACATTTAAGCAAATTGAATTTACCGGCGATAGCTGGAAATTCGATGTTGTTTTTGAAGATGGTGCCAAGGGCAGCTACGATCTGACTCGCGTTGCCAAAGGTCGTTTTGAAGGTGAGCTGAAAGTCGTTGGCGAGCAGGTTTATCACCATCGAATGAAGAAAATAGAATGAACCGAAAGACGGTCCGCTGGATCGCCGGGACGGCTCAAGTTCTTGCGATATTGTTGGCAATTCAGGCCGACCGGACGATCTTGAACTCCGAACGACCAATGAATTGAAACCATTCTATTCCCACTCGATCGTTGCCGGTGGCTTGGAACTGATGTCGTAACAAACCCGGTTAACGCCGTTGACTTCATTGATGATCCGCGACGACATCTTGGCCAACACATCGTACGGCAACCGGGACCAATCCGCGGTCATGAAATCGTCCGTCTCAACACATCGAATGACCATCGCATTCTCGTAAGTCCGCGCGTCACCCATGACACCAACGCTCTGAATCGGCAGCAATACCGCGAACAGTTGCGAAGTCTCGCGGTACAATCCCGCCTTGTTGATCTCATCAATCACGATCGCATCGGCCGCCCGAAGTATCTCCAATCGCTCCTTGTTAATCGAACCAAGACAACGAACCGCCAACCCAGGCCCCGGGAACGGGTGCCGCCAAACGATAGACTCCGGCAGCCCAAGTTCCAGACCAAGCTTCCGGACTTCGTCTTTGAACAGGTCACGCAACGGCTCGACCAATTCGAACCCGAGTTCCTCTGGCAAACCACCAACATTATGGTGCAGCTTGATCGTCGCGGCCGGACCATCGACCGCCGCTCCACTTTCGATCACGTCCGGATACAGCGTCCCTTGCGCCAGGAACTTCGCATCGCCAATCGAACCAGTCACGTCCTTGAAACACTCAATGAATTCGGCACCGATGATTTTCCGCTTTTTCTGCGGATCAGTAACATCCGCCAGAGCGTTCAAGAACTTGTCTTCCGCATCGACGACTCGTAAGTCCGTTTGGAAATGCTGCGAAAATTCATTTACCACACTTTCTTTTTCGCTGGCACGCAACAAACCATGGTCGACCAGAATACAACTCAACTGGTCACCGATGGCTTTGTACAACAACGCCGCCACGACTGCCGAATCGACTCCACCCGACAAACCGCAAATCACGCGCGAATCACCGATCTGTTCTTTCAGGCTCTTGATCGCGCTGTTGACGAAATTACCAATGTTCCAGGAACCGGAGCATCCGCAGACGTTGTAGACAAAATTCTTGATCAGCGTCGTGCCGGCCGTGGTATGAGTCACCTCGGGATGAAACTGAATCCCGTAGAACGGTTTTTCGTTGTGCTTGATTGCGGCGACCGGACAAGTTTCCGTCCTGGCCAGCGACTTGAAATCACCCGACACCGACTGCACCTGATCGCCATGGCTCATCCAGACATCCGACTCCGCCGGAAAGTCCTGCAAGAACGGATCGTCCGCTTCGACAATGCAACGCCGCCGACCAAATTCGCGCACCTCAGTACTCTCGACATTACTGCCCAGGTTGTCGCACAGCAACTGCATCCCGTAGCAGATCCCCAGGATCGGCAACCCGAGTTCCAGCAACGCGGGATCGCACTTGGGAGCTGAATCGTCATAAACGCTGGAGGGCCCGCCTGAGAAAATCAGCCCCGATGGCGAATGACGCATGACGTTTTCGGCAGGAATATCATGCCGAACAATCTCGCAATAAACCCCTTGCTCGCGCACTCGCCGAGCTATCAACTGAGCGTACTGGGCGCCGAAATCGAGCACCAGGATCCGTTCGCCCGTGATCTGGTCAACATTCTTGCCGTCTGATGTTTTGACTGCTTGCACTAGTCACTTCCGTTCTGAGCTGCCAATTTATCGAAGCCCGGAATTATAAGAGACAGAGTACATCTGTTCCAGCATCCTGTTGTCGACATTTGTCGATATGTCTACGCTAATTGGGCATTGTGATCGAAGGTAGATCAACTTAGAGGCCGGACAACTGTTTAACTTTGCGTGAAATGAAAATTTTAATAACCAACGACGACGGCGTTCATTCGCAAGGCATCATCGAATTTGCCCGTGGTTTAAATAAAAATCACGAGGTTTTCATGGTCGCTCCGCGAACGGAACAAAGCGGGATCAGCCAGGCGATCACATTTTTGCGTCCTTTATTCCCAATCAAACTGGGCACGGACGGAGATTCTGACAACCACATCCCCGGCTACTCGCTGGACGGCACGCCGACCGATTGTGTGAAATTGGCGCTATTCAAGTTATGCCCGTTCAAGCCGGACCTGATTCTGAGCGGAATTAATGGCGGAATCAACGCGGGCACCAACGTTTCCTACTCTGGCACGATCGCTGGAGCTATGGCCGGAGCCTTGTTCGGGTTCCCGTCGATGGCGTTCAGCCTGGAAAGTGCTCGGCCCATGAATTTTCAGGCGGCGGTCGACGTAGCCGTTCCATTGGTCGAACAATTGATGCTCGACCCGTGGCCTGACAAAGTCGCGTTGAATGTGAATCTGCCTCGGCAGGCGTTGGATGGCAAGGCGGAGGTGAAGGTCGTTCCGGTGGAGACCAACCCACTGGGGTACAGCTATGACGCGGGCAAAGATCCGAAAGGACGCCCGTTCTATTGGTCCAACAACAAGCCGGATCCTGAACCGTCCTCTTACGAAACCGATTGTTCAGAACTCAAACGCGGACACATCACAGTCTCTCCGATCACTTTCAACATGAACGCAACCGGCTCATTGGAATCACTCGCCAGCCACTTGGGCGCGCAAACGGGTGGAATTGTCGAGTCGAAATCATGAGCGACATTGCCAGAATCGGGATCGTCACCGTTTCAGATCGCGCCAGCCGCGGAGAGTACGAAGATCGCGGCGGCCCGGCGATTCATGAGTACTTCAATCGCGTGTTGGCGTCGAAGTGGGAACCAAACGCGGTGGTGATCCCTGACGAGCAAGCGCAGATCGAACAGGCACTGATCCAACTGGCAGACGAACACGCCTGTTGTCTGATCGTGACGACTGGCGGCACCGGTCCGGCAGCTCGGGACGTCACACCAGAAGCGACCGAAGCAGTCTGTGAGAAGATGATGCCTGGCTTTGGTGAACTAATGCGGAAAGTCTCGCTGGAGAAAGTTCCCACCGCGATCCTGTCGCGCCAAACGGCAGGCATCCGCGGCCGGAGCCTGATCGTCAATCTTCCCGGCAACCCAAAAGCAATCGCCGAATGCCTGGACGCCGTGATGCCAGCGATCCCGTACTGTGTAGATTTGATTGAGAACAGTTACCTCGAGACCAACCCAGCAGAAATCCAGGCCTTTCGCCCCAAGAAGAAATGAGTTTACGTGGCTACAGCAGTGGTGCACTAACCTTTTCTATTTAACGAATCGTTTCCTCTCAGACTGTATTTGCCATTACCACTCTAAATAAATGTTATGTGTACTTCGGAATAAGCGGCGAATTTGTCCCCGAAGATTTAACCAAGCGACTTGGCGTCTCGCCGACTGATTCGTGCGCAAAGGGCGCTCGAAACCCGGAGCGAGGGACGCCAAGACATTCGATATGGAACGTGTCAACTGAGCGAATTACCGCTGAGTGCATCGACGTTTACGAACTTGCCGAGAAAGTGGTTGATCAACTAGAAAGCAAAGCAATCGAGGTTCGGAACGCTGTTCAGGAACTTGAATTGCATGCTGTTCTTCAAGTTGTAATCCATTTTTCTACAGACGATAATATATCTACACCTGCGATCGGATTTTCGTCTCGCGTTCTGGAGTTCCTTGCCACTGTAGGTGCCACCATCGACATTGACACCTACATCCTTCCACCAGAAGACACGTAAAGCGCATGACAACAATGTGTTTCAGTAACAGTATGTCAAACGATTAAGTTCTCCAACTTGTTGTTTGCACAGTGGTAGCGATTCCCGGTGTCTGCATCAGGATCGCTCCGTCCAGCTCATGGTGGTTTTTCGAAGCCACGGATTTGCACGAATCTACACGGAGGAAGCATGGAATATCCTTGGAGATCCTGAGTGTCAGAATCGTGAGAGCAAAACATTGAGTTGTATTTAACAAAGTCGATTGCAACAATGTTCTTCAGTTACTCCACCTTTTCGGGTTTTCTAATTGAGTGGGTTTTCTAATTGCAGCGTGCTTCAACACGACCGTGGCCTGGTCAGCAGCTTACGTACACAAACGACACGCCCCCAAAACCTTGGACTTG
>CAZXLW010000074.1:0-25162 GCA_964641465.1 uncultured Pirellulaceae bacterium | reverse complement strand
AAACATTATCGGACGTTGCAGATACCCATTGCTCTGCCGCTAAAGCTCCACTTAGAGCTCCAGAACATGTCCACTTCTCGCTTGCCTTTGAGCACGGCAGGAATAAGATTCTGCCGGAGAACAAGAGCATGGGAGGTTGGTGTCTATGACGCGCCAAACGTTTCAATCCTGGTTGCTGAAACTCGTTTTTTTGGGGTTTGAGTTTTGTCGTTTTGGGAGCCGTTTTTTGCTGGTTGATTCCAGAGCGAAAGCCCTATGGTTTCGACCATCCAAATCGCGTTCTGACGGCGGAAGTTTTGTTGAGTACGTTGGACGAAAAACGAATTGGTGGGAGCGGGAGTTTCGACCGACGTTTTTGCCGAAATCCGAGTTGGAGCTTGTTGAAAGCGAATTGAAATCGCGTTTTCCGATTCAATCGTTGCGCCAGCGATTATCGTTTCAAAATTCGCATCCTGCGCCCGTTGTCAGGCGAATCGTCGTTCGGGAAGATTTCAGGGGCGTTCAAGACGGTTTCTTTAGTCTACGAGCCCGGGCTTTGGCAGATTTGCACTCCGAAGAAGTTCACGAATTCATTAACCGCGCTGGGCAAGGAGTGACTCGCAGCCCACTTCCGGAACCTGCCCATCTACGACTCTTGGATCGATATGCGAAAAGCCTTGTGTCTGTCAGACTCAATCAAATCTCGTTTGTGCAGTATTGGGCTAAAGCGCTAAAGCCGGTACTATAAACTGGAACCACTAGCCAACTCAGCGGAGCACTATACCTTTTCGGTCGAGCTGCTTTCCATGAACTCGCCCAGTTTCCGGAAACGATCGTATCGTTGCTGCAAGAGTTGATCGGTAGGCAGCGCACATAGAGTGGCCAGGTTCTTCTTCAGATAACCTTTGATCAGTGCGGACATGCGATGATGATCACGGTGTGCTCCACCGAGCGGTTCCTGGATCACATCATCGACCACCCCGAGCTTTAACAAGTCGCCGGAGGTGAATCGCAATGCATTTGCGGCCTTCTCGGCATGCTCAGCGCTCTTCCACAGGATCCCCGCGCAACCTTCGGGGCTGATCACGGAGTAGTAGGCGTTCTCCAGTACTGCCACTCGATCGCCAACGCCAATCCCCAACGCGCCTCCACTGCCCCCTTCTCCGATAACGATACAAATGATCGGAGTTTCCAGTCGAGACATCTCGTACATGTTTTCAGCAATCACCTGTGCCTGCCCACGTTCTTCCGCACCGATTCCAGGATACGCGCCGGGTGTGTCAATGAAACAGATTACTGGCAGTTTGAACTTGGCCGCCAGTCGCATTTTCTGCATCGCTTTGCGATACCCTTCCGGATGCGCACAGCCAAAAAAGTTCGCAGAGCGATCTTCAAACGTGCGCCCCTTCTGATGACCGATGACCATTACTTTCGTTTTGTCGAGGTTGGCAAACCCAACTCGCATCGCCCTGTCGTCACCAAACAACTTATCGCCGTGCAGCTCGACAAACTCGTCAAAAACCAGGGACAAGTAATCGGTTGTATGTGGCCGGTCTTTGTGCCGTGCAACTTGAACTCGCTCCCATGGCGTCAGCTTTTCGTAGATGTCGCGTGTGAGGTTCGTCAAATCCTGCTTCATCTTCCGAGCTTCCTCAACGGACTCCGCAGAGTCATTCGAGTTGTGCTCCAGTTCCTGGATCTGCTCTTCCAGGTCAGCGATCGGCTGTTCGAAATTCAGGTAGTCCATTTTGGATTTTTCAGGGTTGTGTTGGATATTATGTTGGCTGATCAAAACGTTAAATGTCTTTGTCGCCGATCATGCCTTTGGGGTGCTTGCCGGCGCGGAACATACCGATTCGGCGAAACTCGCTAATAAAGTCGTTCATCGTTTGAGGCCGCTGCTCGGGATCTTTGGACATCATGCGAGTCACCAAGCTGGAAAGATCACGGGTCGCCCCACTACAAGACAATAGTTTGGGTGGCGTCGCATTCAAGTGTGCATTCAACAAGTCATCAGGGTTGGAAGCATTAAATGGTGTTCGCCCCGACATCAACTCGAAAATCACACAACCGAGACTATAGATATCCGATCGTTGGTCGAGCGCCTTGCGGCGAATCTGCTCAGGCGACATGTAGCTCCGAGTCCCCTGCACCGTTTTCGCCCGCGCGCCCCCGAACCATCCCTTTTTCATTTTCAAAGCAATCGAAAAGTCAATCACTTTCACGTTGCCCTGTTCGTCTGCCAGAAAATTGTCCGGCTTGATATCGCAATGCACCCAGCCCTTCTCGTGCAAGTGAGCCAGCCCGGACGCGCACTTTTGAACGATTTGCTTGACGTTGATTTGGACGTACAACGGGCGTTCACGCAATTCGATCTTGAGGTTTTTAGCGTGGAACAACTGCATGGATAAGAATGGTAGACCATGCGCATTGTGGTAATCGAACACAGCAATCACGTTCGGGTGCCGGACGTCTTTGCCGACCTCGACTTCGTGAACCAGGCTGGCGATTTCGAACTTGTCTTTTTGGTAGTCCGCCAGCAGCACCTTGAGCGCGACTCTTTCTTTCTCACCCGTTCGCTTGGCTTCCCAAACCTGGGTGGTCGTTCCTGATCGAATCAGACGCACCAGTTGGAATGGGCCCAGAAAATCTCTTCTTGTCGACACAATCGTTCCGTATATAGAGTTGCGAGAATATCAGTTGTGGGGTGGCTGAGAACGCGGCATAAAATCAGTTCAAAAAGCTATGCACGTCCATTCTAGATCACAAGTCAAAAACCGGGAAGTCGTTTCATGTCGTTTCAAATCGATTCGCCGCCGTCAATTTGAACGCGGCCCAAACTCTATCCCTTCGTATTCGACATTTAACAGAATCAATCCCTGAGCTGGAGCCGTTGGGCCGGCAACTGACCGGTCTTTAGCACGCAGCACTTCCTCGACCCATTCCGGTGGCTCACTCCCCTGCCCTACCCGAACCAGCGTCCCCACGATGTTTCGGACCATGTTGTACAGGAATCCGTTGCTGGTCAGCTCAAGGTAGACATACTCAAACGAATGCTTGCTGATACCTTGGCATTCCAGCTTTGACAAATTGCGGATAGTGGAATTTCGCTCGGCTCCCACGGCCTGGAAGCTGGCAAAATCAAGCTCGCCAACCAGGTGCTGAGCAGCTGCTTTAATCGCGTTTATGTCCAACACTTTCCGGCAATACCAATGATCACGCATTCGCAGCGGATCACGGATCGGCCCGTGCTGAATTTGGTAACGGTATGTCTTACGAGTTGCATCCCGAATTGCATGAAATCCAGCCGGCGCGGGGAGTACTTCCAGTACCGAGATGTCGTCGGGAGTGTGCGCGTTCAGAGCGCGGACGAGTGTGTTGCAATCGTGCTTCGTGTTTGTCGCGACGCTGCAAACTTGCCCGATTGCATGTACGCCCGCGTCAGTTCGCCCGCTGGCGACGACACGGATCTGTTCCTGCGTCGTGGCATGCCAGGCTTCTTCCAGGCGTTGCTGGACGGTCACCCCGTTGGGTTGCACTTGCCAGCCAACATAGTCGGTGCCTTCATACGCGACGGTCAGTTTCAAGTGCCGCATTTGCTGTACTTCTCAGACAAAAGCAACTCGGCGATCTGGACTGCATTCGTAGCCGCCCCTTTTCTTAAGTTGTCGCTGACACACCAAAACGCTAACCCGTTTGGATTGCTGATGTCGCTGCGAATCCGGCCAACAAACACATCGTCTAAATCATTGCTGTTGATCGGCATCGGGTATTCTCCGGCTGCCAGGTTGTCCATCACGGTGATTCCAGGAGCGGCCGCAAAAAGTTCACGAGCTTGCTCCGGCGATATCGGCTGCTCGGTCTCGACGACAATGGATTCGCTGTGACAATTGGAAACGGGAACGCGGACACAAGTCGGACAGACCTGGATCGTTTCATCGCCAAAAATCTTACGCGTCTCCCAAACCATCTTCATCTCTTCCGAAGTGTACGACTGATGCTTTTCGGATCCAATCTGAGGAATCACATTGAACGCCAGCGGATGGGAGAAAGTCTGGCTCTGAAAATCGGTCTGGTTCAAACTTGCCTTGGCACTCTCGAACAGTTCGGCACTGCCCCCCTGCCCTGCCCCGCTGGCAGCCTGATAAGTCGTGACAATGACCCGCTTCAATTTTGCCACGTCGTGCAAAGGCTTCAACGCAACGACCATCTGCGTGGTGCTGCAATTGGGGCTGGCGATCAGCCCTTGATGATCGGCAATCGCAACCGGGTTGACTTCCGGAACGACCAGCGGCACATGGTCGAGCATCCGATGCGCGCCACTTTCGTCCACGACAACTGCCCCGGCTGCGACGGCCCTCGGGACGAACTGCTCAGCAACGTCATCTGGAGTACTGCCAATCACAATGTCGGTGCCTGCGAAGACGTCCGGTTTCAGTTCGACGATTTCATGTTGCTCGCCTGCGAATTCGATTCGGCTGCCCGCACTGCGAGCCGAAGCAATGAACTTGATCGAGTCCAGATTCAGATCGCGTTGTTCGAGGATCCGCCGCACCAATTGGCCGACTGCTCCGGTTGCTCCCACGATTGCCAAATTCTTTGACATGCTGGTCCTTAACTTTCTGTTGAATTGCTTGCCTGCGATCTCAGTCAATTGGAACTAATCAGGCAACGAATCTCCAGAGGGATTACCCAATGGGTTCACGACCCATTGCGGCTCAATGAAAGCGACGTTGGCATAGAGCATGATTAGTCCAAAGGTAAACATACCCATCGCCAGCCCGATTCCCAGGTGAACGAACACAGCCATCAGCAGGAACAACGGTCTGGTGAGCTTGTGCCAGATCAGAAAAGCATAAGATATTTCCCAAGCAACGGTCAGGAACGTAAGCAGATTGATGAGCCACATGAACTCGTGCATCCACGTTAGCTCGAGCGTCTGGTATTCGTAGCTTGCCAGTGTGCCCCAGACGGCTTCACCATTCCACCACGACGTGCCTTGCGCTTTTCCAAGCCCGGCAAACAGGTAGACGATGCAGATGTGGACCTGGATCAGTCGGGTTGCGATCGTGTTCGCAACGGAGACTACCCCCCTGCCCTGCCAGCCTTCGCTTGAATCTGGATCGCGATCAGTCGTCTTGTTGCGTTTGAGTCGGGCATCGACTGAGTAAATAGATCCACAATGGCTCAACGCGAGATACAAAGTCAAAAACACATTGATCTGGTCCAGCCCAAACAGTGCTCCGGATGCCCGGTTCGCATACGAAATCGCAAACAAGCACGCCAGAACTCCGGTCGCTCGCGTCATGAAACCAATCATGAAGCACAGGAACACGCACAATGCGAACAAGTGTGTACCCCATAGCCATGCCGGCGAATCGACCCAGTCAAAATGGCTCCACGAAAACGCGCCGACGTGTGGGAACAAGGATCGGTAATCATAAGGAATCGCCGAATTCTCGAATCCAAAAAACGTCACCAGCTCCAGCGTCCAGATTGCGTGCGTGTACAACAACATCGAACCAACCAGAATTCTCATGATGGCCAGGATGCTGCTCGCTCGCGGACGGAACCAGAATTCGTTCCAGGCGTTGTGCCAATTGGAAAGATAGCGCTGGATCATTCGATTGACTCCAGGCCGTTCAGCTCTTCGAATGTGAACTTTCCGATGGACTTGGGTTCAGACAGAAATCTCGGATGGTTCAGCCTGACCCGCGAAGCGACGTCGCCCGGAGCGGCGATCAATCGTTCCCGCAGGAATAACTCAATCTGTTCGCCTCCATGCCGATGCAGCAAATGCCTGGCAAGCTGCCCAAGTAGTTCTTCGGTTCGTTTTCGACGAGCATTATTGTCGAGCACCATTTGTTCACGCTCGGCTTTCAGCCTGCGGGCATTAGGAAGTTCGCCACTGAGCCTGACTCGCTCAATTTCCGCGTCGAGCTGCTCGAGGATTTTTTTGAATTCTTCCTCTTCGATCAACGGGAAGCGATCTTCGTAGATGGTCTCGCTGAGCATGAACCAGCGATGGTACAACAGCCGCGGCCAGTGTTGATCGCGATCGGGAAACTTGTCGTTGATTTCCTCTCCGTCTGCCGACTCGATCCGATACTCAAGGATATGGCTTGGCCCCGGGTCTGGACCGAAAAAACGATATCCATGGCCGAGGAACAGAGCCTGGTGAACTGGGGCGACCAGTCTGCTCATCGGGATCGTCAAATTCGAAGAGCCAATCGGGTTCGCAAGCGGTCCCAGCAGCACGACCATCAAGTACGCGGCGAGCAAAACGGACAATACCGCACGCACACGTGGGCCCGGCATTGGCACCGCTGGTTCAGCGATATCGCGATTGTTGTTGGAATTGGTCATTGAATCATGATTGCGAAATTTGCATACCATCTCAGTCTACTCAGACTGAGGCAGCAACTTACTTCAGCTGCCACGAATTGGACAGCGAATTTATCGCTTTTCGACCTGTAGGTACCTGAAAAATTCAAGTAGTCTAAGTTCAGGGTGAAAAATAATCTCTTCAATTACCATCGGAAAAAGACGGTGAACAATGTCGATTGCGGAAACATCTGGATCTTCGGACAAACTGCAGAACTTTCTCGAGTCGGTCCCTAAGGGAAAATACGATCGTCAGATCACGGCTGGCATCAGCCGGTTCGTCGATGGCAAGGTCTCCGACGAGATGCAAGGGTTCTATACCGAAGATGAACTCAACGCGCTGGTGGACTTGAATGGGACCGATCGCGAGATCGAGAAGCGGATGCCAGTGAAGATCACTCGGCACTATTACGAGCAAGCCAAAAACAGCCCGGCGATGCAGCAGTTGATCAAGGCCAGCCCGGATGAAACGTTTGACCTGGCTGGTTCCCAGGACCCGGGCAAGCAAATGAACTACAGCCCGGTTGAAGGGTTGCTGCACAAGTACGAGTTGGGGTTGGCTTATGTGGCGTCAACTTGCTCAGCACATTGTCGCTTTTGTTATCGAGAAGAACTGATCGCACGCAAGGATATCTTGCGAGCCGACGGCGCCATGGCGCCGAAGGGGTTGGCGAAAGTTGACGAGGTTTGCAACTACGTGCGTGAGTTCAACCGGTTGGTCGAAGAAAACGACGGCCGTCATCCTGAATGTGGCCGCGAGAAACTGCGTGAGATCCTGATGTCTGGTGGCGACCCGATGGTGCTGGGGAACAAAAAGATCGCTAACTGGTGGGCATCATTGGCGGAAGCCGGTATCGAGAATATTCGGATTGGTACGAAAGAGTTGGCGTTCTTCCCGGATCGTTTTGATGATGACTTTTTCGAAATGGTCGACCAGTTCCATGCCAACTATCCGAACATCAATTTGCGATTCGTGGTGCACTTTAATCATCCGGATGAGTTCTTGAAAAAGGATGAGGCTGGGAACTACATCCCGCAGCCTCAAGGTGGACTGGTATGGCTTGATAATACGCTTCGCAGCGTTCAACAACTTGCCAGTCGTCCTTTTATCAACATCGACAATCAGTCACCGATTATTCGAGGCATCAATAACGATTCGGATGCACTAAGGATATTGCAGCGGGAACTGAAGCGTAACCGGATTGAGAATCATTGTTTCTATTGTGGTCGCGATATCGTAGGCCATCGTGCATTCAATGTTTCCATCGAAGAAGCCTGGAAGTTGTTGAACGACTCTCAGAAAGGTTTGTCCGGTCTCGAAGTCCACGCGAAATTGTCGATCACGCACTACAAAGGTAAAACGGAAGTTGTCGCGGTTACTGACGAGCCGATGGGTGGCGAGTTCGGTGAAAACGGCGTCGTCATCTTCAAGCAATACCGGGCAGCGGGAGACGCACACTACAAAGGCAGGATCGCCATCGTTGGACGCAACCCTGAAGCGATCTGGTTTAACGGCTATGAAGACCGAGTTATCTTTGACGAAGCAGGATTGTTTCCCAAAGCGGTCGGTAAAGGCGTCTATTAGAAAGGGTGAGAGAGCGAGTGACCGCTGGCAAGATTTTGCTTTATTAGTTGAAGCAATTCAGTCGAATGGCTGCAGCGCTTTGTTCATCCGCTTGCGAATGATTTTCGGCAGGCGCTCGAGGATTGGTATTTCGCCGAACTGTGATTCGAATTCCGCAACCAGCTTGGGCAACTGCGTTTCGATTTTGTTGCGCAACTCTACCATCGTGTCGATCACGAGTTTCGTTGTGACTCCGAGTTGTTCGGCGAATTGATTGATTTGATTTTGCTGGATCACGTCCGGATCATCTTTTCCGCCGTAAGTCATCGCCATCTTGCGATCCAGGTTTTCATAATTGCGCGTACAGATCAGATCGTAGAACGGCGTCAAGCTGGTTTCGCGGTTGTGAAACAGCAGTGATAGATTCTTTCCGTGTGCATCGGCATTGTGGACCAACAGGTTGAAAACGGACCAGTTGAGTAGCTTGTTGATTTCAAGTGCGGGGATGGTGCAAGTTGCCTTGATCAGGCTCGCGCAATCGGAGAACCCTGGCCCGCCCTCTTTTTCATACTTGTTAATCGGGCTGATGCCAATCGCCTGGCAGAAGTCTTCCTGGTGGATGCGAAGTGGACCTTGGGTGCCCGCTTCGCGATCGTAACGTTTGACGACTGCGATTCTCGATTTGGCTGTTTCGAACAGTTCTATTTCGACGGCTGGTAAGCCAACGGCTGTAGCCAGTTTGGCCACAAACACTTCGTTCTCGGGAAGATGGGAGTAATCCCGTGACGAGAATTTTAAGATATGGGTACTGGGAGAATTGCCGGTGGGCAGCAGAAATTTTCCGTCTTCAATGGCGACTGGTAATTTGTCTTGAGCTCCGGCCAGTGACAGGCGGATCCCGTCCTGCCCTGCGACAGCCGAAAACGCATCGGGCGCGCCGACAGACCAGTCTGCCAGTTGTTCGGCAGAGATCGGTTCATACGCGAATGTCGTTGGAGGAATCGAATCGTTCGCACTGAGAGTCAATGCGCCGGCGCAGTCGCCGCCGATGGCTTTCAGTAATTCGAAATCGTTGCCTTCAGAGATACCCAGCTTCTTGCAAATGCGTCGGCGAACGTTGGCTTCGGGTAACAGGTTGGCGAAAAAACAGGCGGCCGTTTCCTGTTTGAATCCTTCTCCATGCAGCGGCAAGGCAACGGAAATCGGAAAAGCCGATTCGCTCTCACGCCACGACGAGTCGTAGGCAAAACCAATCTTGCCTCGTTCGTGGTTGATGGATCCCACGAGTTCCTGGCGAAAGAATACATGTAATTGGCTCATGACGCATTCGCCTTGCGGTCACGTAGGGTTAGCTCCAAGCCGAGCAGCTGAATGACTTTCAGCGTCTTGCCAAGCTGAACCGTTGGCTTGCCTCGTTCCAATTCCGACAGGAACCGCGCTCCAACTCCGGCCAGCGAAGCCATCTTCTTTTGAGTTAACCCGGCTTGTTTGCGGTGCTTGCGGATGATGGTCCCGAGTTCTGCTGAGTCTTTGATTGTCATTTCGGTTCCCGCTCGGGAATAAGTGGCCGTCCATTTTGGTTGTCGGCATTGAGGTTACCGAACGGGAATATAATAGCACCTAGTACCGCTGAAACACAAGAAAATACCGATCGGTAATAAAATTGGAGGCGGATTTACCCGGGAAGTGCCTTAAACCGTCAAAATAGCACGGTTAAAACATTTGTCGTTCGGGAACACGAAGAGCCGTAACCGACGCAAATCACCCGCAAAAGCATACATAGGCAAGTAATTAGCCAGACGTCAGGTCGTAGAAGCCGTTGCCGGACCGTCATTTTATAACGACCAGTGTTAGTTCTAGTTCGGGGATTGATTCCTTACCCAGTCAGCGGCGTCCAGCGAGCGATACCGTCTGCTTGGATTCTTGCTCCGATGTGATCTCTCAACTCGGTATTCACCTGCAGGAATCCCTTGCAAGACAGGCAACTCGAAACTGCTGTCGAGAATTTTACTACAACAGGAAGCACCGGTCGCAAAAGTCACCATGATTGCGCTGCACAACAAGAGTCACGGATGTCACCCGTACTGCCAAAAACTTCTTGGTTGTCGCTGCCGGGGTAACGTGACGGTTGTTACAGTTATCGGCTCCGTGCGTGATCTATTTCACGGTGTTCTGAGAAAACAATTTTTGCTTGTAAGTTCTCAGTGAAATAGGGCGTCCAACTGCGGTCGTGGGCTCAATCGCGCGAACACGACGCTTCATTTAATCTGGAGTATTCCATGAACAAGCATTTAAAACTAACGCTGGCAATATCTTTGAAAATGGCGGTTGTCTGGTTGTGTACGTTCAATTCGACTCTGGCTCAATCGGGCTCGTCAAAGCCGATGATGAAAGAAAATTCATCAATGAAGAAAACGATGAAGATGCAAGAGACGAAAATGCACGGCTCGACTGAACCTTTTGCGTTTATCGAGCTGTTCACGTCTGAAGGTTGCAGTAGCTGTCCCAGTGCGGATAAGAATTTGGAACGCATCGCCGATCGCGCCAAATCCAGTGGCCAGAATGTTTACACGCTGTCGTACCACGTGGACTATTGGGACTACCTCGGTTGGAAAGATCCCTACGGCTCGAAAGCGTTTTCAGAACGACAACGGAAATACGCCCAGCAATTCGAATCCTCACGTGTTTACACTCCGCAGATGATTATCAATGGTCAGGCCGAGTTCGTTGGGTCGGATCGTAAAAAGTCTGATCGAGCGATCGAGTTGGCAACGAAAATTCCACCTCAAGCGTCGGTTAAAGTCGATGCCGTTTACGCCGACGGCCGGGTCAAAGTCGCCTGGCAGGGAGGCAACGGAAATGGGGACCTGCACATTGCACTTGTTCAAAACAAGGGACAGCAAAGCGTGACCAGGGGAGAAAACGCCCGACGAAAACTCAGCCACGTCAATGTGGTTCGGGATATGAAATCGAGCCGGAATGCAAAGGCCGCCGGGCGACTTGAGTTCGTCCCGCCCAAAGGTTTTTCGCAACATGATTTTCACGTGGTCGGCTTCATTCAGACGTCGCGAGGTGTTGTCGCTGCGTCCAAGTCAAGCATCAAATCGGCTGCTGGAATGAACAAGATGCATAAGCCGGGAATGAAAAAAGTCGGTAGTTACCGAGTCACCAAAACGAAACGGCAGTCGACCAGTCTGACGAGTGTCCGCGAGAGGAGGCTGGTCGCTGCCGATCGTTTTCTGGAGATGCTTAGCGGTGACTTCAATACGTTTCGAAGAAATCTTGATGAGGTAAGGCAGAATTGGAACGTTGCTTACGTCCCAATGATGCTGGAAGTCGGCCGGTTTCTGCCGCCGGCCCAACGCAGCGCGGTGATTGGTGTAGTTGAATCAAAAACCGGTCAAAAATTCGGTTTCGATTTTGACAAATGGATGCAGTGGAACTGGAAACAGAAGTACGATCAGCATCCTGAGTACGCGAAATTCAAATCGGAGCTGTACCGAAAGATTGATCCTCGATTTGCCGAATATTTTGCGACAACCGAAAACTCGCAAATCCGCCTCGACGAAATACGCTGGGGTGGCGTTGTGCGCGACGGTATTCCGCCACTCAAGAATCCCAAGATGGTTGCCGCCAATCAGGCGACTTACCTCGCGGATTCGGATGTCGTGTTTGGTATCGAGCTCAACGGCGACGCCCGAGCCTACCCCAAACGGATTCTGGCCTGGCACGAAATGTTCAAGGATACCATCGGCGGCGAATCAGTTGCCGGGGTTTACTGAACGCTGTGCGGCGCTCTGATCGTGTATCAGACTAAAGTAAATGGTGTTCATCACGAATTGGGAACCAGCGGGTTCCTGTATCGTTCCAACAAACTCATGTACGACCACGCAACGAAATCATTCTGGTCGACACTGCATGGAACGCCTGTCGTTGGTCCCCTGGTCGGCAAAGAAATCAAACTGGATCGTGAGTATCTGGTGACAACCACTTGGGGGAAATGGAAGAAGCGGCATCCAAATACAACAGCCCTGTCAATCAATACGGGTCACAGCCGCGATTATGGTGAAGGCGTTGCTTACCGAGACTATTTTGCCACGGACAAGTTGATGTTCACGGTTCCCCGGATTGACCAGCGGCTCTTGAATAAAGACGAAGTCCTTGCGTTCCGAGACGACAACCAGCAACTTGCGATTGCCATCAAATACCTTGCCAAAAAACGGATACACCATGACCAGCTTGGCGAGCAAAAGTTAGTCGTGTTGGCAGATGGCGGTGGCACCAGTCGAGCTTACTACGTTGGTGATTTGAAATTCAAATCGTTCAACAGTGACGCGAATGAAGCAATGGATGATCAGAACCGCAAGTGGCGAGTGCTGGAGGATCGACTGGAACTGGTCGACGCCGGCGCTGAAAAGCTAACGCGGGTGCCATCGCACAACGTGTTCTGGTTCGGGTGGGTATCGCAGTTCCCCGATACCAGGTTGGTGAAGTAGTTGTGTGGTGTGGGGGGGAGGTTCAGAAAGACCTCTCTCCCTGATCACCGGGACCGCTAGACCCAACCACTGTTGGCTCACGTCCTAAATCTGTTTACGTCCTAAATCTGTTTCAATGCGGACTCGAGGACATCGGCAAAATTGTCGATCTCGGGCTTGTCCATCACGGTGGAAAGAGCACCTGAACAAGTGTTGATCATCATGAAGCCGCCATCGTACAAATGCTTTACCAGTTCTTTCAGTCTCGCTACTTCGTCGTGATCCTGAAACGTGCTGCGGTATTCCGTGGGGGCTGTTTCCTTTAAATGGATACGGAACATCGACCCGGCGCCAGTGACGCTGGCTTTGGCCCCGCACTGACCGATTACCTGCTCGATCTTGTCGCGGGAGTACGCTCCCAAATCATTCAAGTGATCGACTGATTTCTGGTCGAAATGCTCCATGGCGGCCAGTCCAGCAGTCATCGTGATGGGGTTTGCCGAGAACGTGCCGGAATGTGGGAACGGGAGCGATTCTCGCGAGGGATCAAGGACGTACATGTGGTCTGCTTTGCCAGCGACCGCCCCGACAGGAAATCCGCCGCCGATGATTTTGCCCATCGCAGTCAAATCCGGTGCGACATCAAACCACTCAGCGGCTCCCGCGTAGCCCATACGGAAGGTGATGACTTCGTCAAAAATCAACATGCATTCATTGTTGGTTGCCCATTCCCGTAAGCCTCGAATGAAGCTCTCCTGAGCTGGAATCAAACCAACCCGATGCGGTAACAAGTCAACCAGAATCGCTGCCAACGAATCCTTGTTCTTGTCCAACAAAGCGATCGTACGATCGAGGTCGTTGAACGGGAAAACGACGACATCATCGAGAGCACCTTGAGGAGTTCCATTGGCGACCGGCACGCAATTAGGTTGGTCCTGATCGCCCCAGTTTTCTGGCCTCGCTTTCTGGCTGACTTCGGCGTAATCATATGTACCATGATAGGAACCTTCGGTCTTGGCGATTTTGGGGCGCCCGGTAATCGCGCGGGAAGCCTTGATCGCGCACATGACTGCTTCCGTGCCAGAGTTCATGAATCGGACTTTGTCAAAATGCGGCGAACGATTGCACAGGTGCTGGGCGTAACGCAATTCGACTTCGGTTGCCAGAGTGAACGCACTGCCCCGTCGAAGTTGTTCAATGACCGAGTCGACAGTTGGTTGGTGAGCATGCCCGTGAATCAATGAGCACATGTTGTTGGCAAAGTCGATTCTTTCGACTCCATCAATATCGGTGACTCGGCATCCATTGCCGTGCTGGACGTAATCGGGATTCGGCTTGCGGTATATCGTATTGCGGCTGATTCCACCCGGTAGAACTTTGCACGCTTCGGAATAGAGTTCCTGACTTTTGGAGATGGTGGGATTTTCCATGGGAATCAAAGACCAAGACTGAATGGGTTCAAAATTATTGCTCCCAAGTTACCCGCATCTGTGTCTTCAGTTAACGGATGTTTTGGCCAAATATTCGAATGCCTGGCATTTTGTTGAGCTCAGATGCGAGCGGGCGATTCAGAAAACAACGCAAAGTAGTGCCAGGACGAAGCACGGAAGTCAACGCGCACAAAAAAAGCCCTTCGTATTGAATGAAAGTACGAAGGGCTGTGATTTTCAGTCAGTGAATTGACTGCATGGTTACTTGGAAACGTAGAGATTTTTCTCTGGTGAAGAAAAATCAACAACGTACTTTTCGCCAGCTTCAATCGAAATCGAGCGACTTTGAGTTATCTGCTCGCCATCACGTTCATATGTGATGTCGATCGAGTAATCTTCCCAGACTTTCCCAGGCTTGAGCTTGGTCTTGAAGTTGCGAACGATTCCTGTGGCAGAAGTATTATTGCCACAAAGCTTCACGTTCGCATTTTCAGGGACTTTAACTGTCAGCTGAGTCGTAACCGGGCGATCGAAATCGAACCGGACGTCAACGTCTTTGCCAGCTCGCAAAACGACGTTTTTCGTCAGCGTGAGTTCTTTACCGTTACGAACCACGGTCGCATTCAATTTGAATGTGTAACGCTTGTTCGGTCGCAGCTTGCGGGAAACATAGCTGCGAGATTTTCCTTTGGTCTTCGTCAAACGATTGTTGACGATCAGCTTAGCGTCTTTGGGAAGGTTGACAGTCAGAACTGATTTACCAAATGGTTTGGTTGAAGTCGTTCCACCGTCAGCTGGTTCTGGTGTCGGGGTTGGAGGATTCTCGAACCCTCTCAGACCGCTTCCGTCAGACGAGTTGTCGAGGATGGATGATCCTTCTCCTGAACCGTCGTTGTAGTAATCATCACCTGAAGGATAAACATTTTGATCACCTATGATGGTGCCATCGTTTATGAATTCGCTGGAACCAAATGCGGTTGGATCACCACTCACGACCGAGCCGCCTTGTGGGAAGATTTCGCCACCGAATGCTCCGCCACCGTACGCTCCGATACCGATAGAGCTTCCACCGATACAATCGGGACAGTTTGGTACAACGGGAGAAGATATAGGTGCTGAAATTGGGGCTGAGTAACCAGAGTAGCCAGAGTAGCTATCTATCGGAGCAGCGTACGACGCGCTGTAGCTTGCCGGCGAACTGTAGCTTACCGGCGAACTGTAGCTTGCAGGTGCACTGTAGCTAAACGAATTGCCAACGCTACCTCCACCACCACCGGAATAGTACTGATAGCCAACAGATCCTCCTCCGCCGCCGACAGATCCGCCGCCGAAGCCGCCAACTGAACCGCCACCGACAGATCCTCCGCCAATGCCACCGCCGACCGAACCACCGCCGCCAGATCCCCAACCTCGACTGCCGCCGGCAAAGGCGAAACTGTCACGTACTCCTCGGAGCAGGCTGCGAACTGGTTGTCGGTGTGCAAAAAAGTCTCTGACTGGGGTAGCCCGGGCACCCCAGCTACCGCCACCGATTCCTCGGCTGCCCAAGCTGCCAGCTAATCCACCGCCCCAAGAGCCGCCACCAGAAGCTTGGGCGGTATCAGGTCCTGTCAATGAAAAGCAGACGGCCAGCGCGCAAGTGGCGGCTAGCGTCCAAATAGAAGAAGTGTGTCTCATCAATTGTTCTCCAATTACTCGACATGAAGTCCAGTACACGCCCCGTTTTCACATTGCGAACACATCGTGAAAGATTGAGGCGCTGTAGTCATTACACGTGCAAGCACGGTCTTTCAACGAAGACTACCGCGCTCGAATCCTTCAGAATACCAGTAGATTTTGGTAATTCAAGATGTCTGGGATAAATTGAGCGAATGGGTCGACTTTGCGGGTGGTTCCGTCGGTGAGATTTGCCGACGACGCCAAAGTCATACAAGCAGAATGCCTGTGAAGTTTGGCGCCTGTTGCCGATCTTGAATATGTCCGGCCTTTTTTACCAATTTGAGCCAACTTTGACGCCGGTACAAAATAGCTGCGACGCAAACGGGACAAAATTATGGCAAACAACTCAGCGGGCAAATTCGACTGTGTAATCATCGGCGGCGGTCACAACGGCCTGATCGCGGCGGCCTATCTCGCCAAGGCAGGCAAGTCGGTTTGCGTACTCGAACGCCGACATTTGCTCGGTGGTTGCTCCGTTTCGGAGCCACTTTGGCCAGGCTACAAGGTTTCCACCGCTTCGTACGTGGTCAGCTTGTTGCTGCCAGAAGTCATCAACGAGTTGAAGCTCAAACAAAACGGACTGAAGATCCTGCCACGAAACCCGTCTTCGTTTACACCAATGGCAGACGGTCGGCACTTGATGCTTGGTCCAGACCAATCCGAAAACCAGAAGCAGATCGCCAAGTTCAGCCAGCGCGATGCAGATGCCTTTCCTCGCTACGAAAAAATGCTGGAGCTGGTTGCGGAACATTTGGAGCCAGTACTCAACGAATCGTCTCCCGATCTGTTGCCACTCCCGCGTTCCTGGAGACGGTCAAGCATCGGTAAAAAATTTCGTGATATGCGAAAAGGCATGCGGCTGTTCAAAGCACTCAAGGCGTTCGGAAACGACATGCCGGAGGCACTCGAGTTGTTAACTGCTGCCGCGCGACCGATCCTCGAACGGTGGTTCGAATCGGAAGTGCTCAAGGCAACACTGGCGACTGACGCAGTCATCGGTGCGTTCGCGTCGATATCGTCACCAGGTACTGCATACGTTTTGCTGCACCACGTAATGGGTACCGCTGGCGGAGCCAGAGGAGTTTGGGGGTACATCGAAGGTGGCATGGGTGGCCTGGCTGACGCCTGTGAAAAAGTGTGCGACCAACTCGGCGTCACCATCGTTCGTGAAGCCGAAGTCGCCAAGATCGAAGTCCAAAACAACCGGGCCCGATCAGTTCAACTTACCGATGGCAGGACTTACGAGGCCAAGGCCGTGGCTTCCAGTGTCGATTGCAACCTGACCTTCAATCGTTTCATCGATAAGAATCATCTACCAGTTGAGTTTCATGACGCCATCAACCGGATCGACTACAGCAGCGCTTCTGCCAAGATCAACGTGGCAGTCGGTGAACCACCTAACTTCACCTGCCTTCCCGGTACTCAAGTTGGGCCTCAACACAACGGAACGATGCACATCTGCGAAACGATTGAATGGGTCGAGCGAGCATATGACGACGCCAAGTATGGCATGCCCAGCGAGCGGCCGATTCTTGAACTAACAATGCCGACCAGTGTCGATCGAACAATTGCTCCCGACGGCAAACACATCCTCTCAATGTTCGTCCAATACGCACCGTACAAATTGAAGGACGAAGTGAACTGGGACCATATCAAAGACGACTTTGGAAAACGCTGTATCGAGTTACTTGGCGAATACGCGCCCAACATTCCGAACTGTGTCGAGCACATGCAGGTTCTGAGCCCAGTCGATATCGAACGTACGTACGGATTGACTGGCGGCAATATCTTCCAGGGAGCGATGCACTTACATCAATTGCACATGCTGCGTCCCGTTCCTGGCTGGTCTGATCACCGCACACCCATCGACGGCCTCTACATCTGCGGAGCCGCTTCGCATCCCGGCGGTGGCGTCATGGGCGCTTGCGGTCGCAATGCCGCCATAGAGATCCTCCGTGATCGAAATTGAGTGGCCATAATTCGCGTCAATTTCTCGAGCTGATCCCAGCTTTCCCAGTATCGGTAGCCGTCTGGGCGGCTACATCATTGATTAAACTTGTTGCCATGCTTGATCAAATGGCGAAATGATTTGAGAAGCCAAAAGTCTAGTCGGTATCTGAGGGAAACTTAGCAATCCGTTCAACTCCCTTTGTTTTTTTCTATATTGAGATGTTCAAGCTCACCAAAGTCCAACGCCGTATCAAAACCCGCGCCTCCATTTAAAGAATCTTGACCAGATTCTCCGGCCAGGACATCATCTCCAGAACCCCCGTTAATCGAGTCATCGCCAACTCCGCCCGACAAAACATCCTCGCCATCTTGGCCAAAGATTGTATCGTTGCCAATTCCGCCAACTACGATGTCATCGCCAGAGCGCGAAAAAATCGTATCATCGCCGTCATCACCATAAACTTCGTCGCCCCCACTGCCCGTACGAATTGTATCGTTGCCTGCCCCACCGAATACTATCGAAGCGTAGGGAACCGACGTCTGATAGATCACTTCATCGTCCCCTTCGAGGCCATTGATAATTATCGTTCCGGATTGCGGCAGTTGATAAGTTCCGAAGTCTTCTTCGTTTATCAACACTCGGACGTGGCTGGTTCCAGCTTTTCTGACTTCGATGAAATCATTCTCGGTGGAGCCGTCAATATGCAGTTCATCACCTTTCATCTCAACCACCGGTAACGGTGGAGTAAGAGCATTCACAAACAAGGGAACATCCAGTAGTGTGACAGCCCCATCCATATCAAAGTCGGCTTTGTCTGAGAATTCACCACCCTGCAACAATTGAACAAAAGGTTGGACATCCAACAAATCTACGACGCCGTCACAGTTGATATCGCCCAATATGGAGCGCGTGTCGCCAACTACCAACGTCTCACCTTCGTTGGCAACATATCCGCCAATAAAAGTGATCGGTCCGCCAAACTGTGTCACTTCAAGCTTGAACCAAGCGATGACCAGAGTAGGAGAAGTATCTCGGAGTCCAACGTAGTATTCGCCAGAACCCAATCTTTCAAGGTCGATGCGGTCGTTTTGAGGAAAGAAGTTTGACGGAGCCAATTCTGCTCCAGGCTGGACAAATGCGAAGCCACCGCCGTTAGAACCGAATCTTAGACTGCGTTCCTCAACAAAAACACTGTCATAACCATCCTTAGTTTGGTAATTCAGAAGATGATTGTTGGCAAATATCTGCCCAGAATTGTCCAGCCCAAAATCTGGATACAAAGACAAATCAGCCAAGGGGACGGAGTACATGAAAACCTGATAATCCAATACGACTGTTTCTTGTCCCTCAACGAATTGTGTTGCAAAGAACGCATCAAAAGTAAGTGGCAGTACCTCTGCCTGAATCTCTTGTGCGACAAATAAACCGGACAGGGCCACGCCAAACTTGGAGGCAGAAGCTAATGTGGACCGCGAATTATCTTTTTTTGATTGAATTGCCATGTTGACTCCGAGCGAGAAGACTAAAAGTTTGGAAATAGCGATAGTTCATTATATCTCAATCAGTTCTAGTACTCAAAACGCGGAACCGATGTTGAACGATCAATCTCGTAAAAATTTGTTGTAGTCGCCGGCCATCGGTATATTAGGTTAGGCGATATCACTTTTTTTGGGGCTTCTGATTATGAGAAACGCGGTTCTTGCATCTCTGCTTTGTGTTCTATTGACTTCACAACTTCGCGCCCAATTCATCCTGATCGATGCCGACGAAGGTACTTTTCCGTCCGTTTTGAGTCCGAATTTTATGCAAGGATACGACTTTGTTCCACAACGAGATCTTGCACTTACCGCGATTGGATTTTGGGATGAAGGTCAGGACGGATTGCCTCGCTCTTTCGAAATCGGAATCTGGGAAACTGATTCACAAACACTGCTCAGGAGTGTAATCATTGAGGATGATCCGATCGACGAAAGTCTGTCGGCAAGTGGCGGAGCATGGCGATTCGAGGAATTGTATTTCGGTGTGCGGTTGAACGCAGGGACAACCTATAGTCTGGCGTTCCAAGTCGGTCCGACGACTTTGGTCGCAACAGACGCGTTACTTGTTGACTTTGCGGACATTACTACGAATCCAGATATTTCCATTGAAGACAATCAGCGATTCCTGGCAACCGACCAGTTTGTGTTTCCGACCAATTCCACCCCCGCAGGTCCCTCAGAGCCAATCTGAATGGCCGCATTGGAATGATTGGCGACGTCAATTGTGATGGCTCAATTGATCTATTCGATGTTGGGCCGTTCGTAGATCAAGTAGTTGCGGCAATAGGAATGGACGCGAAGGCTGACATCAGCGGCGACGGGCTGGCTGATCTTTTGGACGTCGCACCGTTCATCGACTTGCTACAGAATCCATAGGATCTTTAGTTCAGCAGTCATGTTTCTCGATACTGATTTCTACCTCACCGGAATCGGTCGCCGTATCCGTGCCGTCGCCCCCATCAAGAGTATCAAAACCTAGTCCGCCATTTAGGCTGTCATCACCAGGACCTCCAAACATAATGTCATCGCCGGAGGCTCCTTCCAGTAAATCGTCCGCACTTCGACCAAAGATGATGTCGTTTCCGGACCCGCCATTGATAGAGTCTCTACCTGTACCGCCTTTGATAATGTCATCGCCAGGACCGCCGAAAACAACACTTTCGCCTGAACCGATGACAGTCACTCGATCATTCCCATCACCTGCAAAAATGGTTGCTTGATCGAACGAGGAAGTGATCGTGTCGTTACCACCAAACCCGTTGATCGTTATGGCTGTCAACGAACCGTACATACGTGAAACTCCATAGGTTCGCCGAGACTTACAAAAGAAAGTGGGGGCCAATCGTAGGTCGTAGGTCGATTTTTATCGGAGAAAGGAGAAACGCTGAGCTTCTACCTTCTACGTCGACAACCAAGTCCGATTCCGACCAAACCGATCAGCAACGCGGCCGAAGGTTCAGGTACTGTTCCCAGAGTGGCACCGCCAAACGTGACATCAACCGTTTCGCCATTATTGACGATTCCTCCCGCACCCGGGGTAGTGATGATGTCCGCATTTCCATTGCCAATGATCGTGAAATCCAGGCGACCAAAAAGCCAAGCATCGGCGGATTGGTCGTATCCCAAGTCCAAGAAAGGGCCCGTGCCATTGTTCGCATTTACGATTCCGTCACCAGAACCCACAGTAAACGCGTTGATGCCAACTGATTGGCCATCGTCGGAAACGTCACCGGCACCAAAGCTGTTGCCCCATCGTGTGCCGAAGACGATCGAGGTATCAGAAGCAAGTGCTACGTCAAAATCAAAAGTTTCGGCGGCTGTAAATTCGACGACTCCCGAATTAGACGTCGCCAGATCGAGGAATGCACCCGTATTGAGTTCTGACATCGCAGGGCCGTTGGTGGTGTAGTACAAAAACAGCGAGCCGGTATCACCCACACTGAAGTCCTTCCGCGATACGTCTTCGTTGACTGGACCATTTGATTCAAATGACCAGAAGAAATCACCTCCTTGTGCAAAAATTGGACTGACCAACAAACAAAGCATGGCGGATGCCAAAGAAAATTCGCAAAGTTTCATTGCGACCTCCTCAGAGAACAGAGACAAAATAAACTTTCCGATTTTGTACCGCAGTAAAGTCAAATGAAAGCGAGAAAACCCCGTCTGGGTATCTTCAGCGATTTTGTCATGTTTTGTTCAGATTATTTGATTACTTGTATGCCGATGCGGTCGAACGATGCCGAGCCTGTCGCGCCGAACAAGCCGATGCGCAGGATCGCTTCACGTGCCCCGCTTGGTACAAGCATTTCAATGCTGCCTTTTTTCCAGGTTGCGTTTCCTTGCATGGGACCGAGCATGAAAGAACTCAGGTTTCGGCGCTGCTTGTCGTAGAACGTAATGGCGACCTGCGGCAAGTCGCCTTTGAGTGGACCTTCGGCAACATTCTCGCAAGCCATGTGTGCCCGCAGTTTCAGTTTGGATACTTTGCGACCGTCGATGGCGAAGCCTTGCATCAAGTGCGCGTACTGGCCCGGAACCTTATTCGTAAATTTGACGTAGTGAGTTCCGCCGGGAGCAAGCACTTCTTCCTTCCATTGCAGTTGCCGTTGGTAGTACCAGCCTTTGACAAAACCATCTTCGTCCAAGCCTTCTTCGAAATCGCCGTTAAGCAGCGTAGGCTTGGTGGGGTCCGGCAGGACCTTGCGGGCGTCTTCGGCAGCTCCCGTCATGGGGACAAACAACGTCGGACGCAGAGCTTCTGATTTCATCTGGCCGTTTTCTTTTCGCATCAGAACCAACGTTTGCTGATGCCGTTCGCCGACCGGTACGACGATCAAGCCGCCTTCGACAAGTTGATCGACCAGCGGTTGGGGGATTTCTTCTGGGGAACAAGTGACGATGATTTTGTCGAACGGTGCGTGTTGGGCCCAACCTTTGTAGCCATCTCCAATTTTAGTGAACACGTTTTTGTAGCCGAGTTCTTTCAGCTTCTTGGCGGCCCGGCGACCAAGTGGTTTGACGATTTCGATCGAGTAAACTTCTGCCACCAGTGGGCTGAGGACTGCTGCCTGGTAGCCGCTGCCGGTCCCGATCTCAAGGACCTTGTCGGTCGGTTTTGTTTGCAGTTCCTGAGTCATGTAAGCGACGATAAACGGCGAGCTGATTGTCTGTTGTTCGCCGATCGGCAGTCCCGCGTCGAGGTACGCTTGATGGCGGATGTCCTTGGGGACAAACTCGTGACGCTCGGTGTCACGCAGCGATTTGATGACTCGCGCGTCTGTCACGCCGGCAGCGACGACGGCGTCTTCCACCATCTCCATCCGCATTTTCTTGTATGCTGCTCTGGTTTGGGCTTGAGCATCTGTCTGCGTCGCCACTCCAATTATAGCGAACGCAAGGATTGCAACGCTCCAACGAAGTTTCCGTGATTCAATTTGCATTAGCGGACCTCGCTCCATGTCGGCAAACTGGAATTGTTGTATCATTTTGACTTCCATTACTTCGGTAAAGTCTATTATATCCCATCGAATCATTCGCGAAGATACGAATCTGCCAGTTGATGTTAGCTACCGAAGAAAAACAGAACGACCAACAGGAGCCAGCGGCCTGGCCGTTCATAATACCGTTTGTCGCGTTCATGGCGATTGCGTCACGCTCTCCCAACGTCACGGGAGCGGTCGATGATGTGGCCGTCCGAGATTATCTGTACTTGGTCATCACTCAGGTTGTTGTCGGAACGGCGATAATTGTTTATTGCTTGCGGAAGTATCTGCGGGAGTTCCCGTTTCGAATTGATCTGTGGGCGTTCGTGGTCGGTGTTGGTGGAGTGATTGCCTGGGTGTGGCTGAGTAACCTTGGGTTGGAGGCCAAAGCGCTGACTGCTGTGGGGCTTGAATCATGGATACCTGAACGAGTTGGGTTTGATCCGTTTACTCAGATAACCAATCCGGAACGCCGCATGGTTTTTCTGGTGTTCCGTTTCACGTTGTTGGCGGCCATCGTGCCCATCGGGGAGGAGTTATTCCTGCGGGGCTGGTTTGTTCGCTACATCGAGAATCCGGACTGGTACACGGTCAAGCTGTCCGCAGTCGGTTTGAGCGGTATTGGAGCAGTCGCTGTTTATGCCATCGCGACGCATCCCGGTGAAGCCATCGCCGCCGTCGTCTGGTTCACCATGGTAACGATCCTGATGATCAAGACTGGCAAGTTCTGGAACTGCGTCGTCGCACACGCAGTAACCAATTTGTTACTCGGGATCTATGTCGTGCAAAACAGCCAATGGCATTTCTGGTAACGAAACGCCTGAAGCTCGTCAGCTTTGATGAGCACCTTTTCCTTCGGCCTATAACCCGAGATCGGACAGGGACGGGTGGTCGTCTGGACGACGACCTGATGGCCAGTGAAACTTGCGTTCCGTTTCTTTTATAGGTAGGTCGTTGATGCTGGCGATGCGACGTGCCATTAGTCCAGCCTCCGTGAACTCCCAGTTCTCATTGCCGTAAGCTCGAAACCAGTTTTCAGCATCATCGCGCCACTCATAGGCGAATCGAACGGCAATTCGGTTTTCGTGTGTCGACCACAATTCTTTGATCAAGCGATAGTCCAGTTCCTTGGACCATTTCCGAATAAGAAACGTAACGATCTGGTCTCGGCCCGAAATAAATTCAGCGCGGTTTCGCCAAACACTGTCGATCGTGTAAGCCAGGGAAACTTTCGCCGGGTCACGACTGTTCCAGGCATCTTCGGCAAGTCGAACTTTTTCAGTTGCCGTTTCGTGCGTGAACGGTGGAAATGGAGGTTTTGATTCTGACATTGTGTTTCAGCAGGCTATGGGACTTCATTGTTGTCCGCGATGACCCAATCGCAGCGAATAGAGTGAGGAAAATTATTGCAATGGATTCAGGTAAATTCAATTCGACTTTTTGTTTTACCCAGATCTTGTCGTGGTTGAATCTTTATCGGGTCACGTTTCAGGCACCCAGCATTCGAGTCTCGAATCAGATAGGATGGTTCGAAATCTGTAGATGTCGCGACATATCCCCTTTCAAGATCGAACCATGGCGAAACCAATCCTCGAGATTCTTGCCTACGAAGAAACGCCGTTGGGTGTGATTTGCCTGAGACGACGGGAGCCGAAGTCGTTGGATGGCGTCGTGGTGACCGAAGTCACGCTGAATCACGAATTCCTCATGAGCAGCTTGTACACTGATTCCGAACAGGCATTGTCACGAATCGCGATACAAATGCATGGCGGGGAACAGTTGCGGGTGATGGTTGCCGGTCTGGGGTTGGGATACACGGCAAACCAGGCGCTGAAATCTGAACAAGTGGCTCACGTTGAAGTTGTCGAACTGTTGCCGCAGGTGATCGGATGGATGAATGACGGGCTGATTCCATTGTCAGAGCAACTGGTCGACGAGTCGCGATTGTTGGTGACTCAGGCGGATGCGTATGGAAAGCTGGCGAGTGCACCCGACGCGACGTATGACCTGATCCTGATCGACGTCGACCACTCGCCAGATGATCGACTGGGCGTGGGCGCGAACGAGGACGCGAGCTCTACGTTTTACTCTGAGGAAGGTTTGGCGTCTGCCAAAAAACACTTGCGGCCTGGAGGTGTGCTTGGCGTTTGGTCGTATGCCGAAAGTTCACCGTTCGCAGACGCTCTGCGAGCGAGTTTCAAAACCGTTCGCGTCGAACCGGTTACTCATCAAAACGAGTTGATTCACGAAGAACATACCGACTGGTTGTTTTTCGCATCTGATTGAGCGGCAAACAAAGTAGAATGTCCTGAATGTCCTTCTTAATTCACCTGAAGACAGCCTACGAACACACCGCGTCACTAAATGTGATATGTCAGTCTTGGAGGCGTTGCCGTCATTGACTCAAGCGGCCCCAATGGCTGGCTCTGGCAGTCTCGATTGTTACCGTTCTGCAGCTGCGGCAGGAAAGAGTCGGGTTAGCAATTGATACAAAAAAACGCTCGTGGTCGAACCACGAGCGTTTTTGAATTTGAATTCTAACTTGAATTCGTTCTGTCAACCTTGAGTTGATTAACGGCGACGCTTCACAGCGAGCAAACCTGCCAAGCCTATTAAAGCAAGCATCGAACTTGGCTCTGG
>CAZXLW010000073.1:4535-25307 GCA_964641465.1 uncultured Pirellulaceae bacterium | reverse complement strand
ATACTTCTCGACGATCCTTCGCGACATTAGCAAAATAAAAGCCACCGAACTGGAGTTGAGGAACGCTCAAGCGGAACTCCTGGCCACGACCAAAAACGTACCTGGTGTGATCTACCGAACGTTGTTTCATCCCGACGGAAGCCATAGCTTTGCCTACGTCAGCCCCAGCTTCCGGACAATTTTTGGGCTTGAGCCCGATGCACCACTGAAAGACGCTGGCGAATTTTGGACACGAATTCATCCTGATGATCTTGAAGAAATTAGACGCAAGACAAAACGCAGCGCTGAAACGGGTGAGCCATACCACGCGACTTATCGGTTGCGTCATGACGAGAAAGGAATGCGTTGGTTCGGTTCCTGGGCGCTACCTTCGCGACTGGAAAACGGTGACATTGCGTTCGACGGTATCCTGATCGACGTTCACGATCGGAAAGTTACTGAGCTCGCACAGAGCGATGCTCAAGCCCAGTATCGCAGAATGACGGATAACGTGCCCGCCGTGTTGTTCCGAGCGGTGATTCATGCCGATGGAAGCCACGAGATGACTTTCGTCAATGACAGCGTGCGCGAGGTACTTGGTCTCGATCCAGAGGTACTACTGGGAGATACCAACGAGGTTTGGAAGCGAATTCATCCCGATGATATAGAAGAAATTGAGCGACAGATGCGTCACAGCATGGAAACGCTTGAGCCGAAGCATTCTTCCTATCGGCTGGTCCTCGAGGAGAAAGGTACGCGGTGGATTGAGTCGTGGGCACTGCCTACGCGTCTCGACAACGGTGACACAGTGTTCGACGGCATCATGATCGACATCACCGATCGCAAAGCCGAGGAGCTTGCGCTGAAAGAAACCCAAACAAAAATTTTGTCCACGACTGAGAACATTCCCGGCGTGATCTTTCGATGGGTGCAACATCCCGACGGCAGCCGCGATCTGGCTTATGTCAGCCCAAATGTACGACAGGTTTACGGGTTAGATCCTCAAGAGCAAATGGCCGATGAAAATGAAACGAGGAAACGGATTCCTCCTGAAGACCTGGAAGAAATTGATCGCCGGATGAATCATTGTGCCGTAACGCTGGAGCCGTTTCATGTAGTCCATCAGTATGTGCTTGACGAACGCGATAGGCGATGGATCGAGAGCTGGGCGCTTCCCTCGCGTCAGGAAAATGGAGACGTTTTCTTCGACGGAATTGCAATCGACGTCACCCGGCTCAAAGCCGAAGAGATTGAGCAGGGAAAAGCTCAATCCGAGCTCGTCGCTACGACCGAAAACGTACCCGGGGTGATCTTCCGAGCCGTGGTTCGTGTGGATGGCAGCCAGCAGACGACTTACATAAGTCCCAGTGCCCGCGAGTTGCTTGGTATCGAACCCGATGCTCTCCTGGCAAACGCCAATGAGCTTTGGAAGCGAATTCATCCCGATGATTTGGAATCAGTCGAGCGAAGCATGCACGAAAGCATTGAATCGCTTGAGCCGTTCCGCTCCATTCATCGGATGGTCGTTGAGGGTCGCGGAACGCGGTGGATCGAATCCCTGTCGCTGCCTACGAAACTGGACAACGGGGACACCGTATTCAACGGTATTGCGACCGACATCACCGATCGTAAAGCCGAGGAGCTGAAGCAAAACGAAGCTCAGTCGCAGCTACGCGACATGACAGAAAATGTCCCTGGCGTGATCTCGCGAGTTGTACTGCATCCCGATGGCAGCCATGAGTTGTCGTATGTCAGTTCGCGCGTTCGCGAATTGTATGGACTCGATCCACAGGCTTTGATGGCCGATATGAACGAGGTTTGGAAGCGAATCCATCCTGACGATGTGGAAGCAGTTCGTCGCGCAATGAACCGTAGTGCGGAAACCCTTGAGCCGTATCAAGCGGCCTATCGGTTGGTCCTTGAAGATCGCGGAACACGGTGGGTTCACGCTTGGTCGCTTCCTTCGAAAATGGACAATGGTGACATTGTATTCGATGGCATTGTGATCGACGTGACGGATCTGGGCAGGCTGGATAGTTTGCAACGTGAAATCAATTTCCGGCAAATTTTTGACAACGCTCCCGATGCCGTTTTCCTGATTGGCACCGTTGGCGAAGACAAAGGGCAGATCGTGGCGGCCAATCGGTCAGCCGAACGCATGCACGGGTACGGTGCCGGAGAATTGATTGGCAGACCTATCGAAGAGTTGGATACACCGGAATTTGCCCAGAAGGCCCCCGAGCGTTTGAAGCGATTGGCACAAGGCGAAATGTTGACTTTCGAGGTCGAGCATTTTCATAAAAATGGTTCCGTGTTTCCGGTCGAAGTCACTGCGTCCCGGATATTGGTTGATGATCGCCCTTATGTACTTGCGTTTGATCGAGATCTTACCGAACGCAAAAAGGCGGAGCAGGAGCGAATTGAGCTTCAAAACCAGTTGTTAAAAACCCAGAAGCTGGCCGCCGAGCTGGATCTGACCAAAACTCAGACTCAGCTTCAAAAGATGACAGAGAACATTCCAGGTCTTGTGTATCAATTTGTCCTGCATACCGATGGTTCCAAGTCGCTCACATACATCAGCTCGAAATGCCGTGAATTTTTTGGAGTGGATCCAGAAGAAATCCTTAATGACATAAAGGTCTTTTGGGAGTTGCTTGAGCCAGAAGATTCCGAACAGGCACTGGAAAGAGTCGCTCAGTCCGCCGAGACCCTTGAACCCTACATTCTCGACTATCGCGTATCTCTTCCCGGCCAGGGTATTCGGTGGTACAACGACACCGCTCAGCCTCAACGGTTGCCCAATGGTGATGTGGTTTGGGATGGCGTTGCCCTCGATGTCACAGATCGAAGGGAAGTCGAATTAGCCAATGAAGCGCTCGCCAAAGCAGATGAGACCAAAGATCTGTTTCTGGCCAACATGAGCCATGAGCTACGAACTCCGCTGAGTGCGATTTTGGGAATGACCGAAGGACTTAAACTGGGGCTGTTTGGCGACACATCGCATAAGCAACTGGAATCGCTACGTGTCGTTGAAGAAAGCGGGTTACACTTGCTGGACCTGATCAATGAGATTCTTGATATGGCAAAAATTGAAACAGGAACGACCTCTCTCAAACTTTCGAACGTCAAAGTCGCTGAGCTGTGCGATTCGTGCCTGGATCTGGTTGCACCCCAGGCTGCGCGAAAAGCAATCAAGCTTTCGTTCATCAAATCTACCTACAATCTTCCTTTACTGATTGCTGATGAGACACGGCTTCGTCAAATCCTGATTAACCTGCTTGGAAACGCACTCAAATTCACACCCGAGGGCGGTACAGTGAGTTTGGAGGTTGAACGCCTATCCAACCAAGCGACTTCCTCAAGTGACGAAACTTTACGGTTCGTCGTTGCAGACAACGGAATCGGTATTGAGTGCAAACACATCGACACGCTCTTTCAACCATTTGTGCAAGTCGACAATTCATTTAGCCGCAACTTTCCCGGCTCTGGCCTGGGGCTTTCATTGGTCAAGCAGTTTGTTGAGCTTCACTCAGGAACGATTTCAGTCGAAAGTGAACCGGGCAAGGGTAGCCAGTTCATCGTTGAGCTACCGTATTTAAAACAGGGAGCCGACGCTGACCAAAAAGCCGGCGAGGAAGCCAACACCACTCCGCCACGGAACAATGCCAACGCCACTGGGCACGAAGAAACTGGCTCTGATGTATTGCCGCTGATTCTCCTGGCGGAGGACAACGATCACGTGGCTATGGCGATTGCTCCGTTTCTTGAGGCCTCAGATTTTCGAGTTGTGCGAGCTGTCAACGGAGCGGTCGCTGTCGAGCTTGCGAGCGAACACAAGCCTGATTTAATCTTGATGGATATCCAGATGCCAGTGATGGATGGGCTGGAAGCGATTCGGCAAATCCGCTCTTCCGTTGAACTTCAAGATACTCCGATCATTGCACTCTCTGGATTTGCGATGCCCGAAGACTCTGACCGATGTTTAGAGGTCGGGGCGAATACATTTCTCAGCAAGCCCTGCAAAATGCCCGTCATGATTTCCAAAATCCGGCAACTGATTTCGAGTCGAACGGCAAATTAGTCTTCGCAGCAGAAACCATGCCTCAAAAAGATCGACTCACCCAAACAAACTGATACAATGACGGCAGAAAAACACTAAGCCGCGGCAGCGGCTAACTTGAACAAAATGTTGGACCGCAGGCGGGCTTGCGGGCGCCATGAAATGTCAACGCTTGACCGTCTCGACTCGTTCAAAATATTCGTTATCCATGCCATAAACAGTATCTGCTTGCCTCGTTCTTCCTAATTTGACAATTGAGTTTCGATGCAGTCAGCGTTCTCTAGAATGTTTAGCGTTCCAAAAGCGCGTTTGGGCTGGATCATGATCTTCGTGGGCGTGTTCGCATGGTTCGTTTTTGGGCGCAATGCTGACTGGAAATCAATTAGATTTTTCCGCTCGCAAATCCAGCTAGCCAACGGGGTCGTTACTTCGGCCAGCACGACTGGATATACGATGGGCAGCAAAACGAGTGGAACCGACATTCATGAGGTCCGCTTCACTTTTGACGGGCCGGATAATCTTAAAAGTGCTGGAAGCTTATGACTGACTACACACCCCCTAAACGAGGCGAAAAAATTCAAGTCGAATACGTTACTTCCAATCCTGACATCGCTAGAATCGTGAACATGCGCTCGGGATTGCTTCCTCTATGGGCCGCAGGTGTATTGGGTTTTCCGCTTTTTGGAATCTACTTGATAGTCATGGCAATCGTTTTTGGGCACGATCCAAACGACTATGAGCAATGAGTGATTGCAAGCCGACGCCGGCCAAAAAAACGCTACCGGCTCGATGAATGCTGTTATCACGTTCTGCGGACAAAGGTTTGACATGGACTGGGAATTTCAATTTCAACCGGCTTGGTCGTTCGAACTCAATGCAGCTCATTCAGCTACTTCCTCACCCAAGGCAAATACCACGTCGCCGACAGAATCCCAGTGATAACCGCCGATCACCAATGCAGGCGTCCCTTGGTTGTCGACTTTGTCGGGCCCCACTGAATAGACGGCACATGGACGTGATTTGTCGAGTTTAAAATCTGATCCACTAAAAGGATCTTTGGCGAATTTGGCCGGGAGCCCTGCGGCAACCAACGCAGCCTCGATCGAATCAGGCTGTTCGCCGTTATTCACAAGTTGCCATCTCTTGACAGCGGCCAAACAGATGGCACCGCCCAGTGTGACGCGTCCTCCGATGGCGAATCTGGCGTTTCGACTACGTGGTTGCAACAGCTTTAGCAGCCTCGAATCTCGCCACGTTTCATCCGCTGTCCACGCCTTATCGAGTATTTTAAACCGATCGCTTTGTGCCCCTGGATTGAGAATCGCTACAGTCTCGAACACTTGCTCCATGCGTCGGTCAAGCAACTGCCGTTCTACTTCAAAATCCTCATTCGTCATTGAGTTGATTGCATTGAAGAAGTGCGGAAGAATCGCACCGCTGGAGCCCATGTTGTTACTCATTGGCGATTTGTTGGCGGTTTCAAGAACTTTGATCGCTGCTGCGAGTTTCTCAGGATCGTCGTCAAATGTTGAGTAGATGATTTCCAAAGCAATCTCTTCATTGCCAGAATAGAAAGCCCATGTCGTCAATAAACGGTAAGCCACGATCGCTGCCGGGGAATCTTTATTAATCTCCAACAACTCGAAAAAACCTGGATCCAATTGTAAGGTTTTGTACTCCAAATCATGTAGCAGTTGTCGCATCGCCAGGTATTCTGCGAACTCAGAATGCAATGCCCTCGAAACTTTCGTTTCGGCGTCCAGTGAACGAGCCAATATCTTGATCAACGCATCGACTCGGTTCGGGTCATTCGTGTTTTCCAGAATCCGCGGCATGATTTCCGAGACCGCAATCCGGATACTTCTGGAATAACTCAGTTGATCAAGTACTGGGGCGACTTGGCGGCAATCAATTTCAAGTTGAAGCATCAATTCCAGCATTTCCAGAGCCTCATTGGACTCGGGCTTCAAGCGGGCAAGAATCGAAACATCGTAGGCCAGATCAGCAACTTGCATGGCTATATTTGATGAACCTTGAAACGAAAAGTCACGACGCAGTGTGCCATCAAGACGCTGGCTCACTTTTCGATTCGCTTGTGCCTGTCGCAACTCGGCAAAACAATCCTGCTGGGACGCCAGGTACAGCGGAGCTTTGTCAGCAAAAAACTCCTGGGTGACTTCGTCTGATATGAGTTCGTACCACAAATCTCTTTTGAGGACCGACAGCTCATGTAGTCGTTTCACATCTTTGGGTAGCTCGTCTGGCTTGTCGACCCACTGCGGGAAAAGTTCCATGGCGTCTGCAAAATTTTGATACACAAAGGCGCGGAGGTAGCTGTTCTGCCGATCGTCGTCTGTCGTTTCAAAACACTCGGCCAAGCCAACCGGCAATTGCCCGTCAAAATGTTCAGGCAAGGAGCTCCATCCGTTTTCAAATTTCGGCTGATACTGGCCAATGAGAGCTTTGCTCAGTCGACTTATTTCCGCGGCCGTGTCCGCGTCGAAAGTAGCTGTCGTTGAGGTTGGCTCCTGCTTGTCAGATGTTTCTTGCTTGGCCGCCGTTGTTTCGGGCACAAGGTTCGATGACTTGCCGCAGCCGACCAACAAGCACAGAACAAATACAGTTCCAGTTCCAATTGCTGCTGGTGAAAACCCAGCCAATATCTTGCTTGATCGCAAAAACTCCTCCAATTTTCAATTAAGACGCTTCATTAAGACACAGAAGCTATTTGTTGCTATTCGCTGGAATCGCAAAATTATTGGATGTTGTTCGCGTCACCATCGTGCGGCACTCGGGCAAACTGCGAACGTAACCAAAACAGCGAAAAGATCTTTTCATCTGTTCCACCTTTTCATTCTGTGGACGCAACTATCTTAGGCCAAGTACAATAGCTAACAAAGCTTTTCCCAAAGACAAAGAACGTGTCGCATTCATATGAGTCTTCTGAGGGGCAGACACTGGTCCTGTTACGTAAAGTTGTCACTCGACGCAGAGCTTATTGATTACAACTGTTAGAACAATGAGCTTGAATTCAGATAAGCTTTGCGAATTCTTGTCAGCAGTTTTATTCGCATAGCGGGTTATAGGCATTGCCATTCCTTGTGATCCAGGACGATTCGAGTAAGTTCATGTTATTGAAGAACCAAACGACAGGGGTGAATAATGGTGGTTGGATATCCTGCCAGGAAATTCCGAAACGGACGAAACGGATTTACATTAGTTGAATTGTTGGTCGTGATTGCGATCATTGGCATCTTGATCGGCATGCTGTTGCCGGCAGTGCAATCGGTGCGCGAAGCGGCTCGTCGTGTGAAGTGTGCAAATAATTTAAGGCAGTTTGGCTTGGCGTTGCACAGCTTCGAATCTTCCAATGAGAAATTTCCTCCTGCTTATGAAGGTGACGGTATTTTACCCGGCTGGTCATGGGGATCGTTTATCCTGCCATTTGCCGAGCAAGGAAATCTTTTTGACTTCGGTGGCGTAACCGAAATGCCGTATGGTGGTGGCGCGAATCCGGCACTGCCGACCGAATACAGCCAAACACCTTTGGAGCTGTTTCGCTGCCCGTCGGATCTGGGACCTGCACTTAACCCTATTCGTTTGAACCATGCGATGGCCAATTACCGCGCGGTCACTGGTCCGGTAACGACAGGTGGTGGATTTGTCGCCGACCACGATTACGGCGGGATACTATTCCAGAACAGTGAAATCAGGTTCCGAGATGTCCGTGATGGCACGTCGCAAACAGTCGTGATCGGAGAATGCTTGTTTGATGAAAGTGTCAGCAAGCGGGCCGCTGTCTGGCCAGGCATGAGCGGCCGTCGGTTCACACCGGGAAGCGCGATCTGGATTAGCGATGTGATGTGGTGGATCGACAACTTGAGCGCGCAAATCAACGGCCCAGCACCACAGGCATTCAGCAGCCGGCATCCGGGCTTCGCACAGTTCTCATTTTGTGACGGCTCGACACGGATCTTTCCTGAAGCCGGCGATTTTGAAGTCCTGAAATTCCTGTCAGGCAGAGAAGACGGAGTTCTGGTCAACAACGACTTTTGATTGTGGTCTGAACGGTTGCATTCCATTGCAATTACACTGGGCGATGTGAAAGCCGGCTGCTTCCACCCGTTCAATTCAACTTGATACCGACAAGTATCTGGCCATTTTCGCCAGGCTGTACACGAACGACTTTCCCCCTCTGCATCTGACGACGGTAGAGAATGCGGATTTTTTGTCCTTCTTCAATACCACTATCTTCTGGTAACAGGACTCCCAGCCCCCTCTCAGAGGCATCCATTACCACGCCGTTAATCCGTCCGTCGTAGACCATCAGTACGATGTCTTTTTCGGCCACAACTGGCTGGCGTTTTCCCTTGCGGTTTCGAATTCTGCCCATATGACTGTCCCCTTTACAGCTGAATTTGTCGTAGTGACCACGGATAACGGATTGCGCTACGCTAGTAAGGAAAGTCTAGATTAGGAAACGCAGACCCACCGAAATTAGGGAAATTATGTTGCTTCGCGGGTGGGATTGAAACGATTATCCGAGACCTGTGCTCGCTCAATCGCTTGCCTCCAAACAGGAGCAACGCGGCCAATAAAACAAGCTTGAGTCCAGGACCTCTCTTTTGCCCATTGGTTAACGAAATCAATTCAAAAAACTCCTTTTTGCCAGGTCCGTGCAGGATGCATGCTTTTCGAGCGTAGTAGTATTATTGAGGGGAATAAGTTCTCTCGATATCAGACGGCATGTTTTCAGGAGCGCGGGGGCAATCTTGAACGTCTGGACAGACCAATGCGGTGATCTTGAGCGTCATGCTTGATTGGCCGTTTAGATACTTGATGGAAGATGAGAGTAATGAGAACAATTCTGGTACTGCTGAGTCTGTTGACCATTCAAATAAGTGAGACCCACGCCCAAGATGATCGGGACGAATCTGCGCAAGTATCGCAGCTGGATTCCTATGAAACCGAGGACATTTCGCTTGTGAAAGAACATGCCGAACTCGGTTTTCCGAACGCTCAATATTGGCTTGGCAAGTTAAATCATGAAGGCATCGGGATCGACAAGGATTTCAAAGAAGCCGTCAAATGGTGGGAGAAGGCTGCTGAACAAGGGCATGCACGCGGACGCAATGGTTTGGGAGTTTGTTACCAGAACGGGCAAGGCGTTGAAAAGGACTATGAAGAGGCCTTGCGTCTGTTTATTCTGGCCGCTGACCAAGGTTTGGCTTTAGCGAAGAACAACTTGGGGAATTTGTACGAGTATGGTAACGGTACAACAAAGAATCTAACGAAGGCGTTTAAGCAATATTTATCGTCGGCAGAATCAGGCAACGCTTGGGCACAGAATCGGGTCGGTTACTTTTACAAAACAGGCCGGGGCGTCGAACTGGATTTTGCAGCTGCGCGATCCTGGTACGAAAAAGCTGCCGAGCAGGAATACGCGGAAGCCCAAAACAATATCGGCTTGTTGTATGATCGCGGCAATGGTGTCGAAAAAGACAACAAGGAAGCTTTCCACTGGTACATGAAAAGCGCCAACAACGGGTACAAATGGGCTCAAGGAAACCTGGGTATTATGTATCACAATGGCCGTGGCGTTGAGAAAGACTACGACCAGGCCATGAAGTGGTATCTTAAAGCTGCCGAGCAAAACCATGATCACGCCCAGTATAATATCGGGATTCTTTATTACTACGGCTACGGCGTAGAGCGGGATTATGTTGCGGCAGCAAGTTGGTATCGCAAAGCTGCCGAGCAAAACTACGCCGAAGCGCAGAATCGACTTGGAATTTGCTACGAGTATGGAAACGGTGTCGGCAAGAGTCTTAAGCAAGCAGCATCATGGTACAAGAAAGCGGCGGAACGGAACTCCGGATCTGCTCAGGCAAATCTCGGAAACATGTATGAATTTGGGAAGGGAGTTTCCAAGGACTACAGCCAGTCGACCAAGTGGTATCGCAAGGCGGCAGAGCAAGGGTTGGCTCGTGGTCAGTATGAATTGGGAGACGCATACTATTTTGGGCAAAGCGTCACCAAGGATCGAAGCACCGCAGTAAAATGGTATCGCAAGGCAGCGGACCAGAACTACAAGCTTGCTCAACGCGACCTCGGATTCATGTACTCCAATGGGCAAGGTGTTTCCAAAAACCAAAAAGAAGCAGTCAATTGGTACCGCAAAGCTTCCGAGCAAGGGGATGCCGATTCGCAATACCATCTTGGGTTGAGTTACCAGGGTGGGCTAGGCGTAAATAAGGACATGCCAATGGCTTTGGATTGGTATCGCAAGTCAGCCAAAAGCAATTACCGCGAAGCACAGCACAAACTGGGGAAGCTGTATGAAGGTGGTATCGGCGTCAAAAAGAACATCCGAACCGCTGCCAATTGGTATAAGAAAGCCTCAACGGGCGGGCTCAAGGATGCTTCCCAGGATCTCAATCGACTGGTTGGCAATATTTCGCCCAAAGCAGTTTTGATTGGATTCGATTCGTATGACGAATTGCCAAATATCCAGGGTCAAAAGGAAAGCATCAATAAGCTGGTTGATACGCTGAAAACATACAATCAATTTGGTGACTTTACGATCGTCAAACGAAACGACAACCCGGCCGATGTCATCAAGCGGGAAATCGACGCAAAACTTGCGACGCAACTAGTTGTATTTCTTTCAGGTCACGCCTTGGAATATGACGACGGCAAGGTCGCCATTGCGACACCGTCTACCAATCCAGAAACTCCAGCCAGGAATTCGTTGCTACTGGATCAATTGAGCCTCTCGTTAAATGCCTTGCCTGATTACACCAGCACGGTTGTCATCGTTGACTGTTTCAAGCAACCTGCCGAAGGGGACGAAACAGTGGGCGTGGACAACTTACGAATCCTTGAAGAACTTGATTCGATTAAAAACGTGACTGTGATAGCTGCCTCCAGCGGTGAGCAGTACAGCCACAATGTTCCCGATTCCAGAAAGAACATTTTTGTCGATTCACTGTGTAAAGGACTGCAAGGTGCGGCTGATGAAGATGAAAACAAGATCATCTCGTCTGAAGAGTTGCACCTGTTCCTATTGGATGAGGTTCAGGATTTGGCTGGAAATCACGGCTTCGACCAGGCTCCGGAAATCAATGCGTTTGGTGAAGATCATCCGGGTAAAAAACTATTCGATTTTCGCAAGCCGAAACCTTTCGTTGCTGTGAAGCTAAACAATGAATCCAAGAAAAAGGATTATATCCTCCACGTTCGCCACCAAGGCAAATCTTACGAACTTCCGGGCCGAACGTACATCGAATTAAGATGCCAGTCGGTTTCTGACATCGAGTATTTCGCCGGAAAATTTGACGGCGAGAGTGAGTGGCGGAAGTTGTATCCGGCTCCGACTCGTTCCTATACTTTCCGGACCACCAAAAGAACGGACGGAGAATTCGTGTGGACGGCAGGTTTCTACAACTCGCTGGGCGTGCACATGACGTTGATCTACCCCGGTTCATTCCAAATGGGATTCAACCAAAACGATCGTGCCGCACTTACTGGTTTCGATACCAGTAAAGTTGCGGACAGCTTTAGCGTCGAACGTGAGGTTCCCGCTCATACCGTCAAAATTGATCGCCCGTTTTACATCGGGACTTACGAAATCACATACGGCGAATTCGAAAAATTCGTAGTCAAAAACGGTTACAGGACCGATGCCGAGGAACTAGGTTACAAAAACCAGTTTTATGGCACCAACGGTGATGACGCTACACGTACCGGATACCACTGGCGCAACCCCGGGACTGGATTGGCAAGGTACAGGCAGCAACCAGTCGTGCATATTACCTGGAAGGACACCAAGCGGTTTTGTGACGCTCTGTCTACGTCCGAAAAAGCATCCTATGCCTTGCCGACAGAGACTCAGTGGGAATACGCAGCTCGCGGCGGCACGCAAACAGCGTATTGGAACGGAAACAACATCAATCGCCTGACCGAGATCGCCAACGTTCGGGATCAGGCCTGGGCCCAGGCTAACAACGACCCTGGGACGCTAATAAAAACTTCTGACGGACAAGTCTACACGGCTGTCGTTGGCTCCTACCCCGCCAATCCGTTTGGCTTACACGATGTTCACGGAAATGTCTGGGAATGGTGTCGTAACGAGTGTCATGACTACCCGAATCCGCCCGTCATCAATGACGGTGATGGATTGTGACGTGTCTTCCGTGGTGGGTGCTATGTGTGACGGCCGTACCACCAAAGATCCGCGGTTCGCGGGTTAGATAACGATGAAAACAGTGCTAACAATCGAGGTTTCCGCATTGCGTTGGAAATTCCGGTTGAGGACGAATAACAAACAAAATACGGCCGAGTGCCTGAGAATCAATTTACTTAGACTTTACGAGATCCAAAGCAGCATGAATCGCAAATTTTTAACGACGGTGCTCTACTTAATGATGGTGGTCGCGACCAGTAACGCATTTGCCAACGAGCGATTTTTGGTTACAGACGCCGACGGGTTTAGTGCTGGCACGATCCGTGACCTGGCGTTGTCGTCGGATGGCAAGACGCTGGCGGTTGCCGGCGAGAAGCAGGTTCGTATTTGGAATGTCGAGACTGGCAATCTGAAAGCCACTATCCGCGGCTACCAACTCGCGCCGCACTTGAAGCTTGGCCGGGCCAATGCCGTAGAGTTTTCTCCAGATGACAAAACGTTGATTGTCGGAGTCAGCGACAACACCGAAGACGGTTCGACTCGCGCATACAACATGCGAGATTTGACCAAGCTGACGGTTTTGAAAGGTCACACGGGCTGTTCGGATCGCGTTGCGTTTTCTCGCGATGGAGAGTATCTGGCTACCTATGGCTGAGACGGCGACATTTTGGTCAGGTCCTGGCCATCCGGAAATTCAGTAGGCTCACCAGTCAAGCGTCAAGCCAAAGAACAGTACGCTTCAGAAGGCATCTCGGACTATTTTGGATTTCCTACCAAGTATCCGTACATACTGGCACGGCTGAAGGAAAAGAACATCATTATCGAAGCTCTTTCAAGCAAAGTTGCTAGTGACTATTCACACTTGTCTGCCGACGCGAGGTGGAAACTGACACATGGACTCAATACGTCCGGCCTGGTTCCTGCCAGGTCCAACAGTCCAACGGATCCGGGCGTGGGCAGGTTCAATGATGAGGGTTCGGATTCGATTTGGTACCACCTGGATGACAATGGGATTTGGTTCGCTCGTGGCGGCAGGGTTGAGTTGTCTTCCGGACGCAACCAGTATTGGGTCGGACTCTGGGCCAAGAACCAACGTGATCCGTACATCGTTTATCGAGGCGAAGACGATAAAGGCAAGAATGCCCACAAGTGGGTGGTCGAAATCGTTACTGTCAGTCGCGATGGCAAGACAGTCGCCAGTGCAGACAAATTTGGCCAGATTCACGTTTGGGATGCCAGGACTGCGAAACCGATCCGGGTTTTTGACAGTGCCAACCACGCCCGCATCTGGAACGTCGAATGGAACCGGGACGGCTCCGGGATTCACTTCTCTACGCAAAGCAATGCCGGGGAATCTTATGACATCAACACCTACGGCGAGTGCAACAAATTCTTTGAGTTAAACCGAAGGTACATTTCCGATGCACGCTTGCCAGACGAAAATCAACCGATCCAACGTGAAGGTACGAATAAAGAAACGCTGACCATCAATCACAATGGTCGATCTGCCTCGTTTACCGACCCAGCGTTTGGCGTACCATCGTCGCAACAGAAGTTAAACGGTTCGCTCGACGGCCTGAGAAATCTGGTGGCGTTAGGAAGCGAGTCAGGTAAGATCGTCGTTCTTGAACTGCTTCCCAACAACCAATATAGAATTCGCCGCTGGTTCCACGGACATCACGGCACGGTCACCGGGCTCAGCCAATCTCCAGACGGTAAACTGCTTGCGAGTTCTTCTATCGATGGAACGATTCGGTTCTGGAGCCTCGACAATATGGCCAGCTATTCTGGTGACATTGATTTTAAATTTCGTGGCAACCAGGTTATCAAATTTGCTTCGGACAGTGAAACGGCTCGCGTCGGAATTGGAGAAACCGACAATATTCTTCGGTTTGGTGATACCTCGTTTTACGAGAGTCGCAAGTATCAAATTGAAGGCAAATACAAACCGAGCCAGGAGATTGAACTCATCATGAAACGGGCACATGGGAGTTTATACAAAGTTAATTATCGTTTGCAACGATCAGCAACGCACGTAGAGCCGCTGGCGAGTCTGTTGGTATCCAAGACCGAACGCGATTCCTACGATCCACCAGAGTGGGTGATCTGGAGTCCGCGAGGGTATTACGATGCATCCAGCAACGGAGACCGATTTATTGGCTGGCACGTGAATCGCGGCAAGAATGAAAACGCCAAATTCTACAAAGCCAGTCAATTCAGCAGTGAACTCTATCGCCCCGAGGTGATCGACCGAATCTTCGACGCGCAAGACACTGACCTGGCGATCGAAACGTTTTCAGACGAGGCCATAGAACTGGAAAGCGATTTCCGTCTGAGCAGTGAACTGGAAGACAACGCACCTCCAACCGTCACGATAAAATCGCCATCGCGTGACGGCGGCACGAAACACAACGCCCGGCTGATGGTAAAAGTGGCTGTGCAGAAAAATAGCGATGCAGATATTACGCGGGTAGAATTTCTGGTCAACGGATTGACTACTCCCACAACAGGGAACAGACCGCGTGCCCGCGGATCTTCAAGGTATAGCGAATACGTGGAACTCTCACCCGGCGAGAATACGATTTCTGTTATTGCCCATACGCGAGACACCAAGAGTCTGCCGGCCACGTGCACGGTCCATTTTGACCCGAAAAATAAACCTTCGTCGTCGTCCAAAGGTAATTTGTACGTGATGGCTGTTGGGATCTCGGACTACGAATCTGATGACATCCCCGACCTTGGCTACGCGCATAAGGACGCTGAGGACTTCGTGAAGATTTGCCAGGCTCAGGAAGGAAAACTGTACGATAAGGTCTCGGTTTCCTTGCTGACAAACGAAGAAGCAACCCAGAAAAATATCCTCAAAGCCCTATCGAAATTAACAAAGCAAAAACCAGGGCGAAAAGACTGCGCGATGATTATGTATTCCGGGCACGGGTTCTTTGACGAGGAAGGAGAATATTTTTTCTCAGCGCATGATTCCGATCGAGAGGAGTTACTTAGCTCGGCCATTTCACAAGAAACGATTGAGAAACGCGTTAGCCGAAGCTTGTCCGGCTGTCGCCGATTGATGTTCATTGATGCCTGCCACAGCGGGGCTTCGATGTCTTCGGGGATTCAGTCAGGAAACCCTTGGCACGATTCAGGTAGCGTCGTATTCGCTTCGTCCAATTGGAATGAAATCAGCTTCGAAGTCAAAGACTCAAAAAATGGTGCATTGGTGCAAGCGTTGTTGGAAGCTACGATCCGACCACAAGACGCGGATGACCCGGCATTGAATATCATCGAGGACGAATTCGTTAGCGTATCAGAGTTGCACGCGTATTTTCACAAACGAATTCCAAAGCTGACGAATGACAGACAACGAGGTTCGACAGCCTGGACTCAATCAATGGTTGACTTTCCCGCCTTTCTGAGAATTGACGGGACGGAGGAATAAGTCGTTTGACCAAATCGAAAACAAGCTCGCGCGATCGAGATTCGCTGTCGAGCAAAGACCATTATAACTTCCCGCTGACTCGTCTTTCATTGATTGAACGAGCACATGACGTCGATGGAGCTATTCGCGAAAAAGCACTGCAGGAATTCATCTCCAGCTATCGCCCATCGCTGATCGACTTCCTGGTTCGTTGTAAAGAAGTCGATGTCGTCGAGGCGGAAGACGTCGTCCAGGATTTCCTGTTGAACAAAATCATGAACGGCAAGGTGCTGCAGTTAGCAGGAAAGAAGGGGCGGTTCCGTAGCCTGCTGCGAGCGTGTCTGCAGAATTTCTTGATTGATACTCTCCGCAAGAAGAAACGCGAAAAGATTGATGACCAGGCGGATTTGCATCAAGTCGATACCGAAGTTGAGCTGCCAACCGATCCGATTGATCAAGTTTGGGCAATCGCTATTTTTCGGGAAGCGCTTTTGTTGATGAAACAGGACAGCGAATACTGGGGGATATTCTTTGACCGAATTTTGACTCAGCCTCCGCTGCCTTACAGTGACATTATTTGCAAACATGGTCTGGAAAGCCCGGTCAAAGCTTCCAATGCGCTGATGACAGCCAAGCGACAGTTCAATCGTATCATTGAAGGGCTGATCGCCAAACAGTCGTATCTGACCGATGAGTCGTCCGAGGATGAAATCGCTTCGGAAATTGAGTTTCTTCGGCAGCAATTGGCCGATTCCAATTTGCTTGGATTGGTAATTGATGCGCTGCCGCAGGCCCAAGCCACTGGCCTCGTCGAGTCAGTTGAATCGGACAACTCAGTCTTTGCCGATCGCCTGCTGTTCATTGACGAAGGTGCTGATACTAACTGGTCCAAGCCAGAAGCCAAGTCAATTCTGTATCACTTGTTGTCTCAACCAGCCAGGGAAATATTATCGCAGGCATCGCACAGTGATTTGACGATTCTGGAACTTACCTTGGATACAAATCCAGCTACTCCAGACATGATAGCTGATGTACTCGAACTGAAGAAACTCTTCAACCATCACGCCAAGACTGGCACCGGGCCACTACCGGAACGCGTCAACGTCACCATGACATTCGCAATGATTGCCGCGTATGTAATAGCAAACGGCAACGCGGATGCGATTACTTCCACTCGCAGCGAAGTTCTTTTGACCAGGCTGGCTCAATTAGTGGACAAGGATTGGATCCCGAACGAAATCACGACTCTGTGCCAGAAAGCAGTTGCTGTACTTGGCAACTGACCAGTGATTCAGGGTGGCCATCATCTTGCTGAAACCCTATCAAAATTCCGTTGGCTAACCATATTTTTGGCGGGCACGGCGTATTGAATACGATTAAAGATTTAGCAGCACTATGGAAATGGTAGCTGTATCGAAGATGCCACCTGTCTGTACTCCACCAGCGGATACCGCCCCAGTCGGCGCATGCTAGAATAGAAGTCGATGAGAATTGAATGAAGTAGCGCGCGAACCTCCATGACAACCCCAGATGAAGCCTCAGACGCATTGCCATATTGTTACGGTGATGATGGCGACGATGATTCCCTGCCAGCACTTTCTGAAGACAACCTGATCGACCAGACCCTGAAGTCGCTGGGAGGATCGTTTTCTGCTGCTGGCCAACACACGCCACCCGAGCAAATCGGCGTCTATACGATTCTCCACAAGATAGCTGAAGGCGGTATGGGAGCCGTGTATCTGGCCGAACAACAGCAACCGTTTCGCCGTCAGGTTGCGATCAAGGTGATCAAGTCTGGAGCCAATTCACGTCGTATTGTCAAGCGATTTGAGTCAGAGCGGCAGGCGTTGGCGATGATGAATCATCAGAACATCGCCAAAATATTTGACGCCGGAACGACTGCCGACAACGCTCCGTTCTTTGCGATGGAACTGGTCGAGGGAATTCCACTGACTGACTATTGCGATCGCAATAAACTCTCTATCAATGAACGCTTGGAATTGTTTATTCAAGTTTGCCTGGCCATACAACACGCGCACCAAAAAGGAATCATTCATCGCGACCTGAAGCCTTCCAATGTTTTGGTGGCGACGGTTGATGATCGTCCCGTCCCGAAAGTAATCGACTTTGGCTTAGCGAAGGCAACCGAACTGGCAACCAACTACACCGACCAGACCGCATTTACCGAGTTTGGCAAAATTGTCGGAACGCTACAGTACATGTCGCCGGAGCAAGCTGGGAGCGACAGCAAAGATGTCGACACCCGTACGGACATCTATTCGCTCGGCGTCATGTTGTATGAACTGCTGACAGGATCAACTCCACTCGACAACCAAACAGTCGCGCAGCAAGCGTTTCTAACAGTATTGGAAATCATCCGAGACCGAGAGCCACCCAGACCGAGCACACGTTTGAGCAACTCGGGTGACCGGCTCACTGGGGTGTCGGTAAAACGAAATATAGATCCCAGGAAGCTAAAACAAATACTGAAGGGCGAGCTTGACTGGATTGTGATGAAGGCTCTGGACAAAGATCGAGAGCGGCGTTTCGATTCGGCCGGAGATTTTGCCAAAGACTTGAAATGCTATTTATCAGATGACCCGATTGAAGCGAGGCCGCCTTCTGCTGTCTATCGGATCAGAAAACTGATACACAAACACCGGCGACCGATCGGTATCGCAGCAGCGTTTGTTTCGTTATTGTTCGTTTCGTTGGGATGGATGGCGATTCGCGAAAGCAATCAAAGAGAATCGCAAATGACGGCTGAGGCCGATCGCCTTGTCGATGGCTTGCTGTCGTCGAACACAAACAATGTACCTCGACTAAACGATCAGCTTAGCCGGTTGGAAAATCGGGGACACCGTCGCCTGAGCATGGAGTTTGAAAATCAAGCAGACGGATCGGATGGAAAACTGCATGCGGCTATGGCACTTGCCAACACTAGCGAATCAGCCGCCGACTACTTGTGGAACCAGTTGTTGAAAATTGACGCTGATCAGTTTCAACCGGTTTGCCAGTTCATCAATGAACCTTCGACTAGCAAGCTTGAACAATTCGCAGCGATTGGTTTGAACAAAGACTATCCGGACCAGGCGAGGTTCCAGGCGTTGTCTGGATTGGCGACGTTTTCACCTGATCATGCATGCTGGGACGACGAGTCGGTCCAGGAATTTGCGGCCCAACGTCTGGTTAATGTTTGGCCATCCGCGTTGCAGCATTGGGGAGCGGTTCTACGACCTGTGCTCCCGAAAATGGAGCCGCACTTACAAGCCATTCTCGCCAGCGAAGATACTTCCGATCAACAGAAAACGTTTGCGACTGAGACGCTGGCGGCGTACTTTGCAGCTGATCGGACCAAAGGTTCGGTAGCAAAGCTGTTTGAGCTTTGCTTGAATTTGGAGCCTGCCTGTTTTGAAGTCGCTTTTGGCAGGCTGAAAGAACATCAGTCGCAAGCCGGCAAACAGGCGGAAGAATTAGTTCGCAATGCAGCATACACCGCGCAGGGAAATTTGGAGCGACACGCCAAACGCGTCTCCAATGCAGCGATCATCCTCGCCCGCTTGGATCAAGCTGACTCCATCTGGGCCTTATTGCGAGACAGCGACGATCGCAGGACGCGAAGCTACCTCGTTGACAAGTTCGCCCGCCTGCATGTTTCACCGGCCTTGTTAGTTCAGCGTTTGTCAGAAGAATCGGATCCGTTCGTCAAATCAGCCATCATCCTGGGGCTGGGGCGATACAAGCTGAGCGCATTGAAGTCGGCTCAGACAGAAACTATCAACCGCTTGCTCGCGGCCCATGCTGATCATCCGGATAACTACGTGCACTCAGCGACTGCTTGGGCGCTTCGGGGTTGGGGGCGGGAGCCGGAAGCTGTTTCGAAAGAATATCAGGTGGTACGGGCGGCGGGGTACAAGTCGATGGGGAACGGGTTTCCGAATGGTAAACGGTGGCAAGTAAACAGCATCGGACAAACCGAAATTTTGTTTGAGGCAACCGAGTTCCCGATGGGCTCGCCGGAAAACGAAACTGGTCGACAGCCGATCGAACAACAGCACACCCGCTCAATCAACCGGCTGCTTGCCATGTCGAGCACTGAGGTAACCAAGCGTCAGTTCAAAGCCTTCACCGACCAGCCGGGCATTAGGCCCATTAGTCGCGAAAAGGCGTTTCATTCGACGACACTCGATTCGCCGATGCTTGGAGTGCCTTGGTACGAAGCCGCTCGATTTTGCAATTGGCTCAGCCAGCGGGAAGGGATCCCGAAGCACCAATGGTGTTACGAGCCCAATTCGGACGGAGAATACGGACCAGGCATGAAAGCGAAAGACAATTTCTGGGAACTGACCGGTTATCGCTTGCCTACCGAGTCCGAATGGGAATTCGCCGCACGAGCCGGCGCGAGGACTTCGCGACATTTTGGGGAAACAGATTCGCTGTTAAAGTCTTATGCATGGTACGGGGCGAATTCGAAACGTAACAGTCATCCGGCTGGGCATTTGCTGCCGAACGAGTTTGGCTTGTTCGACATGCTCGGCAATGCCTACGAATGGTGCAACGATCTTTATCTGGACGACTATCCAAAAACCGAAAACGGAAAAAAATCAGTTGCCGACAAGATCAAGCCGAAGATCCTTTACAACAAAGATTTCCGAGTTCTGCGGGGCGGATCTTTTCTGGATCGCTCATCCACGGTTAGATCATCCGATCGCAACATCAGCTTCCCTCAAGAATACAACCATGTAACTGGCTTCCGCACTGCCCGGACGATCATTGCGGAATAGCTAGCAGACACTGAAGGTTGCGCGAAGTTTTTGCCGTTTTCAAGCATTTTTTGCAGCATAAACACGGCAAATCTAAAATTTTTTAGTTTGCGCAGGATTGGTACATACGGTTCGTTTACTCTTCTAGACGCGAAGGTTAATCAATACTTCACGGGGTACCGGGAGATGGGTTTTGAATTAGCCAATCGGTCTAAACTGATTGGCGGTGTTGCTTGCCTTTCAACTAACACTTGTCTGGTTTCAGCAGAAGGTCGCTGTGACACCGCATGCAATACCGCCATTTCTTACAGCTCTGCAGTTGTTCGTAGTCGAGGCTAGTGGTCAGTCAACGACATGGCATCCGTCA
>CAZXLW010000073.1:1705-4435 GCA_964641465.1 uncultured Pirellulaceae bacterium | reverse complement strand
CATGGCATCCGTCAATTCAGGTCTCACGAACCACTAATTCAGATAGCAACCAGCAGTGATTCAAGACCGCGAAAGTGATAACTGTTTTTGAAACGAGACGTATCAGCCAGTCGAAGGTTCGGTAGCTGATTCAAAATTTTATCAAACGCGATGGAAACCTCGAGTCTCGCCAACGCAGCTCCCAGACAGAAATGAATCCCGCCGCCAAAGCTTACATGCGGATTCGGTTGTCGCCCCAGTCGCAATGTGTCTGGCTCAACAAACACTTCCGGATCCCGATTCGCCGCACCGAGCAACAACGCTACCTCCTGCCCAACTTCGAACTGCTGACCGTTGATCTCAAGTGGCTCCAACACCCAACGATTGAACTGGTGGAGTGGAGTATCGAACCGCAACAATTCTTCGACAGCCAACTCACTGGGAACATTTCCTTGCCGCCACAGCGCGGCCTGATCTGGATTTTCAAGCAGGGCCAGCATGCCATTACCAATCACATTGACCGTTGCTTCGTGCCCGGCATTGAGCAGTAAGATACAATTCGCGATCAGCTCGTCTTCAGTCAGCTTTTCACCAGCCTCCTCCACCTGGATCAAATGGCTGATCAAGTCATCGCCGAGTCTACTTCGCCGAAATGCAATGTAGTCTCGCAGGAACGCAACGAACTCCTGTGATGCACGAACCGCCTGGTTTTCCATGGCTGGCGTCCGTTGCATTTCATACATCTGCACCATCGCATGTGACCACTTGAGCAAGTCGTCACAGTTGTCGCGGGGGACACCGAGCAAGTCCGCGATAATCGTCACGGGAATAGGCGTCGCGTATTCACGCAACAGATCGACGCTCTCCGCACCTTGTCGAAACTTCTCCCGGATATCGACAATCAATTCACCACACAACGATTCAATTCGCGCCTCAAGGCCAGCAACTTCACGAGCCACAAACGCCTTTTGAACCAGGCTTCTCAATCGAGTGTGCATCGGCGGTTCGGACGCCAACATCGACAGGTTGTCAATGTCGAAGAATGGTTGATGCTGTGCTGCAACGGGCGGAAGGCCCAGCTCATCCCGCGATTTCAAATGAGAGATCTGCCGACCGAGTCTTCGATCTCGTAATAAGCTGAACACATCCTGATGAGAAACAAAGGTCCAGATCCCATGTTCCTGCCAATAGAACATCGGGCAGCGTTCTTGTAACTCACGATAGCTGGGATACGGATCACCATAAAAATCCGGATCGCGAATATCCAGACTGACCTTCCGTTGAGTAGTGTCGATTTGCATCCGCAGATTCTAAACGTTTCTTCGGAACATCAATACTACCTACCGCGCGTGCCAACAAAGGGCTTGTTTTCAATGTTGCCAGATTTCAACAACGTAGTGAATCAGCATCATTATTCTGTTTGAACCAGGGAAGCGAAATGTTATTCCGACGAAATTTCATTTTTGCTCCGCATACGCAAGCAACTTAACCTATCTTTTTTTGGCCCTTCTCTCTTCCTCTGATTCTCTGCTTATGCCGCGCTCCCGCTCTTCTCGCTCACGTAGATTTTCCGCTTTTGAATTTTTCTCTTACCAAAACCTCGAAAAACGAAACCTGCTAAGTGGCAGTGGTTTACTCGGAGCTGACGCGTCTACGTATGAACCCGGGTTGGATCCCAGTATCGGAGCGATCGCTACCGCATTTATCCAGAATGACGTAGAAAACCCCAACGATCCATGGGACATCCTGACTGGCTGGCGGGCCACGGTCGACGAATTCGTTTCGATTGGCATCAACGAGATAACTTTCGCGGTATTTAGACAGGTTCAGAACGGAAACCTGTCCGGTGGACCTAGCAACGCAACGGTCCAAGCAGCGGTAGAATACGCGAACGAAAACAATATCTCTGTCACGATCCTGCCGCTGTTCGAAACAGAAAGTGGATGGCGGGGTGAGTACAACCCAACGGGAGAAACTCGCACGCAATTCCAAACGCAGTACAAACAATGGCTGACGGACTTAGCCTCGATTCCGGGAATCGACCGATTCAACATTGGCACTGAGCTCAACCGGATGGTCAACGACCCCAGTAACTACGATTTCTTTGTCGACTTGATTTACACTGTCAAGGAAACGTTCCAATCGGTTGGCAATCAAGACGGTCGAGTTGGATACGCAGCCAACCATGACGCCTATGATTCTGCCGGGCATATTAATTTGCTGAGCCATCCCGAACTCGACTTCCTTGGCGTCAGTGCTTATGGAAGCATTATTGATGCCAACGATGCGTGGCGAGTAGCTGGTACCGGCGAAATTTCCGAAGAGACGTTTCAATTGTTCGTCGACAATTGGACGGACCGGCTCGACGACTTATCCGCGTTTGCCCAATCCCTGGAATTGCCAATTCTGATCCAGGAGTTTGGTGCGGTCCAACAAAATTACGTTTCGGCAGCACCATGGTCTACGGAACCGGGGAACTGGGTTGCCGAAAACAACCCAGATCGGTTTGCTCAAGATGCACTCGAGCAACGAGCGGCTTACGAGAGCCTGGTGACGGCTCTTAATGGTCGCGGCGACGAATTCGAATCGGTGGTCTTCTGGACGTGGGAGCATCAAGCCAGCCGTGGACAGCGTACGTTGGATTTGCTCGGGACGACTGGTGGAGTCGAGAAATTTGCGATCTGGTCAACCGATGGCGGGGCAGGGGAGTACGTCACGGAATTCCTGGCGACTCAGCAACAACAACAACAA
>CAZXLW010000073.1:0-1605 GCA_964641465.1 uncultured Pirellulaceae bacterium | reverse complement strand
CAACAACAACAACAATCTCCACAGGTCATCAACGGAGTTCTCACGGTCGAAGGTACGGCCAACAATGACACGATCGAATTGGTTGAATCGGAATCGACTGTTCTCGTAACCAACAACGGCAACGAAACCTTATACGACAAATCGCAAATCACTTCGATCACGGTTGAAGCCGGAGCAGGGAACGACTTTATCCAACGAAGTGGACTGACCACGATCGTGGTGACTCAAGACGGAGGAGCCGGGGATGACTTGCTGGTCGGCGGAAGCGGCACCGACATCTTGATTGGTGGTGATGGGAACGATCGACTGTTTGGTAATGACGGCGACGATGAGCTGCGAGGGAAGAACCACGACGATTTGCTCAACGGCGGCGAAGGCAACGACAAGCTTTACGGCGACAACGGGAATGACACGTTGATCGGGCAAAATGGCGATGACTTCCTCAACGGCGGTGCCGGCGACGATGAACTTCATGGCAGCAACGGAGAGGATACGCTGCTAGGAGGACTTGGAGTTGATCTGATGTACGGCGGTAGCGGCAATGATGTCTTGAATGGGCACGATGGCAACGACTTGCTGTATGGAGGAACGGGCAACGATCGGCTGGTTGGCTCAGGAGACGACGATCAGCTCTACGGAGGTGATGGTGTCGACCAACTGTTCGGGCTGGACGGCGATGATATCTTGCACGGGCTGGCGGGCAATGATTTCCTCAACGGAGGCGAAGGGAACGACCAGCTCTACGGTTCCGATGGCGATGATTCCATTTACGGAAGCAATGGAAACGACGTATTGTATGGCGGGACCGGCGACGACGTCATCAACGGGCAGTCAGGCGATGATGTTTTGTACGGCGGCACCGAGAACGATCGGCTTGTCGGAGACGTTGGTGATGATGTGATTTACGGTGGCGACGGAGCTGACAATATCTATGGCCTCGATGGCAATGACGAGATCTATGGGCTGGCCGGCACGGATTTGTTGCGAGGCGGCAACGGAGACGACCTGATTCACGGAGGTGCCGACAACGACAACTTGAACGGGCAAGCTGGACATGACAAATTGTTCGGAGAGCAAGGCGATGATGTTCTGGATGGGAACGTTGGAAACGATATCGTGGTCGGAGGGGCCGGAAACGACAACGTTTACGGTGGAGCCGGCAACGATTTGGTAATCGGAGGCTACGGGAATGACTTCGTCCGCGGGCTGGCTGGAGACGACATCGTTGTCGGAAACGCTCTGTCCATTGAAACGGATGTCAGCAAGCTGCAAACTCTGATCGAACTTTGGGTTTCAACGGACAGCTACGAAGAACGTATCAGCGAACTACGTGACGGCTACGGCAATGTAGCCCAGCAACTGCCCGTCGACTCGTTTTTCAGCACAACCGATATCGAAGACGAGCAACTGGACAGGCTATTCGGCGACGGCGGCCTCGATTTCTTCTGGGGCGATTCAGCCGAGGTCAGAGACGTCGCGAGCAACGAATCGGTGGGTTAGTAAGTAAGTAGGTAGTCTTCGACGTAGGCGTCGGTAGGCGCCCGTGGTCTTTCCAAGCTGAGCCTGGCAGGATTGAGTCCGCCGGGCATTGCCTGCCTGCCAGAC
>CAZXLW010000072.1:0-25529 GCA_964641465.1 uncultured Pirellulaceae bacterium | reverse complement strand
TATTTAGCTCGTTGACAGTAGGCAGTGTCACTCGTAACATTCGCGATTATTCCGAGATTTTTGGATTGGTAAAACAGTGAGCAAATCAGCTTTTCTATTCCCGGGTCAGGGCGCGCAAAAGGTTGGCATGGGGCAGGAGCTTTGTGAGTCGCTTCCTGCGGCGAAAGAGATTTTCGATCGCGCAAATGAAGTACTCGGCTTCGATCTAACGGACCTTTGTTTCAATGGACCGGCAGAGAAACTGGACTCGACCGACATCAGCCAACCGGCTCTGTATGTATGCAGCATGGCGGCACTCGAGAAATTGAAAATCGAACATCCAGACGTGGTTGATTCGATCGCTGGGACTGCGGGCCTGAGTTTGGGCGAGTACACGGCAATCGCCTTCGCCGGTGGGTTCAGTTTCGAAGACGGACTGAAGCTGGTGCAAATTCGTGGGCAAGCGATGCAAGCTGCCTCCGATGCGGTGTCGAGCGGGATGGTCAGCGTGCTGGGCCTTGATCGAGAGCAGGTTGCCAGCGTGTGCGATCAGGCTCGGGCGGACGGAGAAGTGCTCCAGCCTGCGAACTATCTGTGTCCCGGGAACATCGCAGTCTCGGGCCAAACGCAATCTTGCGGGAATGTACCGGAAGCGGCTCAGCAAGCCGGTGCGATGAAGTGCGTGCCGCTTTCTGTTGCCGGTGCGTTTCATACGTCGATTATGCAGCCGGCCGTCGAAAAGCTCTCGGCGGCGTTGGCCGAGGTGGAGTTTACGTCGACTCGCATTCCGGTTTACAGCAATGTTGATGCGACACCTCATACGGAACCGGAGGAGCTGAGGTCTTTGCTGGAGCAGCAAGTTTGCTCGCCGGTCCAATGGCACGATTCGATGCAAAAAATGCTGGACGACGGGTATGAGAAATTCTACGAAGTCGGCCCAGGTCGCGTTTTGCGAGGGTTGCTCAAACGAATTGCCCGCAAAGTCCCCTGTGAAGGAACGCTTGATTAGCTGTCCGGCCGTCTCGTTCCACCTTGCAAGAACGACTTCGACTTGTACGATGTTTAGGCTTGTGACGTGAACCAGCCAGAACTCGCAAGAAATTCGCTTCGCGATTATGCAAGTCAGACCAAAGGTCAGGAAAGAACGGAAACATGAGTTTGGAAAGTCTAAAAGTAGATCTGTCGGGTCAAACCGCGATCGTGACCGGTGCTTCTCAAGGCCTCGGGCGTGAGATGGCTATCAAATTGGCAGCAGCCGGTGCGAAGGTTGCCTGTGTTGCTCGCAATGAAGAGAAATTGAATGCGACGTTGGCTGCGATCAAAGAAGCCGGCGGCGACGGCGAAGTGATGGCTGCAGATGTCAGCCAAAGCGATGCAGTTCAAAAAATCGTTGACACCGTTGCTGAAGACTGGGGACGATTCGATATCGTCGTCAATAACGCCGGGATCACTCGCGATACTTTGTTGCCGGTAATGTCTGACGAGCAATGGGATGATGTGATCGCGACGAACTTGCGAGGGACTTTCCTGTTTTGCCGGGCGGCCAGTCGCGTCATGATGAAGCAGCGTTATGGTCGGATCATCAACATCTCCAGCGTGTCGGGTTTGATTGGAAACCCAGGCCAAACCAACTACTCCGCATCCAAAGCAGGCATGATCGGGCTGACCAGGAGTTTGGCGTTGGAACTTGCCAAGCGGAAGGTCACCGTCAACGCAGTTGCGCCTGGCTTTATCGAAAGCGATATGACTCAGGCGTTGGGCGACGTGGTTATGGGTGAAGTCAAAAAGCGAATCCCGGCCAGACGGATTGGCGTGGCCGACGATGTTTCGGCCTGCGTTTTATTCCTGGCCAGTCCAGCGGCCAGCTACGTGACCGGTCAAGTCTTGACCGTTGACGGGGGAATGACCGTTTAGGCGGATCGGTGCCTGATGGCGAAAGTGTCCGGGGCGCGATTAGGTTAACTTTGCCAATGAAAACGGCCAATTTTGACCGCAAGAAAGTCTGTCGGGCATGTCATTAAGCCTTGACCTGTTTTGTGTTAATCATCTATCTTAATCTCGTCACAAGGTAGTGATTTTAGTTAAACAGAATTGAATTTTAGCAAAGGAGGCCGATTGATGTCGGTCGAACAGAGAGTAATTGATATCGTCGCTGAACAGCTTGGCGTTGAAAAAGAAAAGATCAAACCTGAATCGAACTTTGTAAACGATTTGGGGGCTGACTCCTTGGACACGGTTGAACTCGTGATGGAGTTGGAAGAGGAATTCGATATTAGCATCCCAGATGATGCTGCTGAAAAGATCCAAACTGTTGGTGAAGCAGTCAAGCATATCGAAAGCAACAGCTAGTTAAACGGAATTACTTAGAATTTGGGCGGTCGTATGAATCGGCGGGTAGTTGTCACCGGCTGGGGGCTTATTACTTCGCTGAGTAGCCAGGTTGAAGACTGTTGGCAACGACTGCTTGCGGGCGAAAGTGGCATCCACGAAGTTAAACTGGTGGAGAACTCCGATCTTAAAGTAAAGATCGGAGGCGATGTCTACAACTTTGATCCTTCTGGCAGGATCGGTCCGAAGGAATCCAAAAAGATCGACCGCTTTTCGCAGTTCGCGATTGTGAGCGGAGCTGATGCAATCGAAAGCGCCGGGCTGGACTTCAGCACCGGTTGCACGTCGCGCTATGGCTGCGTCCTGGGTTCAGGCATCGGGGGTTTGATCACCATCTCCGAACAGATGGAACGCTTGACGCTCAAAGGTCCCGATCGCGTTTCACCGTTAACGATTCCCAAGCTCATGCTGAACGCGGGTGGTGGGAACATTGCAATTCATTACGGACTGCACGGTCCCAATTATTCAATCGCAACCGCGTGTGCCAGTGCGGCCAATGCGATCGGCGACTCGCTGAACCTGATCAGAAACGATGAGTGTGATTTGCTGGTTACAGGTGGCAGCGAAGCAGCGATAACCCGAATCGCGATGAGTGCTTTTCAGAACATGAGGGCGCTGTCGATGCGAAACGATGAGCCGCATCGAGCCAGTCGTCCGTTCGATATGGACCGGGACGGATTCGTGCTGAGCGAAGCGGCCGGGATCTTGATCTTCGAAGAATTGGATCATGCCAAAAAACGTAACGCGGAAATTCTCGCAGAAGTCATCGGGTTTGGTACGACCTGTGACGCAGGTCATATTACCTCCCCTGACGCGGAAGGTCGCGGTGCTGCTCGAGCGATGCAGCTGGCCTTGGAAAGCGCCAGTATTTCGCCCGATCAGATCGATTACATCAACGCCCATGGCACTAGTACTCCGCTTGGCGACAAGGCCGAGACCATCGCGTTAAAGAAAGTCTTCGGCGAACATGCCTATAAGACGAGTATCAGTAGCACCAAGAGTCAGGTAGGGCACTCGTTGGGTGCCAGCGGTGGCGTCGAATTGATTTTCGCAATCAAGGCGATTCTCAATAACACCGTGCCGCCGACTATCAATCTCGATACCCCGGATCCCGATTGCGATTTGGACTACACGCCAAACGTTCCCAAGGAACGGCCGGTGAACATTGCCATGAGCAATAGCTTTGGCTTCGGCGGCCACAATGCCTCGATTATTGTTCGAGAGTTTACGGGCTAAGCTTTTTGCTTTTTGAGCCAGCGAGCCAACCGGGCTGGTAATTGGACCAAACCGATATGCGAACCGGACGCTAACGCGTTGCGGCTGATTTTTCAGGGCTGGTGTTTTTTTTGTCAGTCTTGGCTCGATATTCAAAATGATCGCTTCAATGCTTTGAATTGGACTGACAATTCTTCTGTTGACTGCCACTGACAAAATTTCTGGCAGTCATTTTTCTCCCGCTGCAAATACAAACAACTCCTTGAGTTACGCGATTTGTCGATGTTTTGGCACGCTCGTTGCGATACGAGGGATTGCCTGGCAGCGATGCGATTGAATGAATCTGCCAAGCGAATTTTGTTTGACATTCATCCCGTCGAACAGGTTTTCTGCTTCGAACGGGTTTTCTTCTAACAAGGAGTTGATTGATGATTTTAAGACAACGTGTAGACAATCGTGGCACTGGCAATCCATTGGCAGACTTTGCACTCGATTTCGAAAATATTTTCGAGAACGTGTTCGGTGAGACCAAGGCTACCAGCGACTGGGTTCCTCGTTCCAACGTGACTGAAACGGATGCGGCCTACACCGTCGAACTGGAGTTGCCAGGTATCGGATCGGACGAAGTTTCCGTGGAGCTCAAAGACGGCCAGCTCGAGATTTTTGGCGAAAAGAAAACCGGCGAACTGGCTGACGGGCACAAGCTATTGAAATCGGAACGTCGCAGCGGAGCATTCCGTCGCAAGTACAAGTTTTCGACACAGCTGGATGCCGAAAAGATCTCTGCCAATTTCAAGCACGGCATCCTGACCGTTCAATTGCCGAAGGCAGAGCAAGTCCTGCCACGCAAGATTGAAGTGAAGATTCAGGACTAACGTTTGGCAATCCAAAGGTTGGATGTTTAGCGCCGGCCGGCCGAACTGCTAATAAAAAAAGGCGACTCGAATGAGTCGCCTTTTTGTGTTTTGAACGTGATTGACGAGTCGTATGACGACTCAATCAATACCAGCTGCCTTCGCAGGCTTGGAGCTGGGCATCGACATGAGCGGCATGTACTTCGGTGTACGTGTCACGAATCATCTTGCGTGACTGGTCTTCAGACAGGAATCGACCGGAGAATCCGTCGACTTCATGGTCGATCGTGGCTTGGGCCGCGTTGACCAGGTGCCGGATCAAATCGACTGGATCTTCGTCGCCGATCGCAAACCGAATCGTCGTTGGACTCATACCCGCTTCCTGTAACGCCTGTTCATCCAGCTCGCTATGGGTCGTCAACGACGGGCAGCTGACAATCGTATTCGACTGGCCAAGACTGATCATATGCCCGAACGTTGGCGACAGGCTGTCGAAGAACCGCTGGAACGCAGGTCGCGGGATGTCGCCCATGTCAATTGTGAACAGCGGCGCCGGCAAACCGAGGTACATGAACCGTTTTCGGAATTCGGAATTCTCGTTCGATTCGATGGCCGAGCAATGGACGTTGATCTTCGGATGGGAGTTTAAGAACTTGGCAAGGATGCTGGTCGTTATGCATTTCCTCAGCATCCGCAAATTCAACGTCCGCATGCCTTGCATCACTTCAAAAGCAGCGTCTGCATTCAGGAACGCGCCTTTGACGTAGTACACATTCCAAAACATTGTTTGGTCCCAGGACTTGCCGGCGAACGACTCGCCCTTGGGGATGAACATGTTTTCGTTGCGACCAATAACACAACCAGCAATTGCACCACCGCAGCCACTCAGGTCTTTGGTGTAACTGTGGATGACGTAGTCGGGGCGTTCTGCCACGTCTTCACGCTGCAACGGCTGATAGAGGAATGGCGTGCCGACGGTTGCGTCGAGGATCACAGTCAAGCCTTCTTTGTGAGCTCGCTTGCAGATCGTCGGTACATTGACGATGTGCCCATGCGGATTGCAAGGAGATTCCAGATAGACGTAAATCTTGCGACCTTCTTTCAAGCGGTCGGCGTACTTGGCCATCGTCCGCTCAAGGCAAGCTGTGAAATCATCGGCTGAGTACCCGTCAAACATTTCGACAGATACTTCCAGGTTGCCGTCTTTCGCATACCAATCGTTGATCAGCTGGTACGCTCCGCCGTAGATGTTTCGACTGGTGATCACGATATCATCGCGTCCCAGCACATGTGAAAGAACGGCGTCGATTGCTGCCATACCACTGTTGAAGTTCCAAGCCAGATACTCGCCCGAGTATGGTCCGGCTTCCAGGTCAACGATGTGGTTCGCCAGGCAGACGCTGGTCGGGTTGAGCAATCGAGAATAGATCTCGAGCATCAGCTCCTTGCCACGAAACGCGTCTTCGATCCATTCCGCACAAGCGTAGATATAAGTCGCTGTTCGCGTGATCACGGGAGTCGCAGAAAATAAAGCCGTTACGTTGTCGAAGACCGGGTAAGGCCCTTTGGAGACTTGCGTCGACGAAGTGTACCCCAACGACTGGTAGCTTTTTCGAAACGGGTGTTGCAGCGTGTCGAGTAGCTTGGCCAGTTGGAATGAAAGGAACTTCTTGCTGTTGAAGCGGCTGATTTTGTCTGATTGGTCGAGCGACTGGATTGATTCGAGCGTGATCTCCCACAGCTTCTCAATATCGCTTTGACTGGAATACATCCGCTCAACGATACGGCTCAATGTTGAGCCGTATTCGGAATCGGGGTTTATGCCGAAGTGCCGAAGCTGGTCTTCAACCAGTTCGTCGATGTTGTCAGCGGTCGATGAATTTCGACACGGTGACAATTTCTTCATGCTTTCAATGTTGGCTGAATCGGTAACGGTAGCCATTCGGGTCTCCGGTTGGATCGGTGGCGGCGAAATATAATTTCAATTATTGAAGTTGCCAGCGGCGATCGGAAAGTTCTCGTCTTCGAGACTTCCCGAATCGCTCTTATGGTATCGAATTTACATGGCCGATGGAATTGAGGTCAGGTAACTTATCGGGCTCTTCAGAAAGTTAAACCGGATTCAATTTGGGAGGCTCACGCCGAAACATTGCGGTTTCGAGTGTTTCGTGAAAGTGCCGCGGATGTCGTGGCTTACGCATTCGCAATATCTGCCGCCGGGCGTTAACTAACCCACGGTTTTACGATTCACACCGACAGCAGACGACTCCACCTCCCCAAATCCTTACTCGCTGCTCAGACGCTTCCGCACGAAATCGAGCTGGGGCTCAGTCAACGGAGCGAGCATGGCGTCGGGTAGGATCGTCGAATTGTCGATCATGGCAGCCAATACCGAGCCATCGGGTCGTTCCTCGAAAAACGAAGCGCCGGTCAGGAAACAGCCGGTTAAGTTGGCTTCCCGCAAATCGGCCCCGCTCAAATTGGATCCTTCCAGATCCGTCCGCAGCAGAATGGCCCCGCGTAAGTCTGATTCTTGCAGATGGGAATTGGACATGTTAGCGTCAGTAAAATCCGCCTTGGCCAGATTTGACTTGCGAAAATTCGCATCACGCAACAGCGACTTGATGGCTTTGAGTCCGGTGAGATCCCGTTTGCTCGCGTCTATACTCCGCAAATCCTTATCCGAAAAGTCACGTGACTCGATCAGTTTGATGGCGGTACGGCGGTCGATTGTGGGAGCCATATAGCGTTCTTCCAACCACGGGTCGGCATTGTTGTGGTATCCCGTCTCCGCCTCCCAGAAACCAAGCCGGTCTTCGGCGAGGACTTCGATCTGTTCCAGCCATTTTACGCTCTTGTAAAAGTATCGGCCCGGCACGATGTTCCTGATCGGGCCGCCATGATCGATACCCAACGGTTTCCCGTTGACTTCAATCGCAATCAGCGAAGGCAATTCGCATGCCACTTTGATCGGCAATGAAGTGGAGTGCTTCCGTTCTGAGCGAGCTACGAACGACAAAAAGTTCGCGTCTTGTTTTAACCCGATGTGCTCCAACAGATCCGACAACAACACGCCCCGGAACTCGACTTTTTGTTTTGACCAACGAGTTACACAGTGAATGTCCATCCGCAAAGTCGTTTGCGGAAACGCTCTTAATTCATCAACTACGAACGAACTTTCCTGGTTCACCAAACCACCTAACTGGAGGGTCCATGGTTCGTCGGTATGCGAAGGTTTTTTCTCGCCGATCGTTGGCCATTTGTCTGCTGCAATCAGCTGTTGACCCGGCGGAATTTTTTCAGTGGTTAGATCAATCATGTTGCTGATAGTGTAATCGTTTTGAGCACGTCGCGCAATCGAATAGATCACATTTTTGCGTCTTGTTGGGTACAAAACTATTTTCTTGGTTTGGTGAATTCAGTCACACAAGCAAATGCCAAACTTCGACTCGAGTTGCGATTGTCCGGTAAATTTTACACAATGCTCCTACGTTATCTTCCCGGGAATTTCGATTTTTGATAGCCGAGATTTTGGAACATACTTTGCTCGGTTGTTTGGTAGGTTTTAATGGTCGGACGATTGTCAATTGGCTCTAGCGCCCAGCGAATTCGATCTGGTGGTGATGCATCAGAGTTGTGAAGCGATAGGGCACTGCCTCGAACAGTCTGTACCAAATCAATTACTCCATTTTCAAAGGTTTTTCGATATGAAGAAATTTGCAATGTTGTTTGTCGCTTGTTGTATGGTCGCGTTTTTCGCCGGTGAGTCGAGCGCTCAGTGTGGCGGCGGTGGATTCTACGGTGGTGGCGGTAGTTTTCGCTCCTTTGGCGGCAGTTCCTTCCGACCCAGCTACGGCGGCTTCTCTCGTTCCCGTTATTCGAGTTTCGGGCGAGGTGGTTTCGGTAACGTTTACCGCGGCGGTCGCAGCTTTTACAGTGGCGGTTTTAGTCGCGGTCGTCGATACTAAACCGACAAGTTTAGTGACAACGTAAAGTTTCCAACGAACAAGGAGCCGCATTTCGTGGCTCCTTTTTTTTTGTTGGAAGCGCCGCGCTACCTAGTCATCATCAGTTCCTTCGCCACGCATCAGCTCGTCAAGTTCTTCTGCTGACATCCGCTTGATTCTCTGCTCAACTTTCCGGCTGTACCCCCGATCGTTGGGCTCTCCGCTCTTGGGGGCTTTGCGACCGTATTGACGCAGGAAGATTCCGAGCTCAGGTTCGGAAACAGCTTTTCGACGTCTACGTTTGCGAGGTTTCTGGTTCACGTAGACTAAGATGTTTTTGCCATGGCATAGGTTCGCAATCAATCCTTCGAAAATGAAAACGCGATCCGGTTCAAACACAATTAAGTGATCGCAGATATCCGGTCGATGGAATAACGATCGTGGCCGACCATCAGCAGCGTGCCGTCGAATTTTTGCAATGCCAGTTCCAACCAATGACCCCCGCGCCCTCAAGTCCAGGAAGGTTGGTCGGTTTACACAGGAGGTGGAAATTCGTGTTTGGGGCAGCGAGTTTTCGTATTTACAACGCTTGACTGAATTTATTCTGCGAAAACCCCGGTTTTTTTCACAGTTGCAATCGGAGATGGGTACTTTGTAATAGTGAGCAACGCGCTTTCATTTCGCCGCGTTGGTATCCAGTGCTAGTCTGCCGTCTGCGATGAAAGCGTTGCTCAACCGATGTGTCATTGTCACTTCAAGGACTCAACGAGCAAAAATCCAATGCAAAAATGCAATTTTCTCAGCCTGATTATCATTTGTTGTTTTCCTTTCTACGCTCACGGCCAATTGAACAGTTTCATTTGCGATTTTCCTGATGAAGTATTTTTGTTTGACGGCAATTCGCCGGTTTGTACAGCGGTGGGTGATTTGGACTCGGATGGTGACAACGACGCGGTTGTCGTTCTAGATGGAACCGAAGAGTTCGTTGTCCTGTTGAATTCCGGAATTGGCGAATATTCGATGGCAGGTGCCTTTGCCACTGAATCTAATCCCAGGGCGTTGACAATCAATGACTTGGACGCCGACGGTGATCTCGATCTGGCTGTCGTAAATTCTGGTCCAGGGACTTTAACTCTCTTTTTGAACGAAGGTGACGGAACTTTCGTCAACGTTAGTTCACAACCGACTGGTGGTACCTCGAACACTGTGCGTTCGGCAGATCTAGATTCTGATGGGGATGTTGACTTGGTAGTGTCAAACAACGGTACTGGCGGCATCGCGGTATTTTTAAACGATGGGAATGCCAGTTTTGGACCGTTTGAGAATTTCGGCGTCCTCGGTTTTCCAGTTGATGTCGCGCTTTCCGATTTAGACAACGATGGTGATATCGATATTGGAACTGCAAATCGGTTTGGTCAAGACTTTTCAGTTTTGTTGAACAATGGTGATGGCAGTTTTGCGGAAGACATTTCGTTTGCCGTTGGCCCATTTCCTAGTGCGATTGCCATGACAGACCTGGATAATGATGGTGATGTGGATGTGGCCGTTGCCAGCTCTTCCACCGAAGAGGTATTTGTATATTTTAACGAGGGGAATGCGTCATTCATTCTGGATCAAACTCATCCCTCCCCGGACTTGACAGATTACCTGGAAGCAGGTGATTTTGACGGTGACCAGATTCCTGACTTGGTCGCAGGAGCATCGACCTTTGGCGGTAGCTACAGGATATACCTCAATTCTGGTTCTGGCGATTTGAGTGATACGGTCGGCGTCGGCGGTGGCTGCTGTGGTGTTGCAGGTTTCATTGATGGAGATCAAAGTCTTGATCTGTTAAGTGTCGAAGTAGTGAGCAGCCAAGACGTTGGTGTTCGGGTTGCAAAAAACCCTGCCGCTGGGCAACCCATTCAGGCGTTAGACTTTTCAAGTATGCAAGATGTGGTGGCTGGTGATATAGATGGAGATTCGGATATCGACGTCGTAGCCAGAGTTTTTCCAAACCAAATCGCAGTTTTCCGAAACGATGACCAAGGTAATTATTCGGTACCAGTTTTCTTGCCAATTGCGGGACGTAAGCTGACTCTTGCTGATTTTGACAACGACAATGATCTTGATTTGGCAACCACCGATTTTTTTGAAAGCAACTTGCGGATCGTGTTTAACGATGGCCTTGGCAACTTTGGGAATACTCAGTTGATACCTGTTGACACGGTTTCATTAGAAATCGCCTCTGGTGACATCAACGGGGATGGTAATGCGGATATCGTTGCCAGTAGTTTTGTATTCGATAATTTGCTGATGGTACTTTTCGGAAATGGAGATGGTTCCTTTGAAGTCCAGGAATCAATTATTCATCCGCCTGATGTGGGCATTGCTTTGGTCGATTTCGACTTGGATTCTGATCTTGATATTGTTTCTAGCGGCTCAGAGGTGTTGGTACTGGAGAACGACGGCGCGGGAACTTTTGCGGCCGCCATCGAGCTTCCATCGCAGGGTGTTTCGCCGGTTGTGGGAGATATCGATGGTGATGAAGACATTGATTTAGTATTCCTGAACCCGCAAGATGGTTCGGTTGCAACTCAGCTAAATGACGGCACAGGAGATTTTCAATCCGGCCCTTCAATTTCCAACGCATTTAACTTGGGCGTTGTGGGAGCCAGCATGAGGCGCCTTGCCGATATTGATCGAGACGAAGATTTGGATTTGGTCGCGTTAATCAATGGCTTGTTAATCGTCGTGCCAAACGATGGAACGGGGCAATTTCAAAATGCAAGCACGTATGCGATAGATGGTGGATCTAATAGTTTCGTCATCGCAGATATCGATTCCGACCAGGACAACGATATTATCAGCATCGGGCTTGGTGCACAGGTAACTCGTAACCAGTGCACATTGCTGGGAGACATCAATGGCGATGGTAACGTCGATTTGCTTGATGTCGCACCGTTTGTAGATCTCCTGGCCAGCGGACAGTATCAGTTCGAGGCCGACATCAATCAGGATGGAAGTGTCGATTTGCTTGACGTAGCGGGCTTTGTGGGATTGTTGAATGGCTAGTTGGTCAGGTCAGTGGTCAGTCAGTAAGTAGGCAGACGGCGACAGGTTGGATACTACCAGCCTGTCGCTTTTGAGTTGAGGCACTACGAAGTAGTAAACGACTCGTGGTCCTTCCAAGCTGAATTGAATAGTTTGTGTCCCTAATTTTTGGGTGCCATGTTCACGCCTTTCCAGCAATAAGCAACGGCATGCTTACGCTAGGGATGAGGCAATGGTCAACGCGGCGTGAGCATGCTTGGTCGGTACAGCACACATTACCACCACCGCTCGCGTAAACATGGCACCCTTCCCTTCCCTTCAATTCAGGCCAGGCAAACACTAGTCTAGCTGTAATGAAGCACCGTCGTGGGGTTTGATTCATCATTCCGATCGCGGCGGTCAATACGTCAGGACAAGGTACCGAGCAATTCTCAAGCGGGCCGCCATGAAATGCACCGTCTGAAATTGAGAACACTAATCCTCACTAATCGACACTAATGAGCACACAAGAGAAGCAGCAGTTGTCGGTAACGCACCGCAGATTGCGTGGCAGTCTGCGGTGCGCTACCCAGTTATCCTCATGCTGATTAGTGAAGATTAGTGCCAATTAGTGTTCCCTTCTCACGCGTCCTCACGGTTTTGGATGGGACGTGACGATGGTCTTGTCTGACCGATGGGAAACTGCCACTCCTGCGGCCAGATGGACCAGCACAAAAAAAGCCCGCACGATCGGCGGGCTATGAATCTCATGGGCTTCTTTGAGGACGACGGCTATCCAGAATTCTGATTGGCTAGACTTCGTCGATTTCCTTCGAGATCGGTTCCATGACCTTGGTGTTGCGTTCGATGGCCAGAACGGTCATCCGTTGCTGGGTTCCATCGCGGCTGCTGGCAACGATCGGCAGGACCTGACGCTTGTCAGGCATGTCCATTTTCACTTGGAACGAGCCGTCTTCACGCAGTTTCAACGGCTCACCGGCCAGACTGACGTTGGCAGTCGGGTTGGCGTTGCCTTGGATCACCATGTACGCATCGACGGTGAATTCGAACTCAGCAGCGCTGTTGTTGATCCCGCTTCCCAATCGCACGAACGCCGGGATGTTCATCGGGCGTCGCATCTTCTCTTCGAAGACTGTTTGTAGACTGCTTTCGGGATCTAAAGATTCGGAACCAGAATAACCACCGCTCATCGCGTAGTACTTCTTGTAGTCGCTGGAGATATCGGCCCAGTTATTATCATACGACTCGTGGTCCGGTGTCGGGGTCGTGACCAGGTTGCTTTTGCAGATCAAGAAGAACCTGCCATTCGTACCTGCATATCCGATCGCAATTCGGTACGACTTGGGAGGAGTTGGAACATCGATGTACCAGTTGCGAACTCCTCCGTGAATCGGAATCTCTTTAACCAGCTTTTCAGCGCCACCGGTTGTCGATTCCGAGCTTGCTTCCAGCACGCGCAGCACAGGCTTGGTTTCAAACCACTGATCGGCCATTGCGACTCGGACCCGTTCAACAGTCGTTTTGGTGATTTCCCAATACGCCTGAATCCAGTACGGATCGCGAACGATCGCGACGATGCGATCTTGTTCCGGTTCTACTTTTGTTCGTTCGCGTTCACGGACCAGCGCCAGGTTTTTCAAGCTTTCAGCCTGCATTCGTTCCTGACGAAGTTTTCGAGCGATTCGTGAATCCTGTCGGACGGTTGTTTTCGCCGTGGTTTTTTTGCGAGTCGGTTTTTTTACAACGCCCGTTTTGGTCTTGGCTTTTTGCTTGGCCATTTTCACAAGGGCCAGAACGAGTTGTTCTTTCCGCATTGAGTGCCAGCCGGGAACGCCCTTGGATTTGGCCAACTTGGCGAGATCTTTGGAAGTTTGAGTTCGTAGAGAGGAAGCGGTTACCAATGTAAACTCCAGCATTGACCCGAAGGTCAGTCTTGTCTCGGATAACACAGTATTCCAGCACCGCTATCCCGGGAAACAACCGCCGAATCCTCCCGGCCGTACAGCTGTCGGAACGCACATATGGAAACGGAATCATGCCATCATCGAATGTGTATGGCTGATAACTATTTGTCATGCCTCTCCCAAGGCCCACGCGTCTTCCGACCGTTCCAATCTAGCCACAATATGCGAAAAATGCAAACAATCGGACCGGTTTAACGGCCTGTTGTTGCGCAATAAATCGTTTGATGTGTTGGGTTTACGTTGTTCTCAAACCGTTTAGGATTTCACAATTGATAAACCTTGCGTGCGACATTTTGTCAATGTGTGTAAGTTGTTGTATTGTTTACACTTGCAAAAACTTTGAGAAAATTTTCACAAAGTTTCCCCGGCGATATTGCTGTTTACCGATCTCACGGATAGATTGGCTCGCGCGAAGCCGAGATTAGCTCAGGATCTCTTAACGATTGGGCAGGCGTATGGTAGGCAAAGTCGATGACCGTTCCGTCATGGCAAAATCCATGGCCAAGGTGTCGGAGTTGATGGCGATCAGCTTGATGATGATCGTGCCGGCGTTGATAGGCATTTGGATCGACAGGATGTTGTCGACCGTGATGTTGTTTACGATCCTGGGTTTGGTGTTTGGAATGATTGGCGCAGGGTATCAACTTGTGGCGCTGGTTTCTCAATCAAGCAACAAACAAAAATCGGCCGCAAAAAATGACAAGCAAGAATCAACGGGATCGTCCTCCGACGAAAACTGAAATGAGCCAAACCATTAATCATGATCACCGCGCCGGGCAACAAGGCTTGCCTCAGCGGATGGTGTTACTGGCTGGCATTATGGTCGCTGCTGGAGTGGTGATAGGTAGTCTGGGCATTTTCGGCTTTGGGACATCTGTAACCACGTTCACGATTGCTTGGATTGCATGCACGGTTTCCGCTTTGTTGGCTCACGTTTTCGGCGAGTATCCACAGGGCGATTACAACTTTGCCGCCCGGATGGCGCTTCAGATGGTGGTGCGAACGGTGCCGCCCTTTGCGGTTGCAATCTGCTGTATCAAATTTGTTGAACCACCGCTCGAAACGAGTTTGGTTTTCTATATACTTTCGTTTTACATGATTGGCTTGGCGGCCGACATTAAACTCCAGCTTGGCTCCTTGGCGACTCGGCAGGAATCGCAGCAGTAAGTCAGTAAGAAGCACTAAGCAGTAATAACCAGGAATAAATAATTTATCGCGGTTTGTCGTCAAATCATTGATAACGGTCATAGGCATGGAACTTCTCACAAGCGAACTCGACGATCAGCACGACGCTGACGAACAGCACGGTAAAGATTCGCACTCCGAAGAAGCCGGTCACAAAGACGACGGCCACGGAGAAGCGGCGGGGCACCAAGACGACGGTCATGGACATGGCTCGCACGGCGAGCATGCGGATGATGGCCACGCCCACGAAGATGGTGATTGGGACATCATGGATTCGATGGGGTATTACCTGAATCCAGATCACTTGATCGGCCACGTTCAAGACGCGAACTATTTCGAGCTGCCCGCGATCGGGTCATTTGACTTTAAGGAGAAGGGGAAGCTCACGATTCCTCAGATCTCACCTTGGACCGATGAAGAGCCTTTTTTCGGGACCAATGGAACGATCGCATTTGAAACAAAAGGTAACCAATTCATCGGTCCGGCTACGTTTCAGCCCACCAAGTTTGTCGTTCTCGAGTTGATCGGGGCGTTGATCGTTTGTGCGATCTTCATTCCCTACGCTCGCCGAGTCAAAGACGGCAAGCCGCCGAAAGGCTGGTTCTGGAACATGATTGACGCCGGGGTGAATTACGTGCGAGACGAAATCGCAGTCCCCGGGATCGGCAGCCACGATGCCAAACGCTTCCTGCCGTTCGTTTGGACTATATTCTTTTTCGTTTTGGTTTTGAACTTGATCGGAATGGTGCCTGGTTTGGGTGCTGCGACTGGTTCGATTTCCGTAACTGCTGCATTTGCCTTATCGGTATTCTTTGTGGTGGTTGGAACGGGTGTGAAGAAGATGGGTGTGGTTGGGTTTGTGAAAGCTCAGGCACCGCATCTGGATATTAACCCGGTTCTAAAAGCGGTTTTGATTCCAATGATTTGGGCAATCGAGATGTTTGGTTTGATGATCAAGCATGTCGTTCTGGCCGTTCGATTGTTTGCGAATATGTTTGCCGGTCACCTGGTAGTGGGCGTTTTTGTAGCGTTCATCGGCGTGGCTTGGGGTTCTGCCATGATTTGGGGCGTGGCCCCGGTTGTTATTTTGGCTTCGATCGCCGTCAACTTGTTGGAGTTGCTGGTGGCGTTTATTCAGGCATACGTGTTTGCGTTTTTGACTTCATTGTTTATCGGTACGGCAATTCACCCGCACTGATTTTTGATATTTGAATACATACTTTAACTACGAATTGAACTTGGAGATTTGATCTGATGCGTAGGATTTTGTTTGCAGTTGCATTTGTTCTGGGTGGATTTTTGTTCTGCTCACCAACGTTTGCTCAGGATACTAGCGTTGACGGATTGTTGCTTGGTCAAGACGGTGGCTTGGATCTCAAGCTGAAGGCAATCGGAGCTGGTTTGGCTGTGATTGGTGCTGGTCTTGGAATCGGTGCTATCGGCAAGTCGGCTTGCGAAAGTATCGCACGCCAACCGGAAGCTGGTGGTCAGGTTCAGGGTGCGGGAATTATTTTCGCGGCCTTGATCGAAGGTGCCGCGTTCGCTGCAATCCTGTTGTGCCTGGTCTTTTAAGTTAACTGACCAAAGTAATAAATCGCTATACCTTTGGCTTCTTTGATTAGGTGAAGCATTATGTCTGGTAGTTTGCACAATCTGGCTGTGTTGCTCGTTGCAGAGGGCGGAGCGCATGCGCATCCACCGTTGCAGTTCCGTGTGGATACGCTGTTGTTTTCGCTGCTGATCTTTCTTGGTCTGGCAGCTGTGCTGTTTAAGTTTGCTTGGAAGCCGGTTATGCAGGGCTTGGAAGCTCGCGAGAAAAGCATCTCGGATAATATCGAGAATGCTCGCATCGCGAACGAACAGGCGCAGGCTAATTTGAAGCAGTACGAAGACAAGATGGCTGGTGCCTCGGACGAAGCGAAAGCCGTCATCGGCGAAGCTCGCAAAGACGCCACGGTTGCCAAGGAGAAAATCCTGGCCGACGCTCAGGAAGAAGCCTCGCGGCTTCGCGATCGTGCCTTGGCGGATATCGAGGCGGCAAAGAATTCGGCTGTTCGTGAGCTTGCCGAGAAGAGTGTTGATTCGGCGGTGACTTTGGCGGGCAGCATTGTCGGCAGGTCGCTGAAGAAAGAAGATCACGCCAAGCTGATTGACGATTCGATCGGCAGTTTCTCTGGTGGAGCGTAAGGTCTAGTCTAAGGCTGATTATCAATGGGCGAACCTAAGCATTCGACAGTTTTTGATTCGGACCAACAGCAAGTTGGCGAAGCATATGCCAACGCGCTAATCGGTTTTGGGCAAAAAAACGGGTCCACTGAAAAGCTGTTAGAGCAACTCGGTGCGGTCACGGACGTTTTGCATGACGTGCCCAAGCTGAACGGGGCTTTGCAGTCGCCAGGAATTGCCACAGCGGACAAAGTCAGTTTGCTAGAGAAAACGCTGGGCTCAAAAGTCGACGGGAAGTTAATGGACTTCCTGAAGATCATTCTTGAAAAGGGGCGATTCGATTGTTTGCCGGCGATCCGCAGTTCCGCGGAAAAGATCTTCGATGAGATCTCGGGTCGAGTTCAAGCGACGGTTACGACTGCCGAACCGATCGAAGAGAGTGTCCGCAAACGAATCGAAAAAAGTCTGTCAACGAAGCTTGGTAAGCAGATCCAGTTGGAATCGAGGGTTGACCCATCTGTGATCGGCGGGATGGTCGTCCGTATCGGAGATACGGTGTACGACGGCAGTGTTCAAAGCCAGTTGAGTCAGGTCCGATCGCGTGCGATCAAGCGAGCTTCCGATGCGATTCGAAGTTCGCTCGACAAGTTCATGGCAGGTTAAGAAGTCAAAAAAGTCAATTCAGATACAAAGCCAAGAGTGCTTAAAGAGGTTAACAATGAAAATCAGTGCTGACGAAATTGCCTCCGTTATCCAGAAGGAGATTGAGCAGTACGAAAGTCAGATCGACGTAAGCGAAGTCGGTACCGTGCTCGAAGTTGGAGACGGTATTGCACGAGTGCACGGTCTTACGAACGTGGCCGCTGGAGAGATGGTTGAGTTCCCCGGTGGTATTATCGGTTTGGCATTTAACCTGGAAGAAAACAGCGTCGGTGTCATCATCTTGGGTGACTACCTGAAGATTAACGAAGGTGACCAGGTCAAGGCCTTGGGCACTCTGTTGTCTGTGCCAGTCGGCGACGCAGTTGTCGGTCGTGTTCTCGATCCATTGGGAAATCCATTGGACGGCAAAGGGCCTGTTAATTCATCTGAAACGCGTCCTGTTGAAATCATTGCGGCTGGTGTTGCTGAGCGAAAGCCTGTTTCCGAGCCAATGCAGACTGGTCTGAAAGCTGTTGATGCGATGACGCCAGTTGGTCGTGGTCAACGTGAATTGATCATTGGTGACCGGAAGACTGGAAAGACTGCGGTTGGAATTGATGCGATCGTCAACCAGAAAGATTCTGGTGTGAAGTGCTTCTACATCGCGGTCGGACAGAAAGATTCATCAGTTGCTGGTGTGATCAAAGAGCTTGAAGAACGAGGAGCGATGGAATACACAACCGTCATCGTTTCCGGTGCCAGCTCCCCTGCCCCGCTGCAATACATTGCTCCGTATGCGGGAACAGCGATGGCGGAACATTTCATGTACGACAAAGGCCATTGCCTGATTGTCTACGATGATCTCTCCAAGCAAGCGGTTGCATACCGCGAGTTGTCGTTGTTGATGCGTCGTCCTCCTGGACGTGAAGCCTACCCTGGTGACGTATTCTACTGTCATTCACGTTTGCTTGAGCGTTCGGTGAAATTGAGTGACGATCTGGGAGGCGGTTCGATTACTTCCTTCCCAATTATTGAGACACAAGAGGGTGAGGTTTCGGCTTATATTCCGACCAACGTGATTTCGATTACCGACGGTCAGATTTACCTGCAACCTGACTTGTTCTTCTCAGGTGTTCGGCCTGCGATGAACGCTGGTATTTCCGTTTCGCGTGTAGGTGGTGCGGCTCAAGTGAAAGCGATGAAAAACGTGGCCGGTGGTTTGCGTTTGGACTTGGCTTCTTTCCGCGAGTTGGAAGCATTTGCTCAACTTGGAACGGATCTCGATCCAGTAACACAAGCCAAGCTTGACCGCGGTTATCGAATGGTCGAGTTGCTCAAGCAGCCACAGTACAAGCCACTGAATATCGTTGATCAGATCATGATGATCTTTGCCGGTACCAAGGGGTACTTGGACAAAGTTGCTGTTAGCGATGTGCAACGCTGGGAAACCGAGTTCCTTGAATTCGTCCACACCAAGAAAAAGGATGTCTGGGATAACTTGGACGCCAACAAGGATAAAGGCGACGCCATGAAGAAAGCGGATAACGAAACCACCAAAATGGTTGTTGCCGCGATTGAAGAATTTAACGCTAGTTTCAAATAGTTCCCTGTAACCCTGAATCCCCGATACCATGGCCAACGCCAGAGCATTAGACAAGCGGCGCAAATCCATTCGCAATATCAAAAAGATTACGCGAACGATGGAATTGATCGCGACTGCGCGATTCAAGAAAGCGATGGACCGCGCGACGGCGGCCAATGACTACACCAAGCGAATTACGGCTGTCGTTTCCGACTTGGCCCGCGCTGGTTTGGAAGTCACTCACCCGCTGCTTGAAGCTCCCGACGATGTCAAGAATGCGACCTTGTTGGTTCTGACCGGGAACCGAGGTCTCTGTGGTGGTTACAACGGAAACTCGATTCGACTGGGTGCGAAAACTCGTAGTCAGTTGCAAGACGACGTCGAGAACGTTCGCCTGGAAGTCAGCGGCAAACGCGGTATTTCCGGTTTCAAGTTTCGCGACGTGGAAATCAATGAATCGTTCACGAATTTTGACGATCAGCCGTTATTCGCTGAAGTTGAAGTGATCGCGAATCGTTACCTGCGGGAATACGCCGCTGGTGAATTGCACCGTTTGGACGTGACGTACACCAAATTTTTCTCGGTGGCGAGACAGCAAATCGTTTCTGAAACGCTGTTGCCATTGGGGAGTATTGAAGGCGCGGATACTCCTGTCGATCCCGATGTGAAATCAGGAAAGTCAGAAGCTCTCTATGAATTTGTTCCGTCCGCGGAAAGTATTCTGGAAGAGGTTGTGCCAACGAGTTTCAAAATCAAGTTGTTCAAGTGTTTTCTTGATGCGGCTGTCAGCGAGCAGGTTGCACGAATGGTTGCGATGAAAAGCGCGACGGAAAACGCCAACGACATGATTAAGAACTTGTCGCGAACTTATAACCGTGCCCGACAGTCCCAGATTACCGGCGAGATTATGGAAGTCATCGGCGGTGTGGAAGCCTTGGAAGGCTAGAGATACAAGACTAAGAACATTCAAAAAATCGAACCCTGAACAATAATAAATATCATGGCTAACATTGGCAAAATTACCCAGGTAATCGGTTCCACCTTTGATGCGGAATTCAGCGATGCTGAGTTGCCGCCGATTTACAACGCGGTTACCGCTGAAATTGACGCTGGTGGAAACAAGCGAACGTTGACTGGTGAAATCTCAAAGCACCTTGGCGGTGGCCGAGTCCGTTGTGTTGCTTTGGGTTCTACCGAAGGTTTGCGTCGCGGTGCTGATTGCGTCGATTCCGGTGCACCGGTTTCTGTTCCCGTCGGCGACGCGACTTTGGGCCGAGTGTTTAACATGCTGGGTGAACCAGTTGACGGTCGCGGCGAAGTCAAAGCCAAAGAAATACGCTCAATTCACCGAGCTGCTCCCGCGGTATCGGAACTGTCAACCAGTACTGAATTGTTTGAAACAGGTATCAAGGTTGTTGACTTGCTGACACCTTTCGTCCGTGGTGGTAAGGCCGGACTGTTTGGTGGTGCTGGTCTTGGCAAGACGGTTATCCTGACGGAGTTGATTGCTCGTATCGCGAGTCAACACGGTGGTTATTCCGTGTTCGCTGGTGTTGGTGAGCGAACTCGTGAAGGGACTGACTTGTGGTTGGAGATGCAGGAAACTGAGATTGGTTCAACCGGTCGAAAGGTTATCGAACAAACGGCGATGGTCTTCGGTCAAATGAATGAGCCACCCGGTGCACGTTTGCGTGTTGCTTTGTCGGCGTTGACGATGGCCGAGTATTTCCGTGATTCAACGGGTGCTGACACACTGTTGTTCGTCGATAACATTTTCCGCTTCTCACAGGCTGGCTCGGAAGTATCAGCTCTGTTGGGACGGATGCCGTCTGCGGTAGGTTACCAGCCAACGCTGGCGACTGAGATGGGTGCGTTGCAGGAGCGAATTGCGTCGACTAACAAAGGTGCGATCACGTCAGTACAGGCGGTTTATGTTCCTGCGGATGACCCGACTGACCCGGCACCGGCGACTGCGTTTGGTCAGCTGGACGCGTTCCTGTACCTCGAACGATCCATTTCGGAAAAAGGTATTTACCCAGCGGTAGATCCATTGGCATCATCATCGCGAATTTTGGATCCGGCATACGTCGGTGACCACCATTACAAGGTCGCTCGTAAAGTTCAAACAACACTTCAACGATACCGTGAATTGCAGGATATCATCGCGATTCTGGGTGTGGATGAATTGAGTGAAGAGGACAAGTTGATTGTACACCGCGCTCGTCGGATCGAGCGATTCCTGTCGCAGCCGTTCTATGTGGCGGAAGTCTTCACCGGTAAGAAGGGTGAGTTCACTCCGCTGGCGGACACGATTCGCAGTTTCGAAGAGTTGTGTGATGGTAAGTGGGATCATCTTCCAGAAGATGCATTCATGTACGTTGGAGCGATCGAGCAGGCGGAAGCACAAGCCAATGCAATGGCTGCCAGCGTCTAGTCCAATCAGCGTTCAAGTTAAGTTTGTAGGCTAAGAATCAAATGGCTCAGATCCAGGTTTCCATCGTTACACCTGAAACCACCACCTTCGACGCGGCGGCGGATAGTGTTGTCGTTCCACTTATCGATGGAGAGAAGGGAATCCTGGCTGGTCACGCAGCAATGATCGGTCGGCTGGGACCAGGCGAGTTACGAGTGACTACCGGCTCCGCGATCGAAAGATTTTACGTGGACGGAGGGTTCGTCCAAATCGCCGACAACAACATCTCGGTCCTGACAGGTGTCAGTATTCCAGTCGCTGAGATTGATCTGGCCAAAGCGAAAGCCGACTTGGAGAAAGCCCAGGCCCAGACGGCTGACAAGCCTGAGCTGATGGAACTCAAGCGGAAGGCCGTTGCGCAAGCTACCGCACAGATCCGCATGGCCGAAAACCCTTAGCGGAATGAACTGAACTGAGCGTAGCTGGTCGGCAGTCTTTAGCAGTCCACCTACTGTAACAGCTCAATCGATCGTTGATAGAACTCGGCTTCTCGGCCGAGTTTGTTTGTTTCGCAAAATTTCTTGAGCTTTTCGAATCGTTTGACCGGATCGCATTGAGTCGACCACCAGACTTTGGCAACACATTCCGGGCACAAGTAAAGCGGCCTTCTGTCTGACTCGCGGCGATTGTTGCTGCCGCACATGTTGCACTCGTAGGCAATGCAGTGCTTGATCGAAAGCATGTGGCCTGTTTCGTGAGTTGCCGTCTGCAGCGTCCGCCGTAGCACGGTTTTGTATTCGACTTTTGGATCGCCGTTTCGGAACATCGACCAGACGCCAACCCGGTTTCGCAATGAGGCTTGCCCAAACACGAAGTTCCAGCTGTCGGCTGGATACAAGTCGCTGGACGTCAACGCGATCAGCGCGAATGCGTCTTCGGGGAGCCTGGGCTTGAGTAAATCGTCCAGGACATACGTTGAAAGGATCTGCCGAACGCCCCAGTTGGGGTGCACGCGTCGCGCCTTCTTCGGAATCACATCCAAAGACAATGCATCAAGCTGTTTGGATTCGCAATCGAAGTAGAGGCCAAGAAACTCTGTGCTCAGGTCGACGATCTTCATCTGGGTATCATCGAACTCCCCCAGTGGCAACACGTAGAGTACTTTTCTTTTGTTGGTTGGCTTCTTGGGACGACTGCGAATGTATTGCGCAAATGTCTGCCCCGATTCTTTGTGGGAATCAAGCCAGTCACCCGCGCGGACTGGTCCCATTTTCGAATGAACATCCTCCAGCTTTCCCAGCGATTTCTTCAACGTTGATGCGTCGTTCTGTGCACTCGTATAAGTGTTCAGGAAAAACACCAATGCCCATGCCAGCAACCCGAAAATTCTCATAATCAATCCTTCCGTGTTTTGGCTTTCGTGGTTTGGTTACACAATTTAACTCTTGAAGAGTGTTACCTTCACGCCAGCTTTCATTGCCAGTGCTCATCTTTTAAATACAATGTGCCGCTTCATGCACGTCAGCGAAGCCCAGTCTGGTTATCCCATTATTCGCGTTTGGCTGACCGTTTTCCATACCGATGTCAAATTCAAAGTTGAAACCGGGATCTTCCCGCGGTTCGACCTTGTCAAATTAAGCCTACGTCAATAAGCAAGCCTTAGTCAAATCAAGCAAGCCTTAGTCAAATCAAATTCATGAAGCCAGAAGTACCAGAATGGGTAAAGGACGCGGTCTTTTACCAGATTTTCCCTGATCGGTTTGCGAAAAGTGATCGGGTCAAGAAACCGGCCAACTTGCTCGAGTGGACCGACCCTCCGCACGACCAGAAATATCACGGCGGTGATTTGCTGGGTGTCGTCGAAAAACTCGATTACCTCGCCGACATGGGGATCAACGCGATCTACATGACGCCGATATTTCAATCGGCTTGCAATCATCGCTATCACACGCATGACTATTACCAAGTCGACCCACTGCTGGGCGGCAACGACGCGCTCCGTGAATTGGTAACCGAATCGCATCGTCGTGGAATCAAAGTTGTTCTGGACGGTGTGTTCAATCATTGCAGCCGCGGCTTTTTCCAGTTCAACGACATCCTCGAAAACGGTCCACATTCAGCTTGGCTCGAATGGTTCAAAATCGAAGGCTGGCCGCTGGCACCGTATACCGGACGCCGGCCGGCGAACTATGTTGGCTGGCGAGAGAACCGCTCGTTACCAGAATTCGATACCGATCATCCTGAAGTCCGAGAGTTCATTATGGATGTGGCCGAGTACTGGATACGTGAATTTGAAATCGACGGTTGGCGACTCGATGTCGCAGGTGAAATTGAAACGCCAGGTTTCTGGGAAGAGTTTCGGCAGCGCGTGCGTGCGATCAATCCGGAGGCGTACATCGTGAGTGAAATTTGGACGCTTTCACCGGAGTGGGTTACGGGAGACAAGTTCGATGCTCATATGAACTATCCGTTCACCGAAGCGATCGTTAATTTTGCCGGGCAGCATAACATCAGCGAAAAGATCTCCGAGCATCCGGAGTTCCAGCCGCGGAAGGACGTTGACGCCAGCCAATTCGGCAATCAGATTCAAAAAGTTCTGGACGCTTACCACTGGGAAACCACGTGCGTCAGTCTCAATTTGCTCGACAGTCATGACACGGCGCGGATGATCAGCATTGTGCAAGGCGACAAGGCATCGTTGCGACTGGCGACGTTCTTTCAGATGACTTATCCCGGCGCGCCGAGTATTTACTACGGAGACGAAATTGGGATTCGGGGAACGCTCGACTATGACAAGCAGCATCAGGATCGCCACGCCCGTTGGCCGATGCCTTGGTCTGAATCCGATCAGGACCTGGAAATGCTGGACTATTTCAAGAGCACCATTGCTTTGCGCAATCGGTACGAGGAACTACGTCGCGGAACGTTCCATCAAATTGCGGCCGAAGGGCTTGTCTACGTTTTTGAGCGTAAGCTTGAAAGCTCGAGTCTATTGGTAGCCATGAACGCGGGCGACGACGATGCGTCAATCGTTCTGAACGCAAGCTTACTCGCAAGCGAATATTGTCAGACCATATTCGGAGCTGGAAGAATTGCCAACGAATCGAGCAATCTGAAAATCGAAATCCCGGGCAGGACTGGAGCTGTCTTCTCGGCGTAAAATCATCGGTTGGCGATCTGGTCGGCGGCCAAAGTTGTGTCGAGCGGTTTTTCGATGTGAATTTGAAACCGCAAATGATCAAGCGGAGGTAGAAGGTGGCTGGGAATTACTCAAAGGCATCCACGAGCCAACCTCCACGATGAGTCCGGCCATCGCCAGTAAAAACACCGCTGATCATTCCCCAGTTTCTCCCATCTCTAATTGAAACTTATTGGTTGACAATTTCAGGTATTAATCAACTCTCTAACAACTTCAGTTTGAATTTCGTCCGTTCACTGATGGTTGATGCTCAATCCTCAGCCATTTCCCGAATGCTTCACAGGCTACACTGGATAAATCAGTCTCGGCAAATTTCACCGCAGGCAAAATCAATAATTCGGGCAATGGCAACTTATAAGCTCCACCCAGTTCAAACCAATCATCGGCGTAAAAAACACCATCTACATATGTCGATTTTGATTCACCGACGATAAGTCCCTTTGCAGCACTTTCAGCAAGGCTTCGGTAAAAGTAACGCTCAACGGACATTTTTATGCGTTTTCGAAAATGAACATAGCGTTGGGAGTCACCCCCAATGTTTGATTCAGCAAACACTGTGATGGTGTCGACCGACTTGGTTAGCCGGACATTGAAGTCAACGCCCTCGGCCAACCACAGCCGGATAGAAATTGGATGATCGACAATGTTGGATAGCAGCTTATCTGCATCTTGCGACTCATCGAATATCGGGCACATTTCGGATTCCGACAAAGTGCTGTCGTGCCGCATACATTCGATCTTTCCTGAGTCTGGATTGCGCATCAACAAATCTGGATCAGCAAAAATTTCAGATACAAAAGACGCATCGGTTAGCACTCGATTGGATTCGAGCCAAAGGAACGCCGTCCACTTACCTATCCAACTCATTGGCGAAACCCTTTTTATGGATCAACATCTTGGAAAATCACCACACAATCGTCACCAAGTTTATTTTTTGCAGCGTCAACCACTGTTTGTGGAGT
>CAZXLW010000071.1:14162-25705 GCA_964641465.1 uncultured Pirellulaceae bacterium | reverse complement strand
TCCTTCACCACGACCACGCCCGCCTCGACGCTTCCTGCCCCGATCCGAACCTTGGCTTTCATCGCGATTGTCACTACGAGCAACAGGTTCTTTCTGTTCCCGCCCTTCAGACTTTGGCTGCCCGCGTCTTGCCCGGCCTTGTCGACGGCCGCGTGGTTCGCGATCTTTGCCGCCAGATGAGCCAAGGTCTTTCACATCGAACTCAACAAAGTCGTCGGTCACAACGAGGCTGTCTTCTGGTTCTTCTTCCTGCACTTCCTCGGCAACCGGTTCGTCAACCACATCTTGCCTGGTGGGGCGATGGAATGCCGCGAATGGATCATCGTCAGCCAGTTCACTTCGCGAGTCATTGGCGTCAACGACTAGCTCGACCTCAACCAGATCAACCGGATCCGACTCATCAATTGCTTGATCGCTCGGAGCAAACATCTCGGAAAGCACTTCCGTCGAGTCCGTCTCGTGTTTGGCAGGTTCAAAAACCGGTGCTTTGTCAGCAACAGCTTCGTCAGCAACAGCGTCGGCCTTTTGTTTGGCTCGTTTTTTCTCTGGTTTGCGGGATGATCGCGATGGTTTAGGAACGGAAGGAGGCTCTGGTGCTTCAAGCCCCAAGCTCGAAGCCAACACGTCCCAATGCGATTCTGCTTCATTCAGAACAGCGTCTGATTCGATATCGTCGCTGACAGGCGCTTCCGCCATGCCAGACTCCGAAACCGTTTCGACTACTTTCGGTTCCGGCTTAGAGTCGGAGGAAGCCTCCGCAGGCTCGGCAATGTCTTCCGCCGCAACATCGGCGTGTTCAGACGTGGCATCCTCATTGGGCATCAAATCGTCGAAAAAGTCATCCTTTTCGAGTGGCTCAACTTTTCGAGGTGAATTGCCGCCAAAATAATCAAAGATTTCGTCTGTCACGTTTGTCGTTCCAATACATTGCCGAATAATAAGTGAACGAATTGTACCCCATCCGGCCGTTTGGAAAAACTGACGTTCAGGCCTTTAATTACGTTCAAACACGAATGTTCCGTTGTCTGCGACGTTAAACAGCGGCCGGTCGTAATTGCGGTACCATCCCGCACCTTGCGGGCGAATCGTAAGCCCGAGAAAAACATTCCAAGCGTCTTGAGTGCTGATCGGGAGCTCTGGAGGAGAGTCTTCAGGCAGGAAATAGGTGAATCCGCCTTGCATTCCCCAACGACCGGAGATCGGCATATCCAGATCGAGCCCAAGGACGGCATGTGAGTCGTCTGTCCAGCCGACAAACGCATCACAGAATCCGCCGTTTTGTGCTCCGAAGCGATAATAAAATCGGTAATTGTCGATGACTTGGGCTAACAAGCCATCAAAGTTGGCTCCGTTGAATATTCCGTTGGTCTCATCATCATCCAGTCCGGCTGCGAATCGAAAGCCGAATGAATTGCCGCCGGGACAAGCCCAACCTATGTCGCCGCGCAGCTGGCTAAGTTCCGTTTCAACGAACCATTCTTCGTTCAGGAAGTCGACGGCAACACCGATCTGCACTCCGTAGTCGACTCGACGAAACAGTCCCGCGGTCAAGAACAACTGGTCGCGGTTGTCGATCGAAAAGAAGTCGCCATCGAATTCTGATTGCGAGCTTCGCACACCGATTTGTCCGGAAAACAGACCGAATGTCAAACGTCGCAATGGAACTCCCAGGTTGATGCCACCATAGAGACCAAAACTTGAGTCATCGACGTTCGTGCCGTCGATTGAAAAATTGCTTGAACGAAAGGCCTGTGCACCAGCGATCAGCTCGGCATTGCGGAAAACTCGACTCAAACAGCCCATGACACAACTTTCGAAACATGTCGGCCGCCCACATTGCGACCCAGAAAAATACCCTGAACCTATTCCGCACTGCCCTATTCCACACCCGCCGGAGCCGCCACATCCGCCGACTCCGCAGCTATTACAGCCTCCACTGAAACCACCACCGCCATTGAAACCTGTACCAGCGACCACCGAGTTGTCGAAATACCCATCGGACACAATCGGCGAGCCACCGGAAATAATCTGGCCATCACCGAGTGCTGGCTGCGGAACATAACCGCCCCGAATTGCTCCCGCCGGCGATCCAATCACTGGTGAACTGCTCGGAACAGGACTCGAAACTTGATTCGATACAACTGGCGATCCGTTCAGGATCGCACCCTGGTTTACGATCGGAGCGCTGCCAGCCAGCGGTGTCGGGGCCAAGCTTCTGGACCCACTGCCTTGAGCTGCTACGCGGACGTTTGAACCTGGGCGCGTGTTGTGAACAACACCTGTGTTCTGGGCAACGCGAGTATGCGAAGGCTGGTAACCTTTGGACGAAAATTGTGCTTGCTGTCCTCGCCTTTGTGCCTGCTGCATGATCGCCGAACGACTCGACTGCCCAAATGCCATGGGCATGCAGCATGGAAATAACAATGATATTGACAACAAAGCAAACAGCGTTTTGTTTTGAACGAACATATTCCGATCCGTTTTTGTTCTTCTTCAAGTGGCTATTGGTAGCGCAGGACGGGCCTATGTTCCCGTCCTTAAAGTCATCGGAACCCGCAAGGTTTCAACTTTCGTTAATTTCGCCCTAATCAGGAAAAATTGCGCAAATTTCCTATTCTGAAATTGTGCAAGGGGCAAATTGCGGATGGCCCACGCGAGCAAGACAGTCAAAAACCGCATATAAATAGACAAAATCGCACTGAGACTTCCGTTTTTAATGAAATCTACCAGCACTCTCAGCGAAAAACTGATATAGCAACTCACGGGAGAAAACGATGATTGCCGCTAGCAAACCATCTAAGCCCTCGAAGCCAATCAAGCACCCGCGTTTTGAAGTCGAGGAGACGGCGTACGGGCAATGGCGAATCTACAAACATGAAAACGGCGGGCTCTACAAAGAGTACACGTCGAACGCCGAATTGTTTGACTTACCGCTGGTTTCAATTGTCTCTGGCTGCGATCCAAAGACGAAGAAACAAGGGCACGCTCGAGGCGTTGTTGCGATTGGACCGAAAGCGAGTGGAGTCTTCGCAATTGGTCAATTCTGCGAGGGATATTTTTGCCTTGGCCAGTTCGCGGTTTCTCGAGTCGTGGCGATCGGTCAATTCACGTTAGCTCCGCTCGGGATCGGACAGATGGCGATAATCGCAATTGGAGCCGGACAGATGGGAATTGGCGGACTGGCAGCGTTCCAAATGGGAGCAGTGTTGTTAGGTGGCGTTGGGCAGGCCCTGGTTGACTTTGGCTAAATGGTAATTCGATCGAACTTGCTGAAGGAAAAGAATTGCGATGAAGATTGAAGTCAACTGTTCTTCTTGCCAATCGTTGTTGCGGGTCGATGCTGAGCATCAGGGGAAACAACTTCGCTGCCCAGTTTGCCAACAGCTAAGCTTCATACCTGGTTCGGAACAACCGACCGCGAGTCCAGATGAAGATTCGTTCGCTGCACCCCTTGATAATTCGCCCCCCGAATCGTACCCGCGTTCACAATTCACTCGTCAGCGGAATCAGCGTGCTGGCGGCAACCCGCAGTCTTCTGCACTTTCCACCAGCCTGATCCTGGGCATCATTGGAATCGTTTTGAACATGGGATGCGGCGGATGCTTGTTCCCATTGTTGTTCTTAATGAACGGCTACGGGCTTTTCCTGGCGATAACCAACCCGGGCCCAATGCAACAGGCTTGTTTGATCTTAAACATCATCGCCATGTCCTTCAGCGGTTTTTGGATTCTAATGATGATGATTTCCTGAGCGATCGGCGCCGAGTATTTATCAAACGATTCGTTCGGGATGCGAATAGATATTGAAACGGTTTTGGCTGGCAAATCCGATCAGCGTTATCGAGAATTTTTCTGCGAGTTCGATCGCCAAACTCGAAGGTGCGCCGACCGCGACAAATATCGGGATACTCGCCGAAAGCGCCTTTTGTAATAGCTCGAAACTGGCTCGACCGCTGACGACCAACATCGAATCGTCTAGCGGGAACTTGTCGTTGAGCAGTTGGTGCCCGATCAATTTGTCCAAGGCATTGTGCCGACCGACATCTTCACGAACTGTTACCAGTTCACCCTCCGGTGTAAACAACCCGGCAGCATGGATCCCACCAGTTGTCGCAAATACAGTCTGCTTGCCACGCAGTTTGTTTGGCAATTGCATGACCAGGGTTTGAGCTATCTGAAGCGTCGATTCAACTGGTTGGAATTCTTGTAGCTCCAGAGCTTCCAGTGAAGCTTTACCGCAGACCCCGCAACTGGAAGTCGTATAGAAATGACGGTTGAGCTTCGTGGGGTCAAACGAAACACTCGAATCCAACTCGACTCGAACTCGGTTGGTCTGTCCTTGGCCAGCAGCGACCTCTCCGACGTGCTCAACCGAGACAACATCCTTTTTGGCTGAAACGATTGCTTCCGAAACCAGGAATCCTACCGCCAGTTCGAAGTCGTCTCCTGGCGTTCGCATCGTTATCGAAAGTGATTTTCCTTTACGTTTCTCTTCCGGCCCAGACACAAGCCGGATTTCCAACGGCTCCTCGACGGCCACTGCGTCAGCCTTTGGCGTGCTACACACTGATTCATTGGACGCCGAGACTTGAGTGATCCGGACTGTTTTTTCACTTGTGGACATGTCTGCAGGATAAACGAATCAGCAGGAATGGCGAATCGCAAATTCGTTCGCAATCAGCTCGTAGTGGGTTGCAAATCGCGAACTGCAAAACTCAGTGCTTGCGATCTGCCAAATTGCCGCTCCAATCAACGACTGGAAATAACGGTGCCTTGTCGTCAGTCCACACGACCGGCTCGATGCCTTGCTGCCATTCTGGGGCAGGCTGGATGTCGAGAGGATCGCTCCTCCACATTAACACCCAACGGGTTTGCAGATCGAATTCAAGGTTTTCATGTTCGATCATGGTGGAATCAAGATTGTGATGATCTGCGATTGCCTTCAAGACCGGCCGAAGATCCACAAACCGATTGGTGATGTGGAAAACCAGGAGACCGCCAGCCGCTTGTTGAAGGTATAAATCAACAGCTTCGAGCGTCAACAGATGGGTGGGGATTGAGTCGCTTGTGAACGCGTCCACGAACAACACGTCGAACCCGTTGCCGATTCCCCGATCACTTTCTAACTGCAGTTGTTTTCTACCGTCACCAATGACGACTTCGATTTCGGGGGTGAGGTAGTCGAAGTACTCACGAGCGGCGAATTCGGAAAGCGGGTTAATCTCGTAAAATTTAAACTGGTCGCCCGGTTGTTGATACGCCAACATCGCACCCGTACCCAAGCCGATGATTCCGACGTTCAACCCTTGATTCTTGTTTGCCATTTTGTTTGTCATTAGAAGATCGGTTTTTGGTGCCGTTCTCAAATAGTCGAACGCAACACTGACTCCGCTACCGCTCGAATAATAGGCGAATGGAACTTGCTGCCGGGATTCGTCAACGTATTGGCCACCGTGGTGAGTCTGTCCGTTGATCATTTTTCGCAGGCCGTCCTGTTCCGTTACCGAAACCACTCCATACTCATTGCGAGCGCGAAACGACAGCTCTGGTTGGAACTCCCGGTTGGTGAAAAACATCAGACTACAGACAACTGGGAGCGCGGCGATTGCGGCGACGAACACACCGCCGTACATCGCGTACGAATTATCCTCGCCGCGGTTCTGTCCACGGTACAGCCATTCGAAAATCATCAAGCCTGCGGTGATGGCCAGGCAGGCAAGCAAGGCAACGTGGAATTCGAAATAGGTAGAGAATATTCGCGGGGCGACGACTGCTGCGAACACCCCGCCCATCGCGCCTCCGAGTGACATCGCGAGATAAAAAGTGGTCAACTGTTCGCCGGCTGGTTTTAGTTTGTACAACTCGCCGTGGCAGATCATGCCGCCAAAAAATGTCAGCAGCGAAAAGCCGGTGGCTTGAAAGAGCAGGCCAGCTTTCGGCCCCAGGTGGTGCAGCAATACGGCAGCGAATACCGTGACCGCAAACGAAGGCAGGTAGACGATACGCTGGTACCAACCAGTCCCATCGAAGCAGAGCATCAGGCTCAACAGGTACATCACTAACGGCAAAACCCATAGGAACGGATGGGAAGCGACTTCCTGGCACAAGACGTTGGTATTTGCGACCAACATGATCGACGCAATTGCCGACAACGAGAGCCAAACAACAAACAACAAGGGGTGTGATTTGGCTCGGTGAGCCGATGGTTCGAGCTTGTCGAGCCATGTTCGATTTGTTCGAACCGACCAAACGCAAACAGCGATCAAGAACAGGTAGAACCAAACCATCCAGGTCCAAAAGATCGATTGCAGGCTCAATCCGAATCGTTCCACAATCAACGGGTAAGACAACAAAGCCAGCAACGATCCAAAATTTGACCAGGCATACAAGCGATAAGTGTTTGTCGATTGATTCGTCGAGTTTTGCCAGGCTTGAACGAGCGGGCTGGTCGCAGAGAGTCCGACAAACGCAAGCCCGATACTGCGAGCCAATTGCCAGAACACTTCCTGAACCATCGTTGAACTGGCCTCCGCTTGCCGAAGTTGCTCGAAACCGAGAAAAGCCAGACCGACAATCATGAATGCAACATGCACAATGCCGGCTACCATCGGCGTGCAGTACTTGCGAAGGATATGGGCGTATAGATATCCAATCAGCAACGCGATTTGGAAGAAAACAATACTTGTCGTCCAAACTGCTGCGGTCCCGCCGAACGCCGGCAGCAGCATACGGGCTGCCATGGGTTGGACGGCAAACAGTAGAAAAGCACTGAGAAGAATTGTGAGCCGGAAATGAAACAACGGTAACCGCTCTCAACGATTTGACGAACTGTTGGTTCGCGAAATTTTAATGCAAGATGCCTGAGAATCTAACCGCATGCGCAAAAAAAAGCCGCCTTCAAACAAAGGCGGCTTAGTATTCTTATCGTGTAGCTAATAAAGCTTAGCGACGACGACGACTTAGTGCAGTCAAACCAACCAGGCCGAACAAACCAAAAGTTGTTGGCTCTGGAATCGTTTTAGCTGAACCGAATTGAGCACCAGTCAAACTGATGTTGTAATCGCCAGAGCCACCAGCTGCATAACCAGCGAAAGCTTCGCCAGATGGAGCACGCAGAGCTTCGAAATCTCCGCCATCATCCAGGAATGCATCGCCAGTACCACCGCTACCAGTGGCTACATCGCCAAAAGCACCGACAGAAAGGATGATTTCGTCGCCGTCAGAAAGTGGAGTTGGACTTCCAATTACATTACCCAAGTGGCTTGAACCAGGGTTTCCGAATCCGAAAGAGAATCCAGTAGCATTTGGACCAGCGTTGTCATCGTTAGCGTAGAGTGCTGAACCATCAGTTCCCCATACGAACGCCTGAGTGTCGTTGCCACCCAAATCTTCAATGTAAAACGTAGCAGCATCTGTAACTGTGATCAGGTACGAGTCGATGCCATCAAGGTTGTTACCAGTGATTGAGTCAAAGACCGTGCTACTAGATTGTGTTTGGAATGATCCACCAGGAAATGCTCCAGCGTCTCCGCCGCCATCACCGATTTCGTCCCAAACGTCAGCATTAGCCACAGTAGCTAATGTCATAATTGCGACGCAAGCAAGCAATCGCGAAACAAAGTTGTTTACCCTCATGTTTTTTTCTCTCCGAGACAAAAAAGTAATTCATTACTTAGCGTAATTTCGATTACAGTTTTGTCAATAATGGGGGTTATAGCTGCACTATTTCTGTAATATGGAATACGGGTGTCGCAAGAGTTGTTGCTCGCTCGTACGACCGACCTATTTTGCGCCAGTTTGAGAAGCCCCGCTTGGAGCGGCTGAGGCATCTGAAGTGGCATTAATGATGAGTTTGCCGTCTACGAATTCCGGCGCGGCAATCAGCTGTTCTTTGCCTGAAGGCCAGTTCACTTTGATCTCCTCGATAGAATCGGAGGCCAAAAAGATCTCATTGGCAGATTGAGAAAGATAGCTTCCACCGGAATTCAGATCAAAAACACGGCTATGGCTGGAAGTCTTGACGGTCAGCCGAGTCCCGATGGCATTTGGGTTCCCTGGTTCGCCTCGAATCAAAAGCTTGAACGATTGAGTTTCCGGAAGTTGCTGCCCGACGAAATGCTGTGGTGCCGCATCGTTGATCGCAATTGTCATGTCGGGCCGATTGTCATCATTCAGATCGCAGAGGGTCAGTCCCAACGCATCGCCCATCACAATCAGGCCAGACTTATTTGGCCAGATAGCTTCGAATTTTCCATTTCCCAGCCCGCGGAACACGTGGCTGACTCCACCGTCCATGTATCCGGTTTCTCGTTGCGGACCAAAGAAATTCTGAGTCACGATTAAGTCCAGATATTCGTCACCATCCAAATCTGAAAAGACCGTTCCAAAGATTGGGCTGACCTGGCCAATTCGTGGCAGATTTTCAAATCTGAATGCAATGTCATCTCCATCGCTCTCGTTGATCAAAACCATCGAATTCAGATTGTTAACTTCGTAACGCGTGGCACTTTCGATCGCTTCGCTCGTGTACAAATCGGTGAGCGGACTGATTGCGAATTCGTGATACGTCGGCGTCTTGTCTTTCAGCATCGGCATCGCATGACTGGAGCAACCAAGACCTCGACGCGGCAAGCAAATGTCGTTTTCGTACTTTGCTTCGATAATGTGCGACTTCCCGGAATCGTCGAACTTGCCGTAAAACAACAATTCCGGTTTCTTTTTACTGGCGGTGTATTTTGTATTTAACCCGAAATTCCCAACAACGAAATCCGAATCACCATCGTTGTCGACATCGCCGCTGGAGATGCTGTTAAACCAGCCCTGGTACCTGGCGAGTCCAGATGATTCCGTGACATCGACCAGTTTGCCATCGCGATTTAAGAACAGCCGAACGGAATCCCACTCGTAAGTTACCATCAGGTCTCGCCAGCCATCGTTGTTGACATCTGTCCAGGTCGCTGAGGTTGCCATTCCGGTCCGCGAAAGACCACTCGCGACACTGTCGGCCCGGTCTTCGAATTTGTCGCCATTATTGATAAGCAGATAGGACTGCGGAGCAGTCGGGTACTCGCCGGGTACGATCCTTCCGCCGACAAACAAGTCGATATCTCCATCCCGATCGAAGTCACACCCGGCCACGCAGCTTCCGCTGGCGTCTATTTCGGGAAGCCATTGTTCCGTCGCCGAAGAGAATTTGCCTGCCCCGTCATTCAGGTACAACCGATCCTGGAAGTTCTTTTTGTTGGTCCGCGTTTCGCCGCTGCCACTGACGACATACAAGTCGAGGTCATTGTCGCCATCTGCGTCAAAAAACAGGCCGCCCATGTCTTCGCACAATCGGTCGTCTTCAAATCCAGCCTGCCGCGAATCCACCAGCTTGCCATCTTCATTGATGAACAATCGAGAAAACGAACCTCGCGAACCGCCGAAAAAGAAATCCAGGTCCCCGTCGTTGTCGACGTCGCCCCAGGCCGTTCCAGGTCCGAGTTGCGTGTACTTGTTAGGGATCAGCGGCTGTTGTGCGAAATCGTCAAACGGAAGTTCTTCGTGCCTGACGTTCTTGCCGAGGAACTCTTGATCTCGCAGGAACATCATCTCCTGGTCTTTTTTCTTTTCCTTTGCCCAAGCTGTGATTTCTTCTTGCAGTTGCGAACGCAGGTTTTCCTTTTGCAACGGCGGTTCGGTGATGAACAGTCGCTGGTTTGCCTGAACTTCATCAAGTTCAGTGGTCAATCCTGAAGGCCAGGAAACCGTCAGCTTGTCAATCTTGTCAGTCGTTCCGAGTCCAAAATGAGCAACGTTTTCGCTGCTGGACATGATCCCCTGATTGGAATTCAAATATCGCATCTGTTGTGAGGATTCCCCGTCCTGCCCCGTCATCTCAATCGTGACCTTAGCACCCAACGCCGACCGATTGCTCCAGCGTCCATGCAAGTAGACTTTCAGCCGATTGGCGTCCGCCACATCGTTGCGGTAGATCTTGAGTCGTTCGTCAAAGCCGTTGATGATGATGTCCAAGTCACCGTCGCCATCAAAATCACCCGTCGCACCACCCGTGCTGACTCCCAAATGATCGAGCCCCCATTTCTTGGAGACGTTCTCAAACTCAAATTCGCCCTTGTTGCGAAACGCCAGATTTTCCGTCGTGTATCGCGGAGTCAGGAACCAATAGGCAAATCCTTCAGCTTCGCCCCGCTCGCCCCCGCCGACTCGGTCGTGGTAGCTCTTGGCGCGGGCGAGATGATCTCCATTGAACCAATCACGCGACATTCCGTTCGTGAAGTACGCGTCTTGCCAGCCGTCTTGATCGAAATCCTCGAGTCTGGCGGTCCAGGTCCAATCAGTTGCCGCCAATGAAGTTAAAAACGCCGCTTCCATGAATCGCGTCGTGCCAGTATTCACATAGACGCAATTCCGCATGTACTGCGGCGGGTTCGGCACGTTCAAGAACCAGGCTCGACTATCAGGCCCGCTCATCGGCCCCATCGATAGCTTGTCACGATAATGGTTGGTGCCACCCATGTCAGTTGCGATCAAATCCATTTTGCCATCGTTGTTGATATCGCCAACATCGCTGCCCATCGAGAACCACGGAGTGTGCGAAAACGCGAACCGCGAGACATCTTCGAAAACCGTCACTCCGTTTTCGTTGACTCCTCGATTCCGATACAAATGATCGGGGCCTTTGAAGTCATTGGACACAAACAGATCCGGCCAGCCATCATCGTTGTAGTCCCACCACGTTGCCGACAGCCCGTAGAACGGACGATTCCCCATGCCCGCTTCCTTGGTGATGTTGACGAACTTGTCTCCGTCGTTGCGGAACAAATGGTCAAACCTGCCGGCCCATTCTTTTAAGTACCGACCATCGGGATGGGCAATGTAATAAAAACTCTCGCCGAACTCTTTCGGCACAACCGGGCGGCCTTCGGCATCGCGAGGGACACTTACATTTGGTCGCGGATCCGAATACGTATGGTTGGTCAGCAAGTAAGCGTCGAGGTCGCCGTCGCGGTCGATATCGCTAAACGTCATGACCACGCTCGGGCCTTCGTAGTCGAGCCCCAACTGTTTTGCCTGGTCTTCGAAATAATCACCGCGGTTGATGAAAACCCGGTTGGCTGAATCGAACCCGCATACGGCCAAGTCCAACTGCCCGTCATTGTTGATATCTGCGAACGTTGCCCCGGTTCCCCACAGGCCCTTCAAATCAAGCTTGTATTCCTCGGTAACATCTTTGAATTGGAAATCTCCCAGGTTCTTGTACAGCTTCCCGCCGCCCTGTCGCTGGCAGGCAAAGAAATCAGGAAGCTGGTCACCATCAAAGTCGCCCACCGCAATGCCAGCTGTGATGAACGAGTTTAGCAGCTCATAGTCAAACTTGTCCGGCCATTGGTTAGTGAAGTCAATTCCACTGTGCTTCGGGTCAATATCGGTGAACTTGCCCGTCACCTCCGCCGTCACAGTGAGCGCCTGGGATGCCAGCAGCGATTCCTCCGCTTGGTCGGCATTCGAATTATTCGGCGATTTGGCGTTCCCTTTGCT